>DAINAR010000057.1:0-19909 GCA_036733345.1 Deltaproteobacteria bacterium | reverse complement strand
ACTAATTATGTTTTGTTTTGAGGTTAATGCATAATGACTTCATGCTTCAACCTTAACGACGGCTTTTCCCCAAAATATCGAGGCGTTTGGCCGGTAAATCATCGAGTAAAACAGGCAAGAGATTTTTACCACAAGCCGAATAAAAATCCTTACAGCACAGTTTTTGAAGTCTTCCGTGCTGTTATGAATCGCTACCATCCGGCATAAAAATAGTTTTCACAGAATCAACAAGCCAGTTCGAAATAATTAAAAAAAGACAGCCGCTTCCAAATAGGCTCAAGGTGTTTTTTTCGATGTCATAAAAGTTTTAACCTGATCAACCACAGCGTTGAAGAAATTAACCAACGGCCCTTTCATAAAGGTAGCTGCAGCGATAACCATAATAACAACAACAGCAATTACCAGGGCATATTCCACAGCCCCGGCTCCACGCTCTTCACGAAGCACATTTTTTATTCTATGCCATCCAGAGTCCTTTTTTATATAACACCTCACCATTAACTCATTAATTTTCTTCAGCATGTCAACCTCCTTACGCTAAATGATTATTAAATATTGGGAAAAGACAAAACATAATTCTCAAACTGATTAATTATCTGTATGGACATATTTTTAAACAATAAAAAAATGCCCGACATAATAAGGGCAGCTAAAAACATACATAAAGAGAATTCAACGGCTATCGCCCCGCGAGTCTTCTTCTGCAGGCAGATTTTAAATTTATTTAGTCCGGATAATATCACAGAAAAACTAAAGCAAGTGATTACAGAAAATGAGGAGAGGATCCTCATATCACCTCCTTATAATTATTATTTATTGGTTAGGTTTAAATTATAAACTTCTATGAAAGCAGACGTCAACAAAAATGTACTCAAGGATAATACTTTTGCTTTCGTAAGTAATATCATTCAGAAAATCCACATTTAAGTCATCCCGTAATCTGCCGCAGAAGCCTTCAGCAGAATCACGTTGATCAGGGCCAATAATGGTAATTTTCTGACACTGGGCTTTTGGTAATCAGCAATAAGCGGATTGAACCCGCCGGAGCTCTTGGAGCAGGCTCCTTGACTGGCAGACATTACAGCGGCTTCGGGATCAGAAATACGGTCATGCTGTCATGCCCTTCGATATGGCAATCAATAACCCTTGACATACGAGAACGTTATTCCTATTCTTCCTCTCACCGGGATTAATATCTTAGACAACACCTTTTTCCATTTCAAAAAGTTAAATGATTTTAGGTATGAAGCAAAGATTAAAATATTACCTCATCCCTTCAATTGCAGACATAATTTTTTTTTCATTGCTGCTGGCACTTGCTCTTTTGACTCCTTCAAAATTACTTATGGATTGTGATACGGGTTATCACATAAGAATCGGTGAGAGCATTCTTGATACACTATCAATTCCAGAGTATGATCTTTTCTCCTCAACAACCCCAAGGCTTCGCTATATAAATTTTGAGTGGCTTTCCCAGGCATTCATGGCCTTCGTTCATCGCATTAGCGGACTTACAGGAATCGTAGTTTTCTTCTCTTTCCTTATATCATTCACATATTATCTGCTGTTTAAGATTTTAAGAAAAGAAAAAGGCAATATTGCTGCTGTCATACTAATTACTCTGTTGGTCATAACTGCTTCATCAATACATTGGCTGGCAAGGCCGCATATATTTTCCATGATTGTCCTCATTATCTGGTATTACATTCTTGATTTATACCAGTATAAAGGAAAAAATCATCTGTATATCCTGCCTTTTATAATGCTTGTCTGGGTCAATTTGCATGGGGCTTTTCTTTTAGGATTAATCCTGTGTGGCATATACTCTCTGGGCAATCTTATACACTTTCTCCTGGAAAAAGGACCGGCTAAATACACTTATAAAGATAAATCAAAGAAGCTTCTCCTTATTTTATTATTATCATTTTTTATATCCTTTTTAAACCCAAACGGCATTGAGGGTTTGATACATCCATTTTTGGCAATATTGGATAAATTCATGGTGAATTACATAGGCGAATTTGCTTCGCCTGATTTCCACGATCCCAGATTGATACCATTTGAAATTTTCCTCCTGTTCATGATCATCATTTTTTCATTCTCAAAGATAAGGCTCAACACAATAGAGATACTGTTAATGATTGTATTTACCCATTTTGCACTCTATTCTGCGAGAAACGTTCCCCTTTTTGCCATAATAATGGCACCTGTGCTTTTAAGGCATAGCGAATACATATTGACTGAATATCACGGCAAATTTATTGGTTTCCTCAAAACAAGGGATAAAAATATTTCTGAAATCGACATGTCCACCAGGGGCTGCTTCTGGCTGTTCCTGCCCTTTATACCGGTGATAGCAGTCGCTCTCGGTGGCACTATGGAATACCAGTTTGATAAAAAAATCAAACCAGTGGCTGCAGTTGAGTTCCTGAAGAAAGAGGACATAAAAGGCAGGATGTTCAATGAATACGAATTCGGGGATTATATTATTTATAGTGCCTATCCCCAGTACAGGGTGTTCATCGATGGAAGGGCCGATATGTATGGCTCTGAATGGCTCAAGGAATATTGCCGCATAATAACGCTCAGTCCGGGATGGGAAAAAAAGCTTGAGAAATACAACGTTAATTTTATTATTTTTAACACCGATTCAGTGCTTTCAGAATTTCTATTAATCAGCAGTGAATGGCATCTTATATATTCTGACAAAGTGGCTAACATATTTGTAAAAAATACACCGGAAAACAAATATCTAATTGAAAAATACAAGAATATTACCCCAGCTGTCATCGAGGATAAATATGACAAGCTATAAAGATGAAACAGCCCCGCGGTAAAAAACCTGCGCGGATATTCAGAAATAGCGGAATGTTTGCGATGTAATGCAATGACTCACGCGAATATGAATTTGAATTTTAGAATTCTTAAACATTGGAAAAATTAACAGTCTTTTGAAGTCAGAATTATGAGATACTGCAGCAACTGTATATCAGTGGACTTTCATCTCGTGATGCCATCTTTTGAGGAAAGCAACCGCCTCCCTTTATATCTCATTGATCTCGCTGCTAAATTAAAAGGCCAGTCCTATAAAACTAACATTCTTGTCGTCGACGATGGTTCAAGGGAAGAAGAAAGGCAAAAAATAAAAAAGATTGTATCTGAACTCAGAGAATCTCACGATCTGATCCTTGACCCTGTTTTCCTGGAAAAAAACATGGGAAAGGGATTTGCGGTAAGAACTGGATGGCGTAAGGCTCAAAACTCGAAATGGCTTGCTTTTGCCGATGCTGATGGCGCGACATCGGCAGATGAAGTGCTTCGTGTGTTTGACAGAGTTTATGCGGAAAATGATTTCAGAAAATGCTATTTCGGTTCCCGCATCCGTATGCTTGGACATTCTGTGCAAAGAAACTGGAAACGCCATGTAATCGGCCGTTTATATTCAACATTAGTTGGAATTATTATAAATGAAGCTATCTATGATTCACAGTGTGGTTTCAAGGTTATTTCTCAACAGGCATTTCAAACCATATTACCATTTTTACAGGAAAATCGTTTTGCTTTTGACATTGAAATGATTACCGCCCTTTCCGATTCGGGTTTTCAGATGGAAGAAATACCAATCGACTGGAATGACATCCCGGGTAGCAGGGTATCTTTATTAAAAGATTCATACCGGATGCTCAATAGCCTTTTCCATATCCAAAAGAGGAGGAAACATTGGGCTTTGAAAAAAATACGGGTGGGCCTTTAACAGGCATTTGTTCGATGGTACCGCAAAATAAGACTGTACTGAAAAGGCCGGGACCGTATTCCATTGCCATTTATTTCCCCTTTTATTCAGTTAAGCCGGCAAGTTCACCTTCTTTAATAATCTCCAGCTGAGGAAATACTTTTCTGACGAAATCAACAGAGCCTGCGGCTATAAACATGCCGAATGACAATCTGGTCACACTTACACTTTCTCTTCTGGTAACTTTGTCTCTTTTATCAGAGAATGACGGAATAACAAAATTATTGACATCTCCGGATAAAGTCACGATGTCGGATATAAAAGTTTTTCTTTTCAAACCCCAGAATGTTTTCCTTCTCTCTCCTGATGGAGAAACTCTGGCATCTACAAGATAAACTCTGTATTCAGGCAAATAATACATAATTTGCCTGTATCCATAAAATATATATGGTTCAACAAATACCGCCGTATTGCTTGTACTGAATTTTTTTATGCCATCAAAAAGGACTGAAAGATTCCGGTCGTGAGACCTGATCTCTCTACAGGACATCTCGTTATGGAAACAGAACACTGCAATATTTGTGATAATAATTACCATTGAAATAACATAAGAGAAATCTTTTGCCGTAAGCAGGTTCAGGTCATTGCTGACATGAATTACAGATGCTGGTATCAGAAGAATGAGTGCCGGAATAAAAATCAGCACATACCCCGGATTCGATGGTTCGATGAAAATCAACAGAAAAAAAAGGACTGAAGGCATAATCCACAGCAGGAAAAAAAAGGCTGTCGATCTGTCCATGATCCCGGTATTTTTATGGCGAATTAAAAGATACGCCGCCATCACTAAAGTGAAAACACCCGCCCCAATACTATATGCAATAAACCTGACAAGGATTGATGAAAACAATATAAATGCCGCATAGCCCTGTTCAAATACCGAGGCGCGACCTGCATGGAATTGCCAGAGTTCTCTTAACGCACTGATATAGGTATTCCATCCTCCTGTCATCCAAATCATAGGAACAAACCAGAGGAGACAGACTATGCCCAGAAGACCAATGGATAAAATGAATTTTCTGATGGGTAACTTTTTAACAGAATATAACCAGAGAGGAAGAAGAAATACCATCGTATTCTGTCTGATTCCGCCCGAGATCCCAAGAGCTATTACAGAGAGCCAGAGATATCCATGCCGTCCCCTGAGTATCCGCCAGCAAAGCAGTGCAATAAGGGAACTGAAGAACGACTCTACAATATATGTAAGTGCGACCTCTCCATGAAACCAGAGGTTGGGACTGGTGATTGCAATGACGGCGGCAAATACCCCTGCTTTCTTACCGAAGATCTCTTTGCCGAGAAAATATATTGTGACAACTGTAAATCCGCTGAAGAAAATATTTATGATTATCAAGGCATAATTTGCATCCCTGATGAAAAAATAGACTAACCTTCCGAGCATGACATAGAGAAAATATCCCGGCGGGTGTGGCTGATGAACAGTAATGTCATAATCCTCAAGGCCAAGAGCAAATTGCACGGAATCCCAGTGATACAAAAGCCTGCTCGTAAAGGGCAGGCGCGTAAGAATAGTTACAATAAAGAAAATAGCGGGATATGCAATATCATTTATCGAAGACCTCACGTTGTTCCCGGTAAATTCAGATTGCATATCTTCCTTTCTCTATACTGCACAGGGCATGAAATGGAAAACAGCAGTCAAGGCCCTTTTTTGGTCATCCGATCAGTTTTTTACTGCTAATTCAGAATTATCTCAATACGCATGTCTTGAGCCGGGCAAATTAACTACCCCTTCCCAGGGGGAGAGGACTTGGCTGCCTTTTACCAGCCTTTTACCAGCCTTTTACCAGCCTTTTACCAGCCTTTGGCTGGTTGGCAGATCTTGTCCGCCTCGGATAAAAAGAACTGAATATCCGCCAATTTAACAGTTTTGTATAAGATATCATGGGCATACCCTTGGATGGACGGCCCTGCACATGCGGGTATTTTAAATTTATAAAACCCAGCGCACCACGGCCATAACCAGCAGCAATGTCCCGGCGATCAGGGCAGCAAGCGCAATTTTCCTGACATTGGATTTTTTGCCATTGACAGCATGCTGGTTGAGTGCTTTGGCTTCCATGGAAAGTGTTTCGTCTGATTTAGAAATGCTGGACGATTCAGGGGACGCCGGGACAAGAATTAATGTGATATTATCCTTTCCTCCTCGACTGTTGGCAGAATCCACCAGTCTTTCTGCTATTTCCTGAATGGTACCTTTCTTTCTGAGATGATCGGCAATCTCAGAGTCATCAAGTTCGCCTGTAAGGCCATCACTGCATAGCAATAGTTGCTGACCGGCACTAAGCTTCCCGGTAACCGTATCTACTGTCAGCTCCGGCATATTAATGACACCTAAGGCCTGAGTCACAACATTGCCTTTAGGGTGATTTCTGGCCTCTTCAGGTTTGAGGGTGCCTGAGTCAAGCATTTGCTGAACCAGGGAATGATCACGAGTGATTTGTCTTAACTCTCCCTTGGAGCTGTCCCATAGATAACCCCGGCTGTCTCCCACCCATGCGATTTCATAAAGACTCCCCTTAAGCAGAAGAGCTACCGCAGTTGCACCCATGCCGCGAACTCCCGGGCCCTTTTTACTTGCGTTGAGAATAGCGTCATGTGCTAATGCCACTGACTTCTTCAGGGAATGGCCGGCAAGAACAGCATCAGCAATTGTCTTCACAGCCAGTGCACTGGCCACTTCGCCAGCCTGATGTCCGCCCATCCCGTCGGATATCACAAATAATCCGGCTTCAGGATCAATATAGTGGCTGTCTTCATTGTGGTCACGCCGGCGACCTGTATCTGTCGCCACGCCCCATTTTGCAGTATACAAAACATACTCCTGCTATTTAAGATAAGCCATTTAAATACATTTAATGGATAGTTAGTTTGCAATTAATGAATAGCCTATAACCTGAGCAAGTTCAAGGGTGATAAGTTATAAATATTTCAGCCAATTCAATTAGTTTCCAGTTAAGATAACCACTGTTTGTATTTTATACTAAATACCAAAACTAATAAATAAGATAATCCTGCGAGTCCCGTAAAAAATTACAGTTAATACGCAAGATCTTAAAAATATGGCTATTTTCTCTTTGAAACAACGGCCAGGCTGGTTCCGGAGTACATCCTGGCAAGCAGGCGGGCTAACGGTTTCGGCACACATATTTCTCTCAATCTATTCTTGATGGCTTCCGAGTGATAAGTCTTTCGCTTTTCTATACGAAGTTCAAAAATATCAAGAAGCATTTCCAGGCTTTCAGGGGTAAAATGATACAGGTGATATGGGAGCTGCCATCCGACCCATTCCTCCCTGTTTAAGCGGGCATCAGTGCTCTCATAATTGGGCACATCAATAATCAGTATTCCGTCACTTTTCAGCCATGATAAGACCTTTGATATTGTCATGCGCGGATTACGTGTATGTTCAAGGAAGTGCCACATGGAAATAATGTCATAACTGTTCGAGGGTATACCAACAGAATCTATCTCACCTGTAATAACCGGGATTCCCAGTCTTTCAACAGCGAACTCAGAAGCCCAGTCTGATATATCCAGTCCCTGCACGTCGTATCCCTCAGCTCGGCAGGCCGCAAGAAAATATCCGTTTCCACATCCAATATCGAGGATGCTTCCCCTTTTCTTAAATCCCCTGAAGAACCTTATGCGATGGGTCTCCTGGCTGAGCCGTTTTTTGAATTCAACCGAATCAGGATCGAACCCTTTGTCATAACTGCGCGAAAAGTACTCCTTGCCATACAGGATTTTTATTTCATCCTCCGAGGGCCTTGGATCCAGGAAACCCAGTCCGCAGTTCGTACAGCGACAAACCTTCCAGGAATCCTTTTCTATCAGCAATTCTCTTGTGCTGGAACCGCATAATATGCATTCCTCTGGTGCACTTTCCATTAACTATAGCTCTTTTCCAAAAAACGATATGTACAAATTGTATACCTTATCCGCAACCCTGTCCCATGTATGGCTTTCAGCCGTGTTTCTGGCATTTTCGCCCATTTCCATACGGTTTTCATTTATGATAAGAAATTCAATACACCTGCTGAATTCAAAGATGTCAGGATTTTCTCCGAGCACAAATCCCTGCACTCCTGATTCCATAAGATCCTTTGCACCGACTTTAGAGCTTATGATTACAGGAAGACCTGCAAACATGGCCTCAAGCACTGCAATTCCAAATGTGTCAAAAACAGACGGCATTGCAAATATATCACCTGCCAGATAATATTTTTCAACATCACTGCTTACACCGGCAAAAATGATATGTCCTGAAATTCCCAGATCATTTGCCAGCGTTTGATATCGCTTCGTTTCGCCTTTTCCGACCGCCAGCACCTTCAGGCACTGAAATCTCTTATCCTTTGCAATTAATTCGGCGGTTCCCCTTATGACCAGATCCAGACGTTTGATCTCAAAATTCATTCCTACGAACAGTATTACAATATCCTTTTCAGACAGGCCATGACGACTGCGAATCACATTCCTGCAGACCTGACGATCCAGTCCGGAAAAACGCTCTTCCGAAATACCGGGGTGAACTACTTCGAGCCTTGATTCCGGGATATTATAACTCTTTAAAAGCTCATCCCTTACAAGAGTCGAGACTGGTAAAACCGCATGCATGCGCGAGTTCTCCAGCGTCTTTTTCTCAAGCCAGATCAGAGATCTGTCAAAGAGGCTTAAATGCTTCCTTCTCGCCTCTTTTATCCAGGTCCTGTGAGGGATGCCGTGCATGGTAAAGATATCAGCGCAAAATATCCGGTCGTGGCTGTGTATCAAATCACAATTGGTGGACAGTATCTTTCTGTTTGCAGAATATGCAAAACTGATTTGTCTTAGGAAACGAGGGAAGCCAATTCTTGAGACCTTATGAAATATAACAGGTGATTTGCCCTGACGCCACTTATTTGCAAACACATGAACCTCAAGGCCGTCACGCAAAGCAAGGCGTTCTGTAAGCTCATATGAAAAGCTTTCAGCACCGCCTACAAGACCGTATTTTGGGATTACAACTCCTATCTTCATCTCAAAGGCTCATTTATTTAACAGCAGCTGATACTTCTCCAGTTTTCTTATGCAGACATGCTTATCAGCACAAAACGGAAGTGTAAGTTTCAAGGTAAAAACCCTCCAGAATGCCTGCAGAAGATTACCTCTTTTTATTGCCGCCACCGTACTTTTTGAATAGTGCTTTTTATAGAACAAAACCTCTGCATCCAGTTTTTTTTTCCAGACCTCTACCGGAAGATTATCCCTCTCACTCTGCGCTCCCCAATGAACTGCCACCGCATCAGGTATAAAGCCAATTACCCAGCCGGCTTTTCTGACTCTAAGACACAGATCCTGATCTTCTCCGTATAGAAAAAATCTTTCATCAAAGCCGCCCAGTTCCTGGATAATCTCACGCCTGATTATCATGCTTGCGCCTAAAACCCATGCGATATCGCCCCTTAATCCCTTGAGTTCACGTTTTGCATGTCTCTGGCCGGGATAATGTGTTTCCAAAGATGGCTGAAAAGATCCGTCAGGATTTACAATACCTGTTCCTGCAAGGCCGATATCCTTATATGAATCCATAAATTCTATCATGGATATGAATACACCCTGCCTTAATTCTGTGTCTGGATTTAAAAAATATATGTAATCTCCACCACATACCTCCAGCCCCTTATTATTTGCCCGTGAGAATCCAATATTGCTCTCATTTGCAATCAGTTTTACGTAAGGGAATTGATTTCTTACAATACTCTGACTATTGTCATGAGATGCATTGTCAACCACAATTACCTCAAATTTACAGCCGGACTGTTCAAAAACGGAGTTCAGACATCCTGCAAGCAAATCTGCCGTATTATAATTGATTATAATAACCGAAAGGTCATAAGGAGATCTGGTTTTCAAGACGGTTCTCAATTTCTCTGAGTTTGACATAACGCACAAACATGGCATAGGCGGAAGAGACAGCAATAATTAAACCTGCAATACCGTCTAAGAAGCCCAGTTTATAGAAATATACTTCAATGAATTTAAACAGAGGACGCAAAAGGAGCAGAAAAAGGTGGCATCTTTTCCCTCTTTCATACATTTCTTCGGCAATCAGCCCGGAAAAGCTGTTTATTGTGTTAATTTGCCCTGAAATAACACCCTTATAAGGATAATGTAAAAGGTCATTCTTCAATCCTCCAAGGCTTCCTTTCACCTCCACCCTTTCATGGACTCTGCCCCCGGTCCAGCATGCTCTCTTTCGCCTGAAAAGGCGAAGTTGTCTGTCCGGGTAGAAGCCACTGTGCTTAATCCATCTCCCCTGGTAAAATGATTTCCGCGGAATCCAATAGCCATCCTTTGCATCCGATCTGGAAATCTCATTAATAACCTCTTTTTGAAGGGCTTCTGATATCTCTTCGTCGGCATCAGCACTCAGCACCCAGTCCTTTGTTGCCTTTGAGAGTGCAAAATTCTTCTGATCCTCGTATCCTGTCCAGGACCTCGTAAATACTTTATCAGTATACTGGCTGGCAATTTCAACCGTTCTGTCCTGGCTCAATGAATCCACTATAATTATTTCATCGGCCCACTTTGAACTCTCAAGGAGCCGGGCGATATTTTTCTCTTCATTAAAGCATATTATGCATACTGAAATCGGCATAAAAATCCTGTAACTACACAATGAAACGATTAGCAAATTCCCATCAGGTTCTCAGGTGAATCATTAAATATACACCAATGAGCAAAAAAATGATATTCGCCATCCATGCTGATAATCCGGGCGGCAGCACTCCCGAAATGCCAAGTGCACGCATAAAACCAAGTGTTACTAAATAGAGAAAACAGAAAACCACACCAGCGGAAACTGAAACCGGTGTCCCACCTTTTTTTACTCCCAGCGCTATCACAATCCCTATAATTGTCATTATTAAATTGATCATGGGAAATGCCAGTTTAATATTCATATCAACAAGATATCCCGCGGCATCATAACCTTCAAGTCTGACCTTTTCAGCATACCTCTTCAACTGCCAGTAACTCATTTCCTCAGGCAGTTTAACGGTTCTTACAAATGCCTCCGGGCCTTCAGGTATTTCCGCGTCTGTTTTAGCAAACCTCTTGAAATCATAGCCTCCATCATCACAGAGTTTTTGTATGATGCCTTCTTTAAGCTCCCAACTGTCTCCATTCCAGACACCAGTTCGGGCATCTATTCTTTTTTTCACTTTGTAATATGCATCAAAAAAATAAAAGGTGACATCTTTCATGATATTGTTTTGTGAATCAAAATGCCCTATCCAGTAGATGGAATCTTTCCCTTTATACCAGATACAATTTTGTCCATAGATACCTTCCTTTTTACTTTTATCCAGGTCAACATGCCATATATGGTTGCTCCTTGCACTGGTGTAAGGGATAATTAATTCTGAAAAAAGAAATACCGAAATCGAAAGCAGTATCGAAACTGCAATGACAGGTTTTGAGATTTTAAATATACTCATGCCGCATGACTTCATCGCCATGATTTCATTGTGCTTTTTCATTTGAGAAAACATTACAATAACAGAAAGCAGCGTTGTAACCGGTATCATCTGACTGACTATTAATGGAGCCTTAAAAAAGAAATAGGTCAGCATTAAGCCATGGGCATTTGCTTCATTAAAATCATCGATCTTCTGAATAAAATCAACTATCAGGTATAAAGTCAGAAAAGCAAACAGAAATAAGACAAAGAGCTTTAGAAATTCCCTTAAAAGATATCTGGATAATATTCCCATCTGTTTTAAATCCGCCCGGGATTTTTTATTTTATATAAAATCTCAGAAAAAAAGTTAACAGATCGTTCATTTGCAACTCTCCATAACAAAAAAACACATGAAATAAATAGAAAAATAACAGGAATCCACACGCCTATGCTGGGAGATATTATGCCTGTTGAAGATAAACTTCTCATCCCTGCAAGACACATATAATAGGCTGCAAATACTCCAAGACTTAGCCCTATTCCTGCAGTTCTTTCGCGGGTTTTTATCTGAGCACCAAGCGGAACTCCTATAATAGCCATTAAAAATACAGCAAACGGGAGAGAGAATCTTTCCAGCATCTCTAACAACACCTTATTATATCTGACACTCCCTTTGGTATGTGCCTTTAATTCTTCTTTCAGACCTTTTATGGACATTTCATTGGGCTTCTGTTTTCTCGATGCAATGGATGCCATGATATCTTTTAACCCTATATTCAGATCATAACTGCTGAATTTGATAGTTCTGCCCGACTTCAGATTTTTGTCAACTACCATTATAGTTCCATTCTCAAAACGAAGAATAATAGACTGTTCCTCAGGATAAAGAAATATTCTTGATTCTTTTGCGACAATAGTATTTGTGGAGTTTATATCACGCCTGTCCACAACAAAAACATTTTTCATTACCTTTTCTCTGCTTGAAAAACTGTTTACATAAAAAATGACATTGTTAAAAGGTTCGCAGAAAATCCTTTCCTTGATTCCAAGATCAGCCTTTGACTGAGCAATATTGTAAAGAAGATCTTTAAAAGACCTGTTACCCCATGGCATCGCAATGAAACCTATAAAAACAGCAAAAATTAAACCCAACGAAGATACCAGTATTACCGGCGGCATCATTTGATACAGACTTATACCGCATGATTTCAGTGCAATAATTTCACTGTCAGACGATAGACGCAGGAAAGCGACAACCACAGCCATCAGACTTACAGCGGGCAATGCAAAGGCTGTTATATCGGGTAAGAGATAAACAACCATAAGTAACACGTGCCCAAGGCCGACACCATGATTAACCATTAGTTCAGTAATTGAAAGCATATCGGCCGCCAGGATAATAAAAACGGAAACAAAAAGGCTGACAAAAAATATTGGCCATATTTCATTTAATAGATATTTATATAAGGTCATTATCAGATAATATTATTTGGTTTTTTTACCAAATTGACAAAAAATTGAATTTCTAATACCTTATTCCCTGCAACAAAATCATCCTTACAATTGATTGTTTTTTTTAAGCTTATGAAGCTCAATATAATTTTCAGATTATACTGACACCCAGCATTATGCTCTACTAAGTTATATTAATTTGAATAAACTGTAGTTTGCAGTAATCATAGGGCAGGAAGCATTCAGGGTCAACTAAATTGATGCCAGGTTTCTAAAAAGCGACAGTTTTAATAACCCGTCAGCTTGCTACGGGAAGCGGGCTCGATGTAAATCTTACTGTGATGAGGTAGGCAAAATGAAAAATATGAGCATCATAATTATCACTGGCCTGTCAGGTTCAGGCAAGAGCACTGCCATAAATGCACTTGAAGACGCAGGTTATTTCTGTGTGGATAACATGCCTGTGCAGCTTCTGCCCAAATTCCTTGAGTTACGCTCGGCAGATGTTTCCGAAGTGCAGAAATTTGCCTTTGGCATGGATCTCAGAGAAAAGGCATTTGTTCACGAGTATGAAGATGTCTTTGAAAAACTTAAAGAAGACGGGTACAGGCTGGAAATCATTTTTTTAGAATCTTCTGAAGAGGTCCTTATAAAACGTTACAGCGAAACCCGAAGAAAACATCCTGTTTCTGAAGAAGGAGGGAGCCTTCTGGCCGGGATTCGTACTGAAAAGGAAAAACTCAAAGGATTAAAACAAATAGCAGACAAAGTTATCGACACATCCAGCTACACTGTTCATGGCCTTAAAGACCTGCTTATTAAGCATTCATACCAGGGTATTGATAGCGCGCGCATGAAGATCGGGGTTATTTCCTTCGGCTATAAATTCGGTATTCCTCTCGAGTCTGACATCCTTATAGATACCCGGTTCATACCTAACCCATATTTTGTCCCTGAAATGAAAAAACTTGACGGCAGGGATGATAGAGTAAAGTCTTTTATAAAACAATGGCCTGAAACCCGGGATTTTGTGACCCGGTATCTGTCCCTTCTTGATTTTCTCATCCCCCTCTATGAAAGGGAAGGAAAAGCCTATCTCACCGTTGCAGTGGGCTGTACGGGTGGAAAACACAGATCTGTTGCGATTGCTGAAGAAATAAACACACATCTCGAAATGCTGAAAAGAGATATTACCGTCAGACACCGGGATGTAGATATTGATTAAACATACGCTATCCTTATTGGTAACTGTTTTGATGGAGGAAAATCATGAATCACCTGTTTGAATGTAGTGAAAAAGTCAAACAGCTTATAAGTAAAGGGGTAACCATACCTAACCCTCTTTCCATCGATATCGGGGAAGAAGTGAACACAGATCAAATTTCCGGAAACGGGGTGAAGATATACACGGGTTGCCGCATTTATGGAAAAAAAACGGTCATTTCAGCCGGGGCACAACTTGGCTATGAAGGTTCTGTGACCATCGACGATTGTCAGCTGGGCCCGAATGTAGAGCTCAAGGGCGGATATTTTAAAAAATCCGTTTTCCTTGAAAAGGCGAATATGGGCCTGGGCGCACAAGTGCGCGAGGGATGCATACTGGAAGAGGAAGCCAGCGGAGCCCATTGCGTGGGGCTCAAGCAGACTATCCTGTTTCCTTTCGTAACCCTCGGCAGCCTGATCAACTTTTGTGACTGTTTTATGGCTGGAGGAACCAGCCGCAAAAACCACAGCGAGGTGGGGAGTTCATACATTCATTTTAACTTCACTCCTGACGGTGACAAGACAACTGCTTCGCTTTTTGGAGATGTCGCAAGAGGTGTAATGCTGAATCAGCCGCCGATATTCCTGGGGGGCCAGGGGGGCGCTGTAGGGCCATTGCGTATTGGCTACGGCAATGTTGTAGCGGCCGGCACAATAATTCGTAAAGATATATTAAAAGACAATGTGATGGTTTTCGGCAAGTTTCCGCGAAAAAACACTGAAATTGAATTTGTTCCAAACAGTTATCCCGCCCTTTCACGGATAATAGAAAACAACATAATTTATCTTGCCAACCTTAAAGCGCTTGAACAGTGGTATATTCATGTGCGCAGGCCTTATTTTATCGGCGAGAAATATGGTGAACTTCTATTTTCCGGTGTAATCAATAACCTTTTGTCAGCTAAAAGTGAAAGGATTAATCGACTAAAGGTCATGTCAGAAAAAATGCCGGAATCCTTAAAAAGAAGTGCAAAAGATGAACGGCTCACTTCCGGAAAAAAGGAATTTTACGAAAATATATCCTTGCTGTCTGAAATTGTAGATGAAGAGTTTGAAGATAATGAAATTGAAGAATATAGAGAACGCTTTCTTGAATCCTTCAGCATTCACAAAAAAAATACCAAAGCTGATTACATTGAGACAGTTCAGGCCATGCATTCAAACATTTCTAAGCAGGGCATAATATGGCTTAATAAAATAATAGATAAATTATGCTCACAAATGGCTGGAGTTCTGCCGTCATTGGATCTCTTCAAAAACAGGCAATTTACTGGCAGATAATCAGTAAAATAATTTTAGAGAAAATCACTGATTATTGTATCATCTTCAGCCATGGAAATCTAAGTATGCAGACATTTCTTGACGGACACTGCCTAAGACAGTCCCTGCCTCCCGTGTTCCGATGCTATCATCCTTCTGCGCTCTCTTGCCAGATCGCGCTTATCAGCGACACCGTCCGATTCGTCTATGATCTCTCTCCCCAGTATCTCTTCCAATATGTCTTCCAGGGCGATGACTCCCGCTAGCCCTCCATATTCATCGACTACAATAAAAAGGTGCTGCCTGAGTTCCAGAAATTCCATTAATACAGTGTTCAGCCTCGCTGTCTCAACCACAAAATGGACTGGCCTCATCAGATCCGTAAGATGCATATCCTTTTTGTCTTCTGCAAGGGATATGAATAATTCCTTTGTAAGCACAATTCCCACTATATCTTCTATGTCATTGTCATACACAGGGAATCTGCTGTGCTCCCATTTTGTTGTTATAGAGCTTGCTTCATCGAGGGTCAAATGCTCACTGAGTGAAAAAACCACTGTTCTGGGTGTCATGACTTCTTTAACCATTTTATTCTGGAGCGTTAAAATACTATCAATAGATCTTTTCTGGTAGGATTTTATACCGCCGCCTCTAAGGCTCATATTGGCCATAATACGTAGTTCTTCAGGTGTCACAGAATCTTCAGCAGCCCCTCTTGCAATCAACCGGGTAAATACACGGCTTAACCATATCGCCGGTCTCATTATCCATACGAGCCATTTCAATGGATACGCTATCCAGGGGATCAGAGCCCTGCCATAGACCAATCCTGCCGTCTTGGGCATAATTTCAGAAAGAATTAAAATTGCCAGTGTGAATAAAACAGAAAAGTAGGGAAGCCACTCATATCCTAAAACTTCGGTTGCAGCAGATCCCGCAAAGGCAGCTCCTACTGTATGGGCAACAGTATTCAATGAAAGTATTGCAGCTACAGGCCTTTCAACATCCCCTCGCATTTCTTTAAAAATCTTACCCCCTGATTTTCCCTTTTCCACCAGTGCCTCAATATGCCTTGTCGGAACTGAATAAAGAACCGCCTCAAAAAGAGAACAACCTGCAGACATAAAAATAGCAAGGCCTACGGAGATAATTAATACTATCATCAGGTTTTCCACCTCCTCGAATCCATAATAACTTTAAATATTGTTGGCAGAATTTATAAAAACCGTATAAAATATATAACACTTAACTTCAATCAGGCAACTGTTAAAGTTAATTACTAAAAGGTATAAAGACATTGCATGTCCCTCTTAAACCAGCGACTCCCCGAATATGGATTTGATATAAGATTAGACATAACAAAGAAAACTTGATGATAAATAGTAAAAATGCTAAATTAATGTGAATTAGGTTATTTATAATATTTAAGAATAGATTGTCTTTACCTCAATAATCACATTACCTGAATAACAATAGGAGAAAATGAAATGGAGACATCTGAAGGCGTTTTTGCTGTTATGAAGGAAATGGATCTGACTACTCTGGAGATATTTTTAAGCCCTCGGAAAAATGCCCTGCTTATGAGAGGAATGAAGGAATGGGATGACGACCTGGATTTTAGTCGATATACGACAGATTTTTCATATCTTGATATGCTTACGGCTGATTTTAGAGCAATGAACACCGAAGAACTTACAAAGGTCTTTAATAATCTGGGATTAAAAGGATACCTTGAAAAGATTGAAGAACTTATTAGACAGGGCCGCCACGAGGGGATCGATTTCTTTTATCATAAAAGGAAAGATGTCCGAATGGCCTTTTGCAAGCATAGTGTAATCCTCGGGATACGTAACAGACAACACGCAATACGGGCAGGTGCCATGCGCAGACATGAACCCAATGAGCCCGAACTGGATGTGCTCATTGACGGATTGAATCTTTCAAGGGCCATGACTTACAAAAATGCTGTGGCTGCAATACCCTATGGAGGATGCAAAACAGTTGTCCAGTGCTCTCCCGTAAAACTGGACGACCTTGAAACTATCGGATTCATTTCATATGTATCAGACAGATGCCGCAATTTTCCTGGTGCTGATATGGGGCTGGATGAAGCCATGGTAGATGTAATACATGAGAAATTCACTCAAAATTTTATCGGCGGGACAAAAAGCCCCCTTGTGTCAACAGGAACTCCTACAGCTTACGGGGAGTATATAGCAACGAAACAGGCCTGCGACTTCGTATACTGCAGTCCCGATCTTGCAGGCAGAACCATCGCACTTCAGGGCCTGGGCCATGTAGGATATCCCTTGGCAGAGTATTTTTTGAAGGATGGTGCAAAGCTTATTGTTTCCGATATTGATCTGGGAAAGGTAAAAAAATTGCAGGATCAATTCGGCACAGATACCGTCAATTTTGTAAAGCCGGATGATATCTATACGGTTGTAGCAGACAGCTTTTCCCCGTGCGCTATGGGAGGTATTATTACTGAGGAACGCATACCCAAATTTAAGTTTAAGATCATAATCGGATCTGCCAATAATCAGCTCAAGGCCACAAGCAAAGAGGCTGAAATATATCTTGCAAAACGGGTTGCCGAAGCGGGAATTCTTTTTGTTGAAGGCTGGGCACATAATACAGGCGGGGTTATTGCCGCAGCCTTACTGTGGCAGCTTCAGGAGGAGGCTACAGTTGAGCAGTTGTGGCCTATGATAGAACTCCCCTGCAGCAACAACTTTAGAGCCCTGCTCGAACAGTCCAGGAAAACAGGAAAAACCCCAACCGAACAGGTATATGAAAATGTTGAGGCCATGATATATTCCAATCCTAAATTCCATGTTAACCCATAAAAATAGCTTTCTAATCGGATCCGCGAAATCCTGTCAGAGGATCGGATTATTAAGATATAATTTCTGAACATTTTAAGGCAATAACTCAACAAAATGATATTGATAAAAAACTCCAAATAATGTAATTATTTAACCTTTTAAAAAAGGAATTATGCTGTTATAAAAATGATGAAATCGTAAAAAGCCCGGAAACACCATTTTCGTCACTTTTTACGAATTCATTTAAATTTTCTGTGCGATTTTTCTGCATGGTCTTTATAAAGTTTTTAAATTGGCCTTTGGCCTTGATGTAGGGAAAGGAGCATTTTGAGCCGAAAAGATCTGATTCAGCTGGAAGGTGTTGTCACCAGAGTACTTGGAGGCGGCACCATGGAAATTGAATGTGATAATAACATCATAGTGAGAGGCGTACTTTCGGGGAGAATGAAACGTAACCGGATTAAAGTTATGGTTGGAGACCGTATACAGGTCAGTGTTTCTCCGTATGATACGTCACACGGTTTAATTACATACCGTTTCTAATTTTCCCATTCTCAAATTAATTCTTTCGAGAATGAGAATGGCAAATTTATTATAGGTCCTGACCATGAAAGACAGTCTTTTAAATCCAATGAACAATAACAGACAACCTCCCAACCAATCAAAAGGGTATTTCGAAGAAATAGAAGCAACTGAGCTTTATTGCCAGGCATGTGGGCAATCCGTGCCGGTAAACAAGTTTTTACTTCTTATACTGCCTGATGGAGACAGATATGAATATAGATGTAAGTTCTGCGGTAACAAGGTTGGCAGTAAAATCAATCATTCCGGACAGTTCTATGGCATACTTAATAAATAGTATGGATTATTAGGCATACCATAAGTGGCGCTGACTTCGAATCTGATACTCCTTCATTCGTACCAGGCCTTGCCCCCGATCTGACAGCTCAAATAGACTATGAGGAAATAGCAAACGGATTGGGAGGTATTGTAGGGTCCTTATCGTCTCAGTGGGTATTCAATATAAATTTTTCTGATCTCTTTACAAAAGCTCCATCATTGAAGACCAAACCACATAATTCTTCCTGATCCTTCGCCTATATTCATCAGCTTTTCCTTTTGTGCTGCCAGATAGAGATCCCGTCCGTCAACCTGCATATCAGTTACACAAAAATTAATTTCACCTGAAACCCACGCAGGATACAGATCCGTTCCATCCACATCATATGCGATCAGTTTGGATTTATTGTAAAACTTAAAATCAAGCAGGTTTTTTACAAAGGGGATATTCTTTATTGTCAGGACCTCTTTTTTACCGTCTCCATTTATATCAGTTACCAGTATGCGGCTTTCAAAGGTTAACTTGGGTTCTGAATCTGCTTCAGTCGGAGCCCCAATCCTTATGAAATTATTGCTTCCTCCAAGATCTTCACTTCCGCTCCACAAGACATTGCCCTCACCGTCCCACACGTATAGTTTGGATTCAATGCCCAAACCAATCCATTCAGGTCCTCCGTCCCCGTTCATATCGATTGCTGCAAGGCTGTAAAACCTTGCACCTTTGAGACTTGGAAGAGGTTCTTTATTCCGGGCAAACTTGCCACCCTCATAACTCATTAAATATAAACGGCCGCTGAAGAATTCATCAATCTTTGAGTCCTGATAAAGAAGAAAGTCCGTCCCTCCATCAGAATTCCTTATGACCCTTAAGTGTCCGGACATCTGAGCAAGTCTGTTGAACCTCCCTGTCCATTCCAGCACAGATGTTCTTGCCCTGAAACCATAATTGCTCACGAGATAGATCTCTGTCTTCCCGTTATTATCCATATCCCCTGTGCTGACCTT
>DAINAR010000056.1:0-19985 GCA_036733345.1 Deltaproteobacteria bacterium | reverse complement strand
AATGCCAAGAGGAAATGGAACAGGTCCGGCAGGAGGAGGCGCAGGAACTGGTAGAGGGCGCGGCGGAGGAGCTGGAGGGACGGGAAGAGGCGGCCAGGGTCGAGGCCGGGGAGGCGGTTTTGCAGCAGGTCCTGGAGGAGATTGTGTTTGCCCAAACTGTGGGACCAGAAGTCCTCATCAACTTGGGCTGCCATGTTATGAGCAGAAATGCCCCAAATGCGGAACCTTTATGACGCGTGAATAAAAAAAGTAAACCATCCAAAGACGCCTCAGGGATATTTTATAATGAGAACATATCTTGATTGTTTCCCATGTTTTTTAAAACAGGCACTTCGAATAGGGAGGATCGCAACAGAAGACGAAGATAAAATTAAAAAACTTCTGAATGAAGTTGGCATGATGCTGAAAGACATTCCGGCCGACAGTACACCTCCTGAATCCGGTATGCTTATACACCAGAAGGTGCGGGAGATTATCGGCAATAATGACCCTTACAGAGAAATCAAGGACGAGACTACCCGGAAGGCATTGTCCATGTATCCTTCCCTTAAAAAAAAGGTTGAGGAATCCGAGGACAGACTTATGACAGCAATAAGAATTTCTGCGGCCGGAAATGTTATGGATTTCGGGGTGACAAAGGAATTTGATATTGAAAAAGACGTCGCCGAGATCCTCGGAATGGATTTTACCGTATGCGATTACAGTGAATTCGTCGATTGTCTGGATAAAACCGACAATATATTATTTATTGGTGATAATGCCGGTGAATGTGTATTTGACAGAATTCTTATAGAAGAAATGAATAAACCTACTGTATATGTGGTAAGAGATATCCCGGTTATTAATGATGCTACATACGATGATGCTGTTCAGGCAGGAATAGATAAAGTTGCTACAATCATGTCATCCGGGACAAAGGCTCCGGGAACTGTACTTAAGACATGCAGTGATGACTTCAGAGCTTTTTACAACAGCTCAAGCTTTATTATTAGCAAGGGGCAGGGCAATTACGAGGGCCTTTCCAGTGAGAAAAAACCCGTATTCTTTCTGCTTAAGGCGAAATGTCATGTCATAGCCGATGACATAGGTGTTGAAGAGGGGAATATTATTTTAAAGGGTATAAATATCAAGGGGACAACTTAATGAAGATCCTGGATGATTTGATATCGATGTTAGACCTTGAAGCTCCGGTAAAGGATATTCGTCAAGGCGTTTTCCACACCGGTGTGATGACACGTTACTGCGGCCTTGCAGCGACATTGCCCAGGGATGCACTTCGTCAGGATCCACCGAACGTGAAAGAGCCAGGGTTTTTAACGGAAAAAAGTGCATTTGAGCTGGCCCGTCTTGCCTATTCCGAGAGCATACTGGAAGCCTCAATAGGCGTGGCAGCTATCAATTCTCTTCTTGAAGTCGACGAGAATCTCTGCATTGAAATTAATGCCGCTGAAATAATAATGGAAAAGGGTAAGGGGAAGAAGGTCGCTATAGTAGGGCACTTTCCTTTTGTGAAACGAGTTCGTGAAGTTTCAGATAAGCTCTGGGTAATAGAAAAGAACCCCAGGGAAGGCGATTTCAGTGAGAACGATGGAGAATCCCTGATTCCTCAGGCAGATATCGTTGCCATTACAGGGACGTCGCTTACAAACCATTCATTTGATAATCTGATCAGTCTTTGTAATAAGAATGCCTTCATTATCATGCTGGGGGATACTGTCCCTCTCTCTTCCGTACTTTTTGATTACGGCGTGGATGCAATATCCGGGACAAGGGTTGTAGATGCGGAGTTAGCTCTCAGGTGTGTCAGTGAAGGAGCCAACTTCAGACAGATTAAGGGAACAAGGCGTCTGACCATGCTGAAAAAATGAAAAACATGGTCGGATTTTATTTTTCTTGATGTATTAATAAATGACGGACTCGTAAAAAGCCCAATAACCGTCATTCCGGCCACGAATCAAGTGCGGGACCGGGGTGACGAAAAAACAATTTATGACTTTTGCGAGTTCATCAATAAATAAAGGATTCAAAGGGGATAAACATATCTCAGAAATAGATGAAGGAGGAGATATTAATGAGCAGTTTTCCGTTGCCGTTAAAGGAAGTTGATCGTGTCGAGGTCGTAACGCTCATGGATAATTATACAGATGTCCTGCTCAAGGATACTGATATAATCACCCGTCCGCATACATCAAAAGGAGGGCGAATTGAAACTGATACATTTCTTGCAGAACATGGACTGTCCCTTCTTATCAGTGTACAAAAGGGACAGGAAAGGCATACTATCCTCTTTGACGCCGGTTATACAAGCATAGGCGTTCCCCACAATCTGAAAAAACTCGGTATTGATATAAGAAATACAGGCCTTGAATGTATTGTGATCAGTCACGGACACATGGATCATACGGGCGCCCTCTATCCTGTTCTTGATATGCTCGACAGTCCAATCCCCCTTATAGTTCATCCAGGAGTCTTTTTTTCACCACGCTATGTGGTACGCGATGACGGATCAAGGGATATGTTTCCAGATACACTTGTTAAGAGTGATCTTGAAAAACATGGTGCTGAAGTAAGGGAATCAAAAGGGCCAAGCCTTATAGCTGATAATACAATACTTGTCACAGGAGAGGTTGAGCGCACGACTGATTTTGAGCTCGGATTCCCAAACGCTTTAATGGAAAGGGATGGAGATCTTGTAAAAGATCCTATCTCCGATGATCAATCCATTGTTATTAATCTCAAGGATAAGGGTCTGGTTCTTATATCAGGCTGTGCTCATGCTGGAATAATTAACACCCTGCTTTACGCCAGGAAAATAACCGGCCTTGATAATGTGCAAATGATTCTGGGTGGCTTTCATCTTTCAGGGCCAGTCTTTGAGCCTATTATAGAAAGGACCATAACAGAATTAAAAAAGGCGGATCCAGAGGTTATCGTACCAATGCATTGTACAGGCTGGAAAGCGATTAAGCGGATTTCCGAGGCCTTTCCCAGGGAATTTTGTTTAAACAGCGTTGGTTCAAGATTTACTTTAACCTAGTTATTTAATGCTTTAAACAGATAAAAAAGAGGTTTATTGATCCACATGGATAATGTTCATGATGATATTAAGAAAAAAATCAGGGTAGAATGTTCAACTGAATACATTGGAGAAAAGACCGTTACAAAAGGTATTTTGAAGAATGAAGGAGATGGTGCTGTTGTTATTCAGGAGTTGAAATGCCTCCATAAAAACTTTGATGGGTTTGTAATCGAAGTTGATACAATGAGCTGTAACTTTGCTCTGTCTTCCGGGGATTCATTACCTTTTCGATTCCCCGAAAGAGACAGACCGGTCAATTCTTATATCTCCGAGGTTGTAGTGTCTAAAATCCTCGCAGAGTAACTTTTCCCTAAGAATATCAGTTATTTTACAAATCATAAAAAGGAATATCCATATCCTGAATATCAATTCCAGTATTAAGAATCAGGGTAAAATCGGGATATCCCTTCAAATATCAATCCTGCAGAGAGGAGTGTGTGGTATGGCTCTTTATCAGTTTGGAGATAGGGTGCCTGAGATAGGTCGGGGATGCTACGTCAGCGATTCAGCGCGTGTTATCGGAGATGTGGTTATAGGAGATAATTGCTATATAGGTCACGGAGCAATTTTACGTGGCGATTATGGCAGTATACGGCTCGGCCAGGGCACGGCTGTGGAAGAAAATTCGCTTATTCATATTCGCCCGGACGGATTAAGCGTTCTGGGCGATAGAGTAACCATAGGGCACGGTGCCATAGTTCACGGAGACCGTATCGATGACTTTTCGGTTATTGGAATGGGTGCAATAATAGGCATGCATGCCGTAATTGGTAGATGGTCGATCGTTGCTGAGGGATGCGTATTAACCCAGGGGACTGAAATAGGTGAAGAAAAATTCGTAACAGGAGTCCCCGGTAAGATAGTCGGGGATATTAAGGACAGGCATAAGGATTACTGGAAATGGGGAAAGCAGCTTTATGTTGATCTTGCCAATTCATATAATGAAAAGTTGAAGCGAATTGATTAGGAATTTGTGAAAAACCGGGGAACTGTTTTGAATGTTACTGAAATAGAAGCAAAAAGCATCCTCAACAAGTCCAAGATATTTGATTATTGTCTCAATCCCTATACCGGCTGCCAGATCAACTGCAGGTACTGTTATGCAAGACTTTTCATGGGAAGATATTCCGGCCACAGGGAACCATGGGGTCAATTTGTTGATGTGAAGATAAATGCCCCGGAGGTGCTCAGGAGACAGATTAAAAGGGCAAAAAGAGGCACTATCTGGATATCTTCGGTCTGCGATCCTTATCAACCGCTTGAAAAGAGATATGGAATTACCAGATCCTGTCTGGAGGTCCTGCTGGAGAGACAGTTCCCTGTAAACATCCAGACCAAATCGGATCTTGTTTTGTGTGATATGGAGCTTCTGAAAGAATTTGATGATATTGAGGTCGGTTTTACGATTACCACTGACAGAGAAGAAGTGGCACGATTGTTTGAACCTGGAGCAAGCTCCGTGAAAGACAGGTTAAAGGCACTTGAAACCCTTCATAAAAGCGGAATAAAGACATTCGTCTTTGTTGGCCCTGTTCTGCCTGGCGATCCTGAGAATCTGATTGAACGTCTTGAAGGAAAGGTGGACAGGGTCCTTATTGACAGAATGAACTACCTGAGTTCGATTAAAAGGTTCTATTTTAAGTCTGGTTTAGAAGAATATACATCGGAAAGCTTTTTTCAGCAATACAGAGACAGGATGATATCCGAAATGGACAAAAGGACTATTGAGTTTGAAACACTGTTTTAGATGAAAATACAGTGAGTTGCGCCATAAACCCCTTGACATGTAAGACCTCTTTACTTATTCTCACAACAACATAAATCAATTTTGCCAATCAAAATAAACTGATCCAAATATACTCTAAAGGACAGCATGAGGTACATATTAGTATGAATTTCACAAAGGAGAAATTCCCTTGAAAAATACCGCGAAAAGAAGCTTTCAGGCCATTTTATATATCTTTCTGTTTTTTATACTGCTCGCCTGCGATAACAGGGACAGACTCGGTTGCGAGACCTTTAACTCGACCATTCAGAAAACATCCCGGTTCATTACCCAGATTATGGCTGAAAGGGATATGATAGGCATGAGCATCGCCCTGGTTTCCGACGACCGCATTGCCTGGGCCGAGGGATTCGGATGGGCGGACATTGAAAACAGTGTTCCTGCAAAGCCTGATACCAGATACATGCTGGGCTCAGGGTCAAAGACCCTTACAACAGTGGCATTGCTGCAGCTGGCCGACCTGGGACTTCTTTCGCTTGACAACCCTGCCACGACTTGTCTACCTGAATTTCAACTCGCTGAGCGTTACACAAACCAGATGGAAGAAATAACGGTGCGAAGGCTTTTAAACCACCATTCAGGAATCCCGGGAGACATATATAACGGTGGATTCGTTGAAACTGCATGGAACCAGTGGGGATGTGACCTTTATATAGACTGGATTTTAAACTATCTGGCAGATGAATATCCCAGCTATGCTCCGGGGGAAATCTCTGTTTACTGCAATACTGGTTTTGTTCTGGCCGGGGAAATCGCCCTGCGTACTGGAGGCCGGGAAGGGGAGACTTTCAATGAGTTTATGATTCGCCAGCTTTTCAAGCCGCTGGGAATGAATAATACGTCCTTCCGTGCTGATCCTGGAAATATGGCAGTTGGATACATCGGCGGGGAGCCTGTTCCGCCTGCCGAGGCAAACTGTGTTTTTGCGGCCACGGGAGGTGCGGTGACTACTGTCCAGGATATGGGGCGTTTTTTAATTATGATGCTGAATCACGGGTGGGGACCTGGAGGCGCCCGGATTATTTCACCTGATACTGTGGATCTAATGGGACAGGGCGAGAGAACGCCTCTGGATTTGAATTCTTATTCCACACCCGGCCTGGGTCTTGATACCATGGATGATCCTGTGATGCGTTATGCCGGCAGGGCATGGACAAAGAACGGCAGCACAGGGCATTTCAATTCATTTATGGAGATGCTGCCTGATGAGAAGCTCGGTGTGATCGTCCTCACAAATTCCAACACGGCGCAGTGGGCTGTCTATTCCATCGCCCGTGAATGTCTGAAAAACGCGGTAGAGGAAAAAACAGGCATTAGCCCTTCTTTTCCTCCTTATCCTGACCTTGCAACGGAGACAGGTCCCGGCGAGATTGTGGGCACCTATGTGAAAAAAAACGGCTATGATCGGATTTTGAATAATCTTGATGGTACCCTTTCCTGGGCAAAAGACGCCCACCTTGCAGATCCCGATGTGAAGATTCTGGTATACGGAGAAAATGCATGGAATGTTCAGGGAGGTTCTGAAAGATTTATATTCAGTAATATCTCATTCATGGGCACGGACCATTTCGTTATGGTCCAGATGGGAAGCGACGGCTCGGTCATAGATGAGAGTGTATTCGAAGGGTATGTTGTCATGGCTCTGGGAGAAAAGCTGGATATCCCTTTTATTCCCTCTGAGTGGCAGGATCGTACAGACCTCTATTGGATAATTGATGATATTCCATTCAATGATCTTAACTGGGACTTTCCTTTTCTTGAACTGGTGGATGCCAACGGTGTCCTTATGATTCGTCAGGGAGGAAATCTTCAGGCAATTTTTCCTCAGGATGAGAATCTGGCATTTGTGGGGGGGCTTGCAAACCGTAATGGAAGCTGCGTAAGGGTTTTAAGTGAAGCCGGGATGGAGCGGCTGGTATTTGTGGGTTATGAGGCCTATCCAATAGATCAGGTTCCTGTTGTTTTTTCAGGGGACGTAATAAACGGCAGTGTGGATTTTCACAAGACACACTGGTACCGATTTAATTGCCCGGCAGATGGAACAGAAATTCTTTTCGAAATACCTACCGGTGATGGAGGTTATCATCTCAGGCTTTTTACTTCTGAGCTCAATACTTCCGTTTCCCAGGGCATAGACAGGGTATCATGGATTGCGCAGGAAGGGGCCGTTTATCTGGCAGTATGCCGGGTTCCGGATTCTCCTGAGAACTATATGCTCCTTGTTAATCCATGATTCACAAAGCGGAATAGGGTTATTTATAATCGCTTGACTTTACTGCCTAATCTTTCATCATGATATTGTCCAGCCAGTCAAGAATGCGGGCATTTGATATAAGAAGGGCTCCCATCTGACAGTGCTCTTCTGCACCTTCCTCGTTGTGTCCAGGGTGGCACTGTAGATGGCTATCCCTCCGCCGTAGCTTAACCCGTAGAGGCCTATGCGGTTTTTGTCGACACTTGATAAGGACTTGTGATAAGCAATAGCTGAAAATACATCTTCAGCCCTTTCAAGGGGAAAGAGGTAAGTTCTGGGACGCCTGTCATCGCTTTTACCACAACCACAGTAGTCAAAAGCGAGAGTAATATATCCCGCAGACGCAAATGCCTCTGCCACGGCCGGCAATATTTTCTCCTTGATTCCGGACAGACCCTGGCAGAGCAGGATTGCAGGAAGTCTGCTGCCTTTGATATTTCGCGCCGGCCTGTAACGATTCCCTGATATTTTCAGTCCATCCCTGCTGAAAAACACCACCCCTTGTTTCATTTAGCCCTGCTCCTATCTTAATAAACATCTCAACTTTTTCGTCAAGCTATCATATTTCGGTTGCTGGTTAAGGTTTCAGGTAAATATACCAGAAAGGGGTCAGCCAATTTAGTCCTGAATAAGCAGCAAATATCTATATCAAACAGATGCATTGTTTCTTCTACGGATTGTAAAATAGCCTATTCCTGCCAGAATCAAAGACAAGATAATGAATCCCGGCTTGTTTATTACGGGAATAGCTTTTGAATTAGAGTCATTAAGTTTCAGGATAAACACATCAGCAACGCCGGCGTTAAGGGCCTGTAAGGGGCTTTGAGTAGGAAAGTTGCTGGAGTTTGTTACTCCCGTGATGTAGGCGTTTCCTGAGCCGTCTATGGCTATTTCTCTTCCGAAATCGTAACCTTCTCCTCCCAGATAGGTTGAATATATAATGGAATTTCCGGATGAATCAAATTTTGCAAGGATGGCATCAGATTCACCTGCTAATATCAGCTGATATGGGTTTGTCACGGGAAAGTCGCTTGAGTATGTATACCCTGTGATATAGACGTTTCCAAGACTGTCCACAGCTATTCCATTTGCAGAATCGTCATCGTTTCCTCCAAGAAAGGTGGAGTATGAAATTGCATTTCCTGATGGGAAGACCTTGGTTATAAATGCATCTATTGTACCGCCGCCAAATGTCCCCTGACACGGATTTTGTAGGGGGAAATCGCTTGACCAGGTAGCTCCCGTGACATAGGCATTTCCGGAACCGTCTACAGCAACTGCAGTTCCGGCATCAATATTGCTCCCTCCCAGATATGTAGAATATATAAGGGAACCGGATGATGAAATTTTGGTTATGAAGGCATCAGCGGTGCCGCCGCCGAAGGTACCCTGAAAGGGGTTTTGCATGGGAAAGTCAGTGGAAAAGGTTTCTCCTGTGACATAGGCATTTCCTGAAGTGTCTATGGCTGTTCCAAATCCAAAATCACCACTGCTGCCGCCCAGATAGCTGGAATAGACAAGGGCGTTTCCAGACGGAGAAATCTTAGTTATGAAAATATCCTGTGCACCGGCACAGGTTCCCTGGAATGGACTTTGAATTGGAAAGTTGGCGGAAGCGGTTACTCCAGAGACATAGGCGTTTCCTGAAGAGTCTACGGCTATCCCAGATCCGGAATCCAAACTGTTTCCTCCCAGGTAAGAGGAATACATAAGAGTGCTTCCTGATGAGGAGATCTTGGTTACGAAGGCATCATAGTTGCTGCCCCCATAGCTGCCCTGATAGGGATTTTGAAGGGGAAAATCGGTGGATGTAGTTTGTCCAGTGATATACATGTTTCCTGATCCGTCTATGACTATTCCGGAGCTAGAATCATCACCGCTTCCACCAATAAAGGTGCAATAAATAAGCGTATCTCCAGATTGGGAAATCTTGGCCACGAACGCATCCCGGTTACCGGCGCAGGTTCCCTGGAACGGATTTGCCGTGGGAAAGTCATCGGATAAGGTGATTCCAGTGATATATACGTTTCCTGAAGTGTCTACATCTATTCCGGTGGCAGTATCGTCACTGCTTCCGCCCAGGTAGGTTGAATACACAAGTGAGGGGTCTATGATAAGCGGGTATGACAGGTTGAATGAGGCAACCCTGAAGCCGTATGAAAAACTGCCAGGCTGTAATTTAGCGTCAGTGCTGTGGGTCTCGAAGCTTCCATCAACCACCTTTTTACCTTCTATCTCCTGATAGATATAGGGTCTCGTCTCCCTTAGTTCACCAAAAGCGGTCCTGATTATAAGCTCTCCATCTCTGTTTGTGGCGAGTCCTTCAATTCCGTTGTAGCTCAACATGATATCATCGGGGTTCCCGCCGGGATTTACAATAAATTCGTATTCGATATCAGTACCCTTTCCAAATACCTTCAGGTCTATGGATTCGTAAACCTCTTTGTAAATGATCCCCTTATATGTGGGAATGTCGGTCTTCCATTTATTTCTGTCATTGCCTGTAAAATAATTGATACCTGTCTCCTGACGATCAAATCCCTGTATTAATAAGCCTTTGCAGGCGTTTTTAAAACACAGGCTGAACACCAGCCGTTCCGCTTTTAACTCAGTGGTTTGGTGCCCTTTTCCAAATTCCTCTGAGCTCTTTTCAGACAACTTTCTATTGCGGACAAGGTCAAATAGGATGCCTTCATCCGTAAAATATATGGTCTGTCCTGATTTTTTGATGTAAAACCTGACCTCCGGGTCAAGCTGTCCCTTGTTTTCTACAAAATAGAGCGGCAGTCTGGTATAGGCATTCGGGATGCTCTCCTCGTCAGCCTTTCCGGCCGCGGAAGCCCATGAAGCAGCAAGGAACGATAGAGAGAACATAAACAAAAAGAATTCCATTAGCAGGGAAAATCTGTACCTTATCTGCATGATCCCTCCTTTCTAAGAAACATGATTACTCAATCTTTTTGTATACTGAAATTATCCAGTCATTATTAAAGAAACGGACGGTTCTCCAGACAGCCCGCTTTTTTACGGGCTCTTTAGTGCCATGAAGAATAAAGGTATAAAATCCCACCCCTTCACTTTCTTTCATCATCCTCCTGCCAAGCTCTTTCAATTCAGGATAACCATCATAGAGCGGGGCTGTAAACAGGTTAAGCCCTGTGCGGGCCGAATCTGTTTCATAAAGGAGAGTCCCGTCCTTTTGCATTGCCCATGATCTTACATCGAGCTCTTTCTCAACAGCCGCCGCAACGGAACGGATGAGTTTATCCTGGTTTACCAGCATGCTGACAGAACCAATGTGCTGACTTTCTTTTGAAAAAACAGGATATGCAATATCAACTGATTTTATGCCCTCGACGGAAACGAACAGGCTCCCCATGCATGGCTTTTTGGTATTCTGCACATTAACGACGACATCCTGATCCGAGATGTCTGCTCCCTCATGCTGTCGGTACTGTTCCGGTTCAATAAACCTTATAATGCCTTTGCTGTCAATGAATGCTGAATCGAACACATAAGGCCTCCCGGCATTACAATACTGAAGAATTTTTCTTATTTGGTTTTCGCCATTAAGTCCTGCTTTTCCTGCCTCTTCTGCAGCATGAGAGATTGTATCTCCTATGCCGTTCAGGACGCGTAAAATGCCGGATTCGATTCTGCAGGCTGCATCATTCAGATTATCTGCTGCAAAAGTCTGTCCTGTAATGAAAAAGAAAGACAATACAATAAGTATTAATACAGAATTTCTCATTTATTCATTCCTTATTTCTTTTCATGAGCCGTACAGAGATGGAACGTTTATCTCGTTAATCATCTGCTTTCGGTTTTTAATAAAAGATATTGTAAATTTCAAAATATTTTTTGTTTTCTTAATTTCCTCGTGATAGCTTCAATCCGCCGGAGTACAATATCCGCCAACTAGCCAAAGGCTGGTAAAAGGCAGGTAAAAGGCAGACAAGCCCGCCATAAACACGGCGGACAATTCCCCGCCCCTTGGGATGGAGTAATTCATTCTTTTTGTAATTGTTAGCAAGTAGGTATGCTATATGTCAATTCAAAATAATGTAGGTAAAAAAAGGGGGCTGCTTTATGAAGTAAGGATTTCGAGGATGAGCATAAGGTTTGGACTGCGGCATTTTTACTTCAAAATATTTATTGTATCTAAGTGGAAATAGATCGGCTGAAAGATGAAACTTCATAGTTTACCAGCCTGTGTTTGTGCCTGGTTTGTACGCCCCTAGAGGGTTTGCTGGCCTAGGTTTCTGGTGTGTTCACCCTCCTTGATTAATAAAGGCACTTGATCTTAATTTGATTACGGAATATAGTCTTTATGTAGCAGGCAGGTCTGAGTTTGACTACTGCTCTGAATTTACTGGAGTCAAGCGCAGCCTTGACCAGTTTATTAAAAATTCTAATCGACTTCTTCTGTCTTTAAAAAAAGGAGGCCAAATGGCAGTGGATATCACTATCCGAATCGGCGGCCGGGCAGGTCAGGGTATGCAGTCTATCGGGGTTCTTCTGGGCAAGATTTTTACGCGCCATGGTTACTATGTCTTCGTCCGTCAGGATGTGGAGTCAAGGATTCGCGGAGGACACAGTTATGTGCAGGTCAGAATCAAGGACGAGCCAGTTTTCTGTCACAGTGATAAGGTGGATATTCTGATCGCACTTGACAAGGGTTCAATGTATCTTGATCAGCCTGATCTGGCGCCTGATGATATCATGATCTTCGACGTAATTGAAAAAGAATTCACCTCAGATAATCCTGCCCGTCTTCCCATTCCCATGGAGGAACTGGCAGTGGAGAATGGAAAAAACAAGATCATGGCCAATTCGGTCGCCACGGGAGCGGCACTTGCCCTGCTGGGCTGTGAACTTCAGCCAATCCTCGATCGACTGGATGAGGAATTCTCAGCAAGGGGCAAGGAAATAGTTGAAAAGAACCGAAACTGTGTTATTGCGGGATACCGCTACATTCAGAATAATTTCAAGGGAACATTTCCGAAGAAGATTCCGCTCGCACCTTATAAGAAAGAAAAGCTTTTTATCACCGGGAGCCAGGCAATAGCCCTTGGCGCTGTCTGTTCCGGATTGAAATTCTACAGCGGCTATCCCATGTCACCTTCAACGCCCATTATGGAGTCCGTGGCTGCCATGAGCAGGAGACGCGGAATAATTGTCGAGCCTGCTGAAGATGAGATCGCGGCCATTAACATGGTGATCGGGGCATCGTTTGCCGGTGTCCGTTCCATGACCGCCACATCGGGTGGCGGTTTCTGCCTCATGGTTGAAGGCCTGGGGCTTGCAGGAATGACCGAGACGCCTGCCGTTATTGTCGTTGCCCAGAGGCCCGGGCCTTCGACAGGGCTTCCCACCAGGACAGAGCAGGCCGACCTCGATTTCGTTATCCATGCTTCACACGGCGAGTTCCCGAGGGCGGTTTTCGCGCCCGGCCATGCTGAACAGGCCTTTTACACCATGTCAAAGGCCTTCAATATTGCAGACCGGTTCCAGACTCCTGTGATTGTTCTGGGGGATCAGCATCTGAACGATTCCTATTTCACGGTGGACAACCTGGACCTGGGGCGTATAACGATCGACCGGGGAAATATAGTAAATGCAGAAGACATGACATCTTCCCTTGAATACAAGAGATATGCCTGGGATGAAGCCGGTGTATCACCACGGATACTTCCCGGCCAGACAAAAGCAGTTGTCTACGCGGACAGTGACGAGCACAACGAATCGGGACATATAACCGAGAGTGCAACGGATCGAAAAGAAATGGTGGTCAAACGCCTGCGAAAGTTCGATGGTATACAGAATGAGATGAATCCCCCTGAAGTATATGGCGAACCGGAGCCTGATCTTCTTTTGCTGGGCTGGGGCAGCACCTATGGGGCATTGAGAGAAGCCGCTGATATACTGACCCAAAATGGCCTCAAGACGGAAGTGTGGCATTTTTGTGATGTTTTTCCATTTCCTGATATGAATCTTCTGGCCAGACTCCCAGAAAAAACCAGGATTATTTCCGTGGAGAACAACAGCACAGGCCAGTTCGCAAGGACCCTTATGGGCCAGGGTAAAATTCCCATCGACCACCAGGTTTTCAAATTTGACGGCAGGCCATATTCTCCAAAGGATGTAGTAACCCGTGTCCACAGGTCACTTTAAGGAGGGAAAAATGGTTACTCTGGAAGACTTTTACAGCGATGATCCCGTGGCATGGTGCCCGGGCTGCGGAAATCATTCTATTCTTGATGCGCTCAAGCAGGCACTTGTCGATTCAGGCAAACAACCTAATGATATCGTGATTGTTTCAGGTATCGGCCAGGCCTCGAAAGCGCCCCATTATCTCAGATGCAATGCATTCAACGGGCTCCATGGAAGGACTCTTCCGGTAGCCACGGGCATCAAACTGGCCAACCATGACCTGACGGTTCTGGCAGAGGGCGGGGACGGAGACGGCTATACCGAGGGCGGCAACCATTTTATCCACGCAATGCGCCGGAATATAGACATTACATACCTTGTCCATAACAATCAGGTCTACGGGCTTACCAAGGGGCAGGCATCTCCCACCAGTGACCTTGGGTATGTCTCGGGGACCACTCCCCTTGGGTCATTTTCTCCTCCTTTGAATCCGCTGCTGCTGGCCATTTCCATGAATTGTTCTTTTGTGGCGCGGGGCTTTTCCGGAGAACCTGAGCATCTGGCCGGACTGATACGCCAGGGTATCCGGAACAGGGGTTTTTCGTTCATCGACATACTTCAGAACTGTGTTACGTTTAACAGGGTCAATACCTATCAGTGGTACAAGAGCCGGGTTTACGATATCAATGATGATCCAGCCTATGATCCGCGGGACAGGGATCTGGCCTTTAAGAGGGCCCAGGAATGGGGACATAAAATTCCAATCGGGATAATCTATCGAGCTGACAGGCCTTCCCTGGATGAGAAGCTGCCCGCCATTATGGATAAGGCGCTTGTTGATCAGAAAATAGATCAGCCTTCATTTGAAAGGCTTATTGAGTTTTTCAGATAGGACCGGTGTAGAGAGAGGCTGCCAGTAAAAAGCAAACTCCTTCAGTCCAGCCGAGAGCCTGGGGTCACAATTCTTTTTTTCCCAGCCAGAGGCTGGTGAAAATTCGAATCCTGCCTTCAGAGGAATTAATATTCCTCGGATTCCGGACTGATATCTCAGGATCCTAAAAAATATAATCTAAACTTGCACCCATAGGTTGAGCAAAGAAAAGATTCCACCCTGAAACAGGCAGGATCCGCTGATAAGCAGCATAACCGCTATGGCGCCGTAGTCCCTGACGGTAAGGCGGAGGTCATGCATATAGGTGCGGGGCCCTCCGGCATAGCCCCTGCTTTCCATGGCGGTGGCGAGTTCATCAGCCCTTCGGAAGGCGTTGCCGATCAGCGGAATAAGCATGGATACCATGGAGCGGATGCGGCGATAGATACTTCCGGTATTCAGATCTGCCCCGCGGGACATTTGAGCCTCCCGTATGTTGCTGATTTCTTCGAGGAAAGTGGGTACGAATCTCAAGGCCACGGAGACCATGACGGCCACGTCATGAGATGGAACCCCGACTATTCTGAAAGGCCTCAGCAGCCGTTCGAGGCCGCTTACCAGTGCCGTGGGAGGAGTTGTCATAGTCAGGAATGATGCACTGATAATCAGGAGCATGAATTGCCATGTCACCATTATGCCCTTGAAAAGACCGGCATAGGTAACGGTTACCCTCCACTGTGGAAAGGTCGGAACAGGCTCCCCTTCAGTGAAGAGCAGATGGAGCAGGAATAAGAGCAGAAGAAAAGGGATGACGGGTTTAAGAGAGCGCAGGATTTGCCGTAGATGAATTCGAGAGGCCGGAAGAAGAAAAACAAGAAAAATAGTTATTATCAGCGCCGTAAATGCCCCGCTATTTAAGATGATGAGACTCAGCAGGATTACGAAAAGTATCTTGATACGTGGATCCAGACTGTGAATTAAAGATGTTCTGGGGATATATTGACCTAGATTATACATATTTGAAATCCCATATATTTAACATGCCGCACATAAATTGCTTTTGGGCTGAATTATATTTGCTATTCAGGAGCCGTTTTGAGCTGCACCTCTTTCTATCACTGAGGATAGGGCCCTGCAGGCTTCGTCCATCTTAAGGATATCCGGGGGAAGTTCGAGCCCCATCAGGTTCAGACGCCATAACAGTTCCGTAATCACAGGTACATCCAGGCCCAATTCCTGAAGCCATTCGCACTTTGAAAACACCCGGGAAGGTCCTTCATCCATAAGAATTCTACCCTCGCTCATGACTATAACCCGGTCCGCGTCGACGATATCATTCATATTATGGGTGACATGGATGATGGTGATACCTCTCTCGTTCAGGGCCCTGATAACATCCAGCACCCTTTTCCTTGCCTGAGGGTCGAGAAAAGAAGTTGGTTCGTCCAGTACGATGTATGATGGGTTCATGGCCAGGACTCCGGCAATGGCAACCAGTTGTTTCTCTCCTCCTGAGAGGGTGTGAGGTGCCCTGTCTGCGAAGGCCGTCATTCCTACGAGGTCAAGCGAATGTTCAACCCGCTTTCGGATTTCGCCGGAAGGAAGCTCAAGGTTGCCGGGACCGAAGGAGACATCTTCCTGAACGGACATTCCCACAATCTGGTTGTCCGGGTTCTGGAAAACCATGCCTACCCTCTGCCTGATGCCTCTCAGGTCGGCAGATTTTCCGGTGTCCATGCCGTCCACCTGGATACTGCCCCCGGTGGGGACCAGGAGACCGTTGAGGTGTCTTATAAGGGTGGTTTTTCCGCATCCGTTTGGCCCGATAACGGCGACATAGGTACCTTCCTGTATCTCCAGGTCGATGGCCTTGAGGGCCGGTTTGGCATGTGAGTCATATCTGTAATGAAGATTTGTTATTTTGATCATTGTATATTTTCCTGGTTCAATTTAATAATATCCTGATTTCGTATGTATAAATCAGCGTTTGGTGAAAATCCGGTTCCGAAGCTTAAGCGTGACGAAAGTGGCAACTGCAATCTTTAAGGCGTCGCCGATCAGGAAGGGTATCATCCCGACTGATAAGGCCTTGACAAAACTGAGCTTTGCCACAACAGACAACTGAAGGATGCCGATGGCGTAAAGCACCAGAAATCCTATGATCATAGAAATAGCGATTAGGAATATTCCCGCATCTTTTTTGATTTCAATGATTTTACCGATTACATAACTTCCGACAATAAATCCGATAAGATATCCCCCGGTTGGCCCGAAAAGCACCCCCAGACCTGCCTTTCCACCGGCAAAAACCGGGAGGCCGATAATGCCGAGCAGGACATAGATTACCTGGCTCAGCGCCCCGAGCCTGCCTCCCAGAAGAGCACCTGAAAGGGCTGTAAAAAGGGTCTGAAGGGTGATGGGTACGGGAGGTATGGGGATGATAATAAAGGCCCCTACCGCGGTGACCGCACCGAACATGGCCGCGTAGATCATACCTCGTAAGGATTTTCTGTTTTTCATGCATTGTCTCCATTCAATGTGATATCCCCGGAATAGATCCTGTGGATTTGACCGTCATTATCCTCTACCATCAGAAAGCCGTCTTTGTCGATGTCCAGGGCCCTGCCGATAGTCATGCCGCCTATGGTTTCAACCGATATCCTGCGCCCGGCAATTTGACTGAATTGCCTCCATCTGTTCAGGATTGGTTCGAAATCGGCACGCTGAAACAATTCATAGTAGTTTTCGAACAATTTCAGGAAGTCCCTCATGAGTGAAGACCTGGAATGTGCTTTGCCGGTTTCAAGGAGAAGAGATGTTGCCGTTTCTTTAAGATCGGGGGGGAAGGAGAATGTATTCACATTCAGGCCGACACCTATGATCACATAGTCAACGGCATCCATCTCCGTGCTGATTTCTGTCAGAATACCTGCAAGCTTTTTACCTCCAAGGAGTATGTCGTTGGGCCATTTAATCCAGACATTAAGTCCGGGTCCCGAATGCAGGGCTTCGGCCATAGCTACCGCTGTCATAAGCGTTATCTTTGGGGCTTCAGCGGGGGAAATGGCCGGCCTCAGGATGAACGAGATGTAGATTCCCTCTCCAAAGGGTGAAAACCAGTTCCTGCCCAGTCTTCCCTTGCCCCCGGTCTGCATCTCGGATACGACGAGTGTTCCTTCCGGGGCACCGCCTGCCGCCAGTTGCTTTGCAGTGATATTTGTCGAGACCGTTTCCCTGAGGTGATGAATTTCTTTTTTACCGAGGATTCTTGTTGTTAATCCCTCCCGTATTTCCTCGGGAAGGAGCATGTCGCTTGCCTTTTCGAGCATATAACCCTTCCTGGGGGAGGACATAATGAGATAACCGTCTTCCGTGAGTTTGCGGATATGTTTCCATACGGCTGATCTGCTCACCGATAAACCAGTGCTAAGGGATTCCCCTGAAACCCAGGTTCCTTTTGCCTCTTTAAGGTATGCCAGTATATTGTCTCTGGTGGTCAAGTTTATTTTTTTAACTCTTCACTGGTATAAATTTTTTTTTAAAAGCCGGACTGTAACTGCGATGGCCGCAAACATTTCCGGATGATCTCAGGATAACGGAAGGGTAGGTATCACCTTTGAATCTTGTTGTCAACCTGAATTGCAGTGGGGGTTGACGATTAATATTTGCAAATAAATAAATGTTAAAATAGGTTAATCAGCCTGTATGCGCGCTGAAAGCTAACCAACAGCTAATAACCAGTAACGATTTATCCAGAACCTGACTTGTTTAATAAACCCTCTTGATCTTAATTTGATTACGGAATATAGTTCCACAACTTGAAACAAAAGGAGGGCAGGGGATTTATGACAGAGAAAACCGGTTTTGACAATGAGAAGTATATAATTGAGCAGACAGAGGCTATTTTAGAAAGAGTCAGCAGGTTTGACAATAAGCTGTACCTTGAGTTCGGCGGAAAACTCCTGTTTGATTATCATGCAGCGCGTGTCCTGCCGGGCTATGACCCCAATGTAAAAATGAGGCTCCTCAAGGGCCTGAAAGATAAGGCCGACATAATACTCTGCATCTATGCAGGTGATATTGAGCGAAAGAAGATAAGGGCCGATTTCGGCATTACTTACGACTCGGATGCCCTCAAGCTGATAGATGATCTCAGGGGCTGGGATATCAATGTCCTCGGCGTTGTCATAACCCGATTTGATAATCAGCCAACGGCCAGTCAGTTCAAGAACAAGCTGGAAAGAAGGAATATCAAGGTCTATACGCATCAGTACACCAAGGGATATCCAACTAATATTGACCTTATTGTAAGTGATGAAGGTTACGGGGCTAATGAGTATATTGAAACTGCCAAGCCTCTTGTTATCGTAACCGGACCCGGGCCGGGAAGCGGCAAGCTGGCTACATGCCTTTCGCAGATATACCATGATTACAGGAAGGATAGAAAGTCAGGATACGCCAAGTTTGAGACCTTTCCCATCTGGAATCTGTCTCTCAAACATCCTGTTAACGTGGCTTATGAAGCGGCAACAGCGGATATAAGGGATATCAACCTGATCGATCCGTTTCATCTGGAGGCATATGATAAAAAATCGGTCAACTATAACCGCGATGTTGAGGCGTTTCCTGTCCTTAAAAGAATACTTGAAAAAATAACCGGGGGCGAGTCGTTTTATAAATCGCCTACTGATATGGGTGTAAACCGCTGCGGTTTTGCCATAACAGACGATGCGGTTACACAGGAGGCTGCAAAACAGGAACTGATCAGGCGTTATTTCCGGTATAGATGCGAGTATGCCATGGGTTTTGCCGACAGGGGAACCGTTCAGAGGGTGGAGCTTTTTATCAAAGACTTTGGACTCGAGCCGGAGTTCAGAAAGGTTGTTGAGCCCGCACGCAGGGCTGCTGCCGAGGCAAAGGAAAAAGAGAAGGGCAATGAAGGGATTTATTGCGGAGCTGCTATAAAATTGAAGGATAATACCCTTATTACAGGCAGTAATTCCGAACTTCTGCACGCTGCATCCAGCCTTGTTCTGCATGCAATCAAGCATCTGGCAGAGATACCGCCCAAGATAAAGCTTCTTCCCCCTTTTATCACGGATTCAATAAGCAATCTCAAGACGGCGGTGCTCAATGAAAAGACTGTCAGTATGGATCTTGAAGAAACGCTCATTGCCCTGAGTGTAAGCGCAACAACGAATTCGGCTGCTCAGCTCGCCATGGAAAAGCTGAAAGAACTTAGCGGGTGTGAGATGCACATGACTCATATTCCGACTCCAGGGGATGAGGCCGGGTTGAGGCGTCTCGGAGTAAATCTCACGAGCGACCCTAATTTTCCGACAAAGAACCTGTTTATTACCTGATAATGGTATTCTCATCATAATACAGGCTGGAGTTTTTAATAACTATACTTACAATACTATCAGGAAAAACCAATGCCAAGAATTCGATTGAAGTCTGAACCGGTCTATGAATTTAAGTATCATGTAATACTGAAACCCAGGGACATTAATTATGCATGCCACATGGGCAATGATACCCTGGTTACGCTTGCTGGAGAGGCAAGGGCTGGTCTTTTTAAGGAACTTGGCTTCAGTGAGGGAGATCTGGGTGACGGGCAGACGGCCTTAATAATGGGTGATCTTGCAGTAAACTACAAGGCTGAAGGCTTTCTTTACGATGAACTGCTTATTGAAAGCCATTTGGGTGAAATTACCAGAAACAGCATGCGCGTTTTTCATCGGATCACAAAAAAGGGGACCCTTGTAGCGCTTGCCGAGACAGGCGTGCTGGCATTTGATTACCGGAAACGCAGGATTGGTGAGATACCCCAAGTCTTTAT
>DAINAR010000055.1:0-20143 GCA_036733345.1 Deltaproteobacteria bacterium | reverse complement strand
GATTTACCGGATTTAACCAATTCCTTGTGACAGTCTTTGCAGTTCTGGTGATATGCATTTTGAAGTTTATCGACGTTACCCTGTTTATTTTCAGGATCATGGCATGCAGAACATTTCTTCACCTCGTCGCCTTCCTTCCAGACATTTTTTCCTCCCTGGTAGTCATGGTGGCAATCTTCACAGGAAACTCCATATTCTGTGGCATGCTTTTTATGGCTAAGTTTTACCGGGGGCTTTCTGTCTTTTTCATACTGATTTTCAATAGTTACCTCATCAGGAATAGGAACATCAGCTGCGGTCAGAATGCCAACGGTCAAGAATAACAAAGCAGTTAATCCTAATGTAAAAAGTGCAAGAAATCTTTTATTCATCCCGAATTAAACCTCCTTTATAAGACATTTTTTTACTACTCACTGAATGCTAGACTATAAAAAAAAGACTTTGTTAAAATATATAGTTGCTAAGCAGAAATATGTCAAGAAAATATGCAGAATAAAATCATGCAAATGAGATTTGAAAAAGAAAAGTTTTGCTTGTAAGAAAATTCTATAAGTCTTATCATGCCCTTCACTAATGTTTTTTGGGGAGGTCAGCTAGGCATGGCGAAAAAAAAGGTCAGTAAAACGATTGAAGATATTAACCGTAAAATTAAACAGGGAAAGGTTGTAGTAGCCACAGCCGATGAAATGGTCGATATTGTCAAAAAAATTGGAGCGGAAAAAGCAGCCGGTGAAATAGATGTTGTTACCACTGGCACATTCTCCCCGATGTGTTCCTCAGGGGCTTTTATCAATTTCGGCCACACTCAGCCAGCTATAAAGGCATCACGCGTTTGGTTAAATGGAGTGCCGGCTTATGCGGGCCTTGCAGCTGTTGATATCTATATTGGTGCTACGGAACCTTCGGAAGATGACCCCCTGAACAGAGTCCATCCGGGGCAATTCAAATATGGCGGAGGCCATGTAATACATGATCTAGTGGCAGGTAAAAAGGTCGATCTAAGAGCTACATCATATGGAACCGACTGTTATCCCAACCGTGAGGCCAAAAAGAGAATTTCCCTGGATGAGGTTCCGTATGCAATGCTGTTAAATCCAAGAAATTGTTACCAAAACTATAATTGTGCAATCAATCTGTCAAAAAAAACTATTTATACCTATATGGGAGTCCTTAAACCCAACGCGGGGAATGCCAATTATGCCACATCGGGTCAGTTGAGCCCGCTGTTCAACGATCCTTATTACCTTACCATGGGGCTTGGAACGAGGATATTTATTGGAGGAGCCAAAGGTTACATTATAGGTCCAGGAACACAGCATGATCCATCTGCCGAAAGAGGCAAAAACGGTGTTCCTTTAACGCCGGCTGGGACGTTAATGGTAATGGGAAACCTAAAAGAGATGGATCCAAAGTGGATTGTGGGGGCAAGCATGCTTGGTTACGGCTGTTCACTTGCTATGGGAATAGGTATTCCAATACCAATCCTGAATGAGGATATGGCCCGTTATACCGGAGTGTCTGATGAAGAAATATTTACCCAAATAATTGACTATGGGAATGATTATCCAAAAGGAGAAGCGAAAAGTTTAGGCCAGGTAAGCTATGCGGATCTGAAAAGCGGTACTGTCAGACTCAATGAACAGGATATACCCACTGTTCCTATATCTTCTTATTTCAGGGCAGTTGAAATTGCTCACATTCTTAAAGAATGGATTGAGAAAGGTGAATTTCTGCTTTCAAATCCGCAGGAAATGCTGCCAACAGCGCCACTGTAAAACGGGAAGATCGAACGTATTAAGCATGGTTATAAAAGGTTTAACAAAAAGCTTCTATTCCCTGTAGCCTTCAGGTACAGGAACGCCATCGAAATATACATTATTATGCTCATCCAGAGCAAAACGTCCACTGGCTATCATTTCAATGGTGCGCGGAAAAATCACCCAATCGCCAACCTCTTTCAAGCGGTCCTGGTTTTCTCCTGCCACTGCAATGAGCTTTTCTTTTTCTTTAATGAGCCTTTCAAGTGGTTCGGGCAAATTGACAGAAACAGGCTTTGAGACCATGAGAAGCGGGCCTGAATCCACACCCTCATCTGTCCATAATGTAGAGGCTCTAAGTATTTTTTCTCCTGCAGATATGGCATCAAAAACCGCCTTATCACCAATATACTTTCTCCTGCCGGAAGAGGTTAGGATTGAAAGATCTGCGGGATGAACATTTACACACCTGTTTAGGGTGATGTAGCTCATGTATCCGCCAAGGGCAATCACATCTATATCAAAGGCATCTACAAGCCTTCCGGCGATACGGTCATATTCCTTTCTTGCAGCCAGGCCCTCAGGGGTAGAAACTGTCCTTTTTAAGGATCTCAACCTGTGGAAAGAACGGATGTCATAACTGAAATATGGGAGGCTATTATTAAGCGCGATTTTTTCTCCAGCACAGAGCCCGTCAGAGCGATCACTAAAAATAAACACCACTTTATATGGAGAAGCACCCTCTTTAACGTTCAGTTTTTTCTCATGCTCTATCAGCTTCATTATGTTAGTTCCAGATCCGGACATAAAGGCTGCAACCCTCATCGGGCGTTTCGATTTATCGGGATCAAATATGGGTGTAATGTCCATTTTTTATTTCCTCAATCAGTCTAATAGAACCTCAACCGGTTTTAAGCTGTAAACGCTTCCCTGTTCGATTGCTGTTAAAATGCTTCCTCCGCCTGTAAAATAATATGTGTTTGGATCATCAATGCCGCATAAATAAAGGCCTGGACACAGGTTCCTAAATTCCTGGAGAGTATCCCCTCCTGCAAATAGCTTTAAGGCATATGTATTGGAAGCAATCAATTTATATAAATTCATAGTACCTTCAGGAAATGCAGGCATAAGGCCCATAACAGCATTTACAAAAATTGTTTTAGCGGAATTAATAACATTTTTTACGGATTTCTGATTAAATGATTTCGGATCTATATCCAGAAGATACTTTAATTTACTTCCGCTTTGCAATGAACCCGGCTTAACGGTTTTGAATCTTCCATTAATTTTTCCCTCCATGGTATCGGATTCAATCAGGTACGGCATTTCAAGTATTTTCTTTTCTATTTTGTCAAGTTGAACTAATTCATTTGCGAGGATTCGATCTTCGCCTGAGATGCCTTCTATATCCAGGCCATATTTTGCCGCGAGAAAAGTGTTGTACATCACTCCTCCAAGGATCAGATAGTCCACCTTCTTATAAAGGGCATTTAACGGTCCTATTTTGGTATCATATTTCGCGCCGGCGATAACTGCCAGAAAAGGTCTTTCAGGGGTCAACACTCTATAAATGTTTTTTATTTCATTTTGCAGCAAAATGCCTGCAAAGGAAGGCAATTTTTTTGCTATGTTATAAGTTGAGGCATGTGCACGCCATGAACTTAATGCATCATTAATGTATAGATCCGCCAAAGAGGCGAGTTCTTTTGAAAAAACATCCCGTTCAGGTCCTTCTGACTGTTCTCCTTGAAACCACCTCGAATTGGGGAGATAAATCATCCCGATTTTGCCCTTTTTCAGGTCTCTAATAGCAGGATTAATCGAATCATCAATATGTAAAATACCTTTCTTCGGATCTATTGGAAATTCTTGTACATGAATTTTAACTGCCAGTTTCTGCTCAAGATAATGCTTAATTGGTACTACGCTTAAGCCTTCCTGACAGTTAATATTTCCTGTCTTTTTATCCCTTGGGCGACCAATATGTGTGATAAGTACAGGCTTCCCTCCTTTTTCGGCAATTTTAAAAAGGGTACCAAAAGTTGCCTCAATCCTGTAAGGATCTTTAATTTTACCATTTTTAACAACATTGTGGTCAACCCTAAGCAATACAATCTTATCCTTCATGTCGGCATTCTGGATCAACCTTAATCTTGGATCAAGCCCTTCATTTTCCATTTGACATACTCCATTATTATTTATGAGATTTAATTCTGATGACCTTTTAAAAGGATTTAAATTCTGGTATAGAGACATACGCTTGAAGACAGACTCAGTCTTAGTATATACGATGATTTATTCATTTGAATCAAGGCTAAATATTAATATCGCAAAAAAGGAGATTGTATTAATGATTGTCAGAAATATAAGTGATAAAGAGGTGCTGGAGACAACATATATTGCTCACGGTCAGGCAATAGCACAAATGATCCTTGATAGAAGAACACTGAAAGAGATTGGATTTTTAGCTATTGCAGGGATTGCGCCTGGCAAGACACTAGAAGAACATATAGACCCTATGGAAGAAATCTATTTTTTATTGAGTGGATCAGGCGAAATGAGCGTAGATGATGAGAAAAAACAGGTAAATCCCGGAGATGCCATTTGGATACCGACCGGTTCCCGTCACAGCCTTTTTAATAATGGAGATAAGGATATCACAATCCTGGTTGTTGCATCGCCAGCCTGGTAATTTGGGTTCATGAAGCGGGATTGCACAAAAAAAGCGAATACTTTAGTATAGTAAGCCTGAATTTTAATTCCTAAGGATATAAAAAAGTCTTATTTATACCTATATTGAGTGATTAGGCAAAAAGGCGAATTGAATGATTTCTGTCTTTTGTCTGGTATTTAATGAACATCAAGGATACTGGATTCATAATATATTTCAGTGCCTTTTTTAGTAGTTTTAATATTTTGCTTTTTAACCATTGGTGTAATAAATTTCAAAACCTCATTCCTGTGCACATTCAGGCTTGAAGCAATGTCATCCAGTGTACAGGGACGTCTTGCAATTAGAGCCAGGATATTATTCTCTATATCTATTTCAGCTTTTTTATCATTTTCGGAAGCGATGTAAGGCGTTATTATTTCAGCATTTACCCCAAGGCATTCACAGAAAACAGCGAGGTCCTTTTGTGAAACCTGATTAGCGTATGTCTCTGCTGCGGGGCGTACGGCTGTATTTATATGTACCTTTTTCGGGTTAATTTCTTTAATAAGATTTCCGAATTTCTTTGCATCTTTTTCAGTCGCATTAATTCCATCAAGGACGAAGATCTCAAGCCAGATCTCCCCGGCATACTCGTTTCCCAGGCAAATGAGGCCCTCAAGCATATCTGCAAATTTTATGTCAGGGTGCGGCCTGTTGATTGTTTCAAATCCGTTTTGATCGAAAGCGTCAAGTGAGGGCATAATAACATCAGCTTCCATAATCGATTCGCGGAGTTCCTTTTTCCACAGTAGTGAACCATTTGTTAAAACAGCTACCGGAATAGTTGATATTTTTTTGATTTCTCTAATTATTGGGCCTATTTCACTATTCAATGTAGGCTCACCTGAACCTGCTATTGTAATGTAATCAGCATGGATTTTATTTTTTAGCTTTTGAGCGAATTGATCCAGAATTTTCCCTGCAGGTATATATGGCCTTTGTTCGATTGTTTTATCCCTGGTTCTGCCGAGCTGGCAGTAAATGCAATCGTAAGAGCAGACCTTAAATGGTACAAGGTCAACTCCTAATGAACGCCCCAGCCGCCTTGAAGGGACAGGCCCATAAATATAACTCTTCATTCTTTCTAACCTAATAGCAGTCTGTTGTATTTAAAAAATATCCTGATCCTAAGTCTAATTTATTCTTTTCGTCCGCCGGATCCGTTTTCATTTTTTTGCGTTATCTCTTCTTTCTCATCAGGAGCAATGCTGTCCTTTGAACTTAATTCCCCTTTAACTTTTCTGAATTCTTTGATAGCGCCTCCAATGCCTTTACCGATTTCAGGAAGTCTTTTTGCGCCAAATAAAAAGAAAAGAATTATTGCAATAATAACCAATTCGGTTGCACCTAAACCGAACATAGCTCACTCCTTATCTTAGTTAATTTCGTTTAATAATTCCAAAAAATCGGGGGTTGGAAAAGGGTCATCAGACCTTAACTCATACGTTTTAATGCCATTAAGCTCAAACAGAGCCGCAGTAACTCCTATACCGAAACCTGACAGTTTATCACAATAGGGTGTTCGAATACCGCAGGATGGGCTCCTGTCTTTCATGATTGATATAGTACTCCGTGCTAATCGACTAAGTTTCAATGAATCTTCAGCTCCCTTTTTAAATGCATAAGTTACATCCTGTCCCTGCATATTGATGAGTACTGCTTTCCCAGAAATAACATCGTAACCATCCCCGCCAGTAATATTTGAGGGAGGTCTTGGTGTAGAAAGCCCTCCTAACTGCTCCGGACAGAAGGGAATAAATGAGACATTTTCAATAAAATCCTGCAAAGCGGGGCAGAGGGAATGCTCGCCATCATATCTGCAACGCATTCCAAGAAGACATGCACTGATCATAATTGGAGTTTTAATTTTTGACAATATACAGTTAGCCTTCAATTTGAACGGCTTCTTCGTTTGTTTCTCTTTGTTCTACCGATCCTATAAGGTATGCGGATTCACCCATCGCATTCAGCCTTATTAATATTTCGTTGGCTTCGTTCTCGCTTACAACGAGGACCAGGCCGATACCATTATTAAAGGTATGCATCATTTCAGTCTCCGAAATCTGCCCTGCTTTTTGAATAAAAGAAAATACGGGGTGAGGAGACCAGCTGGATTTATTAATTACCGCCCTGCAACTCTTAGGTAGAATCCGGGGTATATTGTCAATAAGACCACCGCCAGTGATATGTGAAATACCGTAGAGATGGAAGTCTTTTCTCAGATTATTAATTATTTGGACATAGATTTTTGTAGGTTCTAAAAGTTCTTCTCCAAGGGACCTGCCAAAATCCTCTATATGATCTTCAAGGGAAAGTTTCAGACCCTCAAAGACAACCTTACGCACAAGTGAATACCCGTTACTATGGAGTCCTGTTGACCTGATCCCGATAAGCTGGTGGCCCACAGCAATCTCGGAACCATCTAAAAGCTCCTGGTTGTCTGCTAAACCGACAACAAAACCTGCGAGGTCATATTCATCATCGGCATAAAAACCGGGCATTTCAGCAGTTTCACCTCCAATGAGGGAACATTGAGCTTCTATACATCCAGCCGCAATCCCCTTAATTATATCCTGAGCCTTCATTATATCTAACTTGCCCATTGAGATATAATCCAGCAAAAAGAGAGGAGTAGCACCTTGAACTATAATATCGTTCACACACATGGCAACGAGATCAATACCAATGGTGTCATGCTTATCGAGCATGAATGCAATCTTGAGCTTTGTTCCCACTCCGTCAGTTGAGCTTACCAGAACAGGGTTTTTTATTGCCCCGACATTCAAAGAAAAAAGCCCTGAAAAACCTCCTATATCAGTAATTACTCCAGGGCTGAATGTCTTATTGGCAATTGGTTTTATGAGTTCTACAAGCCTGTTTCCCGCTTCAATATCAACGCCTGCCTCGGCGTATTTACTTTTTTCCGGTTTTTTCTGCATTTTATACCTTTGATGCCTTGCAAATATTCTGCATCTTGCTACAAAAGTGTATATTTTATATAATTTAAAACCCAGCAACCGGCATGCTATTTAATGCCTGTTGCTCACATTAGACTCTGGATCCGGGAAGTTATTTGTCATTTTTCCTTTATGACTCATTTGGTAATATGCAAAATGTACAATATTTTTCTAATATCAACTTGTTTGGTTGTCAAATCATTTCTTTTATCAATCATACCGCTACCCCCCCTTTGGTTAGAGAATGAATTTAACACAAATTAAATATTTGGAAAAAAGTCCAAACCTGAATCAGCCGCTTACTTCGATAAAAGGAATAGGGCCAAAGAGAGCCGCTTTCCTGTCAGAAAAAGGTATTTGTTCACTTCTGGACCTTATTCTTTTTATGCCTGTACGGTATGAGGATAGAACTCAAATCATGCCTATTAATAAAACTCAAGAAGGTTTGGCCGCGCTGATCAAAGGTAATGTGGTCTCTGGCAGGGAGCAAAGGTTTTATTTAAGTGGAAAAGGCCTTTTCAGGGTTATTATTAAAGATGAAGCGACAGAACTGGATCTACTGTGGTTCCAGTATAACAAGGCCTTTTTAAGTCGTTTTTGCCGTAAAAATCTGGAGATTGTTGCCTATGGCGTTATTCGTAATAAAAATGGCAGAAGGCAGATGATACATCCTGATATTATTATTGTTGATGAACACCAGGATCAGCAGATTCTGGGTTTGTTTCCTGTTTATCCACTTATTAGGGGCGTTTCAATGCAAGTCATAAGGTCTGCCATCAGGCAGGTCATTTACAGATATCAAGGTAATATAATAGATTCTATTCCCAGAGAAATAACTCAGCGACTGGAGTTGCCTGATCTTGCGGAAGCAATCAGGTGTATTCATATTCCTCCTGAAGATTCATCTGTTGATCAGTTTGTTAATCATAAAACAAAATACCATCGAAGACTCACCTTTGAAAAAGTTTTTCACATGATGCTTAATATTATTTATAGAAAAAATTCTCGTGAAAGTAGAATCAGGACTCCTTTTCGCATTGAAAAAGGCATAATCGATAAACTCAAGAAATGTTTTCCATTCCAGCTAACAGGTGATCAGGCCAGAGTAATCGAAGAGATTTTTGAAGACTTAAAGAAGGCAAGGCCAATGAATCGTCTTGTTCAGGGAGATGTGGGGTGCGGAAAGACCGTAGTGGCTGCAGCTGCCGCGTATTCTGCTATTCAAAACAATTATCAGGCTGCGATAATGGTCCCCACTCAAGTTTTAGCTTTACAGCATTACGAATATTTTTTGGGCATTCCAGATTTTATGGGATTTAGGGTTGTTCTTTTGACGGGGGCTTTATCAAAATTTGAGCGTTTGGAGGTATATGAAAAAATCAGGAAGGGAGATTATAATCTTATTATTGGGACACATGCTTTGATCCAGAAGGATCTTTCCTTCAAAAATCTTGGACTTATTGTAATTGATGAACAGCAAAGGTTCGGGGTTAATCAGCGTGCCCTGTTTGACGAAAAGGGCACAAATCCCCATCTCCTTGTAATGACAGGCACCCCTATTCCAAGGACAATTGCCTTAACATTATACGCTGATATGGATATTTCTGTGATAAAAGAATTTCCTCCCGGACATCTCCCGGTAAAGACCTTGCTGGCAAAGGACGGCGACAAAAGAAAGGTCTATAATTTGATACGTGAGCGTATTTCAAATGGCCAGCAGGCAATAATTGTATGTCCTGTAATTGAACTATCAGAGGATACAGGCTTGAAAAATGTATTGGAAATGCATGAAAAACTTGTGAAACTTTTTGTACCTCCTCTAAGTGTCCGGCTGATTCACGGAAGAATGGCTGCATATGAAAAAGACAGGATCATGGCCGAGTTTCGCAAGGGTCAGATTGATTTACTGGTTGGCACCAGTGTAATTGAGGTTGGCGTTCATGCACCAGGAGTTACCATTATGGTGGTAGAAGATCCTGAAAGGTTCGGGCTGGCACAGCTTCATCAGTTAAGAGGCAGGGTTGGAAGAGGTTTAAAGGGTGGTCTTTTTATACTTATGCTCAAAAAGGACTTATCCGAGAAATCTATTTCAAGGCTGAAAATGCTGGTCGAGATTGAAGACGGGTTTGAACTTGCCCAAAAAGACCTCGAAATGCGAGGCCAGGGAGAAATTGCGGGCATCAGACAGGCTGGGCATGGAGAACTGGATTTAATGGATATTTATGACGAACCTGATCTTTTGATTAACGCAAAAAGGGAAGCAGAAAGAATTATTGCCTCGGACCCTGGCCTTTTAAGTTCAGAGAATAGTATATTAAGGGAGAGAATGTCCGGTTTTAATTTAATTTAGGTTTTGCATTTTTTAGTATGCTTCTATAACATAAAAAAATTATATATATTTAAGACATGGAAGGCTGAAGAAATAATTGACAGGAGAAAAGGAGAGATAACCTATGAAGGAATTTACAAGAATGACCCGTTTGCCCCCTTATGTCTTTGCCACTGTCAATAAGATAAAAATGGATGCAAGACATAGAGGAGAAGATATCATCGACCTGGGAATGGGCAATCCTGATATTCCAACACCTAAACACATCGTTGACAAACTTGTTGAGGCCGCACAAAAGGGGCATAATCACAGGTATTCGGCCTCAATGGGAATAACTAAGCTGAGGCAGGCTATTAGTGACTGGTACAAGCGGCGTTTTGGTGTATACCTTGATCCTGATGAAGAAGTTATCGCAACCATGGGAGCAAAAGAAGGCCTGGCGCATTTAGTTCTGGCCACAATAAGTCCGGGAGATGTTGTCTTTGCTCCCAATCCGACTTATCCTATTCATCCTTATTCGGTCATTATTGCCGGTGGAGACCTGAGAAGCATACCAATAGGGAAGGATAGGGATTTTTTTGAAGATCTTCTCTCTGCCACCAAGCAGACCTGGCCGAGCCCGAAGATGTTGATTATTTCTTATCCTCATAATCCAACAACAGCAGTAGTGGGGAGGGAATTTTTTGAAAAAATTGTAGCCTTTTGCCGCGAACACGACATGATAGTTATTCACGATTTCGCCTATGCGGATCTTGTATTCGACGGGTATAATCCTCCCAGTTTTTTGGAAATCCCGGGGGCCAAGGATATTGGTGTTGAACTCTTCAGCCTTTCCAAAAGCTATTCCATGCCAGGATGGCGGGTAGGTTTTTGTGTAGGAAATCCCATTCTGGTGGCCGCCCTGAAAAGAATAAAGAGCTACCTGGACTACGGAATGTTTCAGCCAATACAGATTGCATCCATCATAGCTCTGAATGGGCCCTATGATTGTGTTAAAGAAATAGTCGAGACATACAGGGATCGCCGCGATGCTCTGGTTGACGGATTAAATCGCATCGGATGGCGAATCGAAAAACCAAAGGCTACAATGTTCGTATGGGCCAGGATCCCCGAACAGTTCAGGGAAATGGGTTCGATTGAATTTTCAAAGATGCTTATCGAAAAGGCAAAAGTTGCAGTATCGCCAGGAATAGGTTTCGGGGAATATGGTGACGATTACGTTCGTTTTGCTCTGGTTGAAAATCCACACCGCATAAAGCAAGGTATAAGAGGCATTAAAAGTATAATGTAAACGTCGTAATTCTATTTAACGGATTTGTTAAAAAATTCTTCTTCTGCTTTGCAGCTTCATTTGCTTGCTACTGCGAAGCAGGTAAATAAAGGTTAAAGACTCAAAATGCAGTGTACATGGGGAAAGGGCATTGACTTATGTATTGGTCTTGTATTTTTTTAATGGCCCCTCATTCACGTGAGTTATTTTTGGGGTTTATCGAAGAAACCGATCCTGACATCGCAATCTATACATGCTTTGCCTGGATTTCACACCATTCGGGATGATCCCCGGTTTCAAAAAGCTCAAGCTGCATCTTGCCGTTTTTTCAAATCAGTCCGTATTCTGATTTTTTGATTGGGAGTATATAATTGGCTATTATTACTCCGGCGATTAGAAACATAAATCGTCATGCCGGGCTTGATAAGCCTGCCCCGGACCCCGATCCCGGGGCATCCAGTCGAATTAATTATGGATTCCGGCCCCGAACAGGAATCCGGGACAGGCTGGAGTTTACCCGCCAATGTTTGTGGCGGGTTTACCCGAACTTGATTCGGGGCTCGAAATTTTACCCGCCATTTTTTGTGGAGGGTTTACCAGCCTGTGTTTTTGGCTGGTTAATCAGCCCCTGGCTGGGACAACATTAATACATATTATTGCCGGAGTAATAATGTTTTTTGGGAAAGTCGGAAAGGGTTTGAAATCCGCCATTGATATTTTTTATAATCAGCGGACTAAATCAGAATTAGGATGCCAAGGCATTAAAGATGTGAGGAAATTATGTCAAAAATAAATATCGGAATTATTGGATTCGGGACTGTAGGAGCAGGAACCTGTGAATTGTTGATGAAAAATAAGAAAATTATCAAAAGCAGGGTCGGAACCGAGATTACGGTCAAAAGGATAGCAGATCTTGACACAGAATCTGACAGGGGCGTTAAGGTTAATCATAATCTATTCACTGTGAATGCCATGGATGTGATTAATGATCCTGAAATTGATATAGTTATTGAATTAATTGGAGGAATTGAAAAGGCATCGGAATATATTATTAAGGCTATGAAAAAAGGCAAGCATGTGGTAACTGCAAATAAGGCTCTTTTGGCAGAACGGGGGCGAGAGATATTTGAAACTGCTGAACGTTGTGGTGTGGGCCTGGGTTTTGAAGCGAGTGTAGCAGGCGGCATACCTATTATCAGGGCCTTGAGGCATGGACTTTGCGGTAATCATATTGAAAATATAATAGGCATTTTAAATGGCACCTCAAACTACATCCTGACAAAAATGAGCCAGGATGGTTTGCCATATACTAAGGTAGTTCAGGAGGCAGTTAAGCTGGGTTTTGCCGAAGATCCCCCCACTCTTGATGTTGACGGTACAGATGCTGCTCATAAGCTCGCTATCCTTGTTTCCATAATACTTGGATCTTCCATCTCCTTTGATCATATCTACAGGGAAGGCATTACCTCTTTAACGCCTGATGATATACGTTTTGCAGGTGAATTTGGCTATGGTGTCAAACTGCTCGCTATTGCAAGGATCTCTGGAGATCACGTGGAAGCCAGGGTGCATCCGGCTATGATACCGAAGGATCACATTCTCGCAAACGTAAATGATGCCTTCAATGCCATTTATCTTGAGGGAGATTTTGTAGGTCCAAATCTGTATTATGGCCTCGGTGCCGGCAGAAGGCCTACCAGCAGCTCTGTTGTTTCTGATATTATGGACCTGGCAAGGCTCATAAAAGTTGGCCAACAGGGGTTATTAATGCCTCCACTTGGTCATGCAACTTCAAGTGGGAAATCTTTTTCATTGCAGCCCATGGAAGACTTGAACTCTCCCTATTATTTCAGGTTTTCGGCGCTTGATGCGCCAAGCGTCCTGTCAAAGATCGCAGGCATTTTGGGTAAACATAAGATAAGCATTTCATCGGTGATTCAAAAGGGTCGAAAGGTCAATGGATCGGTTCCAATCGTTATGCTGACCCATGACGCTAAGGAAAGCAGTGTCAAGAAAGCTATTTCGCTAATTGATGAACTTGATGTTTTGACTGATAAAACTATTATGATTCGTGTGGAAAATGGATAGACTTATGCAGAAAAACAAGAAAGGGAAAAAATATATTCTGCTGGTAGGAGACGGCATGGCAGACTATCCACTCAAGGAATTAGGGGAAAAAACACCTCTTGAGGTGGCAAAAACACCTAATATGGACCGGATTGCCAGCTGTCGTATAGGACAGGTTAAAACAATCCCGGAAGGAATGCAGCCCGGGAGTGACATTGCCAATCTATCCCTTCTTGGATATGATCCGGGCGCCTATCACACGGGACGCTCCCCGCTTGAGGCTGCAAGCATGGGAGTAAAGCTGAAGAATGATGACATTGCGTTCAGGATGAATCTGGTAACGTTAGGATGGAAATCAGACCATGATATTTATATGAGAAGCCATAGTTCCGGGGATATATCTACGGAAGAGTCAAAACTTATTGTTGAGGACTTGAAAAAAGATTTTGTAATTCCTGGCGTAGAGATATATTGCGGTGTTGCTTACAGGCATCTTTTTGTGTGGGAGCATGGTCCGGAGCAGGCAGAAACTATCCCTCCCCATGATTTTCTTGACCAGAATATTGCCCCTTATCTAAACAAAACAGGTAAGAACCCAGTCCCGGGGCTCATTCGCAGGTCATGGAGGTTGCTTGAAAATCACCCTGTTAACATTGAAAGGAGAAGAAAAGGTCTAAAAGAGGCCAATTCTATATGGTTATGGGGGCAGGGGAAGGCTCCAAAGATACCTTTATTTCATGATAAATTCGGATTAAGCGGAGGAGTTATTTCAGCTGTTGATTTGTTGAAGGGTATTGGGATTTATGTCGGTTTTGAAGCTATACCTGTTGAAGGAGCTACCGGTTATCTGGATACAAATTTTGCTGGTAAAGCCGAGGCTGCACTAAAGGGGCTTGAACGCTTTGATTTTTTAATGGTTCATGTGGAGGCCCCTGATGAGGCCGGGCATGAAGGAAATATTGAAGAAAAGATAAAGGCGATCGAGGCCTTTGATGAAAAGGTTGTGGGTGTTATTTTGAGCGGCATGGATGCATTTGATGACTTCAGAATAATGGTGGCCAGCGATCATTACACGCCAATTATAAAAAGGACACATACAACCGAACCAGCCCCATTTGCCTGGGCAGGAAAGGATGAACTTGCGGCAATTCAAAGAGGTCAGGGATTTTCAGAAGAATCTTCCCGGGCCTCCGGTCTCTTTTTTGAAAGGGGCTTTGACTTGATGCCGGCATTTCTTGGAATCTCATAAGGTCTTGACACGGCCTTGTTTTTGAAATAGCTTTTGTCAAGTTTTTATTCCAGATCAATACATAATCGACTGTTATTAAGCGGTATTAGAAAAAACAAGGAGACAGCAAAATGAAAATACTATTTTTTGGTCCAAATGGAAGCGGAAAAGGTACTCAAGGTGCAATAGTCAAGGATAAATTCGGTATACCACATATTGAGACAGGGGTTATATTCAGGGACAATATTTCACGCGGTACCAGCCTTGGCAAAGAGGCTAAAGGTTTTATTGACCGTGGAGAGCTTGTACCTGACAGCATTACAATCCCAATGATTCTTGACCGACTCAAACAAGATGATTGCAAAGACGGATGGCTGCTTGATGGCTTTCCGAGGAATCTTAATCAGGCCTCTGAACTGGCAAAGGCCCTGAAAGAAGAAGGCATTGACATCGATATCGTGATTGAAATTGTGCTTGACAGAAAGACTGCAAAAGACAGAATTATGGGTCGTCGTTTATGTGTAAATGACAACAATCATCCCAATAATATATATATTGATGCCATTAAGCCTGATGGAGATAAGTGCAGGGTTTGTGGCGGAGCGCTTAAAACTAGGTCGGATGATCAGGATGCTGAGGCAATTGATCAACGTCACGATATTTATTATGATGAAAAAACCGGCACTATGGCAGGGGTCAATTTTTTCAAAGATATGTCTGACAAGAACGGTGGTATTCCCAAAATCATTGAGCTTGACGGAAGCCCGGGTGTTAAAGATGTGTCGGCCGAACTTATGTCCAAGCTTAATTAGTAAGCCGACTGTTTCATATGTAACAAGAAAGGGCATCCTGAAGGATGCCCTTTCTCGTCTTATTTAGGTCTTTCAACAAGCAGATAGCGATCCGGCTTTAGCCGTGCAAAGATAGAAGCTCCCGGACAAGGCGCCACTAACTTTTTATTATATTCACTGCCAAGAACCTGAAAAAGCTCAACACAACATGAACATAGATGCGCAGTTTGATCTATGGAATAGGGAATTTTCCCATTACCATTTGGGATAAAGAATCGCGGATTGATAAAATTAGCATGATTTGCAGTATGAGATAAATACAGAAAATCATAATCATTAGTTTTTGAACCAAATCTCTTGGCCCATCTCAAATAAATTCGTTTTTCAGTTTCTCCAGGCCGTTTCCATTGATCCGGAAGCTCGTTCTTTAGTAAAGGGTCTTGAGCTAAATCATTTTTGTCTTCGATTGTTGCAAGTTTTGGTGGCACAAAATCTGATTCCGTAATTACAGCTGCTTTTTTATCTTCATAGCCCTCAAGATCAAATGAACTGATAATAAGATACAGACCATTTTTATCAGATTCACGGTACCAGCTGCCTTGTCTTCCGCAGGTGTCGTCCCACACCTCAGGGGCTACACTCGAGATTTTGTTTATGATATCAAGAGGTGTGCACACAATCCCCCTGGCTGACTTCATTTTGATATTTTGAGAAGCGAGCTCTTCTCTCAGGTGTGCTTCTTGGTCTTTAGTCAACCAGTAAACATGTTTTTTATATGGACCTTTCTGTTTCAATTGAATAGTTTCCTTCTTTCAGCGTTTGTTATAAGGTTTTAATCTTCGGAAAATATTATATGTTAATAAATAAACATCAAAAAATTATTTTGACTGTTAGTTTTGTTGAGAGGTTTCTATTTTTACTTGAGGAGCATGTTATTGTTTATTAAACAATCTGAGAAAAAAAAGGCATCTCATATTGCTCTGATGAGATGCCTTTAGATTACATCAGAAACTTAACTATATGGCAGTAACATTCTTGGCAACTGGCCCCCGATCGCTTTCCTCAATATCGAAAGTTACTCTTTCACCATCATTTAGAGTCTTAAATCCTGATGAATTAATCGATGAAAAATGAACAAATAAATCCTGACCATTTTCCTGCTCAATAAAACCATACCCCTTTTTTTCACTGAACCATTTTACAGTTCCTTCTGCCAAAGCGCTTTCCTCCTTTTAAAAATTATTAACAATGGTCACAAGCCTAAGGTCGTACACTCTGGCAAAAAAACTGTATTTCAGAGCAAAACCGACCCGCAAGTGCAGCCAGGCCACAAACTTTAAAAAATATAGAACCAGCTTTTTCAAACGTCAAGTGAAAAAATATGAATAATTTTACAATATTTTCTGAGTCTGAAAATAATTGAAAGAATTATAGTAAATATTCAGGATTCACATTTTGTAATGCATGAAATATATTGCCTTTTATTTTTTTGTTTGATTTATAAAGACTGGTCAAAATGGTCTTTATTTCAATTCTTTTTGAAGAAGCAGAGGTGGGACAGCCCGAGTCAATCTCTTCCCAACCCATGGATCTGGCGTAACGTTGTATACGCTCTTCGTCGACTAAAAAAAGAGGTCTTATTATAGTGAGATTCCCGCCGAAAAGCTGCTGAACGGGCAGCATTGTGCTGATAGAAGCGCTGTAGAATACGTTTAAGAAAAAGGTTTCGATCAGATCATCCTTGTGATGTCCAAAGGCTATTCGCTTGCATCCGAGTTCATCGGCCAGTTGAAAGAGTCTTTTCCTTCTTAGACGAGCGCAAAGAAAACACGGATTCTCTAAATTTTCCTCGCTATGTGCCATCGGTCCAATATCGGTTTTTATGATTCTGTATTCAAATCCATGGGTCAAAAAGAATGATTCCATTTGATCAGCGGATTCACCTCCAAAACCGAGGTCCAGATGAACAGCCGTAATTTTGTATTCTATTGGTATGCGTTTAATCCGGTCTCTTAAAAGCCAAAGAAGGACAAGGCTATCCTTTCCGCCAGAGACAGCAACCATTAAGTGATCGCCATCCCTGATCATGTCGCGGCTGTGTACTGCCTTTCCTACTAAGCGCTTTAATTCTTTTGCAATATAACTCAAGGCCTTAATTCATCCTTTTAATCATAATCCCGTTCCCCGAATATTGCTGTTCCTATCCTGACTAAATTTGCACTTTCTTCTATAGCCACTTTAAAAGAATTAGACATCCCCATGGATAAATATTCCATTCTTATATTCCTAATATTCAGCCTTTTTGCCTGTTCAAAAAGCTGTCTTGTCTTCTGGAAATAAGGGCGGGCATCTTCAGGGTTTCCGGAAAAAGGCCCCATGGTCATGAGCCCTTGAATGCTGATGTTTTCATATTCAGAAATTTGTTCAATCAGAGAAAAAAAGTCCGCAGGCATAATGCCAGCCTTCTGCGGCTCCTCACCACTATTTATCTCAAGCAATACCGGCATGACTTTTCCTATGCTTTGGCATGCGTTATTTATAGCCCTGGCAAGTTTTTCAGAATCAACCGTTTCAATCATATCAAATATGTTTACAGCTTTTTTTGCTTTATTAGACTGCAAATGGCCAATTAAATGATGCTTTGTTCTTGTACCTATAGCCTGAAAGATCTTTTCAGCCTCCTGTACGTAATTCTGTCCAATTATTTTAAGGCCGGCATCAATGGCCTCAATAATCTCCTCAGTAGTCCGTGTCTTAACCGCTCCCACAAGTTGAACTCCATCAGGTAATTGTTCAAGTATTTTTTTAAGATTTTCCCTGATCATTTTTACTCTCCTCTTACCTTCCTTATTACTCATTCAAATTTTCATTAAGCCATTTCAAAATATTACCAAATTCACTTTTGAGCCTTAACATGGCTCTGCCACGATGGCTTACTTTATTTTTTTCCTCCAACGTCATCTGGGCGAATGTTTTTTTTCCCGGGACATAGTAGAAAATGGGATCATAACCAAATCCTTTGCCCCCTGTTAATTCATTAGTAATAAGCCCTTCACATCTGCCTGCATAGATGAGTGAAAGACCTTTTGGAACAGCGATTGCAATAATACATTCAAAGGCTGCCGCTCTGTTTTCCACGCCCTTCATGGCATCTAATAATTTAATATTATTTTCAAGATCTGTTGCCTGCCTTCCTGCATAACGCGCTGAAAAAACACCCGGAAGACCGCCCAGCGCTTCGACAGAGAGCCCCGAATCATCCGCTATGGCAGGCAGCCCGAGTATTCTTGACGTGTAACAAGCCTTTTTGACGGCATTTTCCTCGAAGGTCTTCCCGTCTTCCTCAACTGGAGGTATAGGGAAGAATTCATTCAAGCCCTTAATATCAATGTCGAAATTTTCAAGTATTTCTTTAAACTCAGAGATTTTGCCTCTATTTCTGGTGGCAAGGACAATTGGGTTTTTTAAAATGATTTTATCAGAGTTCAAATTTTTATTCTCTTGATCTGTTTCAGATTGGTTTCCATACTCTGCGCCTGATCCTCAAAACCCGGTTTTCCGATCAGTGCAAACATGGCCTTTTTATATGCTTCAACCCCTGGCTGAATAAAGGGATTATGGCCTAATAAATAACCGCTGATGGCCACAGACTTTTCCATCATATAATAGATCTGGCCCAGGTTAAAGGCATTCCTTTTAGGAATTTTTATTGTCATATTAGGGATGCCTCCCTGAAAATGCGCATATGCCGGGCCTTCAACAACATTTTTATTAATAAAACCCATGTCCAGGCCCCTATCGGAAAGAAAATTCAGACCATCGGAATCTACCTTTTCCCGAGGTATTTGGATTCGGTTGTCATGTTCACAAAGCATCAGGAATGTCTCAATAATATTTCTTTCGCCCTGCTGGATCATCTGTCCATTTGCATGCAGTTTCTCCGAATAAAAGGAGGGAGAAACCCACATACCATGTCCTTCATGACCCTCACTTTCAGGAAAAAGCTGCTCCATCCACCTTGCAACCGAATAAAGAGATTTAGCATTGGTCGCTATAACCTCAATCTTTTTGCCGGCACGCCATGCTGCATATCTTAGAGCTGCATGTATAAGAGAGGGATTTTGCCAGAACTCATCTGTAAGGGTTATCTCTCTCATATTGCGAAATCCGGCGACGAATTCTTCAATATCAATATTGGCCATTGCCAATCCGACCAGGCCAACATCAGTCAACACAGAAAACCTTCCGCCGATGTCGTCAGGGATTACAAATGATTTGTAGCCCATTTCATCAGACATCTTCCGTAAGATACCTTTTTCTTTGTCAGTTGTAGCAAGTATCATTTGATTAGCATTATTAAAGCAGCTTTTTTCCAGTAAATTTCGCAATATTCTGAATGCGATAGCTGTCTCGGTTGTTGTTCCGGATTTTGATATCACATTTATTGCAATACGTTTTCCTTCAAGCATATCCAAGGTATCCCGAAAATAATCCGGGTCCATATTTTGTCCGAGAAAATAGATCTCAGGTGTATCTCCTCTTTGCTTTCTGCTTAACTGGTTGAAATACCCATGAGTCAATGCACGAAATGTTGCCTCTATCCCAAGATATGACCCTCCAATACCCAGAGAAACAAATGCATCTATTTTGCCGGACAATTCACTTGTAACTGCTTTAATATCTCTAATATGTTCTTCAGTAATTTCCAAAGGCAGATTTTGCCATCCTGTCATCGGTATATTGCCATCAAAAATATTTCCCTCATTGTTTTTAAGCATCTGGTGGGCTTTAATAACGTCCGGAATTAATAATTCAACATCTTTTATGCGTATGGAATTTTTTCCCGGGGTTTTAAACATGTATGTGAGATCAAGGTAAATTTTATTCTCTTCCCTGAAGCCCTCAGACCCGAATGGGTTTTGTTCCCTGAATCCTCTTTGAATCTGGTTCTTTATTGTATTATTTTCTTCTATGTCCGCAAGTCGGAATTTTTCCATATAATATTTCCCCCTCTTGCCAATTTAATTCAAA
>DAINAR010000054.1:0-20232 GCA_036733345.1 Deltaproteobacteria bacterium | reverse complement strand
CACAGACGCTAATTTACTATACACTAAATCAAAATACAACATATAGGATTGTTAAACAATTTCGAATTCCCATTTGGCGTTTAAACCAGACTCACCCTTTGAATCCGCCAGAGGCGGATTGAAGGATATCACATTGTTATTGCAGTGATTTCTATTATTCCATTTATCCGAAAAAACTTTCAGATGATCTCTTGACAAGTTAAAAAAGCTAATTATTTATTTAATATAAACAAGCATCTACCGGTGGGCATGCTTAAAAGTCAGAAAGTTGTTTTCATAATTGACCAAATATTTTGAATTTCTATCTGGGCTTTTTAGTTTCAACATTAACAGCCATAGAAAGGAGGACAAACCATGATTTTTAGAAGAAGAATTGATGTGCCCGCATGGGGCTGGACAAGACCATTTGGAGAACTGGAACAATTAAGAAACCAGATGGACCTTCTTACGGAAGGACTGTCAAGAGGTTTATGGCGGGAGCCATCTCCCGGTGTTTTCCCTCTTATGAACGTCACTGAGGACAAGGATACTTACTATGTCCGTGCTGAACTGCCCGGAATGAAGGCAGAAGATCTTGATATATCTGTAACAGGTGACAGCCTCTCCATTGCCGGCGAGAGGAAGCTTCCTGTTGAAAATGAAAAGGCCAAATATCATCGCAGAGAAAGGGAAGCCGGGACTTTCAGCAGAATTGTCAATCTGCCCGCTCAGGTAGACACTGGCAAGGTTGAAGCGCAATGTATTGACGGTGCTCTTACTGTAATACTGCCCAAAGCTGAAGCAGTGAAACCAAAACAGATCGCCGTAAAGGCGTCTTAATCTGATTCCAAGAGGAAAGGAGGAGATGCAAAATGGCAGATAATGAAAGCAAAGCACTTAAGGCAAAAGAAAAAATGGAAGTAACCGGACAGGCGGAACAGAGCAAACCGGGCCTGATATTTACTCCTACTGTGGATATATTCGAGACAGATAATGAAATAACACTTATGGCCGATATACCTGGCGCGAAGGCAGGAGAGCTGAATATTGATCTGCATGAAAGCGTACTGACTCTGGATGTCGATGTTAAATCACCTGAAGGACCAGATGAGGAGGATATTTTCAGAGAGTATCATACAGGAAAATACTACAGGCAATTCAGACTGTCACAGGTAATTGATCAGTCAAAGATAGATGCTGAACTGAAGGATGGTGTTCTTCGGCTGAGACTTCCGAAGGTTGAAGCCGCAACGCCTCGCAGAATATCGGTCAGGACCTCATGACGAAAAAAATGTGCCAATGACATCATCACATTGGAACCATTCGCAGCGATCATACAATAGTTTAACTTTTTCTGAGCGGCTTTAGGATAACGGAACTATAAATGGGCAGTTTTCAAAAAGCCGCTCTTATATGAAACCGCTGACTGTTCCATAATAAATTTAATGGGAAAGGAGGAATCTATTATGGACGTATCTGAAAAGGCAAAAGAAAAACTGGATAAAGCAGGCAAAGAGATAAAGGAGGCCATTGACAGCCTCAAAAAGGAAGTTTCGGAACTCACCAGCAAGGTCAAAGACAAAGTAAAAGGTACAGGAGAGGAGATGCAGAACACCGCTGAAGAACTTACTCGGGAAGTAAAAAGACTTTCTGAAAAGGTGAAGGACTTGATTCCAAAAAAGGGAAAACAAAGTTCACTTCCTGTCAGGATTGATAAATTGAGTAGAACTCAGCCTGAAATTTGGGAACAGCCTTTCCTGGAGCTTCGAAGGTCTACGGATAAACTCTTTGATGACTTTTTCAGGAGTTTCGGAAGGCCTATGGCAGAATTTAAAAACCCCTGGGGATTCACGACCAAAATTACCGCTGAGGAATGGCCTTTTATTGATATCAATGAAACAGAGGAGGAAATCAGGATAACTGCGGAATTGCCGGGAGTGGCCAAAGATGATATCGATATTTCTGTAACCGAAACAAGTGTAGCTATTCGCGGTGAAAAAAGAGAACAGGAAGAAAGAAAGGGAACAGGCTATTATAAACTGGAACGGTCATATGGCTCTTTTCAAAGGCATCTGGACTTGCCCTGTGAGGTTCAAACGGAGAGTGCTGATGCCTCTTTCAAGGATGGCGTTCTGACCTTGAGGCTACCCAAAACTGCTTCTGCCCGAGAGCGAATCAGAAAGATACCTGTACGTAATGGCTGAAATATTAACATCTTTAATATGGATTCACTCGCCCCTTAAATCCCCTGTGCGCTGAGTATCTCTCCTATATCCATAACTCTCAGCTTGTCCTGAATGCCTTCCATTTTAATGGCATCTTCCAGCATCTTGGCGCACTGGGGACATGAAACCACCAGGATTTCAGCACCGGTCTCCAGGGCCTGAGCAACTCTTATTCTGTCCGGGCTGTCAGGTCCCCCTCCCAGGATATCCGTAAAGAAGTTGCCTCCTCCGCCCCCGCAGCAGAATGCATTTTCCCTGCTCTGCTCCATTTCAATCAGCTTTATCCCCGGAATGGCCTGGAGTATTCTTCGCGGGGCCTCATACTCTTTGCCGTGACGGCCGAGGTAACATGAGTCATGATAGGTAACATTTGCTGGAAATGGATTCAGTTTCATGCTGCCGGACTCAATCAACGGTGCAAGCACCTGGGAATAATGATGAACCTCGAATTCCCCTCCCAGTGCCGGATAGTCCTTAGTAAATACATTGAAAGCATGGGGGTCCAGAGTAATAATTTTCTTTATGCCTAAGTCATTGAAGAGCCCGATATTGATCTCTGCCAGGTATTCAAACAGACCTGCCTCTCCAAGGGCCCTCACCTCGTTGCCGTCGCAAGTCTCTCTTTCGCCCAGAATACCAATTGAAACGCCCGCCTTCATCAGTGCCGTGCCGACAGCCCTTGCTATCCGCATGCCCCTTTCGTCATAAGAGCCCACACAGCCTATATAGAACAGATATTCCTGGCCGTCATAGGATTCAATGGAAGTGCCCTTTGCCCAGGCACCTCTCTCCTTTGCAGGCTGCTTGTAAGGATTGCCGTGTACGCTGATTCCCTTAAAAAAATCTCTTACCACCGGAGGAATCATTCCAGAGTTGACCAGTTCCTCACGGGCGGAAATAAAGATATTCACCAGATCTTCCTTAAAGGTGAAAGCACAGTGTTCAACACAACTGCCGCATGTCGCGCATGAAAAAAGAATCTCCTGAAAACGCTCACTGTTTGTAATATCATTATTCAGCCAGGCGCTAATCAACCACATTCTGCCCCCCGGGGCAAAGGTGTCAAATCGAAATTTTCTGTAAGAAGGACAATTGAATGCCACGTAATCATCGGTAAATTTACAGTAACCACACCTGAAACATCTGTGCAGAATATCTGAATATTTCATTTATACAGTCTCCCAGTTTCCAGGATTCATTATTCCTTGGGGATCCAGATTTGCTTTGATCATTTTTAAAAGTTTGGTAAATTCCGGATCCATTTCTTTTATTGCCATTTTTTGCTCATCTATAGTCGGTTTCCAGAAAACACCACCGATGGATAAGGCATACTGGCTTGCCTCATGAAGAGCCCTTCTGGTCCTCTCAAGCATGTCGGCATCAGCTCTGTTAAACGTAAATGAAAAGGCAAACATCATGGCATGCCCTCTCCCCACAATCCTTGCTGTGCCGTGGTATTTGAGATCGTATTTTTCGGCCAGTTCATCGAGTTTTCTGGAACATTCAGGATATTTATCAACCGTGATAATAGGCCCTGAATATTCAAAACCTCCCCCTTTTGTAACATCTGCAAATGTACTTGCATTCCTCTGCGGCATGTCAAGGAGGGATTTCTTCATTCCAGCCCCGACAGACATAAATCCGCCGTCTTTATTCTTAATAAGCCTGTCAAGGCCATGAAAAACCATTTTTTTCTTGAATTCAAGCTCCTCTTCCGTATCCCCTGTAAAATATATCACTACGTGATGGTTATCCTTGAAAATGAGGGGTAAGGGCTGGGAAAAAATATTGATATCCTCAGTCATTTCCGTGTGTGTGATTTCGTAAATGATATCAGGAATAAAATCCGGACTGTCTGTTACAAATATCTCAACATCCCTAAGCATCTTACAGGGATAGAGTTTGATTCCGACTTTGGTGACTATCCCGGTTGCACCGAACCAGCCCAAAAAAAGCCCGGAAAGATCCGGCAATGGGGCTCCCTTTGAGAACCAGTCCTCTGAAACGGCACAAGAACCAATACGGCAGAGTTCGCCGGATGGAAGGACAACCTCCAGGCCGCTAACCATATCGGAATTGAACCCATATTGCTGGGTCAGACGGCCCTGGCCGTGTATCATCACATTTGCTGCGACGGTTGTTGTCGCCGGTGAATCGGGGATACTGAATCTTAGTCTGGGGCAGTTTTTGTCCAGGTGGGCCTTTAACCTGCCTGTTGAAGTACCACCTTCTACTATTACATAGCGGGCCTTTTCATTGATATCCAGAATCCTGTCCATTCTCTTCATATCAACTATAATCCCGCCTTTTTGCGGGATAACAAGACCGCTCAGGGACATCCCCGCCCCCATAGGGGTAATCGGGATATTTTCCCTTTGAGCTAACTTTACTATATCCTGTATCTCCTCAACCGTGCCAGGCAATACCACCCAGTCCGGACTCCCGGCGGGCATAAGACCTGAATCCCGGCCATAGAAATAGAGTTCTTCGGCCTGATCCGAGACAAATCTTTCTCCAACAATAGCTGAAAGCTGTTCCTTGATGTGGCTCATATCAAACCTCCTTCTCTAATTCTTCGCCAACAGCCAGTCTGCAGAGTTCCACTAAATGGATTGGTTCCATACCCCTGGCCTTAACCTTCGCAGAAAGGGCATTCTCACAGCCATGGCAGTTAAATATGCAATAGTATGCGCCGCTTTCCACCATGTCATCAATGTTTCTTTTCTGGACCTCTGTCGCGAGATCATAGCCGTACATGGATCTAAATATGCTGCCGCAGCAAAGGGCGTTTTCATTCTCATAGGTCCTGCGGACCAGATTAACGCCTATAAGATCCAGAATCTTTGGCAGGTATTTATGGCTATTCCCGCACAATCGATTGGAACAGGGTCTTTGATAGGCCGCTTTTACATTAAGGGGCTTGATATGCTCCCCAAGCGTCTGCAGACGTTCATAAAGATACTGAAAATAATGAACAGACCTGAAAGGTACTTCCATTCCAAAAGCCTCTGCCAGGGAAGTGAAAGCTGCATAACACTCATCGTGCATGAAGACAACCTCTTCAACGCCAAGATCATGGATATTTTTTATGATACCGGGCAGCCTTTCTTTGATCACAGAGGTGTTTCCAAAATGGATATAAACAACATTGCAGAAAAACTCCTGGCCAAAAAAATAGGAGGGCATGACATCTTCAAAAAGTCTGCCTTTTGTTATATCCAGGAACTGAGGCATGAAACCGAAAGAAAGGGCCTTCTTCTGGATGGTTCCGAGCTGATACTTGCCCCGTGGCTCACCGATATTAATCCACTGTCTCGTGATGGCTCGTGGTGCGGTGAGAATATCTTTGTCTTCCCTTCTCTGTGTTATAAGATAAAAGGGATGATTGCCCCTTTTGCAGTATTCCTCACATGCATAACATGTTACACAATCATGGAGCACAGAGGAATCCTCCCCCCTGAATATCTTCAGCATCTCCTCTTTTGCCTGATTCTTGTTTAACTCCATGTACTGGCATTTTACAAGACAGTCGCCGGTCGGACATGAAAGGCATATATTTTCATTGAATTTCAGATCAAACATCGAAACCTCCATCTTTAGCCCAATCTAATTTGATCCTGATAAAATAAAACCGATAGAGCAATATGATTAACATATCCCTGTTAAATCTTCTGATTTAATAGAAGTAATTCTTTATTTCCTACATTTTAAGATGCTTAGTCACCTTATCCCATATAACTTTGACCGCCTCACTCCCTTCTGATTTGATGTCAAATTCAATAATACTCTTGCCCTGAACCATTGCCTTGGTAAAGGAAGGGTCAAAAGGGATGTGTCCCATCACTGTGACGTTTCTGTCTCTTGAAAAATCCTCTATGGCTATTCCCGCTTCCGGGTTAAGATCAAATTTATTTATACAGACCAGGGCCGGAATCTTGAAAAATTCAGCCAACTCTACCACACGCTCCATGTCGTGTCTGCCTGATACTGTTGGCTCTGCAACTATCAGCACGGCAGTAGCTCCGCCAATTGATGCAATCACAGGACAGCCAACACCTGGAGGGCCATCCGTGATAAGCAAATCGAAGTCTTTTTCCTCTGCAAGCTTTGCTCCCTGCTGCCGGATAAGGCTTACAAGTTTACCGGAATTCTCTTCAGCGATACCAAGCCTGGCATGGGCCATCGGGCCGAACCTTGTATCGGAAATAAACCATTCCCCACAGATATTTGCAGGAAAGGAAATAGCATCTTCAGGACAAAAATAATAACATACGCCACATCCTTCACACTCAATTGAGTCAACGATGAAATCCGTGCTGATCGCATTCCAGCGGCACAACTCTCTGCACAAACCGCAGCGTGTACATTTATCCTGATTTATGATCGGCATGTGTCCCGCCTCAAATTCATGGGTTTCCAGAATCCTGGGAGCTGTTATCAGGTGGAGATCAGCAGCGTCAACATCTGCGTCACAAAGAACCTTGTTCTTGGCAAGTGAAGCAAAGCCTGCAATCAAACTGGTCTTTCCTGTACCACCTTTCCCACTGATAATGACCAATTCTTTCATGACAATGCCTCCTTATGATCCACAATTTTCTGAATGTTACTATACAATTCCTGGAATTTCAGTCTCCACTCCGGCATAACATCAACAATCATATCACCCCTTGAATATGCTTCAGCAATACGTCGATCAAAGGGAATTTCCAACAATAGTGGGATATTTTCTTTTTTCGCATATTCCCTAACCTGATCATCTCCCATATCCGAGCGGTTAATTACAAGAGCACAGGGAATTCCCAGGACTCGAACTGCTCCTATGGCCAGTTTAAGATCATGAAGGCCGAAAGGCGTGGGTTCAGTAACCAGCAATACAAGATCGACATCCTTCATTGAAGCAATGACCGGACATGAGGTTCCTGGAGGGGCATCTATGATGGTAACGGAATCCGAATTAGTGTATTCTCTTACCTTTCTGATTAACGGGGGCGCCATCGCCTCCCCGATCCTCAATAATCCATGCACGAATTCCAGACCGTTTTTACGTCCGCGTTCTATTATACCGAGATCGCGCGTTGTTTCTGTAATGGCTTTTTCAGGGCATACTTCCATGCAACCGCCACAACTGTGACACAATTCATGAAACGGTAATACGGTTTCTGCGATCACAACAATGGCATTGAACTGGCAAATATCAGCGCATTTTCCGCAAAGGCTGCATTTCTGCATATCAACTTCCGGGACAGGGGTCGTGATAGAGATTTCCTCTTCAATTTTAGGTTTGATAAAAAGATGCGAGTTCGGCTCCTCCACATCACAGTCCAAGAGCTGAACATCACATTCAAGGGAAAGGGCCAGGTTGGTGGCAACTGTTGTTTTTCCAGTTCCTCCTTTGCCGCTGGCTATACTTATTAACATGATTGCCCCCTTGACTTTGGCCTTAAAGCAATGACTTCAATAATACTAATCATTTATACACCTCCTGTGATTGACCTTCGTTTGCGGCTTCAGGTCTTAGGCTCTAACACCTTAATAAATCGATTATTTTCATCTTTCCGCAACTTAATGTATCAAAATTGATTTGCAAATATAATGCCAATACATCCAAAAGCCATAATCTGTTTTGTAAGTATATGATCATACGAAAATTCGTTATCTTATGGAGAGTTTATTAAAGAAATATAGGATTGCAATGACGCTACACTCATGAGGAGGCAGTATTGCCTGAACGCAACCCTATTCGACCTTTGCCCGGGATCGCCCATCCTTTTGTGGAAGAGAAATTCCAAGTGACTTGATTTTTCGGAAAAGCGTGCTTTTATGCATGTTCAACTCCCTTGCTGTAACAGCCCGATTATAATGATTTCGTCGAAGAGCCTGCAAAATCATCTGAGATTCCAGTGCGCGAAAGGCCATATTAATCCCTCCCTGCTCTGCAGATGGATGTATTCCCTTAATAAACTCTTCAGGAAGATGATGCATTTGGATCTGCCCTTCAGCGCAAAGAACAAAGGCATGCTCGATAATATTCTCAAGTTCCCTGATATTTCCTGAATAATCGTGGGCCATGAGAAGGGCCATGACCTCAGGGCTGACTGAAGAGATGGCCTTCCCCTGGGTACTGTTGAATCGAGCCACAAAATGATCCACCAGAAGGGGAATGTCTTCCTTGCGTTTTCGCAGCGGAGGCAGAGTAATCTTTACTACATTGATTCGATAGAATAAATCCTGACGAAACCCTCCTTTTTTGACATGAACGGCAAGGTCCCGATTGGAGGCAGCAATAACGCGAACGTCAGACCGAACACTTTTCGTGCCTCCCAGAGGTTCAAACATTTTTTCCTGCAATACACGCAAAAGGCGGACCTGCAAGGCAGGGCTGACCTCCCCTATTTCATCAAGAAACAGTGTTCCTCCTTCTGCGAGAGTAAATCGACCAGGTTTATTCTTAGTTGCCCCGGTGAAGGCACCTGCCTTGTAACCGAATAATTCTGATTCAAGCAGACTATCCGGCAAAGCTGCACAGCTGACTGCCACAAAAGGCCCTTTTGATCTATGACTCTGGTTATGAATTGCACGGGCCAGCAGTTCCTTACCCGTCCCTGTCTCACCCTGTATCAGAACTGTGCTGTCACTGTTTGCTACCTGGGGCAGAATATCAAAGATCCGTCGCATCAATGGGCTTCGACTGACCATATCGCTCACCTGGAAACGCGCTTCGAGTTCCTTGCGCAACTCTTCTACAATGCTCAGATCACGAAAGGTCTCTGCTCCACCGACAACAATACCATTTTCGTTTCTCAGGAGTGCCGTGGACACGCTGATTGGTATTCTGCTCCCTTCTGCGTCAATGATGAAAGCCGATTTATTGATGATCGGAACGCCCGTTTCTTTTGTTTGGCGAAGGGCACAACCCGTTTCGCACATACTTGCCCTGAATACTTCTGAGCATGGACGACCTATAGCCTCATGCCTGGGAATACCAGTAATTTCTTCTGCTGCACGATTAAAAGAAGTAATTCGCCAGCTATCATCTACGCTAAATACGCCGTCGGAGATGCTTTCAAGAATTGCTTCAGTAGGGGCATTTTTTGAAATCACCATCCTTTGGTCCTGTTTTGTGGTCTTTTCCATGGTCGGATTTCCAAACCATTTTTAATAATACAGTCTTTTGATCAGATCCTTAATTTACTGTTTTATACATCTTGCGATTGAATGCCAATGTACCGCCGTGACGAACCCCTGTCAATGGATTGTTACCAATCCAAATAAACCTTCTCAGATATTAATACTAAAATCAGTAAATTATGGAATATTCATAATTATCACAAGTCAGTGTGCATCTTTTAACTTAAGTGCATAAAAACCATCAGGATTGTCTGATCAGAACAGACGGCTAATGATGCATGAGGTGAATTGATATAAAGGATATATGAGGATAACTAAAAATCGTGTACTGCTGTTGTCTTGAATACAAGGTTTACGTTCATGCCTTCGCAAAGACTTAACTCAAAAAGAGAACGTTTTGTAATTACAGCTATGAACGTAATGTTTTTAATTTCAATTGCCACTTCATAATAGAGTCCCATATCTGCAATTCGTCTTATTGGACCGGTAAAGACATTGCGCATGCTCGATTGAAACTCTTCCTTGCTGATGACAATATCCTCGGGTCTGATTGCAATAAACCCCTTGCTGTTTGATGGTTGTCTTTCCAGTTCTATTTCAAGGCCTTCAATTAATGCTTTTGTTTCATGAAAATCAACTTGAAAGAGATTTTTCATGCCTACAAAATCGGCCACAAATGTAGACTGAGGTTTCTGAAATATATCGTTTACCAGACCTGACTGCCAGATCCGTCCTTCATTCATGACTGCTGCCCTGTCAGCCAGTGAGAGGGCTTCTGCAAAATCATGGGTTACCATTAAAAAGGTAATGTTTGAATTGGCATGAAGTTCTTTCAACCCATGTCTTATCTCTTCTCTGAAGCGAGGATCCAATGCCGAGAGTGGTTCATCAAGCAACAGTATTTCAGGAGCAACCATTAATGCCCTGGCCAATGCAACCCGCTGATTTTCACCCCCGCTGAGGTTTACGGGAAGCCGTCTAACGAGATGGGAAAGATTAAGTAGTTCCACAAGTCGGTTGAACCGCTCATGGATCTGATTTTTGTCTAGACTATGATATCTGACACCAAATATTATGTTCTCCTGCACTGTCAGGTGCGGGAAAAGGCAGTAATCCTGATATACAATACCTACCTTTCTTTTTTCAGGAGGAAGCCGTGTGACATCTCTTCCTCCGATAGAAATGGCACCGCTTGTAACAGGTATTAGTCCGGCTATAGCCTCCAGAAGAACCGTTTTGCCGGCGCCAGTCGGCCCCATAAGAATAAAAAATTCATGCTCTTTTATTGTCAGTTCAATATCGCGCAAATGAAACTGACCGAGCTTGATGTTGACGTCACTAACAGTTATCATATATCCTTTTTGGTTCGCAGCGTAAGAATGCGCAGGACCAGAAAAAGAACCAGACAGATTGAAACAAGCCACACCGCAACCGGCTGAGAGTACCTGAGTCCATAACCTTCAAAACGCTCATAAAGCATAACAGGGGCGATCATTGGATGGTAGGCGATGATAACTACAGCGCCGAATTCACTTATGGCCCGGGCACTGCACATGATGATTCCTATCAGCATGCTTCGCCAGGCAAGTGGGAATGTAACTCTGAAAAAAGTGCTGAATATGGAAGCACCCAGACTGCGTGAAACGTTTTCAAGCCTTGGTGAAATATTTTCAAATCCATTTTTAGCAGCATTAATGTAAAACGGCAACCCGACAAATGTAAGCACCGTCACTATTCCTGTGACGCTACCCATTATACGAACGCCGAGTTCACTCATGATCTGGCCGATCCAGTGATTTTTTCCGGCAACGCTCAGTATGGCGATTCCCACAACAGGATGGGGAATAACAATAGGCAGATCAATAATACTTTCTACCAGACGTTTTCCCGCAAAATCCGTTCTGGCCATAAAATAGGCAAAGGGTGTTCCGAATACAAAGGAAATTAAAGCGGCCAATCCGGCAGTATAAATGCTGAGCCAGATTGACCGCATGACATCTTTGTCATTGAATGTTTTTGTAAGCATCTCGAGAGAAGGTGCTGTCATCATCTCAACAAGAGGAAGCAGGATAAATGCGAGAATTACCACTCCGCTCGAGATTGTTACCCAGAAAAACAGCTCCTTCTTAAACATTCAACGAAGTACCTTCTAATTCTTTACTTCCACAAATTTCTGAAGTCCGGAAGGTAGCAAGGCCTTCATTTCCGCTGTCGGGACACGGCAGGGAACAAAAGGCGGCTGCCCCATGTCTTTCAGAACCTTGAGACCCCCATCAGGGTCAAGCATGTATTCCAGGAAGGCCTCTGCAGCCTCTTTATTGGGAGCATCTTTGATCATAGTGACACCGTATGTACAGGATTTACCTTTTAATTCCATAAAGGTACCCGGCTCTTTTCCAGTAACTTTTACAACCGCTTCTGCATAAAGATCATCGAATTTATAATTCCCCAGATTAATCTCATCGGGCAGTATAACATACTTCAGCTTGTGCTGGACTGCTACTGAAAGATATTCCCAGGCATAATCCATATTTCCGGTCTGAAGTAAGGAAACAAGCTCCACAGATTTAGGACGAACGTTTTCTATTGGCCGGTTGGCGATAAGTTTATCATAAAGCCCGGGGATTTTGTAATATTTTTCAGCCAGCTGCAATACCATCAAAGAACGGTATCCGCATGGATCAAGATTCGGGTCCGAATGGCCCCATACAACTCCCTTTTTTTGAAGTAGGTTATACCAGTTGTCGGCATTAACCTCTTTTGCATATTCACTTTTGTCGGTGTAGCACAAAACGAGTTGATTGGTTGCAAACCGAACGTTCCAATTGGCAAAATCGGGAATCAGTAATTTATCAATAACCTTGTAATCAGCAGATGCCATGATATCGCAGGGCTTTTTTAAATCGGAAATTTTACGGGCCGCCTTCTGGCTGCCACTTGCCTCGCGCTGCAGATCGACACCGGGATATTTTGCCTCAAATGCCTTCTCCATAGTCTGAAATGGAACAGAGAGGCTGCCGGCATGAAACATTACAAGTTTTCCCTTGGGCTCTGCAAAAGTATTTGCTGAAAAAACAGCAACAATAAAAACGGACAAAAACAATACAACACATGAATGCGTCATTAACCTCTTCATTTTCTCCTCCTTATTTTTCATTTCATTAATATCAATTCAGGGACTACACTAATGAGTAAATATTTATTTAATCCGCTATTGTTTGTCAACATGAAATCCTTGCGGTAATTTATTTATGGTAAAAGCCTGTTCATATAGAAAAAATACCGGCAATAACCTATAACACCTAAAGCATTCAGTATTTCTATCCTTTTGCAAATGAACTACCCTGCCGCAATCCTGCCTGTGCGCAGCACCCAGACAGGCAGCCGGGTATCTTGAAAAGCATTGAACGCCCCAATGGGCGGGGGCTTGTCCGCCGTGTTTATGGCGGGTTTACCCGCCAGTCTTTGTGGCGGGCTTGTCTGCCTTTCATCAGCCTCTGGCTGGTTTACCAGCCTTTTACCAGCCTTTTACCAGCCTTTTACCAGCCTTTGGCTGGTTGGCTGGTTGGCTGGTTGGCTGGCTGGCGGATTATTGGGGAAGGTCTTTGCAATTATTTATTTTTAGCCGATTTCAAGGTGTGACGCTTTGAGGCTGAAAGAACAGCTTTGCGCATACGCAATGAACGGGGAGTCACTTCCACCAGTTCGTCTTCACGGATAAAACTGATGGCAAATTCGAGTGTGACCGGTTTGATAGGGGAGAGGACAACGTTTTCGTCCTTGCTGGCGGCACGCATGTTGGAAAGTTTTTTTTCCTTGCATGGATTGACGTTGATGTCCTGACTCCGGTTGTGCTCACCTATGATCATCCCCTCATAGGTCGGGGCTCCCTGTTCGATGAAAAGGCGCCCCCTGGGCTCGAGATTGAACAATGCATAAGGTACTGCATTCCCGGTTCGGTCAGCAACAATAGAACCGGTGAAACGGCTGACGCAGTCTCCCCTGTATTCGCCATATCCTTCAAAAATAGAGTTCAGGATACCTGTGCCACGAGTATCAGTAAGAAACTCATCACGGTAGCCTATCAAACCCCTTGATGGGACTGAAAATTCTATGCGTAACCGACCGCTGCCATGATTGACCAAATTGATAACTTTGCCTTTGCGCAGGGAGAGCTTTTCAACAACAGTGCCGAGAAACGACTCTTCGCAATCCACAAATAATTTTTCTATTGGCTCTAATCGCTTTCCATTCTCAAACCGGAAAATAACCTCCGGCTGTCCCACACAGAATTCATAACCCTCACGCCGCATGGTTTCAATCAGAATAGCAAGCTGAAACTCCCCTCTCCCTTTGACCAGGAAGCTGTCACGCTCGTTGGTTTCCGTCATCTGGATCGCCACATTAAGAAGCGTTTCCTTTACCAGCCGTTCACGGAGACGGCTTGACTGAACATATCTGCCCTCTTTTCCGCCGAATGGTGAAGTGTTGACCGAAAACTTCATTGAAACCGTCGGCTCATCCACCCGGATCCTGGGCAATGCCTTTGGATATTGGTAATGGCAGATGGTATCGCCGATTTTTACATTTTCTATTCCAGCTATGACAACTATATCGCCGGCCTGGACTTCATCCACATCAATAAGCCTCATTCCTTTATAGACCTGGAGTTTGGAGACCTTTAACGGGATATTCTGCCCATTCTCCCCGATACAGACCAGGCTGTCGCGCGATCGGGCGCTTCCATTAAATATCTTGCCCACTGCAAGTCTCCCCACATAATCAGAGTAACTGAGATCGGAAACGAGCATTTGAAAAGGGGCTTCAGGATCATAAGATGGAGCTGGTATTTCTTTGATAATTGTATCAAACAGCAGGTTCAGGTTTCTGCCTTCCTCATCAGGTTTCTTGACTGCGATTCCCTCCCGGCCGATAGCATAGATTAGGGGAAAATCGATCTGTTCATCCGTGGCATCCAGATCTATGAGAAGATCATAGATCTCGTTCAGAACATCATTAAGACGGGCATCATGGCGGTCAATCTTGTTGATGACAACCACGATCTTCAGCATTGCCGCCAGGGCCTTCTTAAGGACGAAGCGGGTCTGAGGCAGAGGCCCCTCCGAAGCATCAACCAGCAGAATAGCGCCGTCCACCATTGAAAGCGCACGCTCTACCTCACCTCCAAAATCGGCATGGCCGGGGGTATCGATAATGTTTATTCGCACACCCTTCCACATGACGGAACAATTTTTGGCCGCGATCGTTATACCGCGTTCTCGCTCAAGATCCATGGTATCCATGAGTCTATCGTCCAGAATCTGGCTGTCTCTGAAAACACCGCTTTGACGAAACATTGCGTCCACAAGAGTTGTTTTGCCATGATCGACATGTGCAATAATTGCAATATTTCTCAACTGGCTGTTTTGATGAGATGTTGCTGGCATATGATCTTTCTCTATAACTGCTCAGGTTAGCAGTCTGAAATTAGTGCCTCTTCATAAGCACATTTATATGTCTTGCGCGGGTTGGGATATAACTAAACCGCACTTCGTTTCTCAATATCTTCCTCTGATTTCACAATGCAAAACTTGAGTAAGGTTTGCAGGTTTTTCGGCCTGCCATCTTCTTCCGGGGTTTTTGAAGCTGAGGGGGTCTATTCAAATCAAAATGCATTGCCGGTCACTGGTGACTATCCGGAAATGGTTTTAATGGTAAAAACGATGAGGTTTTTTTGGATTATAGTAATCTTGGATTATTGTCTGATAATCGTTCTCAAGACCAATTAAGCTCGCAACGCCGTTCATATTTCTTATCGGCTCGCAGTAAGGCATTGTCAACAAAAAAAACTTTATTGCAGGAGTTTTTTAGAAAAGACTCTTCAAATCCCTGCAAAACAATACCAGATGACATTACGTCAGGGTCAGAGTGCATATTAATCGTTCGTATTCATTAGTCAGAACAGGTCATCCATATCAGTGCTTCCGTCACAAGGCATTTTAGCATGAAGCTTAACATACTTCTGGATCAGCTCACTCTCACGCATGGAGTACATCTTATTTTCTTCAAAATCAAACCAAATTGCTTTCTCATATTTATCCAGTGCTTCTGTCATTGCACTGCGCAAATTAGCGCTGCCCTTAATAATAATGACATTTTTCTCCTGGTCATAAAGTTGAAAGACTCCCTCTTCTTCGGGAACAGCACTAATGTTTTCCTTGTTGAATGCCATTATTTTTTTCGGAGGAGATGGGTTGCTGCTCAGAAAAAGACGTAAATCACACTGTAAACACCGTTTTGCCTCATTAAACGCCTGTTGATCATTAAAACCCAGATCTATTTCCTTAAAACTCTTGTGTCTTGATTCAGGGTCAAGCTCCGCAACCTTTTCAACATTCCATGAAGCGAAACCTTCATCACGCCCAATATACTGGTTTGGGATTCCCCTTGAAAAAAGAACTTCGTCAATATCTCCGGTTCCTCCTAAGAACTTATCAATGGATGATGCAGCTGTTCGTCCGGCGGCAATTGCACTGATTACTGATCCGGAAAGACCTGTAACATCACCTCCTGAATACACTCCTTTCATTCCGGTTTCGAGAGTATCCTCATCAACCGCAATAAATCCTCCGTTAACAGAAATCAAACTATCTTCTCCAATAAAGGATAGATCAGGGACCTGACCTGCGGCAAGAATTACCTGATCCCCTTCTATACTTATCATTTTGTCGCCAAAGGAAGGGCAGAATTTACCCATCCTGAATTGGACAGATGTACATTCAACAAGCTCCATTCCTACTATAGTGCCATTTATATTAAGAACCCTGTGAGGTGCAAATGATGGAATAATTTCTACACCTTCTTCAACGGCCCTTTCAATTTCCCTATCACAGGCATTCATTTCCTCTCTTTTTTCAAGACATACTATTTTCACATTCCTTGCCCCGCATCTCATAGCTGTCATTGCCACATCGACGGCCATATTACCACCACCAATTACAATGATATTTTCTTTGAGTTTAACCTCCTCTCCTTCTGCAACCTTTATGAGAAAATCTATCCCCAACAGCACCCCGGGCAGATCTGATCCCTCAAACACGATACGGCGGCTTAACTGTGAACCAACAGAAAGATAAAACGCCTCATATCCATCCTTTTTAAGCTGATTAATCGTAAAGTCCTTGCCCAGGATCTTTTCTGATTTAAACTCAACACCCAGATCAAAAATCTCTTTTATCTCCTTGTCAATTAATGCTTCAGGCAGGCGATGCCTCGGAATGCCGTAACGCATCATCCCCCCGGCCATGTTTCTTGCATCAAAGACTGTTACACCGTAGCCCTTTTTCCGCAGGTAAAATGCCGCTGTCAAACCGGCAGGACCGGCACCGATAACAGCCACTTTCCTGCCCGTTTCAGTAAATTTGCTTGAATTATCTTTCCACAGTCCCTGGTCTCTATCGGCAGCATATCTTTTAAGTGCACAGATAGATACCGGCTCATTCAGCTCTCCTCTGCGGCAAACGTCTTCACATGGATGACCGCATACTCGTCCCAGGATACCTGGGAAAGGGACCTTCTCTCTGATTACCGCATTGGCCTCGTCAGACCTGCCCTCAGCAATCAGCCTTAAATAGTCAGGTATATCAATATGTACCGGGCATGCGTCTTTACAGGGGACAATATCCTCTTTCTCCCTCCCCCTGCGTACTGATTTGTCCATCAATGCCCCTGTAGGACAAACTTCAACACATGCTGTACAGAATTTACATCCTGAATCCTCAAGGTTATGAGTAATTGAGCCGACCTGAACATTTCCGTTTTGATCATATACGAATCCGATCGCCTCAATACCTCTGAGATCCCGGCATACCCTTACACATCTGGTGCAACAGATACAGAGATTATAGTTGCTGATAAAAAGGTGATTATCAAGTGTGGGAAAATCAGTTGGCAACCATTTTGGAGTGGAAGGCAAAATCCCGATATAATTTACAATATCCTGCAATTCACAATATCCAAACTTTGGACAGCATCTTTCTTCCTCTGGAACATTGAAAGAGCATTGGCTGCGCGAGCAGCCTTCCTGCTGGTCACATATCAGACATGCATGACTGTGTCTTGCAAGTATCGGAGCCAGATTTTGCAGGCGTTGCTGCCTGATGCGATCATTTTCTGAAACTACTATCATGCCCTCTTTTGCTTCAGTTACACATGACCTTGCCAGATCATTTTCACCATCAATTTCCACCAGACAGAGGCCGCAGCTTTTTCCTCGTTCCTTTGGCATGGCATTTTCTATTTTTCTTTCTCCCTGCCAGATTATATCTACCGACTCAATCTCTTCGGCCGCTGGAAGATCCGGATGACTGCAAAGACTGGGGATATAAATATCAGCCATCCTGGCTGCCTCCAGGACAGATGTTCCTGCAGGAACTTCTATCTCTTGATTATTAATGATCAATTTTATCAGGTTCATTTTTTTGTGGGAATCGCCGTAATACGGATTCACTGAGGGTGGAAGGTTACAAATAGATATTCTCAGATCTGAAACAAATTACCAGGAATGTGAAATAGCTGCGGACTTGCACGACTCAATGCAGGGCAGTTTTATTTTACCATTAAGGGGTTTGCAGGGGGCGCATTCATATCTGAGCTTTTTCTCTTTCTCAGAAACTATTACTACAACAGGCCCGTCCCTTAACGGATCATTGGGATCTTCATCAAGGACTTCAAATAGATCGGCAGGGCATGCAGTCACACAATCGCCGCACCCGTTACATTTATCAGTATCGATAGTAATAAAATAATTCCCTGAACCATCACTGTATCCATAATTAGCATGCATGACCTCTCCTTATAAATTATAATTTTCTCGAATTTACCATACATATTAAATTTAAACCTGAGATTGCACATTCGGCTTTTCTCAGTGCAATGGATCTGTCGAATGGAAAACTATAGAGCATTCGTGATCATCATCTGCCCTTACCCCTCTGGCAAAGAGAATAACCGAACAAAGCTGCCCCAACGGCACCGGCAATCTGGGCATCCCATCTCGTAGTCATCGCCTTAAGCCCGATCTTTGCCATCAATCGCTCAACAACACCTCTGTTTTTGGCCATGCCGCCCGTAATACAGAATTCAGGATTAACCCCAACTCTCTCAACGAGTGAATAGATACGGTCTGCCATTGCCTCACAGTATGCTGCAAGCACCTGCTCTGTTGTATGACCTTTTCTCAAAAGACCTGTAGCCTCTGATTTGGCATAGACAACACAAACATTTGAAACTGCTGCGGGCTCATCACCCTCATACTTAAAAGAACGGTCACCTATTTCGATAATGGAAACGCCCAAAAGATCTGCGAAGACCTCCATTCCCCGACCGGTCCCTGCTGCGCATTTGTCATTCATCAGGAAATTGGTCACCTTTCCCTTGTCATCACACTGGATAGCTTTTATATCCTGTCCACCAACATCCAAAACAGTCCTGACCTCGGGACCATAAATAAAATTTGCACCTCTTGCATGACATGCAATCTCGGTAATTGACCTGTCAGCCATAGGAACGTTTACACGGCCGTATCCTGTACCAATACAATAATTTATTCTATCTTCCGGCATGCCAGTTTCTTCAAGCGCAAAGTTAAACACCTTGAGTGCGCTGTTTGGACTGTCAGATCCTGTTCTCATATTTCCGTAGGCATATATTTCGCCATCCGTCATAATAACGGCCTGAGAGCTTACTGACCCCACATCGATACCTGCTGTGATATACTTTGCGTCCTGCCATATAATATCAGGATTCTTCCAGCTGGACTCTTTCCATCTCCAGAATTCCTGTTCCTTCTCTTCCGCCATTAAATAAACCCTCCTGTTATAAATAACTTTTTAGGATATTATGACTCTATCGCAGCTACAACGGCCGCACCTACTGCAGCTGCAAATTCAGGTTGATCAGGGACGTATATCTTTGTATTCAACAGTCGTTCCATAGAACGAATAAAACCAGGATTATGCCCTACTCCGCCGATCATAACCACATCATCGTTTACACCGACTCTGCGGATCAATGATACTATTCGACTAGCCATAGCATCATGGATGGCTCTGCTGATATCAGACACTGATGTTTTGGCATGAATTAGACCAACGACCTCAGATTCAGCAAATATAACACACTGTGCATTCATGGGAATATCCCTGTCGGACTCAAGTGACAGACGACCCATTTCCTCAAGCGGCGTCTCAAGTGCTCTTCCCATAGCCTCAATAAAGGAACCGGCGCCGGCAGCGCATTTTTCATTGATAGCAAAATCTTCCACACTCCCACCTTGCGAAATTCTGACTGCCCTGCCTTCTTCTGCGCCCACATCTGCAACTGTGCGTGCATTTGGAAAATAGAAATACCCGCCCTTTGCTATTGCCTTAATCTCATTGACATTCTCTGAGGCAATTTTGATGCTGGCTTTTCCAGAGCCAGTACCAGTTATTTTATTAACATCATCTTTTGAAATACCGGCCTCTTTTAAGGCTGCTTCGAATGATTTATCTGATGCATCAATTTGATCAAAACCGGTTAATACCTTGCCTTTACCGATAATCTTTCCGTCCCCAATAATAACGGCCTTGGTATTTTTTGCACCACAATCTATTCCTGCAGTTATCATTTCCTTTGAGCCTCCCTAAAACTCTTGGTTTTGAGATTTCTCGATACTATTATTCAGGCAATAATATATGTTAATGTTGTCATTCCTAATCACGCTTCGGCGTGATGAGGAATCTTAACATCCTATAATTACTAAAATCAAGATTTCTCCTCCCGATGAAAATCGGGGCTCGAAAGTTTACCCGCCAGTGTTTGTGGAGGGTTTACCCGCCAGTGTTTGTGGAGGGTTTAC
>DAINAR010000053.1:0-21806 GCA_036733345.1 Deltaproteobacteria bacterium | reverse complement strand
GGCCTTACAGCATCCTTTTATCGCCTATGTTTTTAAAGAATTTTGGACACCGTTGATATCACCTATCACCTATTACCTATCACCTATACCCTTAGTACGTTCCTGCCCTGCCAATTGCATACTTGACACCCTGCCATCTTTCTTCTATTCTCCATCTATCAATTAATAGTGTCATTCGTAGTTTTTTTATTTGAATATCAAGCGGATGGAGCAGGTCTTCAAGAAGATATTAAAGTATGTTGAACCGACGATATATTGAACTTGTTTTTTTCAAGGCATATGCAAATCTCCGTTCAGAGGCAGCACGAACCTACCTGAGTTTTCTGTGGTGGATTATTGATCCCGTCCTTTTCATGTCTGTTTATTATGTTGTATTCGCTGTCCTGCTTCAGAGGGGAACTAAGGGTTATATACCTAATTTATCGATAGGATTTTATCGGCCCCTCAACTTATCAATCAGCAATCGAGGTTAAAGCAATTCGATGAATATATTAGTGAATGGAATGGCGCTTACTGGTTTACTTACAGGTGTTTCAAGGTATGTGCGTTGCCTGTATAATGAATTGCAGGATATTTCTGATACTTCGGTTACTTATTTTACAGGGCCTGTAGCCAATTCCGAGATGCCTTTACAGGCTGAAGCAGGTGCCTGGTGTAAGTTTACTGAGAGAATTTGGCAATTGCCGGACCCGGTGGTGACTGCTTTAAGAGTCCTTCACTGGCGCTATTTTGAAATTCGCCTGCGCAGGTGCTGTCGGCATAAAAGATTTGACATCTATCACGAAACCGCTTTTTTCCCGGCAGCGATTAAAGATATTCCTGTTGTATATACAATATATGACCTTTCTCTTATAAAGCACAGGAAGGAACATCCCAGGGAACGGCTATGGTTTTTTGATCTTTTTTTTAAGAGAAGGCTTCCATACGCTTCTCATATCCTTACCATTTCCGAATATGTAAGGAATGAAATTATTGAAGATATAGGCCTGCCGTCCCATCTCGTGACGTCAATACCACTGGCTCCTGATCCAATCTTTTACCCCAGAAGCAGGGCCGAGGTTTCAGAGGTCCTTAAAAAGCGTGGGTGGCCTGAAGAATATATTCTTTTTGTTGGAACCCTGGAACCCAGAAAAAATCTTTCATTACTGGTAAGGGCATTGAATATTGCTAAGAACAAAATTCCTCTCATAATGGCCGGCTGGCAGGGTTGGGGGGACAAAAAATGGATGCAGCTTATCGATGAACAGAAGCTGCAGGGAAATATAGTTTTTACAGGACATGTGGACGAAGAGACATTGGCATGCCTGTACACGGGGGCATCAGCTTTCGTTTACCCCAGTCTTTATGAAGGCTTTGGACTCCCCATAATTGAGGCAATGGCATGCGGCAGTCCTGTTGTGTGTTCGAATGTATCAAGCATACCTGAAGTAGCCGGTGATGCGGCCCTTCAGATAAACCCGGCGGACGAGGAAGATATTGCTCATGCCCTTGACAGAGTGATGACAGATTCAGTTTTAAGGCAAACTCTGATTCAGCGTGGTTTCGAGAGAGCGAAGGATTTTTCGTGGAGAGAGACCGCAGTGAAAACTCTGGAGGTTTTTGCCCAGGTTGCCGAGCAGAATTCCGGAAGATAATGGTAGTTATTGCCATTAAATATTATTTTCAAAAATTTTTTTACCAGGTGGGGCCACCCTTATATGATCAGCATAGGCATGCTTAAAGATGTATGGGCCTTCAGGGGAATGATGTGGAGTTCGGTCAAACGGGAATTCCAGTCCCGCTGGACCGGCACCCAGTTCGGACCTTTCTGGCTTATTGCACAGCCTCTTGCCACTATTATAATATTCACGGTCGTTTTTGCCAATCTTATGCGCCCCGGGATGCCCGCCCATGATTCAAAGTTTGCCTATTCAATTTACCTCTGTTCAGGTGTACTTACGTATGGACTGTTTTCTGAAATGCTGGGCCGAAGCGTAAATATTTTTGTGGAACACGCTAATCTGCTCAAAAAGATCAACTTTCCAAAGCTATGCCTGCCCATTATTATTATTGTGTCAAGCATACTGAATTTTGCCATTATAATATCTCTCTTTATATTATTTCTCATTATTACTTCATCCTTTCCGGGCTGGGTAATTTTGACATTACTGCCGGTAGTTGCGATTCAATTGTTGTTCACAATAGGCCTGGGTATGCTGCTCGCCACCATCAATGTTTTTTACCGGGATGTCCAGCAGATGGTCCAGGTCGTTCTGCAGTTCTGGTTTTGGTTGACCCCGATTGTTTATGTGGCATCCACCCTGCCGGATACAGCCCAGAAAATACTCGGCCTGAATCCGCTTTGGCCTTTGATTCAGGCATATCAGGGCATATTTCTTGAACATCAGGTGCCCCACTGGACAGGTCTTATATACCCGCTAATTCTGGCGGTAGTCTCTGTTTTTCTAGGGATTTTTGCCTTTTTCAAACTGCAGGGTGAAATTGTGGATGAATTGTAGTAAAGCAGGGGGCAGGGACCGGAGATCAGGGAAAAGGGATTAGAGAACAGAGGTTAGAGGGATTGGAAATGGTAATAAGTTATAGGGCCTTGGAAGTGTGGCAAAAATCAATGGACGTGGTTACAACTTGCTATCAGATGACAGCAACGTTTCCTAAAAGCGAAGTTTATGGTCTTTCCAGCCAAATTCAACGTGCATCTGTATCGTTACCGGCAAATATCGCAGAGGGACATCAGCGAAAGCACAGCAAAGAGTTTATCCAATTTCTTTCAATCACTTCCGGATCTCTTGCAGAGCTTGAAACCCATATCTACATAGCTCAAAGGCTTGGATATATTGATGAAGAGCAGCTTAATAACCTGCTTGATAAAACATCGGAAATTGATCGAATGGTAAACGGTCTATGAAAATCTATCGAGAAGAGAATACAATACTGATCTCTAACCCCTGACCCCTGATCACGTATTTTATGAGTTATCTTAGCATTAATAATATAGGCAAGGCATACAAACGCTATGCCCGTAAATACGGCCGCCTGGCCGAGTGGTTAGGTCTTGGCGTGCACCATGAGTTGAGGTGGGTTCTGCAGAATATCACACTTGATGTGAATCAGGGTGAATCTGTGGGTATTGTAGGAGTAAATGGTGCAGGGAAAAGCACACTACTCAAGATCATTACCGGCACCACCAGGCCCACGACCGGAACCGTGGAAATCGACGGCCGTATCTCGGCCCTCCTGGAACTCGGCATGGGGTTTCACCCGGATTTCACCGGTCGGCAGAACGCATACATGAGTGCCCAGCTGGCCGGGCTTAAGCTGTCCGAGATAAACGGTAAGATAGATGAAATTGAGGCATTTGCAGAGGTGGGTGATTATTTCAACCAGCCCATGCGCACCTATTCTACAGGCATGCATGTCCGGGTGGCTTTTGCTGTGGCAACCTGTATGCGTCCGGAGATCCTGATTGTGGACGAGGCGTTATCTGTCGGTGATGCGTACTTTCAGCACAAAAGCTTTTCCCGGATTCGCGAATTCAGAGAAGAGGGCACAACCCTCCTGTTTGTCTCCCATGATCGTGGCGCCATCCAGAGCCTCTGCGACCGGGCGATACTTCTGGAAGATGGCATTATAATCAAAGACGGCAATCCTGAAGAAGTGATGGATTTTTACAATGCCCTTATCGCGGAAAAGGAGAACAGCACCGTTGAAGTCAGACAACATGAGGTGGGAAAAGTCCAAACTCGTTCCGGAACAGGGGAGGCTGTAGTAGAAGAAATTGGACTTTACAACGCCAAGGGTGAACCGGTTGAATTTGTAACTGTGGGAGAACCAGTTGAGCTTCGGGTCAAAGCGGGAGTATTGCAGTCGTTGGAAACCCTGGTCTTCGGGTACGGCATCAAAGATCGTCTGGGACAGGTTATGTACGGTACCAATACCTGGCACACTAAACAGGTAATTCATAATCCGCAAGCAGGAGATGAATATCTGTTTACAGTGTCTTTTTCAGCCAACCTTGGAGTTGGAAGCTACTCGGTAGAAGTAGCACTGCACGATCGTGATACCCACATGACCGCAAATTATGAATGGCTCAATCTTGCTCTAGTATTCAACGTTGTTAATGTCAATAGGATCCAGTTTGTGGGTAGTAACTGGATGGAACCGACAATAGAGATTGAATCCAAATAAGAAATTGTTTATATAAAGTTGCAAAAATGTACCTGAAGCCTTCTCTCATTTAACCAAATGGAATATGCTATATTTTGTGAATAACGATTTGAGGCATAAAAATCCCTTAGCAAATACTATTTTTTAAAAGTTGTAATAGTGATTTGCGATGCTATATTAAGGCTAATTGGAAATGACAGAAAATAAAATAATGAAAAAAAATATCAATGAGCTGATTGAAAAGATAAAGGCTGAAGTCAAACTATACAGAGAAAGGGAAAAAACGAGACCCGACACCTCTTATAATTCGGTGCAGGATTTTCGGAATAACGTATCTTCCAGTATCGAGCCTTTTAATATAGACATTATCCCGGAACCGGAATCAGTTGAATTAAAAGAAGAATATGATATTAAGGATTTTTTGAATTATCATGATTCACACTTTGTAAGGAACGCTTATCGAGGTGTCCTGAAAAGGCAGCCGGATTCAGGAGGAATGCAGCATTTTCTGGAGAGCCTTCGTTCAGGTTACATGTCCAAAGCCGAGATTTTGGGCAGGTTGCGTTATTCACCGGAAGGCAGAGTGAAAAAGGCCAAAATAAAAGGATTATTTTTAAATTTAATTGTTCAATCCTTTTTTCGAATCCCCTTGCTGGGATTCTTTTTTCGGCTTGCAGTCGGTCTGGTCAATCTTCCAGTAATTATACGCAATGTGAACATACTTGAAAACAATGTATTTGCTCAATTTCATGACCGGCAGATCTACACCAATACTCTTGCCGACAGAGTCAAGTTCAAGATTAATGAGCTGATTGATAGATATGGACAGGTTGAGGCACTATTGCAAAAGAAGGCTGATCGAGAAGAGCTGAATCAGTTGAAGGAAGCAAAAGCAGACGCCGTAGATTTGAAGGCCTTTGATGAAAAGAAGGCTGATCGAGAAGAGTTGAATAAGTTGAGGGAAGCCAAGGCTGATGCTGGGGATCTGAAGGCATTGGAAGAGAAGAAGGCTGATCAAGAAGATCTAAATCAGTTGAGGAAAGCAAAGGCAGACGTTATAGATCTGAAGGCATTGGATGAAAATAAGGCTGATCGAGAAGATCTAAATCAATTGAGGGAAGGATTTGAGGAGGTATTAGAGCAGAAAATCGACAAAGGTCAGGTTGAACATATTCAAAAAGAAATAAACAGAATAACCCGACAGATCAGGGACCAGAAATTGAATATCCTCGAGCAGCAAAGGTGCCTGTCATCATTTCTTGAAGAAGCCCGCAAGGGCCTACCTGAACCCATTAGTATAAATCATATAAAAGAAATGCTGATTGAAGAAGATCATCTTCTTGATGCTATGTATGTTTCTTTTGAGGATAAATTCAGAGGGACAAGGGAGGATATAAAAAAAGGTTTTAAGGTATACCTGCCTTATGTCGATGAAGTTATTCAACGGGCAGGTGGCGGCAAGATACTGGATATAGGGTGCGGACGCGGTGAGTGGCTGGAATTGCTAAAAGAGGAAGGGTATGATGCAAAGGGTGTTGATATTAACAGGGCTATGGTTAGACTGTCACTCGAATTAGGGTTGGATGTGGATGAATCAGATGCACTGGACTGTCTTAAAGATATTCCGGACAAAAGCCTGTCTGCTGTTACAGGTTTTCATATAATCGAACATTTGGACTTTAAAAGACTAATAGCTTTGTTTGATGAATCCTTAAGGGTGTTGAAGCCGGGAGGGCTTGTGATTTTTGAGACACCGAATCCGGAAAATTTGATTGTTGGTGCCTTCAGTTTTTACCGAGATCCCGCCCACAGAAATCCCTTAGTACCGGAGAGTATGCAGTTTTTTTTCGAACAACGCGGTTTTAATAATGTATCTATATTCCGTCTCCATAAAAATATGCAGTATTTTGAAAATAAGCCCGATAATGAATTCAAAAACAAATGGTTCTATAATGAGATGGATTACGCGATTATAGGTTATAAAGAATGAGGTTTACTATCATAACAGGATTTCCTGAATTCCTTCAAAAGAGGCAAAAACAATGAAACGTGTAATTGTGTTGAATGCACAAGTGCCGTTTGTGAAAGGAGGCGCCGAACTCCACTGTGAAAGCTTGGTCAGTGCAATTAATAGTTTGGAAGGAATCAGGGCGCAATTAGTTCAGCTTCCTTTCAAGTGGTATCCAGAGGAACAGATGCTGAACGACATTATGGCATGGCGCTTGATTGATTTGTCCGAATCCAATGGGACGAAAATAGACCTTGTAATAGCAACTAAATTTCCAACCTATGCTGTTCAGCACAGCAATAAAGCCCTTTGGCTGATCCACCAGCACAGAACACTGTATGATCTGGAAAATACAGAATACGACAGTTGGAGGTTTGAAAAGGATGCAAAGGTCATAAGAGATAAAATCCGCAGTCTTGATAATAAATTTTTGGCTGAATGCAAGTGCCTTTATACTAATGGAAGAAATACTGCATCCCGGTTAAAGAAATATAATGGGTTTGACGGCGAAGCGCTTTTTCCGCCACCGGTTCTGGCTGACCAAATTAAACCGGGGGCTTATGGCCAAAGAGTTATATATATTGGCAGACTTGAGCCTAATAAAAGACCGGATTTACTGATCTCCGCAGCAAGCCTCGTCCCTAAAGCTAAAATATCAATTATAGGGAAAGGTAAAAAAGAGGAAAAGGAAAGGCTGAAAATGCTTATTAAAAAGGCAGGCCTTTCCGAGCGATGCGAACTGCTTGGATTTCTTCCTGAAGAAGAACTGCTTCGGTATCTTTCCAACGCCAGGGCAGTGTTTTATGCACCGTATGATGAAGATTACGGGTATGCAACAATCGAGGCATTCCTTGCATTAAAGCCTGTTATAACCTGTTTTGACAGCGGAGAAGTTAAAACATTTGTTGAGGAGAGCGGTTCAGGTTTCGTGTCTGATACAGATCCGGATAGCATTGCGAACAATCTTCGCAAGGTGTACGATATGACAGAAGTTGAATTGGCTGAAATGGCTTCTCGCGGACATGAACTTGCCAGGGGTATAACATGGGACAAAGTCTTGAGAAAATTGGTACTAGCTAATCTTTAAGGCTGATTACGGATATTATATTGGCAGAACAAACTATTCTGAAAGACTTAACTTTTTAAAAAATCCCTATAAAACATGTAATTTTTCAAATCTAACCGCAATGATAATGATATAAAAGATGTGTAGCACAATCATAGACTATAAATAATTAATCAAATCAGCACGATAAGCTTTAAGCTAACATTAATTTAAGAAAGAAAAACAATGAAAAGGGTTATTGTATTGCATGCTCAAATCCCGTTTGTAAAAGGTGGGGCTGAATTTCTCTGCGAGAGCCTGGTCCATGCAATTAACAGGATCGATGGAATTGAGGCGGAAATAGTTCAAATTCCGTTCAAGTGGTATCCTGAAGAACAGATGCTGAATGACATTACGGCATGGCGTATGGTTGATCTATCTGAATCCGATGGAATGAAAATAGACCTTGTAATTGCAACCAAATTCCCAACCTATGCTGTTCAACACAGCAATAAAGCCCTTTGGCTGATCCACCAGCACAGAACACTGTATGATCTGGAAAATACAGAATACGACAGTTGGAGGTTTGAAAAGGATGCAAAGGTCATAAGAGATAAAATCCGCAGTCTTGATAATAAATTCTTTGAAGAATGCAAAGGCCTTTATACTATTTCAAGAACGGTTTCGTCCAGACTTATGAAATATAATGAATTCCTAAGTGAGCCGCTTTTTCCGCCACCGGTTCTGGCAGATCAAATTAAACCGGGCACTTACGGCGAAAGAATAATATATATTGGCAGACTGGAACCTCCCAAAAGGCCGGATTTACTGATCTCCGCAGCAAGTCTCGTACCGGAAGCTAAGATATCTATTATCGGGAAAGGCAGGAAAGAGGATGACGAAAGACTGAAATTGCTTATTGAAAAGTCTGGTCTTTCCAAGCGATGCGAGCTTCTTGGCTTCCTAACCGATGAAGAGCTTCTCCGTCAACTCTCAGCCGCTCGTGCAGTCTTTTATGCGCCCTACGATGAAGATTACGGGTACGCAACAATAGAAGCTTTTCTTGCTATGAAGCCAGTCATAACCTGTTCTGACAGCGGAGAAGTAAAAACATTTGTTGAAGAGACCGGTTCGGGTTTCGTGTCAGATACAAATCCAGACAGCATAGGTGATAATCTGCGCAAGGTGTATGATATGAAAGACACAGAACTGGCTGAAATGGCTTCTCGCGGATATAAAATTGCCAAAGGAATTACCTGGGATAACGTACTGGAAAAACTGGTACTCGCAAATGTTTAAGGTTGATACATTATGATAAATATTGCTGTCGTTACACCGTGGCCACCTCAGCACACAGGGATAGGCGATTATGCATTTGATTTAATTTCTGAGTTATCGAAATTCGATATCTCAATACACGTATATACTGACTGTAACAATCCTCAACCGCTCAATAATATAAAAATCCTGCAGATCAAAACCTGTAACCTGGACAAATTACGCGATTATGATCTGATCATTTACCAAATGGGAAACAATGTTAATTTTCATCTCTATATGCTTGATCTGGTCAGAGAATATGGCGGCATCGTGTACCTGCATGATATGGTTCTGCACCATATAATGGGATGGATCACATGGATGCAGAATGATTCGGAGTCTTATTTTGGTCTCCTGGAAAAATGGTACGGCAGGAATGTCTCCTCAATGTGTAATGACTTAATGAAACTGGGGGAGATGCCCTGGGAGTGTGAGGTAGTTACAGAGGTCCCATTATTTGAGGAACTGATTCAATATGCTGATGCATGTATTGTCCATTCTGAATTTGCAAAAAAAAAGGTTATGGATGCTTTTCCTGATCTCAACGTATATCAGATTTTGCACGTATTAAAAGGGATGGAAATTGTGGAGAAGAAACCCGTGTCTGAAGGGGAAAAGGTTAAGATCGGCGTTTTTGGCGGGATTGAAAAAAACAAAAACATTGATGTTATTATAAATAGTCTTGCAGGCTTCAAAGCCCATAAATCACTTTGGGACGCACATATAGTTGGCGCTGTGGGAGATGGATGTGATGATATCCCCAAGCTTCCGGTAAGACTTGGAATTGAAAGGAGTATTTTCTTTCATGGAAGGCCTGAGAGTAAGAAATTTAATAAAATGCTGTCAGAAATGGATATCATCGTTTCCTTGCGTTATCCAACAATGGGGGAGACATCAGGCATAGTTGCCCGGACCATGCAAATGGGTATTCCGATTATTGTAAGCGACATAGGATGGTATGGTGAACTGCCCGGCTTTGTTGACAAAGTATCTGTATATAATATGCATAATGACATATCTATATTATTAGAAAAATATATCTTTGACAGGAAATACCTGGAAAAAAAGAAAAACGAATTTGTCTTCTATTCTAAGAGCAAGCTGGATTTCAGCAAAATTATCGGCGATTTTTTCAACATACTGATGAAGGAGCACCAGAAAAAATGCTCTCATGGTACAATCAGAAGCGATAAATCAATTGAAATGATAGCTCAAACTCTTTTTCATTTGGATCTTTGTGAGGACTTTTTTTTAGATAATATAGTGAGAAAACTAAATGTTGTGTTAACGGAGTAAGGTAAAAGGTTAACTACTTGTTAAGTGAATTATAGAATAAAGGAAGCAATATGAAATATATGAGACCTATTTCCTGCTTTTTTTTAGTAGCGGTTATCTTTTTCAGTTGGGGTTTTTTTGCAGGTGAATATGAGACATTCCCCGGTTCGACAGTTAAACAGATAAGGGATGAGTTTGTTGCCTTTGTTAAGGGCGGAGAAGTAAACAAGAAGTCAATTGTAGAAAAACTTGCCAATGATATGGGCATTCGGCCAGAGCGTTTGTTAGTACGTCCTGAAGAAAAAAGAAAAGGGGAATATCAAAATTTAGAAATAGGTGGCTTAAAAAAAAGACGCTCTCTTCCTCAAATTTATATGGACAAGGGAAAAGCATTTCCATCCGGTTATCTAATCGTATGGGGAGCCTTTGATTTTGAGACGCATCTGCATGGTGCAATACTTATAGATGAAAATGGCACTGTAATTCATAAATGGGTACCTGATGAAGAAGCCTTTGTTTCGGAAGTTAAAGAATATAATAAAAAATTACCAAAAGGTAAAGAAGTTGAATACAAACCTCCGCAGGGACGTTTTCCCCATGGATTGGTAATTTATCAAGACGGCTCACTTATTTTCAATGATGGTGATCCAGGCAATGGAATGCAGAAAATTGATTTTTGTTCCAATGTGCTATGGATTAAGCTTGGTAAATTTAATCACGTGATATCAAAACAGGAAAGTGAATCAAGCATCTGGGCGATGGATAAAGATGATATGCTGCATAAAATCGATTCGGCAACTGGTGAGTCTTTGCAAATAATTCAAGTCGAAGAAATTATGGAATCAAATCCGGATGTTGATATTCTGTCAATCAGGCGCGATTATATTAAAGGGGAATGGTTCCATGAGCGATGGCATTTCAACGATATCGAGCCTCTTCCTGTTCAATATAAGGGTGCCTTCCAAGGATTTAATCCAGGGGATCTTTTACTGAGTATGAGATCGCTCAATGCTGTTATGGTTATTGATCCTGATTCAAAGAAAATCAAATGGTGGAGGGTCGGTGTGTGCTCAAGGCAGCACGATCCGGATTGGCAACAGGATGGATGTATTACCGTGTATGATAATCAAATGCGTGATAAAAATGGAGTAGGCCAAGCTCCTGATAGCCTCAGATTCAGCCAAATAGTCAGGATAAATGTTAACAACTATCAGAGTGAAGTTATATACGAAGGGAAAAGAGACAATTTTTATTCGCATATCAGAGGGAATCACCAGATATTACCGAATGGTAGCATACTTATAACCAGTTCAAATCAAGGGCGTGTATTGATTGTTAATAATATAGGGAAAACCGTGTTTGAGCTGCTTAATAAATATGGCAGCAATGAGTCTCTTTTGATATCTGAGGCGATATGGCTGCCCCATGATTTCTTTAATTTTGATATCAGTGAGAAGGATTGCCTGAAGGCGGCTTCGAATAAAACTGAATGGCATGCCGGGCAGAACTCCTCATTGCATTACACTGCCTCCCGGATGGAAATAAAGCATGATATCCAAAAGTTAAAGCCACTGCCATTTGAGACTGAATTGTCTTTTAACGACAATCCGTTCTTGGTTTTTGATGGATGGAGTAAGCCAGAACAAAAATTTCGGTGGAGTGAAGGAAATTCAGCTTCCTTGCATTTTAGGCTTCCCAGAGAGATTTCCAGAAATAAAATTTTTGTTAAGTTGTGCATTCATACCCTCGGTCGGCAAAAGATTCAGGTTTACTGTAATGACAAGTTTGTAAGAGATTTTGATGTTCAGGCAGGTTCGTCGAAAATAATGTCATTTAACCTCCCTGCATCCACAGTAAAACCATCCGATGTGAATACGTTACGCTTTGTACTTCCAGGAGCCCGGTCGCCTGATTCACCTGACCCAAGATTGCTAGCCATGGCGCTTCATGGAATTGAGTTTAATCTTGAGCAAAATTAGTAATTTTATTTAGCACATTAGACATAAAGAGGATTATATATGAAATTATTATGGTTTTTGTTAACAGCATTTATTATGTCAATCTTTGCGTCGCCTGCATATGCCTATATAGGGCCGGGACTTGGTGCCGGGACAATTGCAGTAATCTTCGGCTTTATCATATCCATTTTTTTAGCTGTTTTTGCGGTGTTCTGGTATCCTGTGAAGAGGATTTTAATCAAACTTGGATTAATGAAAAAATCCAATAAAAAATAAAACATGGAGATTGAAATATTTAGCTGGTTTATCATAATTATCTGTTGTATTGCGACTGTTGAAATCCTTTTAATATCAAAACTTTTTTTAACAGTACGAGACATGGTAGTCGTTTATCAGAAAATTTTTCTGATAATAAGGAGCAACATAATCTCAGATCATTGGAAAGAAAAGGTTTTGCCTGCATATGCGCGTTTGATTTTCCGTAGATCATTATCGTTAGTTTTCACCTTGATTTTTATTTTTTCTCCTTTTATTGCCGCTGTTTTCATTACAGCCCCATTTAATTTTAATATTTCTACTATTCTTTCATCTCCAGCCGGTTTGATAGGTACTACCTTTTTTGCTGTATTATATGGTTTTGTGCGAGGACGTTATGGCAAAAAATGACTATGGGCTCGGGGCCCGTTTACTCCATTATTTTGCCCTTAATTTCAGAATGATTGCTGAAATGTCTTTTATGACAGATCAAATTCTTAATAAATCTGATCCTGAGCCTGTTCAAAATCGAAAACATGTGTTCATTTCGGGTCTGGCTCGTGCCGGTACAACGGCACTCATGCGTTTATTTTATGAAACTGGTGAGTTTTGTTCTTTGACATACAGGGACATGCCGTTTCCTCTTGCTCCGTTCCTCTGGAAAGGACTTACTGGATTCTCTGCGAAAGATGGGAGTTTAAGTGAACGATCTCATGGAGATCGTATCCTGGTAGATTTTGACAGTCCTGAGGCCCTGGAGGAGGTTTTCTGGCGGATATTTTGCGGAGACCAATATATCCTGCCTGACAGGCTTATCCCTATGAAAGCTGAAGAAAAGGTTATCCATGCCTTCAGAAAATATATAGCAAGTTTATTGGAAATAAACAATTCGTATCGCTATCTATCAAAAAACAATAACAACATTATCAGACTCTCATCTATATACAAGGCCTTTCCTAATGCGGTTATTATAATTCCATATCGAGATCCTGCTCAGCAGTCATTATCATTGCTTAATCAGCATCGGCGGTTTGTCGAGATGCATAGTGAGAATAAGTTTTCCAGAAATTACATGAAATGGCTTGTTCACCACGAATTTGGAAGCGATCATCGCTATTTTGATGTTGATGAGACCATATCAACAAAATCCTTAGATAGTCCGGATTACTGGTTAGACCAATGGACTAGGGTGTATCGATATCTTTTAAAAAATGCCAAAGAATTTGATATGACCTTATTGTTTGTTGATTATGAAGAATTGTGTGATAATCCTGAGGTTGTTTGGAAGGCTCTATCGCGTTATACTTCTTTACCGGAAGATTTACCTTCGGGTTTTGTCCTATCAAAAGCTGGCTCTCGGGAGGGATTTAATATTGAGCAAGATACAATAAACGAAGCTTACTGCATCCATTCTGAACTTAAATATTATTTTAGAAATACATTTTTTAATCTTTGAAAGAAATGAAACAACTTAATATGAGCGTACAAAATGAGCAGTCACATGAAGCTTATAAAGATGTTAAAGGATCCAGTTATGATCTGTTTCTCCCATTAGGGTCCGTATCATTTCTGATCACGTTGAATCTTTTTCTATTTCTGCCCTTTACCATATACCATGGAAACATTGATGAGTTTTTAGTTCCGTTCACATCTGTTTTGAGTTCTTTTATCATCCCTTCCGCAGGACTCATACTTGTTTTGGTAGCTATTGGGATATTGTTCCCTAAGATTCTACGGGGACGATACATTTCTATATTATTTATTGTAGGCCTGCTTATCTATATTCAGGGCAATTTTCTTGTCTGGGAATATGGATTATTGGATGGGCAAGGTATTGACTGGACCAGGGGCTCGTGGCGCGGTTATATAGATTCGTTCGTATGGATATTTCTTTTAGTGCTCGCCTTAATTCTTTCCAGGCGAATTTCCAGATTTATTGTACCGGTGACTGTTATAATGATTTTCATGCAATTATTTATGATTGGTTTTGCAGTTATTCAACAACCGAAAGAATGGAAACAAAAACGTAAAATTTACTCTAAGCTTTCTCCCCCTCCAGAACTTTTTCAATTTTCCTCCCGGCAAAATGTGATACATATTTTAATGGATGCATTTCAGTCTGACATTTTCCAGGAAATAATCGAGGAAGATCCTGATATTTACTCTAATGCCTTAAATGGATTCACTTTCTTTAGAGAAACAACGGGGTCTTTTCCGACTACAAAAATGAGTATCCCTGCAATCTTTAGCGGAAAGATTTACCTAAATGATGTGTCTATGCCCAATTTTTTAAAAAGTACGCTCAAAGGTAAAACTATTTCAAATGTTCTTTTTGAAAAGGGCTATAGAGTTCACCTAGCGTTATGTGAGGGAATTGACCCGTCGGGGGGAGCAGGCAAATACAACGTCAAATATCTTATTCCTGTACCTTATAATGTTACAGAAAAGAAATATGACCTTGCTAACTCCGGGCTAATGCTTGACTTAGTTTTGTTCAGGTGTGTTCCTCATTTTATTAAGAAATATATATATAATAATCAAGAGTGGTTATTTCAAAGACTTGTCTTCACGCGTCCAGGAGTGCTATTCTTCCCCCACAAAGATCGAGAAGGAATTTCAACATTTCGTTTTTTTTCCCATAAAATGTTTTTCAACGATGTTATTAATAATATGACTGTCAACCTGAATCAGCCTGTTTACAAATACATCCATCTAGCAGGTACACATACTCCGTATATAATAAATGAAAATTGTAAATATGCTGGACATGTGCTATCTTTTACAAGGGTGAACAAAAAAATACAATGTAGATGTTGCCTAAATCAATTTATTGAATTTTTGAAAAAGCTTAAGTCAATGGACATATATGATTCCTCTTTGATTATTCTTTCCGCAGATACAGGGGATAGTATCGGCGTCAATCTTAAAAACAGGAATAATCAGATTAATGATACAATTAGTAGTATTAAAAATTTATCGAAAATAGTTGGTTCAGCACTTCCCCTGTTGGCAATTAAACCGCCAAATGAAAGGATCCCGTTAAAAGTTTCGAATGCACAGACAATGCTGAGCGATATCCCGGCAACGGTAAACGCTATTCTCAATCTCAATGTGGAATTCCCAGGGGAAAATGCCTTTCAGATTGATCCATGGCAAAAAAGGAACCGCAGGTTTTATTACTATAAATGGCATCATGAGAATTGGCAGCATGATTATTTCGAACGTATGGATGAATTCATAATAAATGGAAGCGTATTTGACAAAACCTCATGGCGAAAAGGAGTGACATTATACTCACCTAAAGATTCACTAAATGACAAGAAGTTGGAGCAAGAAGGGTTTCAATATTCAATGAAAGTGTTAAAAGATTACAGAGTTAATACCATTAAAGCCAAGAAAAATGAAATTTTTAACATGCCGATTTTATTGGAGAATACAAGCCGGCAAAAATGGGTCGTGAAAGGTAATTACAAAATCAATTTGGCATATCACTGGTTGAAGAAAAACGGTGAAAAGGTTATCCATGACGGGATAAGGTCCGCTATACCTCGCAATTTAAATCCAAGCGACAAAGTAGAAATTTCTGCAAAGGTTAAGGCTCCCAATGTTCCTGGAGAATATATCGTTGAATTTGATATGGTTCAAGAACAGGTGGCATGGTTTGGTTCAAGGGGAGCTGAGACTTTAAAATTAAATGTCGTCGTTAAGTAAGATTTTGTAAAAGAATTGCCTGGTTATTTGTTTTAATTAACAAAAACATCCACGCAATTCATGCTCTCTACCGCTTCAGCTCAATTAAAAAGATAATGAGTTCATTAAAAATAACGAGAAAGGCCCAATATGATTGCAGAAGTTATTGTTGAATCTGCTCGCTCATGAGCATTACTTAAAAGCATGGTCTGTAGATTAAATAAACACCACTCTCTTAATGACTCGGGAACAAATTCATTAAGCACGAATACTTCAAATGTCTTATCATCCAGTTATTCGTTGGAAATTGTTATTGCGGTTATATAATCAGTACCAGTATCGTGATAAACGTGAACTTTTTTAATCTGGCTGTCAGCTGTCAATGCAATTGCTAACAGTTCGTTGGCTGCACTCGGATCTACATATTTCTGTACCGTAACAGTTCCTGCATCATTTCTAACGGTGATAACAGTCCCAGTCGTTTTTGCTGCAATCTTAACAATATTCATGCTCCAGTACCACTGACTCGCATATGAAGCACCTGCAAAAAACAGCATAACGGAAAAGATAACCGCAAAAACAACAAATTTCTTTTTTGATTTAGCTCTCATGTCCATCTCCCCTCTAAGTTAGATGCTTTTCAAACCTAAGTAAGCCAATAAATATAACAATATATTTTATGCTAAAATACTTCAAAAATAATATTAAAAAAAAAAGTAATCTTTGTCAACTAGACATTGACGAAACTCGTAAATAGGAATGAACTCCATCAACTGAGAAAAGATAGTTTGTCCAGAATTCATGGGCCATCTCCTTATAAGGTGATGGGGGATTATGCTCCCATGTTAATTCTGAATTCAAATCGATAAATAGCTTTTTGTGATGTTTGTCCATTCTTTACAGCAACTTAACCCTTGTTTAAATATCAACGTTGGGACAGTAGTGATCAATTATAATCGTGATGTAACTCTAAACTTTAGTTTGTCAAGATTTTTATGATTTTTGTTAGAAACAAGTAATATGTTCGAAGTTGTAGCACATAATCTTTCCGGTTAGGGCTGGATCCCCCTGACACGAGATCCGGGGCAGGCTTATCAAGTCAGGAAAGACAAGACGAAGCAAGCTTCGGGGGAATTGAACCATTAGAGATAAAATGATATCTTTTCGGAATTCCTGTATTTACTTATTGTTCCCGGCAGTGTCTTCTGTCCCTCAACTGGCATAAATTCCCGGTTTTTTCAGGCAGCAACCAAATTGGTCTCCCATTTGTCGGATTATATGATTTTATTGTTTCCAACCTGGCTATGGATAATATTAATCAGGGTTTTTTTTGGGAGAGTTCCTGCTGATTGCATTCTTTGTCTTATGTGTGCTATATTCCCTTAAATTTTCATCCGCAAGGGGATATGAGAAATACTCCTGGTTTTTCTATGGCATACTCATAATCAGCCTGACGGATGCCATCTGGTTTGAAGATATTGGCTTTCTCAGGGCTCTCAGTGACTTTTTTGTTTTAGGAGCGGCCATTATTCTTAGCTTTCGAACAAGAATAAGAATTCCTGCCTTTGCGTGTTCCCTAGCGCTGTAGATTTGTGTTTTTTACACCATGGTGTGTTATTTATAATTTAGTGTCTTTTTTTTGACAAAAGGGCTTATTAATATGAAAAAGGCTTTAATATTAGGCATTTCAGGGCAGGACGGAGCATATCTGGCCGAGTTTCTTTTACGGAAGGGATACAGGGTTATAGGCTGTTCAAGAGATGCCGAGATGAGGAGCTTTTCAAGTCTTAAGAGGATGAAAATTCTGGATAAAATAGAAATTGAATCGGTTTACCTTGGGGACTTCAGGAGGACCCTTGAGGTCCTTAGAAAAATTTTACCCGACGAGGTATACAACCTGGCGGGGCAGAGTTCCGTGGGGCTTTCCTTTGATCAGCCTGTGGAGACATTTCAAAGTATTGGTGTTGCGACGCTGAACCTTCTGGAAGCAGTAAGGTATCTTGGCCAGCCGATCAAAATCTATAATGCGGGTTCCGGAGAATGTTTCGGTAATACGGGAGAATTAATGGCTAACGAGCAGACTCCTTTTCACCCCAGGAGCCCTTATGCCGTGGCCAAGGCAGCCTCTACATGTCAGTTTGCCAATTACCGGGAGTCGTACGGGTTTTATGCCTGCACGGGTATTCTTTTCAACCACGAATCCCCTCTCCGGCCCATTCGTTTCGTAACGCGGAAAATCGTGAACGCCGCCTGCCGCATTGCAAGAGGTGAAATGAATAGTCTTGAACTGGGAAACATCCAGGTTGAACGGGACTGGGGGTGGACACCGGAGTATGTGGAGGCCATGTGGTGTATGCTTCAACAGGAAAATCCGGAAGACTACATTATCGCCACAGGTCATACCAGGAAGCTGGAAGATTTTGTAAGAGAGGCATTTGAAGCTGTAGGACTTGACTGGAGGGATCATGTGAAGGCAAACCCAAGTCTGCTGAGGCCTTCTGATATAATGACAATTCATGCTGATTCGGGCAAGGCATTACGGAATCTGGGCTGGAAGGCCCACTATCTAATGGAGGATGTGGTAAGGATGATGATAGAAGAGGAGATGAAGCTGCTGGACATACAGTCGAAATGACAAGCCATTCGGGTTTTTTACAATCGTATAATCATAGAGGGATGATATATGAAAAAAGCTCTTATATTAGGCATATCCGGCCAGGACGGATCTTATCTGTGCCACTCCCTTCTTGAGAAGGGGTATGAGGTTATAGGAACTTCAAGGGACGCACAGATGTCGACCTTTAATAATCTTGAGCGCCTCGGAATACGTGACGATATACGTCTTGAATCAGTTTCTTTGAATGATTTTCGCAGTGTTCTCCAGACTGTCGACAGGCATAAGCCAGATGAAATATATAATCTGACAGGTCAGGGATCTGTAGGGCTTTCCTTCGATCACCCGGTTGAGACATTTCAGAGCATCTGCATCGGGACGCTCAACCTGCTCGAGGTCATCAGATTCCTCGGTGCACCAATACGATTCTACAACGCCGCTTCAAGCGAATGCTTCGGCGATACGGACGGTCAGGCGGCTAATGAAAAAAGCCCGCTTCGGCCGAAAAGCCCTTATGGAGTTGCCAAGGCTGCAGGATTCTGGCAGACAGCAAACTACAGGGAGGCTTACGGGCTTTTTGTCTGTTCAGGCATCCTTTTCAACCACGAATCCCCTCTCCGGCATCAAAGATTTGTTACCAGGAAAATTGTTAATTCTGCCTGCCGAATTGCCAATGGAAAACCTGGGAAACTTGTTCTCGGTAATATTGAAATAGAGCGGGACTGGGGCTGGGCGCCTGAATATGTTGAAGCAATGTGGCTTCTGCTTCAGCAGGAAAAGCCTGAAGATTACGTAATAGCGACCGGAGAGACTCATACCCTGAAAGAATTTACTGAAGCGGTTTTTTCATCTCTTGGCCTGAATTGGGAGGAGTACGTAGAGATAAGCACGGATCTTTTCAGGCCGGTGGATATCCTGAAAATGAAGGCTGATCCGGGCAGGGCTGAAAGGGAGTTGGGGTGGAAGGCAAGCTACAGGATGCATGATGTGGCAAGGATGATGGTTGAGGAAGAGTTAAAGGATTTATAGAAAAAATAGAAAGCATAGAAACTAAGAAATACAGCAGCGTATCTCGATGTAATATCTTATCGTTCTTGATAGTGGTAACGACATTGAGCTATTAATAATTCGTCTTCCCGGGCCTTATAAACAAACCGATGTTCTTTATTTATGCGGCGTGACCAATATCCTTTCCAATTATATCGCAACGGTTCAGGGTCTCCTATGCCTTCGAATGGATTTTTTTGCGTTTCCATAATGAGATCGTTAATTCGTCTGAGGATTTTTTTATCTGTTTTCTGCCAGTAAAGATAATCTTCCCATGCCTGTTCGGACCATGTCAGTTTCATTCCTCAATAATCTTCCTCTCAATGCCTCTACCTGTTTCCAATTCAGCAATTGCGTCATTCAGACGTTCAGCATTCCTCGGGCTTTTCATGGGATATGCTGTTTCTTAATAGGATTTAGAATCCTCAAGTGACAGAAGCACGGCTGCAGGTCCGTTAAATAGCCCTTACCTATGTCAGCTGTCAGGCTGGTCCCGGCCTTGCCAAGGATCACCGAGGTGCTTTATAAAGATCGTAATGATCGCGGATGCGCAGGAGTATAAACCTGGACGCCCAGTCTGGAATTCCGGTTGTCAGAAAAGCCACTGGCTCAAATGAAATTCTATGCTTCCTGTCAATACGGGCGGACCAGGCTGTTGGATCATTGGTAATGCGTTCAATCCGCCAGCCAACCAAAGGCTGATAAAAGGCGGACGAGGGTTCGATCCTGCCTCAGGCAGACAAGTCCCCGCCCCTTGGGGCGTTCAATGTTTTTTAAGATGCCCCGCTGGTTGCAGCGGGGTATTTTATTTCTCAGGCTGGGATGACGGAAACAAATTGACAGGATTTACAGGAAATTCAGGATTAAAACCATCTAAACCTGTCATGTTAATCGATATTGAAATCCCTTACCGTGCGTTTGAAACAGACAGGATCTTGTAAATCCTTTTATCCTGTCTGAGTCTTTGCAAAAGCCTAAACAATAACATTAAATCAAGATTTCTCCTCCCGATGAAAATCGGGGCTTGAAATGACAGAAAGGTGTGTCCCTTGAAATGACAGATAAGAGTGTCTATCGAAATGAGAAACAGGTGGTTTACTCTAAATCGCAATTATCGTTCTTCAGCAAAAGCATCTTTTCTTATTGGCATGTATATTGACTTATGATAACTTATTTTAAAGACTCATATGACATGAAAGAAGGAGAAAAGCATGGCATCCAAGAATAGAATCGAACTTAACCCAAGGGTTTGCAATGGCCGGCCTGTAATAAGGGGTACCAGGATCCCTGTTTCTGTGATTCTCGAACAGATCGCCTCGGGCGACACATGGGATTCTGTGCTTGAAAATTACCCGGAACTGAAGAAAGAAGATATTCAGGCCGCTCTGATCTATGCACGAGAATCAATTGACCACACAGAAATCAAATTTGCCCATGCCTGAGACCATAAAGCTTTATCTGGATCAAATGTTTCAGATGCATGTCGCGCGTGTATTACGCAAGACAGGCTACAACGTCCTCCGGGCAACGGAAGTGGGTCAGTCGCGTGCAGATGATCGGCAAATATTAAAAAAAGCAATCAATGATAATCGTATACTGGTTACTCTTGACGACCATTTTGGCGATTGGGTTATTCTTCCCTTGAATCTGCATCCCGGCGTAATTCGTATCAAAGCAAATCCGACAACAGCCGACAATATTTTGGCTATTCTTTTACCTTTTTTAAAGCAACTTTCTCCTGATAAAATAAAAAACCATCTTGTTATTCTTTCCTCAAAGCGTGAAAAGTGGGTACTTACGAAATAGTAGCCTCTACAGCTGCGTGAAGCACACGGCTTGATCTCCTGCAACCCTCATTTGTCAATGAGAACCCCGCAGTAGCGGGGTTATGTCAGTGTTGTCTGATGTTGCAGCCATTATTATGAGATACAGTATGTCCGCCGGCGAGGATGGCTGAATATAAGAAAGGACTCAATGATGTGAAAAAGGCTTTAATGCAGCAATGTATTTCGCTAATATCTTATCGTTCTTAATGGTGGTAACGACATTGAGCTATTAATAATTCGTCTTTCCGGGCCTTATAAACAAACCGATGTTCTTTATTTATGCGGCGTGACCAATATCCTTTCCAATTATATCGCAACGGTTCAGGGTCTCCTATGCCTTCGAATGGATTTTTTTGCGTTTCCATAATGAGATCGTTAATTCGTCTGAGGATTTTTTTATCTGTTTTCTGCCAGTAAAGATAATCTTCCCATGCCTGTTCGGACCATGTCAGTTTCATTCCTCAATAATCTTCCTATCAACGCCTTTACCTGTTTCCAATTCAGCAATTGCGTCATTCAGACGTTCAGCATTTCTCGGGCTTTTCATCAGGTATGCTGTTTCTTCATAAGATTTAAAATCCTCAAGTGACAGAAGCACGGCTGT
>DAINAR010000052.1:0-21827 GCA_036733345.1 Deltaproteobacteria bacterium | reverse complement strand
GCGCAACCATTCTGGGGCTTGGCAGACTATAGTGTTCATGTCCACCATGTATTATTACTATTACAAACTCATGTTTCTGTTTTGCCGCAATTATTTGGCGGGAACTTTCTACGATGTCAAAAGGATTTGCCCCAGGCTTAATAGACGTTGCAATAGAGAATTCGTGCTCAGCGAAGTTGAGCACAGCTATCTTTTTACCTCGTGCTTCTATGGTAAACGGCTGCCTAGCCTCATCTATAGACAAGCCAGCACCAACGGTTCTGATAGACTTTTTTTGACAAGCGATAAGTGTGCTTTGTAATCCACCTGGTCCATAATCCATTATATGATTATTCGATAATGTAACCAAACCGGAATTAAGATTTTTCAATTGGGTAAGACTACCCTCTGCTTGATGAAGATGTGGACCAGATTTAATTATGCCCGTGGAAATATTTTCGGTTACAGGACTTTCCAGATTTATGATGTTCAAGTCAGTTTCTTGAAACAATGATATTATACTATCATCGAAATAGCACTCTTCATGTAAACTCGGATCAATGTAAAAATCACCACAAATGTTAATTGATACCTGTTGCTGCATTATAGTTCTTCTATGAATTTTTCTAATTTTAATGTTTCTTGGAAATAATTGAATTCCTTTTGCACCAATAATTCTCCCTTTTTGCCTACTTCAAGAGCCATCTCGTAATCTGAAAAGACCAATTCAATTTTTGACGCAAAACTTTCTATGCTTCCCGGTTCCGCAATAAATGCATTTATACCATCCTTTAGAAAATAACCCACTTCACCAGTATTGGTTAAGATAACTGGTTTCCCTGTTGCCAGGTATTCGCCAAGTTTAGTTGGAAAGCCACCCTCTGCCTGTTTGCTATAAGGTCTGGCGAGCAGCAATGCCTCTGCATGACATAAGTATCCTGGCATATCATCCCTGCTAACTTTACCAGTGAAGACTATATTGTCAGAGTAACCAGAATTTTCGATAAGATGCACGAGGGCGTCACGAAAATTATTCTCTTCATATTCTCCGATTAGTACTAATTTAAGAGAAGTGGGAATCTCCCCTTTGCTTAAAGCCTGTAGATAAGCCTTAAGTAGAATATCTACACCATCCTTCTTATCATTCAGGGTTCCACAATAGGCAATATATAAATAGTTTAAAATCCGTTTATGTTCTGATCGTTTAAACCGAGATGGATCCACAATCATGTTAATTATCTCAATAGGCTTGCTTGCACCGACATAATTCCGGAAATATTTCTCCAGGACATGGTTAATTACAAATAGTCCGTCGAACCTTGGGATCAGCAAATTCAGATTAATTGTTAAACTCAACTTTCCTATAATGGTTTTCTTGCAATGTATGAAAGGATATTCCGTTCTCTCATGAACTGCTTTCAGTTTCAATGATCTGGATATCCAAAGAAATGGAATAATGTCCTTATTCCATCTGGATAGAATAATGGTTGCATCGAATTTTTCTTTCTCAGATGATGATATTATAATTTGTCTGGCATTTTGGATTAGCTTGAAATAAGACAAAATCTTACCTGATTTCAGAGCTCTCTTAGTATTTTTTATTTGTGTGCAGGCGCTTTTAAAATGAATATCCTGATAAACAAAATCATCTCCATATGAGCTTTGCCTTTCAAGTAAAACAAACACCACCTGATGGCCCAATTCCAGAAGTCCCTTGGCAAAGGCCATATGTCTATTCGAGGCAGCTCCTCCATGAGGATATTGTTCTCTGGAAATAAATATAAGTCTCATCTTATATTATATAGATGCATTACGCCAATAATATCCACCGTGTAATTCGTGTTCCCTCAAAATAATATCGGCGAGATTATTTGAGGTCATAAATTCAACTTCAGGCCACTTAAGCAATATTTTTCCGAGAAGTCTTCCTAGCATCTTAAGGGAACGGTCCCTGTTATGCTCATCGATAAATCCCACATAATTTACCCTATGACTGCAAATAATCGCAGGTTTCCCCATTTTAAAAGCAATCGATATATCAGAAAGGCAACGATCAACAGGATCATTGTATCCCATTTTTTCCATAGATGCCGGCTCAAAGGTTGCATTGCGAACCAGATGAATCTGACCAAGCGAATTCTTTTGTCCAAGGAAAGGAAAATGAGTTTTGTAACCGTCTCCATCAATTGGCTCATAAATTCTCTTCTGACCCTGAAATGCTTTCACTCCTCTAACTGATACGGGTTTATTAAAGTCTGTACTCCAGATATAGTTAGTAGGTGTAATGGTTTCTGATTTATACCCGAAAATCTTTTCAAAGAGATCAAGTCCATCAAGTGTGTTTCTCAATTTTCTGACTTTTTCTTCCTCTGTTTTGAAATGGGTTGACTCAATATATCTGTTTCCGCCAAGGTCACCAGCTTTAGGAGGGAGACCAGGAATATTCAGGTTAAATGCAAAAAGCATATCAGGATCTTTCTTTCTCAACGCATCCATAAAAAGGTCAACATTCAGGTGTTCCCTGGCATGAAATTGAGGAAAGAACAATTTCTCATCCATTGCCTTCTGCCACAGACCAAAATTATTTTCATGCTTCGGATATCTCCTAAAAGTATCGGTAATTAACTCAAATCTATATGATTGATAATTGTCTCTCCGAATTCTTTCGAAATCCGGATTTGCTACAACAGAGTTGGCAGTAATGATTGGATTGTTTTCTTTCTTGTCCTTATACTGTTTTAAAAGCCCGAAAAACAACTCAAGATCTTCGGCGCTTAACAATGAGTCATATCGTTCATATACTGTTTTATCAAGCTGGTACCCGGCTTTAAGGCATTTATTATAGATCTCCTTGGAAGGCATTCTAATGCTTCCCCAATCGTCTGATTCTATCACAATAATCTTCCTCGAAGTCCTCCAACCTCTTAAATTATTCCAGTATTTACCGATTCGAGCTTTTAAAACCATAACAGTGTTTTTTTAGCCAATACGCAATTAAATCATCCATTCGGTTCTAGGCGTATTAGACATCATCTCAGGCATATTTATGCAAGGATCGCTATCAAGTTCGAGCCTATTCATGTCCAAGTGTTTCTTGGCATATAGGAATGAGTCGCATCTGAATCTTTTCTTTGGCTTCGATATCAAACCACACAACGGTCTCGTTAGATATTGTCTTGGTATGATGCTTCTTTGTACTCATTACTACATCACTATTGGAAATAACCAGAGATAATCCTTTCACAGGTACTTCATTGTTGTTTGATACAGTAATAGTCCCGTCATTAAAATACTCAAACGAAATCTTTTCACAGAGGGTCCAATAGTGAAGCAGGTCCCTTATGGTTGTCACATACAGATCGCCATTGTCTCTTTGTAAAGCCATATACTTTAACATTTTCTCAAAATATGGATTTGTTACAATGCTATTATTTGCCTCAAGCGTCATATCTGTATTTGGTATATTCCTGATATAATAGCCATGATTAATAAATATTCCACCCTGGTCAACCAGCCTGTTAAGATTATTGATTTCCTGTAAATACCATTGGCTGGCCTTTCTGGTCCAAGACATCCCAATATCATAAGTAAAGTCAGTAACCCAAGAAATGAAATCACCGGTTCTCGTAAAATGCTTATAAAAAAGTGGAGTTGGATAGCTCTCGCCTTTTAAGGTAACATAAGAGTTTAATTCGTTTTTTAAAGGTTTGGTGGTCAACATTCTCCAGGTTCCACGGAAGAAATTCACTTCATCCAATTCCTCAGGGGAATAGTATCTCTGCCACAATAGAACAAACGCCTTAAGGATCTTAAATTGCATTACACTTTCCTTTATTGAAACATATGAAGCCTTTCGTAACTTCTCTACTCCAACATTCCAGAAATAAAGAGTATTATGCTCTTTCCACAAATCAGCGGAATATAATCCCGAATTCGGATCCAGGCCATCTGTAAGAAAGCATTCACGATTACTTTCTCCTGTTTCCATTCCATGATCGATCCATGTTATAGCATCATATCGATCCTTCATAAACGAAATTGCATCGCTTAACCTTTGACGACTAGAAGTAACTCCCTCGGGTGTATGTAAACATAGTTCATAGTCTCCAGTTTCGTAAAGCTGATCCAGAAACTCCAGATACTTGGCACTGTCTGCGTCATCAGTAACTGAGCAGTATGCTTCATTATCCGGATTTGAATAAAATATACTCTTAGTAACAGGAATTTTATTCTTGACAAATCCACCTATTGCATTTTCCACCCTCTGTACAGTGTCAGAACCAAAATAAACAGCTCTATGAGTTCTGAGATTACCACCATCAGCATGTTCTGTAAACACGTATCCGGCCAGATAACCACCTGGAACTGCCATAATCCTCGGCACAGTATTTAACATACAGTCAACGAATACAGTAACCTGGTTTACCCTACTTGAGCCTGAAGGATATAAAGATGCAGAACGATCTTCCCATAGCCCTTCACCATTTTTCTGATATGGGATAAAGGTATAAGGATGATCCCTATAATAATCCAAATTAATAAAAAGAGTCTTGCTTTCAGTATTTAACTGGAGCGAAGAAACATTCGGCACATTATAAATCCAAAGCGAGTTTTCTTTGTTGCCAAACAAAACACCCTGTTTGTCCAGCCAATATTCGGAAGCGAAAGCATTCTGGTCTGCTCTCCTGTTCTTTTTATAAACCTCCATTACGGGCAGTTCAGATACCAAGACCAAAGCCTCTCTCTCTACCTTTGTGGTCTGGATATAGTCTGTTGAGGTTATTACGTCCAGCTTGTTTGATTTCCTGAGAACAACAAAAGAAATTTTAACAATAGTTTCTGTCGGTCCATAACCACTTAAAAGGATAGTGCTATCGTTAGCGAATTTTACTGCAATGTTATTAAGTCCCACTTTTTCAATAGTATCATTATGAAAACTATAATAGTGCAACCTTGATAACAGGGTATTTCCCGGAGTCGATCGTATTGTGATGTTACCGCAGGCAGTCACAATCAGCTTGAAGTTCGAGCCTTCCAGAGTGCAGGAATCACTATTGAAAAGTTCTTGGCAGGCATTTTCGACTTCAATTTCAGGCAGGTATGATTCCGGGGTCCTGGAATCTACATAGCCCGCTACGAACATTCCCACCAGAATAGACAGCAGTATCAGGGCAATGCAAAATACTGTCGTCAGAAAATGATTATATCGCTTTTCCCTCGTGTATTTCAACATAACAACTTATGTCCACATGGTTACTACAAACTTTGGCATTTTAAAACATAACGAATCAATTTGCTCAAATTCCCCAGCAGGATTTATCCATTTATCACCAATTAGTTTTCTTTCTCAATCCCAAAAAAACCGTACGGAACAGAGGGGATTTTTCAATAAAATATTCAAAAACAATAGGTAACCCCAAACCCGCCAGTAGACCAACAGAAAATAAAAATGTTATACTCGTAATATTCAATTGCATAAGTACTATACGCGACCCAGCGGTTCCGAAAACATGAAATAAATATATGCCATATGCATAATAGCCTAATTTAGACAAGACAGGAACGTCCTTTCTGATGTGAAATAAAAGGATTATCCCCGGGCATGCTACTAAAAAACTCATGATTGCATAATCCCATCTGTCAAAGCTCTTCCCGTTCAGTAAATATAATTGGTGAATAGAAACAGCCAGGATAAAAACGACAAGAAGTCCGCGAACAACTAGTTTATTGTTGAAAAGATCCTTATATCTCTCAATGCCACATCCAAGAACAAAAAACGGCAAAAGGTTCAAACAACCCTTAAAGGAGAAAAAATTCCCCTGGAGAAAAGGCATTGTAAGACGCAATAACACACAAATAAAAAAAACAACTAACCATTTTTTCTCTGTGGATATCAATTGATAGTTGTCTATAACCGATATAATAACAAAAATCAAAAAGATTGACTGAAGGAACCAAAAATGTTCATATTTGAACAGGTATATTTTCCAGATGTCCGTGATTTCATAATTGGCGTTTGTTCCAGGGATGATGTGTTGAACCAAAAAATGAAGCGTTCCAACTGAAATCAGGGGAAAGAGAATTCTTCTTCCTTTACCTTTTAAGAATTCTAAAAGTCTGCCAGGTTCAACGGGTCTTAAAGAATAAACAAACCCGGAAACTACTGTGAATAGGGGCATTCTCAAATATTCAAAAGAATCATAAAAATACCTCCATCCTGAATCATCCTCGACATGTAAGCCAGTTCCCTTACTAGCACCGACCACATGTCCGGCAACCATCATAATAACAGCAATCCCTCGTAACGTCTCAATTGAGAGGTCTTTAGTCTTTACCTTATAAGTTTGCATATAATATAAACGTAGCATCTTGAGAATATTTTGCTATTCAAGATGCCCAAAAGACTTATTTCGGCCAGGCTGACACAACTAATTATCTCTCTGGTATATAAGTTAGAAGACTTTATTATGAATTTTCATTCTTTTTCAGGTCATTTTCTGATCTTTCAGGGTTATAGGTCATCTTGATCCGGTTCGACAATCATTTCCAACTATGCTCCTGAATAAACAGTCCAATTCGTTAATTCTTTCACTATTAACCGCATGGTGCCTTTTAACATAATTGACGGATCGTACTTTAAACTCCTCCGAATATGATGTTTCTGATATTGCGGTCAGCATTTTCTTGAAATCACCTCCGGCCACATAACCCAGTTTATTTCTTTTAACAATTCCTCCCGGATCAACGTACATGGATATCACTGGTATGCCCATCGCCCATGCTTCAAGAAAAATATTCGGAAATCCTTCCCATTTTGAGGTTGAAATCAGAGCTCTGGCGCCTGAAAGTACGAACATTGTTTCAGAGTGAGACAAGCGCCCCAAAAGTTCAACATTAATAAAAGCTTTTAATTCCTGAAATAATAAAGCGGCAGTTTTATCTCGTGGTTGTCCAACTATTTTATACTTGTAATGAGGAGTCATTTTAATCAGATCAACAAGTTCCCTGAATCCTTTTCTATTATCAAGACTGCCTATATATACAAATTCATTGTGTCTCTCATTGCTTTCCTCTGGCAGATTCTCATAATTCAATAAGTTATACTGTATAGTACTTGCCTGACCTTTACTTTCCAAACTCTGGCTCTGGCCCTCATGCTGAACAAGGACCATATCAGCTTTTTTCAGCAGGAAGGGATATACAACCTCACTTAAGATACCATTTACCAGGTCCCACAAAGAATGCAAGTGAACGGTATAGGTATATTTCCATCGGATTCTAAAATCAGCGACATCCAAATCAGAAGCTATTCCCAAAACAAATTTCCCCCCGCATCTGCGGGAAGCCCAATAAGCGAGAATATGCCTAAAATCACGTATTCTGCAATAATATATATCAGCCTTTACATCAACAAGGCTTCTATACAACAGAGGCAACCTATTAGTAAAAGTCCGTATCAATCTGAAGCCATTATCCCAACCTTTAATTTTAACAATCCTGATGCCCTCACTAGTAATAAAATCAACATCTGTTTCATGGTCAAGGACAATAACCTCATGACCGCATTGTGCAAGCAATTTAGCAATGAGGGCAATCTGCAATTGCCCTCCTCCCTTTGTGTTGCCATTAATTGCGCTGGCTATGTCACCCCAGAAGCATATTCTCATATTCTGATTCTTTTGCCGCTTGTGTCAGTGTAACCGAAGAGATTTTCTGTGATTCCAATAATAAAAAAAATTGTTCCAAAGAGCAAAACAGCTTCTCAATGTCGTCACTATCCTTCCAGTAAATTGAACCACCAGGCATTAGCTCACTCGAATGGAACATCATAACTAAGTAAGGCAGCCCCCTTTTCCTGGCTTCATTTATTAAGTCATTAAACAAATTTTGTGACATCCATAAATTTGGTCTAAGCCATAGTGGTTGACGCTTAAAGTATAACTTCTTCAAAATTCTCATCAGCATGCTACTTTTAACATGTTGGAAATAGTACCTAGCGAGCAAATCATTTGCATTCAATGGAAATTTCGTTGGCAGGATGGTAATCGGGATTTCTAATAGATGACCATTATCAAATGTATAACGGAACGGTTTAGGAGTATATCTCAGAAAATTCGGTCCTCCGGACCCATCTGGTAATCCTTTATGACTTGACCAGTCAATATATGGAGTGATGGATGAATCAACAACATAACCATTATCAACCAAAACCTCAGCAATTTCCTCACTGAATCCGTATCTTCCGGACCTGAAAGATGTCGGTCTTTTATGGAATGATGCTTCAATCTGATCAGTAAGAATTCTTATTTTCTCTGAAATAAACTCTTTTGACAGCTCATTAGCAAACGGATGATTGCTGTCATTCAGAGTATAGCCCTCATCTGATTTGAATGGAGGAGTGCTCCAAACATGAAGATGTGCCCCGACTTCTGCTGCATTCTGGCTTATAAAATGAGTTAAGAGATCCTGTGCAATAGGATCGGCACATATCTCTGAAGTAACCAGATAAGTTGGCTTAATATTAAACCTATTACACAAACTTTGAAATCTGGGCAAGTACTTAATATTTTGTGTATCCAGAATCCTGCCATGATTCCATTGATTGTCTGCTTCAGTATCAATTGTCAATATGAACCTCATATTGGGTCAGATATGAATAATGGGAAATCCATCGGTTAAATATTATTGCGTGAGTTACTTATTGTTTGATTGGCAATTTTGTTACAATTACTCGCATCTGGAATGTGCTGAAGAGTTTGGGAATAAAAGGTAAGACTTTTGAAAGTGAATACAGATATTTCCTCTTCCCGGGAGAATACTTCAAAAACAGATCTTCACAAAACCTGACAATGCCAAAACCTTTTATAAATTCTGCCTCCAATTGCCTTCTTTTTAAGTAATTTGTTTCTTTCTTAAGATATATTTGATACTTTGATACTCTTTCATTTATGCTGCTTGTAGACCATTCATTCTTACATCCCAATAAAACCCAGGTGTTCAGCCACCAATAAGATTGAAATACTGAAGCGAATGGGACCTTTACGTGGGCTTCGACAGGCTTGTAACGAGACACAAATGTGTGTATGCAAAGCCCTCCCGGCTTAAGCACCCTTGATAGCTCAGCAATTGTTTCAGGGTAATTACTAACATGTTCAAAAACCGATTCACTAAAAATGAAATCAAACGTACTGTCTTCAAATGGAATTTTATACTGCTCAATCTTGATTTCACGGATTATTTCATTTTTTAGGAGTAACTCCGTCTCTACATTCTTTTCTTCATTAAACCTTGTTCCGCAACCAAAGGCATTAAAACCTTGATTCCTTAGTTCTTGTACCTTTTTGCCACTTCCGCAACCGAAATCCAGTATTACAGTATGGTTGTCAAAAGTATGGCCAAGTTCTCTGGCAATACTGAATCTTAATTGCAAATCCTGTGGAAGTGACTCAATTTTCATTTTATCTGAGTATTATAGCAATTAAACCTTCCCTATAACGAAACTAGTTCATATCCCGTACACTAGCACGTGAGGTCATTTTCAGAAGGTTTTGAAATTTCTGCCTGACTTTATGGCCATCAAACAAGGCAGATGCGACTTTTATTGCATTGATTCCTGTTCTGACCCTATATGCTTGGTCTTGTACAAGAGTCTTGATGGTATTTTTAATTGCTACGTCATCATTTGCTGTAAGACAGTATCCACACTCATTAGCCATGAAGAATCTTGATACTGCCGTTTCCCCAGGGGCAAAAACCAAAACGGGAGTCCCCGAAATCATGTATTCGGATGCTTTGGTAGGGATGGAGAATTTAGCAAATTTAATGCCTGACTCAGTGAAATCTAAAGGCAACAATAAAACATCATACTCCTTTAACAGATTGTAAACAGACTCGTGCTTAACCGGACGAAAAACCTTGATATTTCTCATTTCAGTCAGCGCCCTGGATGTATCAGATTCGAAATCTGGGGTGTAAATATGAAAGAAAACTTCCTTCCCTTCAACAATAGTAGTAGACAAGCTTAATGCAAATGAGAGTATAGAATGTGAATTTGCATTACCAATCCGCCCCATATAAAGAAACCTGAATTTGTCTTCTTTTTCGCTGCTTTCAATTGCATTTTGAGATCTTTCAGGTAATTCAATTGGATTGTGAAAAGGAATGAACTTTTTATTATATCTTTCAAGATACTCAGCCGACATTGCTTCACTAATACTTAAAAATGTATTTGACTTTTTAAGTAAAAACCTAAATTCCCGGTCTATTCTCTGACGCCAAAAATCTTTTAAAAAGCCACTTATGCTAATGGTTGAAGGCCAGTCATCCATCATGTGTATTGCGGCCGGGATTTTTAAGTGATTTATTAACTCAGTAGCAAACAGGACGGTTTCCCTTGTTGAAACCTGAATGTATAGTAACTCTGGCTGATATGATTCTAGCCAGGAAATGAGATTACTGGACAAATGAGTCTGTATTAACAGATGTGAAAGCCCCAATCGTTGTAGGAGTGTATGATGGGCAGCTCCGATGATTCCCCAATCCTCATCTATGTTGGCAGCAACCAGTTTCCCGTCAGGTCTCTCAATAATCTCTTTCAATCCTGAGGGATGAGGTCTCTGCAAGATACTCAGAGGGAAAAGCCATTTCCTCTCAGCTTTTCCAAACTGAAAATAGACCTTGCAGATATCTGCCGTGGAATTTCTTAAAGAAAAACGGGTGCCAATAACAGCAATCTTATCAATCGGCCAGCCCTTAAATAGATTGGATAAGGTTATTCCTCCCCCGGTGCTGCGGTTAAATGATTGTCCATAAATCAGAATCCTTGGAAATTTTTCGTCAGTAATCATTTTATGGTTTTATTATCCGACTATTAGTGAGCAAAGGATTTGCACCTCTTTAATAAACCTATCAGCCAATGACCCTTTGATTGATAGACTGCCCTGGCAATTCCCACTAAACTTGAAATAGCCTAAGAGTCTCCTACAGATCCAAAAAAATCAATCATCCTTTCAGCTTCAATTTTATTGTTAAAATGTTTGATCGCACAGTTTCTGGCTTCCTTTCCAACCTCAAGAGCAAACTTATAGTCATTCTCAATTTCCTCCATCTTAGCGTGAACGGACAAACAATCAGGATCAGCAAGGAATGCATTCACTCTATCCACCAGGTAACGATCGATTTCACCAACTTTTGTTGCAATCACAGGTTTCCCAACAGCAAGATACTCTCCTAATTTTGTTGAGAATCCATATGTTGCCTGTATACTGGGTGGACGAGTGAATACCAAAATCCGTGCAGTAGAGAGTATTTCAATCAACTCATCTCTTGTCTTAAATCCATTCAATCTCACACTTTTCGATAAGGATAAGTTGCCAATAAGATTGTTAATTCTAAGCTCATGAGTATGACTAACAGGTTTCCCATACAGGTTCAGAGTATATTCAGGATGGTTCTTAGTAAAATCTGCAAAAGCACAGAGCAGAATGTCAAGGCCCTCTTTCTCTATATCCAGTTCACCTGAAAATACGATGGTGTTACAGATTGTCTTGTTATTCATGTTGTAACATTCCAAATCCACAACCATTGGCACAACCATAATAGGCTTCCTGTATCTGAGCTCCCTGATAAAAAAATCATACAAATTCTGGGTTATTACAAATAAACCATCAAATATCTCGTAATAATAATTCAGATAAAAAGTCCGGTAGATCTTGCTTTTGCCCTTTAGTCTAAGAGACGGATGCTCAGTTTCTTCTTTAATAAACGTATTCCTCCGTACAAAAGTGAATAAGCGAATGAATAAAGCTGGCCATATCCATGGTGAGTAGTAAAGAATTCTTGTATTCTTGTCAACATTTCTGATGAGAAAAATTAAGATTAAAAGCGACTTAATATTTCTCTTGAAAACTCTTATAAGTCTGGTCAGATGCTTTGCTTCTGTAATTAAAACATTCGTGTATGCTATTCTCTCATACGTTCCGTGGACAGGGAAATTGGTTTGAGTATAGGATTTCCCATATTTGAATATGCTAAGTACCTCTACATCTACATTATTTAATTTAAACCCTTTAGCAAGGCTGATAATTCGATTTGTACCTGCCATTCCATAAGGGAATGCTTCAGATGTAATTATCAATACATTATTTTTATTTTGCACATCCATCTATCACATAAAAGTTGATTTCAGATACAAGCGATTCAATGTAAGCAGGCTGTAACTAATGATTCCTCGTATTAATCATGATACAAATCCATGTTAATTCATCCTCACAATTTCATAATCCGACAAACCTAAAGTCAATTATTCAGTACTTCACTATAAATACCCACCAGAGTTTGTGTAACTCTCGCAGGATCATGTCTCATCATTGCTTTCGCTCGTGCTCTTTGACTCAGACTAATTGCAAATTCAGGGTTATTATTTAGTTCGTAGATAGCGCCTGCAAGAGCTATTGGATCACCGTCCTGAACCAATAATCCGTCTTCCTTATCTGTGACAATGGCAGGGATGCCACCAGCAAAAGTGGAAATAACGGGCATTCCTAATAGCATCGCTTCGCAAACACTGTTGGGACTATTATCAGTGTGAGATGGATGAACAAAGAGATCTGCCTCAAGCATTTCCGAAACCAATTCAACTTCGTTAAGCGGACCCAGTAAGATAATTCCGGATTCTTTAAACTTTCTTTTTAACTTCTTCTCCAATAAAAGTGGTACTTCGTCACTGCTTTTAACGCCCGCTACTTCCCATAAAATCTCCTTATCAGGGAATAATGACCTTAAATATGAGGCACATTCTAATATTGTCTCAAGACCTTTATAAATTGTATTCCTGGTTGTGGATATAATTCTAATTTGCGTTACATGAGATCTATGACTCCATTCCTTCTGATAGAATAAGGGACGCATTATCTCATCGCAATGAAAATACTTTGAGCCGGGAGACAACACTGTAATAATTCTTCGGTCCCAATCGGTACGGCCAATGAAAAATTTACCTTTTCTGAGAATAGTTTGCTCTCTTCTTGCGGACCTGATCATTTTGTAATAGTCATGAAAAAGCCCTCTTCCTTTAATTAAAGGCAATTTTGGAGAATATTTCACGACATCAAGGGGAGTTAATCCATTGAACCATTTTTGAGTAATGACTGTCAGTACACCCTGAATATATACAATGCATGGAATATCTGTCATCCCAGCGATGAGACCAAATTCACTTTCACTACCGAAAATATGAATTACATCAGGCTGGAAATCATTAATTACATCCATATATGGTTTCATGTCACTCCTTAATGGTGACTTATGATCCCAACCTTCAAGTATTCTGCTAATCCTGTTTGGCGTCTTGCTTTTGTTGACAGGATAGTAAACTGTATTATTAATGCTAAACGGTTTTTTCGTATTATTAATTACGACATAGGAAATCCCCAGCTGAATTTCCGGGTACGATTCCAGGGCATTCTCCAATGACGCAATCCAACCACCTCCTATTACCTTCTGCTCATATTGAGATGCACTCATTGAGGGTGTATTGGTAAACCAAAGAACTTTCATAATTTATAAGAAATAGACTTAACTAAAGACTTAGCCCTCCTTTTTCAAATTGACTGAAGAGCCTTAGGATTAACCTTTCCCTGTCTTATTCGTCACTTTGTCAGTTATATGACTATTAAAACCTATTGCTAAGGCCATTGCCAATAAGATCCAGATCAGGAAATGATAGTTATATGATCTCAATGAATTTATTTTAATTTCATTAATGAGAAAGAAGGTAAACATAAAAGCAAATGCTGTAAGGATCCCCCTGCTCGAAGTATTTCCTTTTTTTAAGCTCGATTTGAAAAGTAGAACAATTGTATAGATTATTAATACAAGATATGTTATCCCCCCTATCCATCCGTAGATCATTGGGATACATAGATACAGGCTATGAAAATCCTTTATATTACTACCTAGTGGACCAAGATTCCCTAGCCATGCCAGGCTATTAGAATGTGATACGCCATAGCCATATCCCAAAGTCCAATTCTCTTCGCCAATTCTCTTATAGCCTTCTGAGTAAACATACCCTCTGTTAATCTCTTCTCCGGTCACAAGGCTATTAACACTCAGCCTGGTTAAGTCAATCTCCTTCAGGCGATTGCTAATTACATCAAAGCCGAATAAGTCTCCAAAGTTAATGATAATTGGGATCATTATAATTAGAAAAGAAACCAGTAATAATGCCTTATTTGTAAATAGAGTAGCCATTCTGAATATGAAGAAAATAAAGATAAAAGCGAAAATAAGAATAAAACCGGATCTTGTTCCGGTTATTAAAGTATTCAAAAAACTAAAAATCATTAAGAACAGCGGAGAATAACCTAATTTGAAATAATGTGAAGCATTCTTATCCATGAACAGAGAAAATCCCAGTATAAACATCAATAAAGCAAACTCCGAGAATAATTCATAATCACCAAATAAAGATGGAAATCGTCCTTCAAAAGCATATTTTACACTGCTTACAGAAGGATAACCTGGATTTGCTCCCAACAGAAAGAGTGAGCTATCAATGAATACAAACTTTTGGTTGAGAGCAATAATAAAAAGTATGAAAGAGAGGAAGGTAGCAATCAATAAAATATACCGAACTTGGGTCTGAATAAATTTGAAGTTCTGTACATAGATAAATGTTATTATAAATCCTGTAAACATTATTACAGATTGGAAGACATCCATTCTGTCAGATGGATTTTTCACTAAATAGCCCAGAATATTTGTAAATAAAAGAACCAACAGGCAAATGCCAATGAATTTATCTCTTATGTAAAATTTACCCTTAAAAAGCAGATAGCTGATGAGAACAACCAGCGGAGCAAAAGCAATTCCTCCGAGATAGTCACCAGTACCCATAATGCATAAGGAGAAAGTGTACATAATGAAAAGAAATTCATCATGAAAAATGTGAAAAATAATGAATGAATGTGCCACAAGAATTATCAATCCTACTAATTTCAAAGCCGTTGAATGAGCCGAAAGCAACTGGGCTACACTTATTCCCAAGAACAGGTTAAGAAGATAATAGCTGAATTTATACATACAAATATAGTTCTCTAAAACAGGTTCGTCATTTTACATCTTAGCTTAATTATTATTAACGATCATTTATGCATTAATGCGCTAGCCAAGGTATAAATCAAGCTGCCCATATTCCTTTCTTTTTCTTACTGATAATAAAATAGTACTGTAAAGGTGCCAGAATTATTGCATTGAAATTAGCAACTACTGAGGCAACAAAAAGTGCATATACTCCCATACCTGAGTACTTTATGAGGCTTAATGCCACAACCAGGTAAAGCACCGGACTTATTGTGCTTGCTATAAACTGGATCTTTAGTGCATTAATCCCATTAAGGAAACTGACATATTTTGTGCCGTACAAAATAACGTTGAAATATATAAAACCCCACAAAGACAGCGAGAACGGTATTAAAACCTTTCCTTCTCCCAGCCATAGATTGTACACTGGCCCGGAGAATATCAACATAAGCAATCCTGTGAGAAATAATAGAATGTTCAACGTATTATACTTTCTTATACCATTTCTTATCCATGCAATATCATTTTTAAGATATGCCTCGGTAGAGGCTGACCAGAATGGAGCTATAAATATGGTGTTAACCATATTGAGAACACCAAAGTATTTATAAACAATATTGTATGCTGTCACATCATCTGTTCCAAAATTACGGGCAATTATAATATTCGCAGTATGGAACTGTATTATGCCGGCAACCTGAATAATAAAGAATTTCACACCCAGGTTGATCAGACTTTTGGCGTGAGCAAAGTTCACCTGAGCAAAGGTCGGTCTGTATACTTTGTAAGCCCCATTAAATGAAACGATATTGGCCGCCAGGAGTACTAATACAGGGGAGACACATAAGGCAATGCCGAGTCTGATTAAAGAGCCCTCGGTTGTTCTTACCAGGATAAAGATAAATGTCATGGAAGCTAACTGTCCAAGAAGATCTATTAATGATGATTTTGCAGGCTTCTGATCCGCCAAAAAAATAGTTGTGATAATTCTTAAAACAAAAGCAATACAGAAATAGGTAAAAACCATCATGGCCAGGATTGACACCTCGGATTGCATCTCTTGGGGTACCTTAAGTATGCTGCTCCAATCCAGGAAGTTATTGATGATCAGAAATAACAACCAAACACCAATGAATACTATACCTAAGATTGCATAGGTTGTGCTCACAAATATTTGAGCTGCATTATGATCACCACGTGCAAGGGCTTCAGCAAACTTATTACGTAGCCCTTGAGTCAATCCTATGTCAAAAAAACTGAACCAACCTACAATTGAACTTAAGGTTAGCCAGATTCCATATTGAGCTGAATTAACATAATTGAGAACGAGCGGTACAAAAACCAGACTTATTATTATACTGAAGCCTTTTATTACTATTGTGGCTGCGATATTCTTTTTTGCCCTGACACTCCTCTCATGGCCTTTAGTGAAATAATCCTTAAGAAAGGAGATTCGTGCAATTTGCTTAATTTCCATAGAAATAATTATACAAATGGATTAACGTTCTTTTCTCGTTTCGCACAGGTAAAGATGAGGGAACCATAGCTTTTCAAAATTTTAAATATTGCTCATGTAATCCCAATCAGAGATTCCAGATAATCAATAACGATGTTTTTCTTTCCTTAGTGCAACAAAATTGAGTATTGATCGTAAAATTTGATATGTTTGTCAAATTATATATGCATTCGTCAAATTTTTGCCTTTATGAAGAGAGTTTTTGCCCTGCTGCTCAGCTTCTTGAGTATTACAGTGTATGCCAAGACCTATTATTTATCTCCAAACGGGAATGATTCAAACTCCGGAACTATCAACAATCCTTTTTTCACGCTTAATAAAGCATGGACTGTGTTATCTGCCGGAGATACTGTCTACCTGAGAGGAGGTATCTATCGCTATCCCAGTTCACAGCATCTTACAGCTAAGAACGGAACAGAGAAATTACAAATTAAAATATGGGCTTACCCCGGGGAAAAACCTACTATCACAAAATCTTCGGAATTCTCTTACAGGCAAAATTGTGGCGTTTATTTTTCCGGAAATTTTTTCCATTGGAAAAACCTCGAGATAACCGGCTTTACTCAATATGATGCACAAATCAACACGGGAATCAAGGTTCAAGACTCAAATCATAATGTCTTCGAACAATTAGACTCGCATCACAATGGTCATGGAATGATAATAGCCAGGGCTTGTGATGATAACCTGGTATTGAATTGTGATTTTCATCACAACACAGATCCTTTAACAGCAGAGCCTTATGAAAATGCTGATGGCCTGGAGGTTTGTTACATTCCAGCAGGCTTAACCAATCAGATAAAAGGCTGCCGTTTTTGGTGGAACAGTGATGATGGACTTGACCTCTGGGAAAATGACGGTACCGTGATTATTGAAAACTGCTGGTCGTGGAATAATGGTTTCCTTGCAGATACATTCACTCCTGCCGGTAATGGGGTTGGATTCAAACTAGGCAAATCAGATCTTGAAAGTGGAAGTGAAGTAAGAAGGAAAATAACCAATTGCCTCGCTTACAACAACAGAACATGGGGGTTTCATCAGAATGGGGCAAATACGGTAGTTGCAATGTACAACAATACATCCTGTTATAATGGTGAATATGGATACTGGATGGGTAGTTTTGGAAAACAGCATCTTTTCAAGAACAATATTTCTTTCAATAATAAATATGATGTTTCCCTGACCAGCAACTCGATCGTTTTGAACAATACTTTCCTTATCGATAATTGTCTCAACACTAAGTTGCCTGTTTGTGAAAAAGACTTCTTAAGTCTGGATAAGTCCCTACTTGCATACCCCAGACAAGCTGATGGAAGCTTGCCTCAGATAGATTTCATGCATTTACAGCAAGAATCAGTCCTTATTGATAAAGGAATTGATGTTGGGTTGATGTACTGGGGAAATTCTCCGGACGTTGGTGCTTTTGAATTTATTTCAGGAACGAAACGTCAAAATTCATTGCCTTCTGTCAACATTTACTCTCCCACAAAGAGCAATAATTATTCATCAACTGCTACCATAACAATTGACATTGAAGCTTACGATACTGATGGAGAAATAACAAAGGTAGAATTGCTGAATGGAGACAAAAAAATTGGCGAACTTAATACTGCTCCTTACTCCTTTACACTTAAAGATCTTATTGCCGGGTCTTATTCAATACAAGCATTAGCTTATGATGATATGGGCGCTTCCGGTATTTCAAGCAAGCTTGAGTTTAAAGTTATTGCCTTTACAGAAAGCGGGGATTACTTTAATCTGTATCCCAATCCAAACAATGGGTGTTTCTATATCGATTTTTATTCTTTATTAAATGCAGACGATTTTACTTTGACTATTTGTGATTTAAGAGGAAGGGTGGTACACAAAGAGGAAATAAATCGTGAATTGGGCACAAAATCATTTAATCTTTCTCAAATTACTAGTGGAATATATATTCTGATGATTTCGACGAGTAGTGTTATTTTAACACAGAAGTTTATAAAGAGTTAGCCTGTAAAGATTAGTCAATGACTATAAGTTTTGTATTATAACTTGTAAGGTCGGCGCCATTTAACTTTATATTATACAAACCTGCTGACACACTCTTGTTAAAATGTATAGTATTAAATTGGCCGTCTAAATCTTGTTGCAGGATAACATCTCCTCTGGAATTGTAAACAATGATAGTCTGATAGATCTTTCCCGGCGTATTATTCAAGACATAAAAATGTCCCTTAGCAGGGTTGGGATAGATTAGTGTAGTAGTATCCAAGGGTTCATCTATAACTGTGTTTTTCTCAATAATCCGGGCTCCAACCTGCCATACATCATCCTGAAAAGCGGTTTGCGGACTAATATTGCTCCAAACTGCATCAACAGCTAATCCAACTTTAAATTCCTCACCAAGATTTTTACCATAATTAAGTCTTTCCTTAGGCACAAAATTGCTATAATCATCAAATCCCGGATTGATTACAAGCGAGTGTTTGTCATACCCCATAGCTTGCCATTGGCTGAAAGACTTAAACTTATCTCCTATTCTGAAAACTGGCTCCCCGGATTCGCTCCAGTAAATATTATAATCACATTCAAATCCCTCCAGACAAGCTTCTTCATAAACCCAAATGTTGAGAACCCTGTTTCTGGTATAAAAAATATTGTTGAATATCTTTGTTCCTTTCGAGGAAGCATTCAGCCCACCATCAGTATTGGTATGTATATCAATTAAAGCCCTGTATGTTTGAGCGGGAGTCTTTTCGCTGTAAAGGGTATTGTTAAATATTCTTATTCCATTAATGCCCTTTACCACAATACCAACCCTCGGATTCTTGATGATATTATAGGCAATGACACCTGATTCATCTGTCATCCCGTTTGACTTACGCTGAATTCCATTAGGAGTTCGATCCAAATAGTTATATTTTAAGGTAACATTAATATTGTAACCAGTGAATACAGAATGGGTCCAGCTATCTTCAACCGTTCCATTCCAAATAAATCTGTTTCCAGTAATTATTTCACCATCAAGATTATTATTATTTTCTCCCGGCGTTTCATCACCGGCCAGTAACATGTATCCACTGGCATTTGCGAAACTTAATAAGTTGTTCCGAAATGACAGTGAAGTGGGCTGTTCCCTGGGAATTACGTACCCAGTTGTTGCTCCCGTTTCTGTGTCTATTATTTCCTGCCCTTCGATCGTCAGAATGACCTGAGGATACAGAGCAAGGTTGCTTACAACTAAAAGTATAGCTAACAGAGAACTTTTCATCTGCAGTTTAGATATGATGTAAAGATTAATAGCTAATAAAAAGATACTTACCTGATAACACCAAACTCCACCCTCCTGTTCAACCTCCGGTCTAGCCAGGTGGCGTTCGATGCTACGGGCCTAGTGCTGCCGTATCCGCGCGGAACCAGCCGGCTCGCAGCAACACCTCTGTTGATCAGGTAATTGACAATGACCTGGGCGCGGGTTTGAGACAGGCTCTGAAGAGCCCCGGGCGTCCCCTGATTATCTGTGTGCACACCTATCTCCAGCTTCAGAGATGGATACTTGTTCATCAGCATCACCACCTGGTCAAGCATTAGATAAGCATTCGTAACCAGCCTGTTACGGGTATCAAAATAGGTGTCGGTCATCACACCGTAATTCCTCTTCAGTACATTAAGCTCGCGCTCGGCGGGATCGGTCAACACATTCAGCCGGACCGTGGCGCTCCTGAATCCCAGCGCCAGCATCTCAGCATATGCCGGATAAGCCGCCATCAGACTCATCTGCTGATCAATGACATAACTGTAAGTATCCGTCTCCGGGTAATGAACCTCACGCAGGGAATACTTCACCGGTACACTCCTGAACAACGGATTCGTGAGCTCCATCCTGGTCTTCGACGAGAGGACCTCAACCTGGAATACAGCCTCCTTCATGAACTCATCCTCAGCCGAATATTGTCCCCTGACAAATACATTCTCAAACTGCCTCAGATCGACAGGAACCGCACCAGCAGAAGACCTTGCGGCAACCCACGAATCCCTCTCTGAACGGCTGTCAAAAACCATGACCTTGCGAGTCACGGCACGCTTGAGTACATCACCGGTCAAATGAGACCTGACAGTCACCCCAAGCCTCACATCATACTCCCCTGCACGGGCAAAGGTGTGTGTTGGACCTGCCCCCGTCTTCTGAGTACCGTCGCCGAAATCCCAGAAAAATCCTGTCACCGAGTAACCGGGCAGGTACGATTTCATCCCGTCAAAGTCAACAGCCTCACCTGCAATGGCCGAGGCCGGTCCGGAAATGTACGGCTGGTCATAGTCAACAATCTCAATATCATAGGTCTGCTTGCGGAAATAAGGCTTCCCTGTCGTCCGGTCAATGATATCCAGCGCTATAGTGTATTTCCCGGGTCCCGGGAAACAGTGATGCACCCTCGTGCCGGTCATCTTCGTGTTGTCACCGAAGTCCCACACATACTGCATGCTGAGCGTGTCAACCACAATCCTTCCCGTGTCTGATACCGAGAAACAGTACTGGTTTTCCTTTTGCGCTTCCGCGAACCAAACCTGCGGCATCTCCGATGTGAAGTGGTAAATATCCACTGATTTGTCCCGGTCTGAGGAAAAATAGCCCTCCCTTACATCCGCAGTGGTAACGATACCGAAGTCGTCATACTCCGAGTTCACCGGCGCAGCAAGCCTGACAGGCGTGTGCCAGTGGTTGCCATTCTGTTTAGTGACATATATATCCTTTCCGCCGAATCCGCCTCTTCCGTCAGAGGAAAAGAAGAGTTCCCCTGTCTCGGTGATGAACGGATAGCTCTCGTTCCCTTCGGTGTTTACTCCGGGCCCAAGGTTGACAGGATCCTCCCAGTAGCCGTTTTTCCAGTTGCTGTAATAGATATCGAGACCTCCCACGCCGTCGGGCTTGTCCGAGGCAAAATAAAGTCTCTTGCCATCATGCGAGAGGCAGGGCATCGTTATATTGAACCACTCGGTGTTGAACCTGATCTCACGGACCCGGCCCCAGCCTTTTTCCTCTGAAACAGCGTAAAATAGCCCGAGTTTGTTCCGGTAGGTTGAGAGGAGCTTGAAATTACCCTCCACAACGAGGTTCCTGGAGTAGTATATCGTATCACCGGCGCGGTTGAATGTGGCGGGACCGTCGTTCAGCTTGCTTTTCAGATCCTTCGAGAATGGTTTACTTTTATTGTTCGCGGATGCGGTATCAGCATAAAACATCTTCACCACTGCCTTTCCCTGGCTG
>DAINAR010000051.1:0-22090 GCA_036733345.1 Deltaproteobacteria bacterium | reverse complement strand
TAGTTACATTTTTTCAAGATTTTTTTCAATCATTATAAAAAAGCCCATACGGGCTTTTTAGTTATTATCAGTATTGCAGTATTCATTCGTATTATTACTCCGGCAATAATATATGTCAATGTTGTCCCAGCCAGGGGCTGATAAACCAGCGAAAACACAGGCTGGTAAAATTTCGAGCCCCGAATCAAGTCCGGGGCAGGCTTATCAAGTCCGGCATGACGATTGATGTTTTTAATCTCTTCGGGTTGAATCTGCCGGAGGCAGACAAGCCCGCCATAAACACGGCGGACAAGTATCCCCGAAGCTTGCTTCGTCTTGTCATCCCGGACTTGATCCGGGATCCAGTCAAGCATGTTTCTGGATTCCGGCTGGAGTTTATCCCGAACTTGATTCGGGGCCGGAATGACGTTTGATACCCCGTAGCTTGCTGCGGGGTAGTTCATTCGCCGGAGTAATATATGCTGATAATAGACTAACCTTTAGTTTTTTGTTTTTGGCGAATGGCAAGAATAATCTTTAGAAGAGATATTACCAGAAAAGCAACAGCAAAAACATCACCAGTCCTGGCGTACCACGTTATTTGGGCAGGCACTATTTTAACTCCGGCCTTTAATACCTCTTCCCTGAAAAGGGCACTTCTTTCAATGATCTCGCCATGAGGGCTGATGAAGGCGCTGAAACCGGTATTTGCAGCTCGTATCAATGGCATCCTGTTTTCTACAGCACGTAATACAGCCATGCTTAAATGCTGATACGGCGCACTCGTCTTTCCGAACCAGGCATCATTTGTGAGGTTAATCAGCATATCTGCGCCCTTTCTTGAATAACTTCGCGCCATATCCGGAAAAATAGCCTCGAAGCATATCAGAATACCAAGAGACAAATCATTATGTCTGAGGGGACTCATGTCTTTTTTCCCTGGCTGGAAATCTCCAGCAGCCGGAACCAGTCTATCTACGAAGAAAAGGATATCCTTGTATGGAACATATTCTCCAAAGGGGACCAGGTGTACTTTGTCATAATACTTGAATGAATATTCATCAGGCGAAATAAGATAAGCCCGGTTGAAATAATTTTTTCTTCCGTTAATCCGTTTATAAGCAGGGCTGCCCACGATAAAGGAAGAACCGGATTTTACTGCCAGGGAATGCAAATCCTGCGAAAAATCCCTGTTATTCTGGATAAAGAAGGGCAGCGATGTTTCAGGCCATACAACCAGATCGGGCCTGAAATCATGGATTGCCTTCAATGTGAGCCTTTTATATGTTGCAACAGTGCCAGCCTGGTAAGCCGGGTCCCATTTTACAGACTGATCAATGTTCCCCTGAACAATCACAGCCGCTATATTTTTATCAGTATCGTTTTCCGACTGTCTCTTTGACAGTTCACAGTGACCGTATATTAATGTTGCGGCAGTTAAAAGCCCTGCAAAAACCATTTCATATATAACTATTGAAATACCCCAGTTGCGTCTTTGAAAAAGGAGGTCATAAAGAAACACATTAACTGTAACGATCAGAAAAGATATTCCATATACTCCAAACAGATCGGCAACCTGTATAATATGCAGGTTTTCATACTGTGAATATCCAAGTAGACACCATGGAAACCCTGTTAAAAGCATAGCTCTCAGGTATTCAAGGCTTATCCATAATGCACTTATGAAGAGTATCCTGAATCGGGAACCCTTTATAAGCACCGAGAGGCAGGAAAAAAATGCCGGATACAAAGCCAAATAAAGGCATAATAAAACAAAAACACTAAAACTTACGAATGGATTCAGGCCGCCATATCGACCTACGACCACTACAATCCAGTAAATCAGGCTAAGATAATGAGACAGGCCGGCTATATATCCCAGCTTTAATGCTTTTAAAGGGGATTCATTTTCAATGCTTTTAAGGAGCGGTACCAGGGCCAACCAGGCAAAAAGGGACAGTCTTCCAGGAGGAAAAGAGGCTGTTAACATAACTCCTGAAAGCACTGCGAGTGTTACCTTTCGGGTGTAGCTGCCAATTCCTGACCTTTTCCTGTTAGGAAATCTGTGCCCTCTTAAGTTATGAATGAAATCAAAGCTGATAGTCTTTTTCTTCCTTGAGAGGGGCATTGAAAGCATTACGCGTAATCAGCACCTGGTCGATTTTTCTCTGGTCGGCTTTTTTGATAGTTATTTCAAGATCCTGGAAGTGTATTATATCATTAACCTGCGGTATCTTTCCGAGAAGGTGAATAATAAAACCACCAACAGACTCAAACTCTCCCTCCGGAAATTCAATATCAAAATATTCTTCAAGCTTTTCAATCTCTAAACGGGCATCCACAAGTATGCCTTCATTTTCGATTATTTTCAGAAGCGGTTCTTCATTATCATGCTCATCCAGTATTTCACCGACGATTTCTTCAATGATATCCTCAATCGTGATTATGCCGGCAGTTCCCCCATACTCATCTGTCACAATTGCCAGATGGCTCTTTTTGGCTTTAAGCCCTTTGAGCAATTCGCTTAAATTCTGGGTTTCAGGTACAAAGAATGGCTTTCTGATAATTTCATCAGGAATTTTTGAATCAGGATTTTCGCCCAATAGCTTCAACAGATCCTTTGAATGCAGCAATCCTGCGACTTTATCAATATTCTCTTTATAAATAGGTATTCGGGTGTGGCCGCAATCATTTACCAGCTTAATGACTTCACCTAATGTAGAGTCGGCAGGTGCTGAAGAGATATCCGTGCGCGGAATCATAATAGAATGCGCCTTTGTTTCCTTAAGGTCCAATACACCGTGAACCATTTGTGTTTCTTCATCGCTTATAAGGCCTTTTGCCTGACCTTCATCCATCAGATCATGAATTTCTTCGGCCAGGTCGGAGCTGTTGCCAAGGTGGGTCTTTTTTCTGATCCTGTTTTTAATAAAAGAAAAAAAACCTTGTTCTGAATCGTCTTCCAAGTATGTGTTTGACTCCTGTGTTTTTGGTTCTTTAAAAAAATTAAACTCCGGCAGACTTTGTTTGCCGGGACATCTCAGAGTTTATCTTAAAATTTTTCCTTAAAATCAAACTTTATTTTCATATTTTTTTATTGTCAAGATGAGACCTTTGAAAAATTCACAGCTTTTTCCAGGATCAGGTCGAAAATCCCGTATTCGGAGCGTGGGAAGGCGGATATTTTAACCAGAGAAATAAATTGAGTTTTATAGGGATTTACCCGTATTCGGCGGGTTAATCAACTACCACCCTTATCTGCCTTACATCTACTTCAACACCCATTCCAAGGCAGAGCCTTCTGATCTCCTTTTTCATTTCCTCACCGTTTTCCTTAAAAGAAATTATAACTTCCTCTATATTATTCCGTTTAATAATTTCCTCAAGGTCTTTCAGCCCGCCAAGTACCGGGTACCCTCGAATCCTTCTTCGCTGGACTCCGCGATTATCATCCATAAACCCCACTAAAGCCAGTCCAAGGCCCTGATTAATCTCAATCTCTCTTGCGGCCATCTGGCCGCCTGCCCCTGCCCCGTATATAAGGGTTCTTCTTCCTTTTCTGTTACCCTTCCTTATTCCCTCATCAAGGAGGCGGAAGGAAAGCCTGGACAGTGATACAAGGATCAAAATGCACACCCAGTAAATGACAAAAACGGCGCGTGAAAAACTCTGGAACCGATAGATAAACAGAAGTATCAGCATCGGGATTATTGTACCAAGTGTAACGGCCTTTATATAGCCGATGAGGTCACTTAGGCCTGTACTTGCCCAGACACCGCGATAAATACCGAGGAGATAAAAACAGAGTACCTGGCATGCTATCAGTATAGGCAGGGATTTCAGAAAAAAATCAAGGTTGGGTCCCGGATTACCCTCAAACCGTAAAAGATAGGCCACATAATAGGCCACGGTAATCAACACAAGATCCAGAAGAACTTCAAACAGCCTGCGCCTGTAGGTAATCTCAATCAGGACAGGGGTAATTGCACCGGCACCATTATCGGACAATATGGACTCTTCAGAATACACCTTGACTTTTGCCAGATAGATCCAGAAAAAGATGACAAAAAGGAGATATAAAACAATTAGAACCAGGCTGGTTCCAATTCTCATATGATCAATTGCAAAAGCTATCAAACCTGATATCGCAGCGAACCCGTACAGAACAAGGACAGCCTTTTTCTCGGAAAATCCTATTGCGACCATACGATGTGAAGAATGATCACGACCTCCCTGTGAGATCCGCCGTCGGAACAGCTTCCTCATAATACTTACAAATCCGGTATCCAGTATGGGTATAAAGAGGATAAGTACAGGTATTGCAATAATAGAGAGCAGGTTTATAAAACCGCCTCCCTTGGCATGAACGGGTCCGGCTGACAATGTCAGACAGGCAAGGACAAATCCTGTAAAAAGACTGCCTGCATCTCCCATGAAGATGGAGGCGGGATTAAAGTTGTAGAACAGGAAACCCAGGACAGCGCCAATAAATGACATGCCCATTAAAAGGACCGGTGTGCCAAAGACATTAAAATCAGGATTGAGAGAGACACAAAGGCAAAGAAAAGCACCTGAAATAAATGCTATTCCGGCTGCCAGCCCATCCATGTTGTCCAGAAGATTAAAGGCATTTGTAATACCTACAATCCATAAAATGGAAAGGAACAGATTGACAGTGGGGAAATCAGTCCAGCCAAGACGAAAACCGAAAAACATTAGAACGGAAGTAATTATTATCTGCCCTGCAAGCTTGTGCTGAGGATCTATGTTAAATATATCATCAACGAGACCCAGTCCGAATATACCGGAAGCACATAAAATCATCGGAATATATGGCGAACCGTATACAGACCAATCGGCAATTAAAGCCGCAATAATCCATGAACTTATCATTGAGAGAAATATCGCCACACCGCCTAAAAGGGCCGTCTCTTTGCGATGCCATCTGTTGTCTTTTGGAACGGCAACCTGCCCCCGGGCAAGGGCGAATCTTCTGACCAGGGGCGTCAGGATAAGAGACAGGGTAGCACTGCATAAAAAAACAGATATGTAAAAATATATGTGCATTTGAATCATTGCATACGTGATAAGTTAAAAATTAGTTATCAACAATTGATTATTAACCATTTTCCCTGCGTTTTTTTGCAGTCTTAACGCTTGCACTTATGATTCTGCAAAGCTCGTCGCACTCTTTATGCAGGCCAACACTTTCTTCCATCGGCTCCATTTGGCATCGTATGATGATTTGGAGCCATACTTTGGTTTCATTCAGCTCTTTCAAAACTACCTTTAGTTTGTGCATAAAGTCGTTTGAGCTTTCCGCCGAACGAGCCTCTGCATAATTAGGTGCCGGCGAAGTACCGCTTCGTAATATTTGACCAGCGATATGTCTTCCCGTTCTAGTTTTCGGTAATTTGTCGGCAAGGTAAATAATGCTTACTGCAAAATCAATAAGTCTCTTCTCAATATCATCGCCTTTGGCCATGGTCAATAATCAATAATCAATTTGTAATTTTTAATAGATAATGGCTTTTTAATTAATTCGGCGCCCTTGCCTCAAACCCCCGAGCTCCATCTATCTCTCCACATCTCCCACATTAAAATAGACCACAGCTGATGGCGGTAATCTGCAACACCCGTCAGGTGTTCTTCAATTTTTTTCTCTACTATGCTATGATTAAAAAGTTTTTCTCTTTTCAAACGGTCAGTTGAAAGATAATCCAGAAGCATTACCTTTAGCTCACTGCGAAGCCACCTGTTTATCGGAACACCAAATCCCATCTTGGGTCTTTCAAAAAGAGCATTTGGAACATAGCGCTCAAGGACCTTTTTCAGGATATATTTGCCGACGCCCTGCCTGTATTTCATATCAACTGGAAGCCTGGAAGTGTATTCCACGACCCTGTGATCCAGTAAAGGCACTCGAACTTCCAGGCCGACTGCCATACTTGCGCGATCAACTTTTGTGAGCATGGCGTCGGGAAGATAGGTCTTTTGATCAACCCTCATAAACCGCGAAAGTAACGGCCAGCCTACTGTTTCTGCAAATACCTCTTCATATTGCGACAAAGGCAAGCTCATCCCGAGCAGATAATCCAGTTCTTCCTCAGGCCAGATACAGATCGTCATTCTGTAGAGATCCTCAATGGTTTTACCCTCCATAAGCCTGACTATCTTTTCCCACTTATCCGGGAAATTGACAACCCTGAAACGCTCGGGAAGTACCGGCCGGAAAGATAGATACGCCCTCTCGATCCAATGGGGAGACATGCGTTTAAGAAATTCGGAAACAGGCCTTTTAATCTGCTTCGGAACAAGATTAAGCCATGAGGCCATTGACTGAACAGCCCAGTATCTGACATATCCTGCCATCTGCTCATCTCCCCCGTCTCCCGACAGTGCTACAGTAACCCCTGACCGGGCGAGTTTACTGACAAGATATGTTGGAACGGCAGACGAATCGGCAAAGGGTTCGTCATAGATCTCAGGCAGAAGCGGAATAACATCAAGGGCATCCTTTGGTGTGACATAAAACTCCGTGTGATCAGTGCCCAGATGAGCTGCAATCTTCGATGCAAAAGGCGCCTCATTGTATCCGGATTCACCGAAACCGATACTGAACGTCCTTGCAGGAGTTGTACTTGCCTTTTGCATCAGGGCAGCGACAAGTGATGAATCAACGCCGCCGCTTAACAGTGCGCCCAAAGGCACATCGCTTACAAGACGGTCCGACACAGCCTGGGTAAGGATATTGTCCAGCCTTTCAGTGGCATCTTCTTCACAAAGATCGGCCCTGATTGAACTTGAATCCATTTCCGGAAGGCTCCAGTAAGGAAGAACTCGCAGAGTGCTGCCGTTATACACTGCATAGTGACCCGGCAGGAGCTTGAATGTATTCTCGAAAATAGTTCCCGGCGCGGGCACGTATTGATAGTGAAAAAAAAGGGCAAGTGAATCGCTGTCAATATTCCTTTCAAAGCCCTTGATGGCCATCAGGGCCTTAAGCTCGGAGGAAAAAAGGAATTCTTCACGGGCATAATGATAGTATAAGGGCTTTATTCCCAACCTGTCCCTGACAAGATACAGTAATCCCGCCCTTGAATCCCAAATCACAAAGGCAAACATGCCTGTAAAATGATCCAGGCATTCAATTCCCCACTGAATGTATGCCTTTAAAATGACTTCCGTATCCGTTCCAGTATAAAAGTTATGACCATACCCTCTGAGAATTTCTCTTATTTCTTTAAAATTGTAAACTTCACCATTGTGAACTATATAAACTTTCCCATCTTCGCTCGCCATAGGCTGGCGGCCTGCGCTCGTGAGGTCAAGGATTGAAAGCCTCCTGTGCCCCAACCCTACTCCTGCCTTTTCATCAAAAAAAACACCTGAATCATCAGGGCCGCGATGAGAAACTGTCTCAATTGCCCCGGGCAGTGAATCCCGCAAACAGGCAAAATTTCTCTTTGTACTGAATCCAGCTATTCCGCACATGGCTTCGTTAAGCTTAAAGTTAAAAGTTTACTCGCCCCTGGAGAGCTCAAAGGTGAAAGGTTGACTGATAACCAATAACTGACAAGCAAAGGCCGAGTCACAGCATCACAGTTTCACTTGAAATAGAGAATATTTACCGCTCGAATACAATTTCACCAAAACCTTATCATCCAAAGAAAAATGAGCAGCAGGCACAAATTCTTCGTCCAGCAGAAAATATGCTATTTTATATTCTTTGAAAAACTCCTTTAAAGGCTTTTGAAGGACAGGGAAAAAACCTTCGAGGTTATTGAATCCGTACCCATGTCCTCCTGATAGGACCTTTTTTCCGGTTTTGTACGCAAGGACCTCGCCAATCGGAATGGGAAGACACAAAAACCTATCTTCAGGCAGTTTTTTTACAATTTCGATTATCTCCTGAAGATTATCATCAATTCCTGAAACTTTGCCAAGCGACTTTCTGGTAGTATAGATGTGGACGAAAAGCATTACTCCAAGGCTGAGCAGCAGGAATAACGCTGCAACCATGCCAGCCCACGATATCTCCTTTACTGAATATGCCCATATCCCGAGAAACAGAGACTGGGGAAATGCCAGGTACTTGATATACTTGAATCCTTCACCGAGAAAGATCATGGGCCTGAAAAAGGTAGTCAGCAATATCAAAGCAATAACAGCAAACAACCATCCTGAAAAAAAAACGGGGCCCGCTTTTGCAAATAACGGAAGAATTAGAATCAGGGGATTATGGGCCAGGAGATTAACAATCTTTTTTGATACCCCGCGCCAACCGGGGAGATAGAGCCTGTCTGTCTTTCTATTCGGGTCTCTGTAGACATTAGACTCAAACACCTGGTGGGCCCTGACCTCGTCTATGTGCCTCCGCCAGAATGCAAGGATGTCGAAATGCGCTTTGAGTACCTTCCAGTAAAATCCGGCGGACAGGGCAAAAGTCAAACCCATGATAACGAGGAATAAAAGAGGCACATAACCCTTCCAAAGATATATCCCGATAAAAATATAGCTAAACGCCATGGCCTGCGCCGCCATCTTATGTGTCATCAAGACCAAAAAGCCACTCAAAAACAACGGCACTGCCAAGGCCCAGGAAGGATATTTTAGAAAGCAGAAAAGGCAGAGCATATTAATGGAAAACAGCAGCGAACTCAATGCGCGGCTGTTCAAATTGCGGTTTTCAGAATAAAGAGTAGGCACAATTGCATATGAAACTCCGGCCACAACAGAAGCGTAAAGGCTTCCGGTGATCCAGTAGCAAAAAGAATACAATAGAAGCCCATGAAAACAGTCTATGACAGGTGATATCAGCCAATGCCACTTTTGAAGCAACTGTTCTGGGAAAAGTGAAAGAAATAATGGAAAACCTGGCGGATACCATTGCTCCGGGTAGTCAAGGATAAAGAAATAGAATTTGGGAGGGAATTTTCTCTTCTTTTTTAACTCCCTGACATAGATCAGATAAAACCAGCAATCGGCGCCGCCCACTTCCTTTGAGAGGTGAGGCAATATCCGGAGAAAGAGTGAAAAGAGAAAGATTAACGCGGCAAAGCCTATAACTTGTGTGTGCATGAGCATTTCGATTGAACTCCGGCTAACCTAAACAGTTATATGCCTTTTCTATCAGATACCAGACTGATCGAGGCATTTCTATCTTTTCCAAAAGGGCGAGATCTTCTTTGTTAAAGAGGCGCAGCATCCTTGCAATCATCCATAAACCAAAAGAAATCACAAAAAAACAGAGCAGGCGCAAGAGCAGGTGGGAACTTGCAACAAGGAGAATAATTGCCAGCAACGATGAAACCGGCAGCAGGAGCTCCTTGTATCCTCTCAGCCCCATATGACGATATACCACCAAATGGCTGAGAACGCCTCCCAGAAAAAACGAAAAGGCTGTAGCCATTGATGCCCCGCTGATACCGAACAAAGGCACCAGCAGCATGTCTCCGGCAAAATTGACTGCGGCAATAACAATACCGATTCCCATTGATTGTTTTATCAGCTCATAGGAGGTCATGACTGGAGAATACAGCGTATTCAGAGCATTCCAACCCATGCCGATCATCAGCAGTGCAAAAGGAGTGCAGCTTTCCCGGAAATCAATTCCAAACACCAGCGGAATCAAATAAAAGGAGCCGAATGTTACTGTGCAAATAAAAAAAATCCACAGGATCATGCCCTGCGGAACAATACGATCAAGATACCGCAAGATCAGATCTTTTCGGCCTCGAACCAGAAATGAAACCATCATGGGTGTTATCACTACCCCGATAGCCATAGAAATCTGCTGTACTGCGGTCATTCCCTGATAAGACAATGAATAGACGCCAATTTCTGAAACTGTCGAGTATCGTTTAATAACAATGAGATCTATCCAGTTTACTACATATGCGCTAACAGATCCAAATATCACGGGATATGAAAAAATGAAGATTTTCTTTATTCTTTGCTTTTCAAAAACAGGAGGGGAAAAAAGCCTGTAACTGATTTTATAAAGGGGAACGAGAGAAACCAGGAGCACGCTGAGAACATAGGCCCATATCATTTGATAGATCCTGCCGGCCCCATTAAAAAAAACAAAAAGCAACCCGAAAGCCGCTAACAACAGAAGCATCTGCAAGAGCTTTGCGACCGAATAGAACTGCAAATTCCCGGTGGCCTGCAAGACCGATTGTCCGTAATCGGCCATAGTCAGGCCAATCAGGTACAACACCAATAGCCAGATAGCTGCAGGACCGAGGCCGATATATGACAATATCTGATCCCTGTATAACCAGACTACGGTCAAAGAGAGCAACATGCTCGGGATCAGGAGGGCATTTCTTGCCCAGAAAGTCCCGTTGATCTTTCCCTGTTTAACAAATTCTTCCTTTGCATATTTGACGACCGCGGCACAAGTCCAGTTTATGCCAAACAGGAAAAACAACTGCGAGACCAGCAGAAAGAGAGAAAGGATACCGTAACCCTCTTTTCCCAATATCCTCGTAGACACAGCAACAATACAGAGAGCAAGAGGAATACTCGCAAGCCTGGAGCCGAGCACTGAAGAAAAATCCCAGAAAGATCTCCTTACATCTTCCTGATCCGATCTTTGGCCGACTATCTCCCTGTTCGCTGTAGAAACAGTTCTTCGAAACACTTTCTCTCCGTCTGCTGTGTCTGCTCGCTGCTGAACATCTCAAGCGCCAGTTCTCTGACATTCCTGCCCAACCTTGCCGCGAGTTCGGGATCTTGAAGCAATGTCAATGTGGCACGAGCCAGGGCATCACGGTCTCTGTATTTCACCAGAAGGCCCGAATACTCATGTTTTATGATCTCGCTGTGCCATTCCACGTCGTAGGCTACAATACTCTTTCCTGCAAGGGCCGCTTCCACAAGGGACGAACCTGTCAGCGGGGAAAGAACCACATCGGCAATCGAAAAAAGTTCTCTTACTTCGGCCTGGGGCCGGAAGCCTAAAAATACAACCTTGTCAGCAATCCCAAGCAAACCCGTGAGCTTATTAAGCTCGCCTGCCATTACACCATCACCGGCAATCAGCAGCCTGAAATTCGCTCCCTGCGATGAAAGGAATGCAGCGCATCTGATCACATCCTGAGGATACTTCTCCGGGCTTAATCGGCCAACATACAAAAGCACCTTTTCGTCTTTAAGCCCTATTTCATGCCTGAGACCTGCATTGAGGCCGGGGGCCTGGAAATGATGATCACAAATGCCTATGGTTCGAACGGTACGGCATTTCTCCGGACTTGCGCCGTTTGAAACAGCATACTGTTTATTGTTCTCGTTACCGCCCCACACCATATCCGCGGATTTAAAGACAAGCCTCTCAATAATCTTCTCAATCCACCTGTACCGAAATGGTGCGAAGCCGAGCTGACCAGTTGCCTTATATGCCAGGTCGTAATTGGAAAGAACAAACACCACCAGCGGCCTGCGGGTCAAAACAGATAGTACCAGCCCGTCAAGGCCTATCATGTATGGATCATGCGCCTTAATTGCCGAGACATCCTCCCGCTTAATCAACCCGTAAATTTTTCCTATCAGCCTGACCTGGGCAACCAGATAATCAAACCAGTTCAACCAGGCGGGTAAACGCAGTGGTTTAACAGAAAATTCGTAAACGGTGTTCCTGTCATCCAGCCGGACAACTCGATCGTCCGCGGCAAAGGGATGTATTGTGTAGACAGAACTAAAATAGCCTGAAAGATCACGAGATCGTACTGCAGGTTCCATCTCCCTCTCAGAGATATATTTCATTTGAGTTGGGACTATTGATACCAGTTTTCTGTTAATCATGTTTCTACCCTTAACGAATCGATATCATAGACCATTTCAACTGTTCCGCTTTCCTCAACTTTTACAGCTCCGGCAGGCTTACATGGCACTCCGACCGCGATTGTAAATGAGGGAACATCCCTGTTAACAAAAGAACATGCACCTATTACGCAATGATCACCAATCGTTACCCCTTTCGCAATAACAGTCTGTCCTCCTATGTGGCAGTAATCACCTATCATTACTGGACCTCTCTCGTATTCTGCCTTACCCCCCGATAAAGCCCATTTTACCGTATCGTGGGTGTAGATGTGAACTCCTGCGCTGATGCTGCAGTAATCACCGATTATCAAGCCGCCCGAACCGTCCAGAAGGGTAAAGGGCCCAACCCAGGTATTCCTTCCAACAGTTACATCTCCATAAACATAACTGTTATGATAAATGCTGGAGCCTTCTCCAAAGCCAAGGCTTTTCGCCCGTTCCCATCTGTCAAAAACCATCTCATCAAAAGGCAGATCTCTTTTCCAGTTCTTCCTCATGCTGTCACGAAGTTTCTTATACAGATCAAGAAATAATTCACGCATTTTGTTTGATAAACCCATCATTCATTTAACCCTCAAAAAAATATACTGCCTCATAATCAGTTGTTTTTGACAGGAATAACAGGATTGACATTGCAGTTTTTTATCCTGTTGATCTCTTAGTCTATATCTTTTTCCTTACGCATTATACAACTCTCATAAAATAGATGAGTGGGTGAGATGTTAGACGTTTAATGCGATTAGAGCTCTAATTATTAACCCGGCAATAATATGTGTTAATGTCGTCATTCCGGCGAAAGCCGGAATCCACAATGAATTCGACTAGATGCCGGATCAAGTCCGGCATGACGATTAATGTTTTTAATCGGCGGAATAATAACTGATTTAATGTCTTATTCCTTAGCTCAACAAATCACCTGTTTTAATCTCTCTGAATAAACAAACACACCTGATATTTATTTTCTTCGTTTCCTGATATTACACATAATACCGCTGTTGGATTTTCATAAATAGCTTTGATTAACCGGATTTATATCATGTCTATCCTGTTATCCAGTCAAATGTCTATCCTTTGCAAAAGGGATTTATTAATTTTTCAAATTTATGCCTATCAACTCAACCCAGAAACTTCCGGCACCACCACTCAAAGCTCAGAAGGGACCAGATAAATAACCTTCTATTTGACTTTCCATTAAAATGTTCTTCCACCAGCCCTTGAACTGACTTTTTGTCCATATATTTATAAATGCGGGCATTGCTGTCTAACAGTGTGCCTTTTACATAGTCAATGCTGTCACCCTTGAACCAAGAGGCATCAGGTGCTGAAAAGCCCTGCTTGGTACCGTTGGTTATCTTATCAGGGATATACCGCTCCATGACCTTGCGCAATAATAGTTTGCCGTCCCTTGTCTTCTGAAAGTATTTCTCCGGTTTGGCACCCGGCTCATTTTCATTCATCCGGACAATCTTTGATAAATTTCCAAGCTTCAGTCGCACAGGCACCTGCATTGCAAAATCCACGAGATCATTATCAAGAAAAGGGAGCCTGCTTTCAAGTCCCTGGGCCATTCCCAGCTTGTCCTCAACGATAAGCAGGCCATGCAGGAAGGTCTTGGCCTCAAAATACAGAGAGTGATTTACATAGTCCTCCGGCCGGGACAATTTACAGGCTTTTTCCTTGAACACATCCCTGAAAATATCCCTGGTCCAGACATGTTTGACCTGATCCCAGACAGGGCGAAATACAGCATGAATAGATTTGTTCGGTATTAGTCTCTGCCAGAACAGGTAGTATTTGTCTATATATTCTTCAAAGTTATCATTTACCACTGCACGATAATAACGCCACGGGTAACCCCCGAAAAGCTCATCGCCTCCGCCTCCGCCCAGAACTACCTTTACAAACTTGCTCGCAAGACGGGCGACATAATAATTCGGATAGCTCTGGCCTACCCTTGGTTCTTCGATGTGCCATGCAAGCTCAGGGAGTATGCGTTCCATATCACCTGCCTTCAGAACTATCTCGTAATGTTCGGTCCTGAAAAGATAGGACATGTATTCCGAAAGCTTCCGCTCGTCAAATCCAAGCTCGAGTCCGGATGCGGAATTCAAATCAAAGCCGCATGTAAAGGTCTTGATATAGGGAAGTTGAGTGGCCGCAACAGCAGTAATTGAACCTGAATCCATCCCCCCGCTCAGATATGCCCCCACATCCACATCGCTTACAAGCTGACGGTTCACAGCCTGTCTAAACAGCCTGTCAAGTTCTTCAATATAGTCTTCCTCGGGAGCCTGTAGCTCAGGTTCACGGAAATCGAAATCCCAGTATTGATTGAAGCTCAAAGCTGAAGGCCCAAAGCTTAAGGCACTGGATGGTATCCTGGCCCATGAACCGGCTGGGAATAATTTGATCCCCTTTAGAAGGGTTTTATCGGTAAAGAGATTCTGGAAGGTAAAGTATTCAAGCAGGGCCTCGAGGTCGATTTCTCTGCTTACAGAAGGGTGAGTAAGGATTGCCTTCTGCTCGGATGCAAATAAAAAGCACTCTCCGCAAAATGCATAGTAAAGCGGTTTCATGCCATAGCGATCCCTGGCAAGAAAGAGCTCATGGCGCCCCTTATCCCATACTGCAAACGCGAACATGCCGTTAAAGCGTTCAACACACTTTTGGCCCCACTCTGCATAGGCATGCAATACTACCTCGGCGTCGGTCCGAGACCTGAACTGATGACCAAGGCTTTCGAGAATAAGTCTTAATTCCTGGAAATTATAGATTTCACCATTGTAGGTCAGGGCATATCTGCCGTCACTTGTAAGCATGGGCTGGTGGCCTGCCGGTGACAGATCAATGACAGCCAGTCGACGATGCCCCAGACCGACAGCCCCGTCAGTAAACATGCCCTCCCCGTCCGGCCCCCGATGGGCAATGGCCTCCGTCATCTGCCGCAGGTAAACAGATGAAACCGGCTCTCCCTTCAGATTATAAATTCCGCAGATTCCGCACATGAGATTAAATCGGGTTATAGGCGATAGGTTATGGGTTATGGGTTATGCAAATACTAACCTTTGCTTTGCATTCTTGTTTTTATGAGAGAACCCAACATTTTTCCAATTGTTAAACATTCTATTCCAATATCTTTCAATGTCTTTTGGTCAATGTAGCCAATTTCATGTGCAATCTCAAGTTGTGTTTGCAACTCGGCAAGCGAGCCTTTTGCAATATACAGAAAACGAACAGACTCCCTGTTTGAACCTCTTTCATCACCCTCCGCAATATTGCTGGGAATACTCACTGCGGCCCGACGCATTTGATCCCGTAAACCAAAATCATGATTTAATGATGCGTCTTTGGTGACCAGATAGATATCCACGGCTAGTTTTTTACTCTTCTGCCAGACTTTCAGCTCTCTAAAACCACAGCTTGTTTTTTGATCCTTCTCCATTACCCATCACCCATCACCCATCACCTGTCACCTGTCACCTGTCACCTTCACCAGTTCATCTATCACATGCTTCTGATCATCGAGTGTCAGATCATGATACATGGGCAGGGTGAGGCAGTGTTCAAAGGCATAAATGCTCCCGGGCAATTCACCTGTTATTCTGCAGTACGAACCCGGCGCAAAGGCTGGATGCATGTGCAGGGCATACGTACCTATCTGCACTTCAATCCCGCAATCCCGCAACTTTTGCATAACCTGATCGCGATTTTCAACATAGATGCAAAATGACTGGCATGAATGTTTTCCCTGCGATGTAGTCTCAGGAAGGATAAAACAGTCATCGTCTTTCATAAGACCAATGTAATTTCTTGAAAGTTCAATTCGGCGACCCAGGAGTTCATCAATATGCCGCATCTGTACAAGTCCAACTGCTGCCAGTATATTGCTGAGCTTGTAATTTGAACCGATCCGCTCAAAGCTTGTCGTAAGACGTGAATCATGCACACCCATGCCGAAGTGTTTATATGATATCATCCAGTCCGCCCATTCCCCGTTATTTGTAGTGACAATACCCCCTTCTCCGGTTGTAATGAATTTGCGCGGATGAAGGCTGAAAACAGAAATATCAGCCTGATTGCCGACCTTTATACCTTTGTATTCCGCTCCAATGGAACACGCGGCATCTTCAATAATGTACAGACCGTATTTCTTCCTGATCCGGTCAAGTTTATCATAATCAAGAGGATTACCGAAAATTGACACCGGGATTATCGCCCTGGTGCGCCCGGTTATTGCCTTTTCAATCAAATCGCAGTCGATCAGCATCGTATCCCTGCTGACGTCAACAATTACTATTTTTGCGCCGACAATTGAAATCACATCTGCAGTTGCAGGGTATGTATAATCAGGGACAATAACCTCATCTCCGGGTCCAATGCCAAGGACACGAAGGGCCATTTCAAGGCCGACAGTACACGAGGTCACCGCCACTGCATGCCTGCAGCCAATATACTCCCTGAATGTATTTTCAAATTCCCCGGTAACCGGCCCTTCCGTCAGGTATCCGCTGTCAAGGACCTCACACACCTTGTCCTTAACTTCCTGGGTTATATACGGCTTAATAAGTGGAATTTTTTTCATATAATTTGAGTTGTTGGTTATTGGTTATCGGTTATCGGTTATCGGTTAACATATAAACAGGTTATTATTTTAAAAAATTATTCATGGCTTGCTCGTTTAAGGTAACTCATATAGCCATTAAGTATTTTTACAGCATTATCTACTAATTTTCTCCACCTAACTGATACCCGATAACTGATAACATTCCTCATCCCTGAGCCTTCCTCCTGCTCTTCTCCACCTGCTCAATATGTGATCTCCGCCATTCAACAAGCCTCTTAAGTCCATCCTCAAGTTCGACCGACCAGGTAAAACCAAGGTCCCGCTCAGCAGCAGAGGGATCTCCAACACGATTTGTTACAAAGGTCTGACCCTCTGGTTCATAATGAATCGGCAAATCAGAACCTGTTATTTTCAGGATTAATTCTGTAAGCTCCCTGATAGATGTCTTAATGCCTCTGCCGACATTATAGAAGCCAAAAGGCATATTGCTCTTGAGGGCACAGACATTAGCGCGCGCCACATCGCTCACGTAAATAAAATCATAGGCCTGACTTCCATCACCAAAGACGACAGGAGGTATTCCCCTGTCAATATTATCGAGGATCTTCATCATAACCGCAACATAAGTGCCCCTGTAATCCTGACGTGCGCCATAGACATTCATATATCTCAAACCAACGCCTTCAAGTCCGTATCTCTTATGATAGGCCTTCAGCATATGCTCTCCTGCTATCTTGGTTGCCCCGTAAAATGTCCAGTTATTGTATGGGTGGTCTTCCCCCATGATCTCCTCAACCGCATCCCCGTAAACCGATGCGGAAGATGAATATACCAGCCTTCTTATATTGTTGGATACACATGCCTCCAGTACATTAAAGGTTCCCCTTATATTCACATCAAATGCAGCCCTTGGATATTCATGGCACTGAAGAAGCCACAGGGCAGCGAGATGAATCACTCCATCAACCCCTTTAATGGCAGCATCAAGTATATCAGTTTGCAGTATATCCCCCCCTATTTCAAAGATCCTGCATCTTGAATCCTGCAAAGACTTTTCAAGATTTTCAATTGTCCCCCTGCAGAAATTATCATATACAATAACCTCGGTGACATCCTCTTTAAGCAGTTCTTCTACAACATGGGAACCGATAAGCCCTGCACCCCCTGCGACGAGTATCCTTTTGCCTCTTATGTCCAAAACAACCTCCCGTGTTATTGTCGCATCAAATTCATATAAAGAGCCTCGATATCATTAATCAGCCTCTTTTCCGAGTATCTTTGTTCCACAAAAGCCCGCGCCCTGGCAATACGCTGTTCCTTTTCGTTTGTGTCGCCCCTCAAAAGGTATTTGAACCCTTTAGCCATACCCTGTGCGTCATCTTTTCTGCAAAGGATCCCCCTCTCACAGACTTTGAACCCATCTAAATCCGGATCGCTGTCAGGCGGCCCTAAAAGATCCACAACACCTCCCGCGTTTGTTGAAATAACAGGAACAGACGAGGCCATTGATTCAATTATTGATACAGGTGTTCCTTCATTCAATGAACTCAGAGCAAGGATATCGAGATCTGCATAAACAGAAGGGACATCTCTGATCCATCCGCAGAAACACACATGCTGAGCCAGGCCATCCCTTTTGCAGTATGCTTCCAGATCCGTCCTGAGTTCGCCGTCACCCACAGCAACAAACATTATCTTGATATCAGGATTTTCATCAATGAATATCCTTGCCGCCCTGAAAAACATCATGTGGTTTTTAATAGGTACCAATCGACCGATTATGCCGATAAGAACGGTATCATCATCAAGGCCCAGACTTTTCCTGAATTGCCCTTTTAATCCCTGGCTTTTATAAAAGGGGTCAAGATTAAATCCCAGTGGTATTATCTTTATCTTTTCAAAAGGCGCGATTCTGAATTCCTCTCCAAGCTCCTGTTTCTGTGTCGGGCTGATAGCAATGATCACATCTGTAAATCTTGCCAGAAGACTTTCCACCCATATAAAGAAAAGTGATTTTTGCTTGCTGAAATAGCCTTTAAATACATGGCCATGAAAGGTATGAACCATCCTCACCTTTTTTCTGCACAGCAAATTATACAAAATTACCGCCATTCTGGCGCCAAATCCCGCCTTCGCAGTATGTGTATGAACAATATCGGGATTTTCCCTGCGAAGTATCTTAAATATGTGGATTAATGCCTTTATATCCAGGCTCAGGCTTATTTCCCTCTGAAGTTCGGTAATAATAATCGGTTTGGAATTTGAAAAATCAAAAAGATAACTCATGTCACCTTCCTGGGGCGAAATCTTGCCGGTCACCAGGGTTGAATGAAACCTTGATTTATCCAGTCCCATTGTCAACAGATTTACATGAATCGCAGGGCCTCCGATATTAAGGCGGGCTATCATTCGCAGAATCCTGATACGGCGGTCTCCTTCCGCGGATACAGCTTTTTCCCCGGGCATTGTCTTATATTTGTATCCGCCGCACCATCTCTGCACCAGGTTCGATGCCACAGCAAAAGGGATTCGGACAGAGAGACCTGTGATTACTACAGGCTTGAGAAACCAAAACGAAGGACCTATGTATTTAGAAAACAGTCTGTAGCTGCTCACGTGGAACTCAAGGATAGAACGAAACAGCAGCTTTTCGCTGCTGACTCCCACGTAATGAATAACAGATGCCTCCGGCAGATAAACAACCTTCCATCCCTTTTCCCACATGCGCTTACACCAGTCAGCATCCTCCCAGTACATAAAAAACTTCTTATCCATGAGTCCGACATCTCTTACAGCATCTCTTCGAACAAGCATGCAGGCGCCGGAAACCCAGTCAACCTCCATTGGGGTTATCCCGTCTGATCTGTTTGTCAGTATGTTTGCAAGGGTAAATCGATTATTTGGAAAATTTCTGGAAAGGAAAGAACTCCGGCCGAACAAACCGGTAAGAGGCGTAGGGAAGGATCTGGCAGATCCCTGTACACTGCCGTCATAATCGAGTATCTTTGCGCCTACAACTCCAACCTGCTCGTTTTCTTCCATATACCTGAGGACTGATTCAAAAAAACCGTCAACCACTATTGTGTCTGGGTTCAGAAACAGCATGTACCGGCCGCAACTGCGTTCTATCGCCATGTTAATGGCCCTGGCAAATCCCACGTTGGCCCTGTTTTCCGTCAGTAAAACCTCAGGGAAAAAATTATTTATCGAATCAACGCCATCTTGTGAGTTATTATCGTACACATATATTTTTACAGGGATATCCTTAATAAAATTATAAATGGATTCCAGGCAACGTATCAAAAAATCGGTGCTTTTATAATTTACGATAATAATATCTAACACATCGTTCCTCCGGCATAACTGCCTTTCACCTTTCACCTTTCAGCTTTGAGCTTTGAGCTTTCACCTTTGAGCTTTGAGCTTTCAGCTTTGCGCTTTCACCTTTCACCTTTCACCTTTCACCTTCGAGCTTTGAGCTTTCACCTTTGAGCTTTCAGCTTTGAGCTTTGAGCTTTGAGCTTTCAATCACCTGTAAAATAACCTCACTGAATAAATCACATGCATATTCATTTTGATACCGGGATCAATTTTGATATATTCTTGAATAAAAATCTCAATAACGTACAAATATCAAATGCAAACGAGTTTAAATAACCCAGATACCTGCGCCTGATTTTAATCTCTTCCATATATCCGGCAAGGTTCCCCTGCATGGAAATACCGCTTCCGCATCGCGCTATCGTCTCATTAAGGTAAATATGCTTTGAACCCCGAAGAAACAACAGCAGGTTTAGTTCATAGTCACCGGAAATACGATAACCGGTTTTGCCCCCGGCTGCATTTGAGATACCATATCGGAACTCGTCAAATACCCTTCTGCGGTAAAAAATGCCCTGATGATGCACCATGTTCTTGAAATACATTAATTTATCAAGTCTGCTTCTGAATAATCTACCATTCGCATTAATTATATTTCCTAAAATCATCAGCACATTATCAGGAATTTTTCGGCTCTCAAAAAACAATTGCAGCGTGTCATGCCCGAAAAATGAATCGTCCGCACCAAAAAAATATAACCATTCTCCCCGCGCAGCATCAATCCCCTTGTTCATTGCATCATATATTCCAGTATCTGCTTCAGACAACCAGCAACTTATCTTTTCCTCATTGCTCTTTATAAGCCCCACTGTTCCATCCGTTGATCCGCCGTCAATAATTATATGTTCCCTGTACTTGTATGTCTGACTGCTGACCTCCTTTATTACATTCTCTATGTAATTTTCAGCATTACGCACAACTGTAATTATACTGATCAGAGGAGAATCCGGATTCATAAGGATTAATTGGCTGGCCGGCTGGATAGCAATTTGTCAAGGTACCATTCGTATGTTCGGGTTATCCCCTCCTCAAGCGAGGTGCCTGCCTTCCACCCGAGTTGGGTTAATTTGCTCACATCAAGTCGTTTCACAAGGGTTCCATCAGGTTTGTCGGGATCAAGCCTAATAGAGCCTTCAAACCCTACAACCCTCGCGATCAGCTTTGCTAAATCAAGAATCGTAAGGTCTTTACCCACTCCTATATTTACTATTTCCGAGTCATTATAATTATTCATTAAGAATACACAGGCATCAGCCAGGTCATCTACATATAAAAACTCCCGTTTAGGTGTTCCGGTGCCCCAGATTTCCACCTCTTTCAGGCCTTTCGTCTTGGCTTCATGAAATTTTCTTATCATCGCGGGCAGGACATGTGAAGTTTCGAGATTAAAATTGTCATTTTGCCCATAAAGATTTGTAGGCATCACGCTGATAAAGCAGGTCCCATACTGCCTGTTGTAGGATTGACACATCTTGATTCCGGCAATCTTTGCAACAGCATAGGGCTCATTTGTCTGTTCCAGATAACCTGAAAGCAGATATCCTTCTTTCATAGGCTGAGGGCATTCCCTTGGATAAATACATGAACTGCCTAAAAAAAGCAGCTTCTTAACGCTGGAACGATATGAAGAATGTATGATATTTGTCTGAATTGCCAGGTTATTGTATATGAATTCAGCTGGAAATGTGGAATTTGCCAGTACCCCCCCGACTTTTGCCGCCGCAAGGAAAACATACTCTGGCTTCTCCTTATCAAAAAACTCTTCAACCCTCTCCTGTCTCATAAGATCCAGTTCCTGCTCAGATCTGCAGAGAAGGTTGCCATATCCCAATTCCTGGAGTTTTCTATGTATCGCCGACCCGACTAAGCCCAGATGTCCTGCAACATATATTTTCGAGTCCTTATTCATACTGTCCTCCTTTATACTCGATCATAATTGACAACAGTGCATAAATTTAATTTCCTGTAAAGTCATCAATCATAACTATTCAAACTGATTATATATACGAAATCCCGCGTTTCCGCAAAGCTGGTCTTTTTGCGCATCCTTGAGATCTTCACGAACCATGAGTTTTACCAGCTCATCAAAAGAAATGCTTACATCCCAACCAAGTTCCTCACGTGCTTTTGTCGGATCACCAAGCAGGAAATCAACCTCTGTAGGCCTGAAATATCGGGGATCGACATGGACAAGCACATCTCCGGTTTCCACGTCTTTTCCAACTTCCTTTATGCCCTTTCCCTCCCACATAATCTCTATTCCTATCTCATGGAAGGCCTTCTCTACAAATTCCCTTACAGAATGACTTTCACCTGTTGCAATAACATAATCTTCAG
>DAINAR010000050.1:0-22592 GCA_036733345.1 Deltaproteobacteria bacterium | reverse complement strand
TCATGCTTTCAAGTTTTTAAATAACCTTTCTACCCACAAATTCGTATGAGGAGCCACTTTTTTTTGTATTAGATTTTGAATTATTGATAATATCTGAAATGGCTGTTGTAGTAACAGTTAAGTTTTTGGCTTCAGCATCACTCCTTGTAATTTCATCAACAGTGTGGCTATTATAAAGTGATACCGCTGCTTCAATAATCGTTGGAGTTGGGGAATATCTCCCTCGTGAAAACAGTTCTCCGTTGATTTCGTTGTTTTCTTTGAAGAATGAGAAAACATTGGAAATTGCTTGATATAATTCATCTTTATTTGTCCGAATTGGAAAAATTACATTATCATTATGGGGAGTTGTAACAATTTCTAAAAACGAAACTTCGTTTTCGGTAGCCACTAGGATAGGCACTAAAACAGCATTATGGCTGGGGTCATGAAAATTTTTTAAATCCAAGGCGTAATCCCAAACCTGTTCAATATGGTGCCGATGGTATTTTGTTTCCCCAACCTTAAACTCTATGACAAAAACGATGTTTTCTGTGACAATAATAACATCCACTCTCTTACCCATTCTTGGTATGGAAAACTCGAAGAATATGGTTCCTTTTAATCCAGATACTGCATCTTTAAGGATTGGGATTTGGCTTTCCCAAGATTTATTTTGATTAAATGAAGAATCAAAAGTGTTTGAAAGAGTAATTTCACCAATGATCTCTTCTGTGCTTTTTTGGAGGAATGATTGAACAGTGTCTTTGAAATAATAGTTTAGCAATATTACATCCAGAATTTTATGAAAGAATCAGAGTTAAGCTTTTCATCTTTCGATTTAAAGAATCCAGGTATTATCATTTAAGATTAAAAATGCCTGATAGTCAAAATGATCTGGAGTCGGAACAAGATATCCTATTGATATTTAACCAATGTCGTAGCAAAAAAAGGTATTGTTAAGCTTTAAAAGGCTATTTTTGATGTTAAAAACATTGGTTTAAGCTAATAAAAGACAATTTTAGATAATGTTGGGATTATATTAAACACTTGCCTCTATCCGACCTCCTTACAGATACTTTATGGCTCTTCTTCGCTCCTTCTCGTATCTTCGAGAATGGTTTTGATGTCGCAAAGATGAGCTTCAACGAATTTGATGCTGGTCTCCAAATCGCCAAGTCGCAATGGAGCCTCCAGTGCGTCCATTTCCAGCAAAGTCTTTCTCAGGCCAGCCATTGCCGTTTCGTCCTTCTTGACAAGCTCTTTGTACATTGCCGCGCAAAGTGGGCATAGCGTCAAAAATTGTGCCTCATGCTCCTTAGTAAAAATGTCTTTGGTAAACGCCTCAACTGCTTCAAAATAATACTCGCCATCAAGCTTCTTGAAAGGCATTTCCTTCTTGCATATCTGACAGACCATTTGCCCGTCTTTGTTTTTATACTGGTTCTGCAACCAAGTCCGGACATACTGGGTGGCCTCGCTGACGCGAACTGACCTGGTCCGTTTTTCGTATTGTTTTTCTGCACCAACCTGTAAGTCTTCGTTGACTTTTATTTTTCGCCGATCTGGATCAATCACTTTTTGGGTTGGAAATTCAGTATCCTTCCTTTTTTTGATCTGCTCCTGGACTGACTTAAGGAGGTCAGGGTTCCTCTCCAGCTCTCGAACAAGTTCAATTGTTTCCTTATTGACACCTGCCTCTTCAGCTAGTTTGGCGACAATATCCTTTTTCATGCTGAGGAGACCAACCAGCTTTTCACTACGTTCGAATTGATCAGGGAGTTCATTGAGGCTGATTTCACCCGGCCAATGGAATTTTCCGTTGGTGCCCGGCAACCACCTGCTATCTATCAGCAGACGACCAAAGGACTCTGATATGTGCTCTTCCTTGCTGCTTTTTTCATAGGTTTGTCTAGATGATTTTTCAATCGTCCCTCGAATGCATTCTGCGTTTGGGAGTACAATCTTATTCCAAATAAACATGCTCTTCTCAACAGTTGGATATGCAAGAGCATTGTCCAGCCCTTCAACTTCAATATCTGGGTCAAAACCTTTTAGACCTCTTCTATGGTAACCATGTTGCTCAGAAATTATAACGAAGCCATCGTTATTCGAACTTTGTTTTTTAACTTTAGGGAGCTTATTTATACCTAGTTGTTCGAATAGTGACGAGACATCATCCGGGTAATCATCACTGATAAACCATGCCTTTTGAGTGTCGTGAAAAAACAATTTTAATGATGAATTATTTTCGTAAACATCTTTTGGAGCTTTATATTTGATCTCTGGGCCGTTGCAAGCCTTTATAAGTGGAATTGAAGGTAAGACCCAATCTCTTAATAAAAGTGGAACAATTTGTTTTGATCCGTTTTCAGAAAAACCATTTTCGTAATTCTCAAGACCTAACTGCGATAGTAAAATTCGTAATTTCGCAAGTGAACTCGATGAACTGACGCTATGGGGTTCATTCAAGAGTTTCTTAATTGTTTTAAGATCATTAATATTTTCTTCAATATTGATATTTGTCCCGGCATTAGTATATTTTGGTATAATAAATTCAATAAGTTCTGCAAACAGGTCAGGTTCTATCAATCCAAGCCTTTTCAAAAAATCAGCAGAAGCCTCATTAGCAAAAATGCTCTTTTTAATCGTTGGAAAATTAGTGAGTGTGGTGGATGGTAGATAAGCATTTGGTGTTCCATCATCCTTAAATGGGACAACATGGGTATTGTCCTCAAGGCGTAAAATTGCTTTTCTTCTTAATGGAGCATTTGGCTTTTTCCAAATATCCGTTCTATCTGTGCCTAAAAAAGAGTAGAATTGTATAATCCAGCTATCAGCCTGAATCTTGAGAAAATTATCTGTCAATAAATCAATAAATTTTTCAGGTCTTACCTCTTCTATTTTAAGCTGGTCCATTAGATAAAGCCTTAAATCTGGGGTACGGTCCTGTGTTATCGCTCCTGTCAGCCATTTCATTGGGCTATTCGCCTTAAATAAAACTTGAAGATGTTTGCCAATCAATAAATTTCTCAAGCCTTCACCACGAGCAAGTTTGGCTTCCTGCGCTGAAGCAAAGCTACCGTCATCTGCGGGAATCAGTTCCTTGGTCTCAAGAGCCTCACTAACGGCTTTGAAAATTGGATAAAACATGCCGTCTGCCGGAAAATCCTCCGGCCTTATCGGTAGTGCCTCAAGCAACGAGACATCCAAAAGACTAAGGTCCTTGAGCTGCGGCAATACGTCAGCAATAAGACATGCAGTCTCGTGTACCAATGCTGTGTTCCAAACGTCCTCTTTCGGAATATTGTCCCTCGCCGGTGTGGTTTTGTATGGTCCTTGGATCAAGAATCCGAATCGGGTCTCCTTTTCAGTCGGGAAAAAGACCACGAGTGGCGAATCCTTCACTCTTACCACTTCTTCCCGTTGTTCCCTATAGTTCTTTTTAAGACGAAATCCGATCTCGACCGGGACTTGATGTGGGCAATCCTCGGCAGGGTCAGGCACTTCCACGGGCCGTTCAAATATCAGCCATCTCTCGCTTTCATCCTCGCCGTTGTTCTGCCCAATGACCGTTACTTCCCTTGCGCCACCCCGGGTAATCTCGTCTCTCAGATAAGCACCTCCCATCCCATCCGGCAGACTGTATTCAATCTCCTTGATTTTTCGAATAAAAAGCAGCGGCCTGGCACTTAGCTTACGAAGCCTTTTACTGATTTCCCTGCATGCGATTGCCGGTTCCACATCCTCCTTGTTGAACGGAAACGTAAAGAGGGTGGTCCATGAATTTCCGATGTCTTGCTGATGGACGGCACATGGCCGAACGTAGTTCTCGATTCTGAAGCTTTCATCTCCTGAGTGAATTTCAGGTTTGGTTGTATATGCGTAGACAGACTTGAAGCCGATGCCGAACTTGCCGATCTGAGTGAGATCTTCAGACTTCGTTCCTTCACCCACCCCGCAAATGCCGCGTACATCATTTTCATCAAATAGGCGGCCGTTATGAAAAACTTCAAGCTTGTCTTCGAAAAGTTGGAAGAGGACCTTAGACGCACTGGCATCCTCGGCGTTTTGCAGAAGCTCGAATATGAAATGGGTTCGATCCGTGTATAGTCTGCCCAAAAAGGATAGATGACGTGTTCCTTGACCATATTCGAGGATGTTGTCGGCACGAATTTTGTCGTAGTCACTCGGCATAAGTTGCATCTCCAACAATTTGAATCATTCCGTATGCTACCGGCTCCGCGGTTATTTCCGCTCTTTCCAAGGCGATGTCCAAATCCTGAATACGCCTGGCATAGTCCGCCTCAGCCGTAGAGATTTGAGACCGACGCATTTTCATAATCTTTTCGTTGCTAGCCTGCCTAAGCTGTTCCTCAAGAAGCGCTATCCGTGCCCGATGACTCGTTGTAAGGCTCTCGCGGCGAAATTCCGCCAATTCTTGCGTTATTTGCCGATGCTTCGTCCGCGCATCGGACCATAGGCTGTAATGTTGAGCGTCTAATGCGTCACAACAGGCTAAATCGACTTCTTTCGGATCATCGACAGCGAGGTCTGTTGCCTTTTCAAGCAGACGGCTAAGATGTAATGTGACCGCTTCGGAAGAAGCGACTGGCCGCAAGACCAAATCTTCCTTTATCCCGTGAAACCGCCATTGATAAATGGCGAACTCGTATCGACCCTCGGGAACGTCACTGGACTGAGCCTTGAGTGTGGCGACCACTCTCTTTTTTATATTGAACGATATCGCGGCCTGTCGGACCAAGGGATGTAGAGGCATAAAGAAGGCCGCCGCGGGATGTTGAGCCGCGCAGTCAGATTCGAAGGTTATGAGAAAATGGGGATTACCCCCTTTTAGCCAACTCTCCCACTCCCGGTAGGCCGTGGCGTTTTGCCGGGAAAGCTGCTGAAAATCGCGCAGCACGATACTCCGGGCCTCTTGCGATAGACGAAGTGTTTTGAGAGGCTTTTCACCAAGGATGAATTTCTGCTCTTTTCCACAGGCCCTTTGTAAATATAGAGTTACAATCCTTCGTATGGATGCCGGGGATAACCAAAAGCTCGAGGCATCCTCGATTTCTTTCCTCATACGGTCTTCTGGCAGCAGAATACCGAAAAGTTCCTTTTGCCGCTTTTCGAGCTCCTCTTGTTCCTGTATCAGGCGAATCTTGTTGTCCGCCAACTGCTGAAGTTTGTCCCCGCGTTCCTCCTCACTCAAGGTGAAGTTCTCTGCAATATCCCGAATCTCCCTGGTGATCTCTCCAAGAATCTCTTCGCTGCCACCCAAGGCGCTGTCGAACACTCCAATGCGCAGAAGGCAACGTTCGTATATATCGGCATCGACGGTGCCCGGCGTGATCAGATTGATAATGGCAACGCTTTCGCTTTTTTGTCCATTCCGGTCGATACGGCCAATGCGTTGTTCAACACGCATCGGATTCCAAGGCAAGTCATAGTTCACAATGCAGTCGCAGAACTGATAGTCTAAGCCTTCGCAACCGATTTCCGAGAACAACAGGACATCCAAGCTATCCGTGTCGTCTCGAGGTTTCTCGAATCGACTGCGGAGCATTACTCGTTCTTCATCCGGGGTTCCGCCATGTATCATCCCCACGTGAATTCTATCCTCACTGAGATGGCGGAAGAGGTAGTTGAGCGTATGCCTGAAGCTGCTGAACAGCATCACCTTGTTGTTGGGCAACTTCTGCTTATTTCGAATGGTAGTCCGTAGCGCCTCAAGTTTCGGATCATCAGGATCAAGCAATCGAGCACTTTCAAGAATCGATTGGATTTGCGATTTTATTGTGTCGACAGTCTCGCCATGAGGAACATCCGAGGTGTTATCGGATTCCTCCCAAGACAGCTCATCGAGATGGCGGTTCAAAATATCCTCTAGAAAAGGCGCAAGCCCGAAAAGACAACTCGCGGCTTGACGTCTGATCGTGGTCATCATGAATTTGACGTTTATGTCTCCGTGAAGTCGGCTGAATATCTCAGCCTGAATTCTGAGAAGTTCGTCATGCAGACGTTGCTGGGCTGGCGTGAAAGGAACGACCACTGTCTCGGGTTTGCGTATCGTAAAATCACCTATATCCCGCCGGCGAGTCCGGTTGATAATCCCTGCAAAAGTGTGCATGCCTTCCATGTCCGTAATGATCTGCACACGTTCTTCACTTGTTACGTCGCCTTCTGACAGCCTGGAGCGTATTCGGATAAAATTCGGATTGTGGCGGAGGATCGCCTGACCCCAAGCCGTGGCCGTCGCTTGGTCAAGGGCGTCACTCGTCCGAATTTGCCATTCCGGTTCTTGAGCCCGTGCAAAGGATATCGCCTGGTTAATAAAAGAATTTGGTTCCGCCATGTGCGTGAAACTCTCCTGATCGATGATCAAATCGGGGCGCAACGTATTGAGAAGGACGAAAAGGTCTTTGCTGCCAAGCTGGATCGGCGTCGCAGTCAGGAAGATAACGGCCTCCGCGTGGTCACAGAAAAAACGCACAGCTTTGTGGCTGAACGTATCCTGATTTCGTATATGGTGCGCCTCATCAACGATAACTAAATCGAATCGAGGAGGAGGATCCAAGTCGAGCAGCCCCTTCTTGCGTTTTCGTTTGCTGTCTGGCCCAGAACCATAAAGCAGAGCCTCATCGAATAAGGAATAGGGAACTATCACCCTCTGATGTTGCTCAGGCCAAACACCTTCAAGGTCCATCTCGTTTATGCAGTAGAGCAGGGTGCCACCATCGAGATGTGTGAAACGCTCCTCGAAACGCTTCATCTCGTTCATCCATTTGCGCTCGGTCACTAATGGTCGAGGACACACGATGAGAACCGACCGAATATCACGTCTTGCCTGCAATTCGCGAAGGATGAGACCAGCCTCGATGGTCTTGCCGACACCCACACTGTCAGCGATCAGTAATCTCGGACGATCCGACCTGATGAACCTCAGCACAGGGCGAAATTGATACGGAATGAAATCGACACGTGCGGCGTTAAGAGAATAGAGTGTCGATAGTCCGGGATATCTAATTTGCAGCGCGGTTAGGTAAGCGTGAAACTGCTCACAGGGTAAGAATTCAGTTTCATAATCGGGAACATCTTCAGCCATTAACTGAGATGCATAGAAGGTCTGGGTTTCACCACTCACGAAGATCTTGAACCTATTTTCCGGTTTGCCCAACAAGACCGAACTCACCGCGCCCCGAATAGTCGGGTCAGACCGGATATATACAATCTGCCCTGGTTCAAATTCGGCACTGTTCTCCTTGGCTGTCTGAGGCGGTCTAGGGGCAATGGCATCGGTTTTATCAGGTGATTCCGTATCTGTGGCAAAAAGCCCCGTCTTTAGGGATCGCACCTCTTGAATCAATGTTTCATTCGCCTCGATGACCACAGCAAAACGCTGGAGTGTGTCCAAATCGCGATATACATCGTCAAGGGGGAAGCTTTCAGCGGTCTCGTGTGCCCAGCGGTTGCGGATCGTTTGCATCTCCTTTACGAAATGCCGCGACTCCGATGTCAGTCCAAGTTTGTTAGAAATCTGGTACCAGTTATGATCGAGCACTCGAAGCAACGCTGCGAGGTCCAGAGCACCGAGTGAAGTTATGCCACGTTTCTCAAGCCGACGACGCTGCTGGAATGACAAATTGTTCACTACGGCCTGTTTCCACCAATCTTCGAAAAGGGATGGCAGCTCTCTATCAAGGAACAGGGCAAGACACTTAGCCATCTCACTTAAAAGGATGTGAATTGCGCTTTGAACTTGTGTGCTATTTTCCACTAACATTAGCCCCAAGAGGATATTCTTGTTAAGCCTTTATAAATTCATAATAATTTTTTCTGCTTAATAAACTATTTTGTGGTTTAAGATGTATACCGGATATAGTCACAGATGTATTCCCTTCACTGATTCAGTGAGCTTTAAGAACAAAAACCTTTAGATATCCCCTGTGTAATTAAACTTCGAAAGAATAAGTCATTTATTTTATATTGGTCAAGCTAATTCGGACTACGGATGACAGATAACCGAAAGGGCAGGAATTTTTTGACAGGATCAACAGGATTTTCAGGATGTGTGTCAGAAAGGCAGGAGAGAAGGAATTTGAGAACATACTCATGCCCCGGAGTAATTCCATTTACCAGGAATATAATGAATGGGGTCAAGTCGGCTCTTGACTCTTGCACACTGTGCTATCATCTGTCATAGTCCAAACCAAAAAACCCCACCTCTTTTTGTGAGAAGCGGGGTTTTTATTTGCCCTGAATCATAGATTTCTCCCTGTGAATTACAAATGAATAATCACTCAGTGCCTTGAAATATCTGTCATTTTCGACACTACATAAACCCAGATTGACTCAAAAGTCAATGATTGGCATAGATGAAACAGGGAACGCTGTTAGAAAAGATGGTCTGACATTCCCTGTATAATTAAACTTAGAAAGAATAAGTCTTTTATTTCATATTGGTCAAGCTATTTCGGACTGCGGATGACAGATGACTGAAAGGGCAGGAATTTTTTGACGGGATCAACAGGATTTTCTGGATTTCTTTCACAGAAAACTGATTATACACTTCCCATTTTGATTGCTTTTAATATTTCCCGCCCTTTCTCCGTCAACCGGTATTTCTGCCTGCTGCTGTGCGGTTTGTCTGGTGTGGTCATTTCAATTAAATCTGCTTCGATTGCAGGTCTTAGATAGGCCTTTCTAAAATGCTCCTCATGTTTGAGCCCCAGGGCTGACTGAAGCTCTATCCGTTTCATTTCACCTTTTATAATCGTTATTAGTTTTTCGACTTCCCCGGTAACTTCCCCGGTAACTTCCCCGGTAACTTCCCCTCTAAATTGAACTTTTGACTGATCCCCTGCCTCGATTTTGCCTATAGCGCCAAATTCCGGCACCCTGACCACAATTCGGAATATATCACCTTCAATCATTTCAGGATCAGCGCCCCCATAGTGCTTTCCATAGCGCATCATCTTGCGCATTCCGGAACCGAGTTCATCGGCGCGGTGAATTTCGCGGAAAAAAGCCCCGATCACAGGGTTTTTGGGAAAGGGTGTGAAATTTGTCGGATTAAGGGTCCCGAACCCGTGCGGCTTGTTGCTGTTTTCAGTGCATACCTGGCCACGCTCGATAATCAACTTGGCCGGGAAAGCATTTGTGTATTCCCTGTGAATAAGGATGTTAGAGGCTACCTCTCGAAAAATGGTGTCGCGAAGGCTTATCCGATTCGTCCCCTCCAGAAAAAAGGGGTCCGGTAAATGCTTTTGCACAAATGCGATGATGCGTTCGTAGCTTTCTATAAGATTTGTTCTAACAAGATCCCTGTCATCATACCTGTCCAGGTTAACCTTGCGCAGGATAAGGTCAGTTCGATGATGCGGCACTGCCGACAGAATAAGCTGGTCCTTCCCCAGCAACAGGATTCCTGCCAGCGTAATCCCGCTTTTGCCGGTTTCCGGATCTGTCTGGTGAAGCTGGGCGCTTTTCAGAAATTCCAGATCATCCATTCCAAGCCAGGGATGATCATCACGCCATACTCCTGCCAGTCTGCGGCATTTGTCAATGAGATCAGAGCGCAGATCTTCAAGTTTAGCAAAGGGGTAGAGTTTATTCTCTGAATATGTGGCCTGTTTTCGCTGATACAAATCAGCAACATGTCGTGTATGATCGGTAATGTCGATATCACCGTCTTCATTACGGTCATAAATGCGACCATTACATCTGTGGACCTGTGAACTCTCCGGGACATATATGCGAAGAACCGGTCTTCCCTTTATCTTAACTTCTCCAACAGAAAGATATGCAGGAGGATGTACCTTTTGCGGGTTGTTAATGGCTGTAACAAAATCCTTTTTTATTGATGCGACAGCATCGGGTTCAATACCCTGAATGATTCCGGAATCCGTAACCCCCAACAAAATTGTACCTCCATCCCGGTTCAGAAATGAGCAAACCGTTTCATATACATCCCTGCTGAGGCGATTCCGGCATGTTTTAAACTCGGTTGTAATTCCTTCGCCTTGTCGAATCATTTGCAATAAATGACGTTCATCTGGGTCCATTCGTGGTTCTTTCCATGTAATCTCTATGTGTTAACTACACGCGGCCTGCCTCCATTTGTAATGATGGCTGTTTTTTTGCGCCACAGCTCTGGCAAGGGAAAAATCATGATTCCAAAATTGGAACCTGAAGCAGAACGATAATTCCTCTCTCATATTATTTGAATTCAGAAAAAATACTGAGATTTCTCGTCATCGGCATTCCTCCGGATGACAAATGGCTATAATAGCTACATTATTTAAACTTAATAAGAATAAGTCTTTTATTTTATATTGGTCAAGGGAAAAACAATTTTGTTCTCACATTGATTTTACACACCAGTTTATCCAATGTCCCTGAAATACAGCCGGTACACCCTGTTTCCTGCACACCCTGACAGTGTGTCCTGTCCCGCCTTTCATAGGATCAAGCCTGTCAACATAGAAAATACCTATAGTTGCAGGGCTCAACCCTGTTTCTTTTGCTCCGGTGACCTTGATCGTATCACGAAGCAGATATATTGATTTCGAACGCAGTTTAGGAACTGCATTTCTCATTTCCATCAAACCCCTGTATTCAGGTGATGAATCCAGTGTTTGATGAACTGCCCGTTCCTTTACAGTTTCCGGCATCTCATTCAATGCTTTCTGGCAGGATTCCTGCGAAATCACCTTCTTTCTGTATCCTTTGTAAGGCAGCACGTATTCCAGCCTTTTGGGATCAACAGCCTTTATTCCCTGTGCAAAGGCTTCATCAGAACCTCTTGCATTCCCTGTTCTGAATACTGCATGCGGAAAATTTTCGGCCAGACATCTTCCGAATTGAATCAGTTTTTCAACATCAGATTCAGGCAGATTCCGCATACCTTCTACCAGAATGACAGGCCTGTTACTGTCAGTTAAAAGCCTTTTAAACTCTAAATATGTCATTTTATCTTCCTTTTAATAATTTTGCCTTTTCTAAAACGCTCAAATATCTTTTTCTCGAATATTAATACGCAAATTTTATATTTTTATTGCGATTTAATTCGCAAAAAATACGTTATATTTATGGTAAAAAATTCTGCATTTAATTAATAATTAAGCAGTTCTCGACCCTGTTTCTTCCGCTCTTATGACCTTAACTGAACCTCCTGCATTGCCCGTTCCGAATACTTCATGCGGAAAATCTGCGGCCAGTTAATGAACATCTTTCAGACAGGATTAACATGATTTTCATGATTTATGAAACATGCTTCTTAATTACTGTATGTCCCGCATGTCCTGCGGGAACTGTAGCAGGTGTGTTTGACAGATAAGGTCAAAAAGGAAAGAAATTTTTTGACAGGATTGATAGGATTTTCAGGATGTGTGTTTTTCTTTTCAAATCAGAAACTGTAGCGGATTCCCAAGGTTATGCCGTGGCATCGCAAATCCGTACGGGTTTCTCCGATTACGATACCCCCGGGCAGGTTATTCATGTACATATTTCCCTGATCAGTGCGCATTTGCCCGAGATCCGCATAGCGATATGCAATGTCAAGGATCACCCTGTCGGAGAGCACAATTCCTGTACCTGCGGTAAGCATGAAGGTAAAATCATTTTTTTCTCCTGCCGGTGTAATACTGACCTTGTGGTTTGTGAGTCCCGGAAACTCGTAGATCATCCTGTCCAGTCTGTTGAAGGTAATGCCGAGACCGACACCCACGTAGGGCCGAAGACGGCTTGAGGACATATTCAGAAGAGGGGCCAGCTCCAGGAATACGTTGCCCAGAACACAAATGGAACGGGCTTCCGTGCTGACGGGCTGCTGCCCTGGGACTCCGGCAAAGTTCGCATGACCCCTGTAGTCCATGTCCGGCCGATAACAGAGGGAAAGATCCGCACGCAGCCAGGGCAGGACATTGCGGCCTGCAGCAATCTCGAAGCCGGGGAATTTTCCGAAATCACCGTAAGCGCCGATGGGGCGGCCGTCACTCCCTGTAACGTATCCGAAAAGGGCTGGCGGGCTGGTTGACAGGGAATTCCTGTCAGAGAAATCGGCGGTGCATGACCACTCATAGCTCAGGTTGCCACGGAGGTACCACGATCCGGCATAACTCGAAATGGCAAAAAACAGGGCAGTCACCTGGCAGATCAATAGTAGCAGAATTTTATTTTTCATCACTACAGTTCCTGTATTCTCCTGTTCGGTTTACGGCGGCCGGAAAGTGAAGCCTGAAAGAGGGGATACCTTTATTTATACCTTCCGTAATTCAACGGTTACAGAAGATCCCATCTCTCGAAGCGGGGTGATGTCATCGACAATCCTGCCCACCGGATTCACGGCAGATGCGGCAACCGGTTCCGAACCGCTGCTCATCGGCGTTGGCCCGAAAAAGATACACAGGGCCTGGCCCTGCGGCCAGTACGCGAGTTCACCGACCTTCATCAGATCCCTGGCATCGCTTTCGAGACTGAAAGTTCGCCCGATACTGCCGTAATATTCGTCTCCCCACCGGCTCATCTGAACTGTCATGGGCAGCATATCCACGATGCTTTTTGCGGTTGGTGTAGCATCAAGCTCGGCGCGAAGGGTAGTATTACCGGCTTGAATCTCAACAGGTGTTGACATGGCTTCCTCTCTAAAGAAGGTATCTTTAAAACAGCTGGAGTATAAGAAATGGCATTCCGGGTGTCAAGAATCAGGTGATACTGCTAATAATAAGCAACTCAAATAATTTTCCAAATGCACACTGAGTCCGGGAAAGATTCCGGTATTTAATTGAAATGGTTATAAAAAAGATTTATTCACATTGAAAGTGTGTGCGCTCATCATTCGTATGCCCGCACCGGTCATGGAAACGATCTTACCTTTGAGCGTTGGTTGATCCGTAGCTTTACCGGGAGAACGTCAATGAATAGGATTATCTTCGATATGGTCAGGTATACACTTCATTGTGTTGCTCAGGTAATGGGAACGGCATCGTCCGGTTAGAATTCAATTCCTCTCCGAGCGGCCTTTCCGCTTTGATAGGGATGTTTTATTTCCACCATCTCTGTCATGAGATCGGCAATCTCTATAATTCGGGGATTGGCGCCCCTTCCGGTCAGGACCACATGGAGTCTGGACGGTCGCTTCTTGAGTGCGTCAACTACGTCATCCACCGAAAGCAGACCATAGGCGATGGCGTTGTTAACCTCATCAAGTATGACCATGCCGTAGTCGCCTGACAGAAGTGCCTCTTCACACACCTTCCAGGCTTCCTCGGCACACCGAATGTCCTTGAGGTCAGGGTTGTCGGGATTTACATGAATAAATCCCTCCCCGAGGGGCCGAATGGTTAAGCCGGGGCCCAGTTTGCTTGCTGTATCCAGCTCACCGTACTTCCACGAACCTTTCAGAAACTGGAGCATCGCCACCTTCAGTCCCTGACCAACAGCCCTCATGGCCATGCCGAGCGCAGAGGTTGTTTTACCCTTTCCATCACCAGTTAAAACGATTATATATCCTTCCTCCTCTTGCACCTTTTTCCACCTCCTTTTATTATGCGACGCCCTCGGAAGAGGGCAGAAGATAAGGCCCCTTCCGGTTAGGACGACTTGTTATTTCTGATTTGCCTTCCGATATTTCTGGCAGAACTTCAAAGCCCCTTCTCCAGGGAGATTCTTTGCCTTCATATTTTTGACATAGTCGTCGATAAGAGGTTTCACCGCTGCCACATAGTGATCGTCTTCTTCTTTTGACAGGGAGACAATCTTATTGTCTCTCATCTTTATGAACTCGAGATCCTCCTTTTCGATCTCATTCCATAACTGCCCCTGCCTTGTAATCCGCACCGGGCTGACTTCATCGATAATATTCTTCACGTCCTGAGAGATGAATTCCACTTGGCCTTATTCATCACAACAGAAAAAACTGATGAATATGCTGCACTGTAATTGACAGTACTGTAATTGATCACCTCTCCCCACTTGAGCCCCTGGAGGGCTTCAAAAGGCGCCATTGCTTCGTTTTGCTGCCACCTTACACCATTTCGACGAGAATGCTGTTTTTGTGTGTTGCCGGAAGGAAGTTTGAGTAGTTGAGACCGATTACCTGCTCAGATGATGATACGGTGTCAGGCAGCATAAGACAGCCCGCGAAGGCCAAAATTGACAGACCAATGTAACCACTTTGCTTTTCATAATCTCTCCTTAATTAAGATTATTTGATACTGAATAAAGCCTTTGATTACCTCCCTTTGAAGACAGGGCTCCTCTTCTCGAGAAACGCTCCCATTCCCTCAATGCGGTCTTCTGTATTGATCAGATCAGCCATCACTTCATAGCTGTGTTCGAAACCACTTATGGTACTGTTAATGCTTTCCTTTACGGATTTCACAGAAAGGGGAGCCGATTTCGTGATCTTGAGGGCTATCTCGAAAGCCTTGTCCATGATCTGATCTGCGGGAACAACGCTGTTTACCAATCTCAGCTGCAGAGCTTCGCCAGCTGAGATCCAATCTCCCGTCATAAGCAGCTCTTTTGCTTTCCTTCGACCTACATCCTCAGCGAGCTGAATAAGGGCATACGGACATGCAATACCCATTCTAGCTCCAGGAAAAGAGAATCTGGCAGTATCGGACGCCACAATAATGTCACACATAAGCGCAAAATCAGCCCCTGCACCTGCGGCAACACCGTTCACCGCAGCGATGACAGGCTTCTCAAAAAAGACGAGAGGTGGTCTCTTCAGCTTCTCCAGATCCTTCTTCGCCTGTGTAAGATCAACCCCAAAAATGCTTACGTCCTGACCGGCACAAAAGGCTTGACCCCTACCCGTTAAAATGACCACACGCACATTTTCCTCTTTTTTCAAAAGATTCAACGCCTCTTCAAGTTCCTTTTCCATCTCGGACGTTACGGTATTAAGCTTCCTGGGTCTATTCAAGGTCAGCACCGCTATAGTTCTGTTTATATCGAGCTGTATTGTGTTGAAAATGTTTGCCATTTATGGTCTCCCTTATATGTTCAAATTGCCAGCAGCATTAACCCCATGTTTGCAGATGAAGGTAAAATGTGGCGAATTTGACCATGCCGCAATGTTACCTGCTGACTTGGTCCAGTATAAGCAAAGGTACGAGATCACGTACATCTCTCATTGTTTCGAGGTGCTCCACGGTATCCCTGATCCGGTCTATGTTTGATTCCGGCGGTCGCTTTGAAGCGAAGTCGATGCAATCCCTGAATCGCTGCAAATGCTCCTTCTGTGTAAGTGGATTGCCTGGAAATCCGGGAGCCACATCTATTCGCTTTAGGAATTCTTTTCCGTCCCTTGTCAAGACACGCATGTCGAGAGGCGTGTGTCCCCGTACTTCCATAGCCGGATCTGAGATCACTTCGATCTTCTTCGCGAGCTCCAGAACTCCTGGATCCTTTATGGATAATTCTTCGAAATGTTCCAGCTTCGAGCTTTTCCTCAGTAACGCATTGGCTACGCAGTAACGAATGCTGAACTGGGCGTTAACTTTGGGGTTAGTTCCTATCTGGAAAGGGTGTCCTACCAGTTTATAGGTGTAAGGCGGCACCGTGATCTCTATTCGCTCCAAGATCCTGGCATCGATCGCGTGCTCCTCCATTAGACTAAGGATGGCATCGGTACTTCCCTGGGTAAGATCGCAACTGGGATATTTCTTAAACATAAGGCTTTCAAGCCGGTACTCGGAGCCTAAATTCGATATAACTTCCTTAACCGCCACACGATCACGGCCAAAAAGATGGAAGTAACCATAGATGCCTTCAAGGAAGTTTGCCGGTCCAGTAATGCCCCGCTGGGCAAGCCTGGCGCATGTCACACCGGCCTCGGAACTCCAGCCTTCAATCACCCGTACCGCCAGGGCTCCGTCCACGTTAGCCTGAAAGCTTCCGCCACACTTGTTAAAAGCAAGAGCCAGGGCATTCCAGGTCTCCTTTTCCAGAAGACCCAGTATTTTTGCAGATGCCGCTGTAGAGGCAAAGGGAACACATACGCCCGTGGGATCAAATCCATCATATTGGTATTCTCCTAAATTCAACCTTATACCTATTTCTGTTCCTATTGTGACGGCATTCAGAAAATCCTTACCTGTACAACCTCCTGCAAGTTCTGCCGAAGCGAGTGCAGCGGGTATGACGGCCGAACCTATGTGGGCACCAGGGGCAAGAGCATCACAGAAATCGAGAGCCCTTGCCATCACTCCATTCGCAAAAGCCGCCTGCGCAGCCGGTACCCTGCCTCCATGGATGAGAATCGAAGCCTCAGCCTTGCCCCCGATTTCCTTTCCCAGCGAAACAATAGATTCACAACCCTCTGCCGAAGCCCCCGCAATTGTCGTACCAATAACCGAAAGCAACTGATTCTTGACCACTCTTAGTGCTGAATACGGCAAGTCGGTAAAGGCTGTGTTGCAAATGTATTCGACTATCCTGCTTTCTGTTTCCATCTTTTCACCTCAAAGGCAATTTTTCAGTTTTTGATCATGAAGCAGCACTGTAAAGCTTTCTCAGCTCTGGCTTCTCTATCTTTCCTGCAGGGTTCCGCGGAATTTCTGCAAAGATCAGCCGTCTTGGACGTTTGTAACGAGGCAGCTCTTGTTCGCAGAAAGCCTTCATTTCCTCTTCGCCCAATGCCTCTCCCCGTCCTGCCTGAATTACAGCCGTTACCAGTTCGCCCAGTCGATCATCGGGAGTGCTGATCACGGCAACATCGAAAACCTTGGGATGCTTTCTTATGACATTCTCGACCTCAACGGGGTAAACATTTTCGCCGCCGGTGATGACCAAGTCCTTCTTCCGGTCTACGAGGTAGATGAATCCTTCTTCATCAATCCTGCCAAGGTCGCCCGTGTAAAGCCAGTCGTCCTGTATCACCCGGGCCGTCAGTTCAGGATTCTTGTAGTATTCCTTCATGACTCCAGCCCCTTTCAGGATGACTTCACCCACCTCTCCCTGATTTACGTCGTGTCCATTTTCATCTACTATTCTCACGTCCCATAAAATGCTGGGCTTTCCGATAGCGCCTATTTTTCTCTCATTTTCAACTCCGAGGTGTACGACGCCGGGACCCGCAGTCTCGCTGAGTCCATACATAGTATCATACCCTGCATGCGGGAAATACACCTTCAGCCTCTGGACAAGGCTCGGAGGGACAGCTTGTGCCCCAATAAAGATCTTTCTCAGGGTTTGAAAATCATAGTCATTTATATTGATCTCCTTTTTATCCAGTGCCTGGAGAAGGTCACTCGCCCAAGGTACTAATAAGAACACCACTGATACCTGCTCTCGCGCTATCGTCTCAATTATAGACCTTGGGCTTATTTGTTCAGTCAGGAGCACAGACGATGCACCCCCCACTATAGCTCCCAGGAGGTGTCCTATTGCCAGGTGATAGAGGGGAGGCATCATGAGAAAGCGGTCGTTAGCGCTATAACTGTGATTCGTCGCTTCTGTAACAGCTATGCACATTTGGTTTTTTACCCTGAGCAGAACTGGCTTTGGTGCTCCCGTAGTGCCGGAAGTAAAATAAAGTGCACATTCGTCTTCGTCCTCCAACTTCACATTTACCGAAAGAGAAGACCCTCGCCTTATGAAGTTCTCCAGGGACTCGACGTTACTCATATTCTCTTGTGCAATAACACTGTAGAAATCCACCATAGCAAGGTCCTTCCGGAGGCCTGTAATCCTTTCCAGGTATTCCCCGTCAAAGATGAATGCTGACGGTTCAGCTACCCTGGCACAGTACCTGATATCATCGTCATTGAACCTGAAATTAAGAGGGACAGCCCATGCCCCTGTTTTTAGTATTCCGAAGAAGGCCTCGAGCCACTGAATTGAGTTCTTGCCCATAAGAAAAACCTTCTGACCTTTTTGGATACCCTGGCTCCGAAGGCTGTTGGCAAGCCTGTTTGTTCTCTCTTCGAATTGAGACCAGGAGACCTGATCCCTTGTTCGCGAGACCGGCCTTAGCTCTACAAAAGCTGTGGTATTGGGCTGAGTCCTGGCCCATTTGGCCAGTATATTCAACATATTCATCATTACACCTCCGATTATTCCTGTGCCCCACGGGCATTCATGGACTTCAACTCCTCAGTATACTCATCGTCAATAAGGCTCAGCTTTGCCGATAGCAATTCATCGCATACCGAATAGGGATCTTTCGTACCATCCATAATGCAATCCAGGTAAGTCTTAAAATCAGGGCTGTTTGTTATGTGGTTCAATACATCTTCAATGAGTCTGTTTTTAATCATATCGAGCAGCTCATTATGGATTGCAGATTGTTCATGACGAATGACTGCTTCATGTGACAACATTTTCCGGTTTTTTCGATATTTCTCAACTTCATTCAACAGCTCTGCTATCCCCTTGTTATTGGCTGCTTCGGCCATAAGTATGGGCGGCTCCCAATCCTGCCTTTTGGATCTCTTTTTTGCAATATCAAACATCGTTTTTAGATCGTTGAAGGTTTTTCCAGCATCGGGCCGATCTGCCTTGTTGATGACAAATATATCGCCCACCTCAAAAATCCCCGCCTTGATAGCCTGAATATGATCGCCCATCCCCGGCACCACCACGATCACCGTAATATCCGAGCTCTTGGCAATATCGACCTCATCCTGGCCAACTCCCACTGTCTCAACAATAATGTAATCCTTACCCATGGCGTCCATTACATCGATCGCAGATCGCGTGGATTGCGTAAGTCCTCCAAATTGTCCTCTGGTCGCGAGAGAGCGAACAAAGACCCCCTCGTCCAGACTATGCCGTTGCATGCGAATACGGTCCCCCAATATAGCGCCTCCGCTGAACGGGCTGGTCGGGTCTACAGCAAGAACACCAACTGTCTTCCCGCGCACTCTCAGCCCGTAGATCATTTGATCTACCAATGTGCTTTTGCCGACCCCGGGAGCGCCGGTTATTCCTATTACATAGGCCTTTCCTGTATGTCTGTGTAAGGCTTTCAATGTTTCTCGCGTGCCTGTAACCCCGTCCTCTATATCTCGTATCAGCTTTGCGGCAGCCCTCACATCCCCACCAACAATTCTTTTGATAACGCTGTTAACCATATCTTATCTCTTTACGCACGAAATGATGTAGTCCACAATCGATTCCGAACTGCTTTGAGGAGGAAATATTTTCGACACCCCTCTTTTCAGAAGCGCTTCGGCATCCCGTTTGGGGATAGTACCCCCGCAGATCAAGGGAATATCGGTCAAATCATTCTTCTTCATCAGGTCTAAAATGAGACCTATCTGTTCGTAGTTTGAAGCATGGCTGCTTATACCGATCACATCCACACTTTCTTCGATAGCTGCGTTTACAATCATTTCAGGGGTTTGATAAATGCCGAGATAAACCACCTCCATTCCGACATCCATCAAAAAGCTGGAAACGATTTCTGCGCCTGTAAAATGGCCGTCAAGCCCGACGACGGAGATAAGAACTTTAATTTTTTTCCCTGTATTCATGTAGATACCCTCCTAATTCAAAAGTTCGAACACACCTTTCTCTCCTTATAGATCAAAAGGACATTCGATCATTTCCAACGGATCATAATGAAAACCGTTTGCCATCCTAATAACTCCCATTATTTCCCCTGCAGTGCCATACGCCTTAACCGCTTCGATAATCGAAGGCATCAAGTTGAAATTACGACCTTTTTTTGCATCCGCATGAACCTGTTCAATTTTCTCTTTCAGTAGGGGTATATTCCTTGTTTTTCTCCATTGCTCCATCCGTTTTGCTATTTTTTCAGAATCGGATGCTTCTACAGACTGTATGGGAATATCGTCATCTTCTTCAGGAGGTATGACCAGCTCATTTACTCCTACGACCAAGCGCTCGCCTGATTCTATTTCCTTTTGCCTTTTCCGTGCCGATTCCTCCATCATATTGTGGATATAACCTTTTTTTACGGCTGCTGTCATACCGCCCTGGTTTTCTATTTCCTGCAGGATCTTGTACGCCTCGGATTCAATTCTGTTGGTGAGGTACTCAACAAAATAAGAACCGGCGAGAGGGTCCGTCACATCCGTCACCCCTGTTTCATCAGACACAATATGTTGTGTATTTAAGGACATTCTGGCTGCAAAGGCGGATGGCTCTGCGTGAGCATTGTCGAGGCAAGCATTGTCGATCGCAGTGCAGCCCGCAATGGCTCCGGCAAGGGTTTGTATGGCACACCGCGCAATGTTGTTGAGAGGCTGCTGATACGTCATTGTGCGTCCCGATGTATGTATGGATATAAGAAGCTGGCAAGCCTTTTCGTTTTTAGCTTTAAATGTCTCTTTGGCCATTTTCGCATACATCCTTCGAAGCGCCCTTACTTTGGCTATTTCTTCGAAGAACCGGGAACCAATGCTCACAAGTTCATAGGGAAGAAGGGCAAGATCATCGAAATGGAGACCACGCTCATTAACTAGCAACCCGAGCAACTCTTTGAGCTGCGCAATCTCGACCGCAAGGGCCTGCGCATTGTTGCCACCTGACTCTTGAAAATGCTGGCTGAGAATACCGCAACGCATGTGAATCTTATTTCTCACGATGAATTCTGAAGAGTCCATCCAAAGCTTAATAAGGAGGTCGAGAGGCATGTGGTCCGTCTGCCCGAATGTGCTGCAAAATGGATACTCCGTCACGCTGCCATGTACTTCCGTGAAATCAATCCCGCGCTTTTCTGCAAGAGCAACTACATAGGCCAATCTCATGCAGGACATAGCAGATGATCCCAGCAATGTAATAGACTGACCGGTTAGAGGTATACCGTCCATCAGCTCCTCAAATTCAAGCAAAGACGCTCCATGCCATCCCAGAACGCCGGCCTCCCTCCTGCCTATTGGATGATCAGCATCTATCGGCATTGCATTGGGCCTGTCGCAAATAACTAAGATTCCTTGTGTTTGACCCATTTCCCGGTATTGTTTAAGTATTTCATTAGTCCTTTTGGAAGATCCAAGCCCTGCGGTCATTCGCCGTGTCCATACCCTGTTGCGGTACCCATTTGGATAGTAACCGCGAACATAGGGATATAAACCAGGGTCCCCGATATCCTTTGCGTAATCAATATCTGCAATGTCTTCGGGAGTGTATACCGGTTTAATTTCATATCCGTAATCCGTCTGTCTTTTCATTCTTGCCTCCATGGCTCAAAGACCTCCGTTAATCTTTGTGATAATTAATCTCATCTGCTTAATCACCTGCTTTTGTGCTCGTTGTTGATCGCTTTATCAACAAAATATATCGCACACCGAATATATAGACTGACCCGTCAGATTAAACTGACTGGTCAGTCTATTTTTAACCCATTTAATCTTTTGCTGTCAACAAAAAAATGTATATTGTTTGACTAAACCGACAAAACAGCATGTTACGATAACTTGATTGGTAAGATAACAGCAGAGGTGGCTATGGTAGGCTACAGCCACCGAATAGACAGGTTTATAACCTGTTGAAGGGCTTCGATCAAGGCGCAGATAGGAGCCTGCTGGTTCATATAATTTACTTCTATTTGACCGCTTATATTTTCCAGAATGCCCCTGTGAAGATATCAAAAATCATCTGCGAAAGTTCTTCGCCGGTTACTGGTCCTTTCGGGTTATACCATGCGTAATTCCAATTACACATTCCGAGCAGGTTAAACGTCAGGACTGTTAATTTGTTCCTGTCCATGTCGTGTCCGGCGTAAGATAGGATCGTTTTTGAAATGGCATCGAAATATTGTCTTTCCTTATACTGAACCTTTCTAAGTTTCGCCGGGGGCAGGTTATGAGCTTCGTTAAGGAGCGTTTTAGCCAGATACATATTCTCGATATATGTTTTGATATGTCGAAAGACGATGAGTCTCAGTCTCTCCGCAGGGTCCTTCGTTTCTTCCAAACCTTGCTGAACGTTTTCCAGCACGGTATCAAGAAAAGTAGATATTACGAAATACAGGATTTCGCTCTTATTGCTGAAGTAGTAATATATTGCGCTCTTACTCATCTTTGCAGCTGCCGCTATGTCTTCCCCGCTGGTTTCGACATATCCCTTAGAGCTGAAAAGCTTTGCCGCAGCCGTTGCGATTGACAGGATCTTCTGGTCCGATTTGGATTGTTCATTGATTGTACGTTTCGGCGTCATCTATACTCCTCCGCTTATGCCAGATCTGTAAAACATACCTCTCACTTCAAATGATGTCAAGGTATTGCGCAGCGGGGTGTTAGAAACCAGTAATATGTCCGCAGTTGTACCACATAATATGAGCCATACAAACAAACTGCGCCTGCATTTTCTTTGCTACATAAGATGTCGCCCATGCTTTCTTTTCAGCGAGTTTACTCCTATCACAGACAGATCCTTACTTATGAAACTGTCAATAACAGATTTTTAAGCGATATACCTTTCCGGAACACTAACTACATAGGATTTTCTGGAAATATTCAGCCACAACGCCCCGCATACCATTCCGATAATGAGATTCATAATGCCCAGTGCAAGGATTATACTGCCCCAGTCAAGGGATATGACAGTCATGCCAATGCTTCCCATCAGTATGCCAAAACAGTTAATCAGGGCTGAAGCAGATCCTGTATCTTCCTTCTGCTGCTCCA
>DAINAR010000049.1:0-22992 GCA_036733345.1 Deltaproteobacteria bacterium | reverse complement strand
GAATTTCGGACTCTATGCTCTTTTTGACATGATCCCATGCAGTGTTCATATAAAGACTCCGGAAGATTTACGGATAAAAAAAAATAATATAAGGCCTTGTAACTAAGGCTGGTTACCAGCCTCTGGCTGGGACAAATAACGATTGCGCCTGAGGCGCACAAGAGTTTTGCAAAGGTATCTTTATTTTAATAAATCACAACTGCAACCTTTGGCTTTTTTAAAGTTTTATGGAAATTGAATTAATACAAAGATAATATAAATTATATATTTCGTGTTTTAATCTTGGGCACACTTTTGTTAAGAAAATAAAAAATTAGTAAGGATGAAAAGATTGTTTATGATTTATATATGAAACAATAGCTGGGGTCAAAGTTGCTGGGAAGCAGAAGAAAGTTAGAGATGCTTGAGATATTAACAGAGGATAAATTATTCAGTTAGTTGGTAAAATGCCTGGATGATCTGTAACTAATTGAGAAAGCAGCACAAATTAATTAAAAAGAATATTAAGTATAATCGAGGAGTTAAAGAGAATTAACAGTATGTTAAAAAAATTGTCAACAAAATTAAACGCAAGAATACTTTAATTTTTGACTTTTTTTTGCAATTTTCAATTTATCACCTTAAGAATTTAGTATTGAAAAGAAAGCATATGATATATTTAGAGGGAACAATTATCCATTTAAAAAAATTGTGTATTTGCATATTTGGTTAAAAAATATTAAATGTTGATGTTAAAAGAACGAGGGAATGCTCTGATATCTTATATATATAAGTAATAAACTAAAGAACAATATGATTAATTGGAATAAAAATATAATAAAAAGGCATGATAAAAACAAAAAAGATAAAGAAAATATAAAATGGATAAAATAAAGATAGCGCTAATTGGTGGAGGTTGGTCGAGTGAAAGAGAAATTTCACTAAAAAGCACTGAGGCTGTTTATAAAGCCTTAGACAGGCGGAAATATGAAATAAGGATACTTGATCCGCGTGATGATTTAAAGGAACTAATTGAAGCTAAAAAAGATATTGACCTTGCTTTTATTCTTTTGCACGGAAAATATGGAGAAGATGGTAGGATGCAGGGACTGCTTGAGATATTAAGGATACCCTTTGTAGGCTCTGGTGTATTGTCAAGCGCTATGGCTATGAATAAAAAAGTATGCAAGGATATTTACAGAAAAGCTGGATTACCAGTTGGGAAAGATGTAGTTGTCAAGAATGGAGAAAAATATTCTGCACAATATATATTTGAAAATGTAGGGTCCCCGGTAATCACAAAACCTGTAAGCGAAGGTTCGAGCATAGGTATATCCTTATGTTATAATGAGGAAGAGCTTGAGAGAGGGATAGAAAAGGCATTACAATGTGATTACGAGGTCATTATAGAGGAATACCTGGAGGGAATAGAAATTACCTGTTGTATTTATGGGAATAATAATCTGAAGTCATTTCCGCTTATAGAGATAGTTCCCAAAAAAAAGCATGTAATTTTTGATTTCGAGGCAAAATATAAAACAGGAGAAACTGAAGAGATTTGCCCTGCAAGGCTCTCTATTTCCATGAAAGAGAAGGCGGTTGAATATGCAATTAAAGCACATAAAGCCCTTGAATGTCGGGTATGGAGCAGAAGCGATATGATTGTTAGAGAAGAAGAAATTTACTTACTTGAAACCAATACCATACCCGGAATGACTGAAAACAGTCTCTTTCCATTGGCCGCACGTACTGCAGGACTGTCTTTGTCTGATTTGGCTGATAAAATAATTTCACTCTCTTTGGAAGCATAGCGTACGGGAGAAAACCAACCCCATACTCAGGTAATTAATAAGACAATGTTTCACGTGAAACATTGTTTTGGCTTTTCAAACCATAATGATTGTGCTATCAACTTTTATGTCTGTTAAATAATCTCCCAGCCAGCCAACCAGCCAAAAACTGGTAAAAGGCAGACAGGTGTCCCCGCCGCCTGGGGTGTTCAATGCTTTTCAAGATAACCCGCTGCCTGTCTGCCTGCAACGTACAGGGAGGCTTGCCGCGTTGGAGTTTATTTCGATGATTGTCATTTTATGCTTTTCTAAAATTATATTATACGAGCATCCCGTGCATGTGCAATTTTAGTTTTATTGCTGAGAGACAGGAGTTCTAAATAATTTATGGCGCAGATTATAACCGTTGCTAACCAGAAGGGCGGAGTAGGAAAAACAACAACCGCCATTAATCTTTCCGCATCTCTGGCCGTAGCGGAGAAGAAATGTCTTCTTATTGATTGCGATCCTCAGGGAAATGCAACAACTGGCCTTGGTTTTGACCGTTCCAGCCTCCAAAAAGGGGTTTATGATTTAATACTGGGTAATTCTCAGCTGGAGGAAGTCATTAATAAAACCTGTCTTGCTAAAATGGATCTTATTGGAGCATCTGACGACCTTGTAGGGGTCGAGGTTGAGATGGTTTCTATGGCGGATAAGGAGTTTCGCATAAAGAAGGCAATTGATAATCTTAAGCATGATTATGATTATATATTCATTGACTGTCCACCATCTTTGGGTTTTTTAACCGTAAATGCTCTGACAGCTTCTGACTTTGTTATGATTCCTCTGCAATGCGAATACTATGCACTGGAAGGCCTGGCACAGATTATTACCACCGTTAAAATGGTTAAAAGGGGACTTAATCCTATGCTCAGGCTCGGGGGAATTTTACTTACAATGTATGATATCCGCAATAATTTATCGCAACAGGTAGCTGATGAGGTTAGAGAGCATTTCGGAGAAAGTGTATTTAAGACTGTTATTCCGCGCAATGTTCGTCTCAGTGAAGCCCCAAGCTACGGGAAACCGATAATACTTTATGATGTTAATTCAAAGGGTGCCAGGAGTTATTTATCTGCCGCCAGGGAACTTATTGGAAGGAAGCAGTAGACTATGACGAAAAGAAAGGCACTGGGAAAGGGTTTGTCAGCGCTGATTCCCGGTGCTAATAATCTTGAATATGCCGGTGATAAATTTTTTCAGTGCCCAATAGAAGCGATAGAGCCGAATCCTTATCAGCCCAGGGAAGATTTTTCAGATTCGGAGCTGGAAGCTATGGTGGCATCGGTTCGCGAAAAAGGAATTATTACCCCACTATTGGTGAGCAGGATAGAATCAGGATATTGCCTGATTGCAGGTGAGCGAAGGTGGCGGGCTGCACAAAAAGCAGGTCTTGAGCGCGTTCCTGTAGTTGTTAAGGAAGTAACACCAACAGAGTCTTTAGAGCTTGCTTTAATTGAGAATCTTCATAGAAAGGACCTGAATCCTATTGAAGAGGCGGCAGCTTACAGTAAGCTTCTGGAGCAGTCCGGAGAGACTCAGGAGTCGCTTGCCAGAAGACTGGGAAAAGACAGGTCAAGCATAGCTAACACGATCAGGCTCCTGAAGCTCCCTGCGTTTATTCAGAAGGATATTATTGATGGTCGTTTATCAATGGGCCATGCTCGTGTGCTTGCTGGTATAGCAGATATTACCAGACAAAAGACCCTGAGAGAGGCGGTTATTAAGAAAAATCTATCAGTACGCCAGCTTGAAACACTGGCAAAAGTAAAAGGCAGAAAAAAAACTTCAAAAAATATTGATACAGAACTTGCTTATTATTTCCAGGCTGTTGCCGATAAACTTAAACAATCTCTCGGGACTAATGTACAGATCATGAAGAGCGGGAAAAAGGGCCGGATTGTTTTATATTTTTATTCAGATGAAGAGCTGGACAGATTGATTGAATTACTGGGATAATTTTGTTTGTCTCCAGGCTTTTTCCTCACCTTTAATCAGCCGCATGATATTTTCTCTGTGTTTGAAATATATAAGCACTGTTATGATCACAGATAGAGTAACAATAACGTACGATTCACCGAGAGATATAAGGAGAACAGGTGTAACGGATGCAGAAATCAATGAGCCTAATGAAACAAAATTCCATTTGTAGACAGTTAAAATAAAAATAATAAGTGCTATGAGGCAGGAAAACATGGTAACTGTAGAAATTCCCAAATATACTCCAAGGGCCGTGGCCACACCTTTACCTCCTTTGAAGCCTTGAAAAACAGAGAATTGATGCCCGAGAAGGGCGGATAACGCTATGAAGGCCAGTTTAATTTCAAAGCCTGTTACGGCGGCAGGTGAAGCAAAATATCTAAATACAAACAGCGGGATAAATCCTTTTATTATATCAAAAGCAAGGGTTAGAAGGCCCCATTTGAAACCAAGTTCTCTCGTTACGTTGGTAGCTCCGATATTTCCGCTGCCCCTTTTAGTAATATCAAAACCTCCGGCTCTCCATGCAATGACCTTTCCAAAAGGTATAGAACCGAGGAGATACGCAGATGCGGAAAATAGAATACATAAAGATATCATTACATCCTCGAATAGAGTTTTTATTTTAAACCTTATGGAGCATTTATAAATCGCGGGGAAAACCAAATCTGATTTCCCTGCTAAAATAGATTTATTTGTCGGACTATGCAAACAATTTTTCAGGGGAATATGTTGAAAGTAATGATAATGGATGGACAGGGAGGAGGGATTGCGGCTGCCGTCATAAAAGGCTTGAGAAAATCTATGGGTAATGACCTGGAGATATTTGGCCTTGGTACAAATTCCATGGCCACTTCAGTTATGATGAAAGCCGGGGCAAACAGAGGTGCTACTGGTGAAAATGCAATAGTGCAGACAAGTAAAAATGTGGATATAATAATCGGTCCGTTAACGATCTTAATGTCGAATTCAATGATGGGAGAGGTTACATCAAAAATGGCTTCAGCAGTCTGCTCGAGTGAGGCAAAAAAAATTGTTATACCTCTGACACAGGAAAATCTCCAGATTGTAGGGGTTTCATTGGAACCATTACCTCATTTAGTTGATAAGGTTGTTGAGATAGTAAAAAAGATGGGTTGAATTAAGGAAGCATTCAAAGCTAAGATCAACTTTTTAATTGCCTTTTAAGCTTCTCGGGAAGCTGTAAATAGAATTTCCCCTCTTCGACTCTTTTTCTTTTGATACAGCCATTACCATATATTCGGCATTTCACAGAAAGTTCGTGAACTGCCGCCTCAATCTGATCTTTGTTAAGCATCTCACTTTTTAGAAGTTTTAAAATAGACTTTATACGAAAACGGTCCATTCCTTTAAGCCTGGAGGAAAGCTGGTCAGAGTGGCCGCCCTCTTTTACAACCAGCTGTTTTTCAATCAAATATATTGGATGCCGGCTGGCGATTCTAAGCCAGAGATCATAGTCTTCGCATACAGGAAAGTCTTCATCGAATAATCCAACTTCATCTATAAGAGACCGCTTAAGCAAAACAGAAGACGGGCTCACGAGGCACAATTTTAATGAAGGCCCGAAAATGAAGCCTGAAGGCTTTTCATGTTTTTTTCCGGGGTTGACGCGTCTTCCGTTTCTAAACCACATTTCTTCTACCTGGCAAATTAATGAAGACTTGCAGCGTTTGAAGAAATCAATCTGTACTTCAAGCTTTTTAGGAAGCCAGTAATCATCGGAATCAAGGAACGCTATAAATTCACCCTTTGCTGCCCTGATTCCGGTATTTCTGGCTGCGGATACGCCAAGGTTTTCCTTGTGGACAATGGTGACAATTTGCCGATCAAGCTCTTTAAGAATATTTTCAGTTTCATCACTTGAGCCGTCATCTATTACTATGATTTCAACGTCCTTATATGTTTGTTTTAATACAGATGAAACAGCCCGGACTACTTTCCGGGCTCTATTATACGTGGGGATTATAACGCTGACGGTAGACATTTAAGTTAGAGCCAGCCATATAATGCCGAATGCGCCCGAAAGAATAAAATTCAGCTCTACTAATGCTTCAAGTGTAATTCGAGGATAGAGCAATTGTTTTTCGTAGGCAAACAGGCAAAAGAAAAGGCCATATACGCTAATAAGAATTAAAAGAGAAAAACGGTCGACAAGGCCAAAGGCTGGCGCTGCGAGAAGAATAATTGTTAAAGCCAGAATAATGCTTTTAAGAACTCTGATAGTATTCTTTTCACCGAGGGTAATGGGTAAGGATTCGACGCCTGCAATAAGATCACCCTGGGCCTGAAGAATTTCAAAAAATGCAGCTCTAAAAAAACTTAATAAAAAGACAATAAAGCCGGCAGTTAAAACAGCAGGCCAGTCAATCGTAGAAGCATTAATTAAAGGAAGAAGACTAATAACAGCCAGCCAGCCCAGTGATTCAAACAGGCTTCTTGAGGCAGGAATGTCTTTAATTTTAGAAAATTGTTTTTTTAGACGAAATTTTTTGGGGATAAATGAAATGCTATAGGAAATACCCAGAAAACTCAGGCTTGCCAGAGCAATAAAAGAGGCTATCCCAATGCAGTAAGACACTGCAAAAGCGGTGGTAATTGCTGCTAAGCCACTGATTACAAATACATTTTTGTGTTTTATTAGAAAAACTGCCCTTTCAGGATCATTGTATGAACTTGCTCCTTTATCAAAGAAGCGGTTGAAGACATGCATTGCATGAATGTACAGCAGGGTAATAAAGGGGAACGCAAGATTTGGATTTTTTGAGAGTATAGATGCAAAACAGCAAAAGGAAAAGGCCCCGAATGCTGCCAGGACGTTGCTCATAACAAGTAATTTTACTGTATTTATCAGTAAGTGGAAAAGGGATGATTTCCTTCTGTTTCTTATTCCTTCAATGGCGCTGACAACATTTTTTATCATCCAGTTGGGTGTTGAGGCCCCTGCAGTAACACCTATTGTGTTCATTTCTGAAAGAATATTCAGGTCAAGATCCTTTTCAGTCTCAACATGAAATGTTGGCAGGTTCGAATTCCTCGAGATCTCCGCGAGACGTTTTGTGTTTGCACTCTGGTATCCTCCAACCACAACAAGTGCATCAACTTCACCTGCAAAGCTCCTTACCTCGCTCTGCCGCTGATGTGTTGCATCACATATTGTGTCAAAAACTAAAATATCCGGGAAACGTTTTTTAAGAGCTCCTACAATATCATTAAAGTTTTGTTCGTCCTGTGTTGTCTGGGCAACGACGAAAACCGGATTCAGGGCTGGTAAATTTCGGATATCCTGAATATTATTAATAACATAAACAGGCCCACTCGCGTGACCAGTTAAACCAATGGTCTCTGCATGATTTTTATCTCCTACTATTACTGCAGCATAACCTTTTTTGGTATAGGACTGCACAATGGATTGAACCTTTGCGACTTTGGGACAAGTGGCATCAAGGAGCTTTAACCCTGAATTTTTTAAAGACTCACGTTCGTTTGGAGGGATTCCATGTGCACGTATTATTATCCTGCCTTTATGTATCCCTTCAAGGTTATTAATTGATTTCACACCCTTTAAAGATAGCAGTTCAAGCACCTGATTATTGTGAATCAAGGGGCCATAAGTAAAAAGCGGGCCGTCTTTTTTATTTGATTCAGCTAAGGTCATTTCCATGGCCCGCCGAACACCCATGCAAAATCCTGCAGTTTTTGCAAGCTTTACTATCATCCTTTTCCTTCGCTAATTGATAAAAAATAATTGTCCAAAGACAATACCAGAGATTTATAATCAAAAATACTGGTGAAAGACCTCCGGAAACTGCAGCTGTTCGGGAGGCCCTTTGTATACCAGATAAGAAGGTTTCTCATCATCCTGGATGCCACGATTTCACCCATAAAACGTGTTAAAAGAATAAAATGCTCGAGTATCAAAGACTTTCTATCTGTTAAAGTGGGGTAATTGTATTCAGATGATCTTTCAAGATCCTGGATTTGCTGAAAAATCCATGGATTTCCAATAGCTCCTCTGCCTATCATAATACCATCACATCCGGAACGTCTTTTCATTTGGAGGGCAAGATTTGGAGTAACTATATCTCCACTTCCAATCACGGGTATGTTCAAGGCATCTTTCAACATCGATATTATTGACCAGTCCGCAGAACCGGAGAAGCCCTGAGTAACAAATCGCGGGTGGATTGTGATAGCATCGGCTCCTTCACCTTCTATCATTTGTGCAATTTCAAGCACAAAATTTTCATTATTAGACCATCCGGTTCGAATTTTAACAGTCAGGGGTACGGTGCAGATATTTCGGACGGCACCAACAATTTTTCTGATTTTTTCGGGAGTGCGTAACAGGAAGCCTCCAGCTCCGGTTTTAACAACTTTTTTAACTGGACATCCCATATTTATGTCAACCATATCTGCTCCGGAGTCAATAGCGATCTGGCACGCCCTGGCAATAGGTGCAGGTTCTGATCCAAAAAGCTGGACTGAAAGCGGTTTCTCATACGGGTCGCTTTTCAGGTATTGACCTGTCCTTTTATGGGACATGATCAGTCCTGCTGCGCTTATCATTTCAGTAGTTACCAGGCCTGCCCCCATCTTTTTTGCTATAAGACGAAAGGGAAGATTGGTTATTCCTGCCATAGGCGCCATTATGAGGCAATTTTCCAGTTTTAAAGAACCAATTTTCAACATTACATATTTTTGAGATAGATAGGGATGAAAGAAGAGGGACCAACTCATTTTCTTGACAAGAGACCAAAATTACTAATATTGTTATTTTACATATTATCGTTTGTCAAGAGTAAACGCCTGTTGAACAAATCAAATATACTGTTTATCAATTTTTTTATTACCGCTTTTTTTAGGATTATGAGCCTACATTATAAACTATTTAAGTATTCTCCTTGAGCAGCCTTATATTGATCCTGATAATCACCTAAATCAGGGTTTTTTCCCTGTTGTAAATTGAGTAAAGAGGTCTTCTTTTTTTTTGTGTATGAATTGACTGGATATTCTTATAGGGAGAGTTTTTCCCAAAATTCAAAACAGGTCTTAACATATGTAATCTCCTGTTTCATGATTGGAGGACAATCAAATGCCTGAAAAACCAACCTACCAGGAGTTGGAAAAACGTGTAAGGGATTTGGAGGCTGAAGCAAAAAAACACAAGTCGGTTGAGCAAGCACTTCGTGAGAGCGAACAGAAATTCTCCCAGATTGTGAATGGGAATTCAATTCCTACGCTGGTAATAGATATCGATCATATAACAACACACTGCAACAAGGCATATGAATTCCTTACAGGTATTTCGGCATCCGAAATAATCGGCACACAGAATCAATGGGTTGCCTTTTATCCCGAGCAGAGACCGATTCTTGCAGATTTTATTGTAGATAGAACGCCTGTAGAAGAAGTAGAAAAGTATTACAGAGGGAAACTAAAAAAATTCGCATTAAAAGACGGAGCATTTCAGGCGGAAGTCTTTTTTCCAGACAAGGGAGAAACAGGGAAATGGTTTTTTTTTACAGCCGCGCCATTGATAGATGCGAAAGGAAATATAACCGGCTCTGTAGAAACGTTTCAGGATCTCACAAAACGTAAAAAGGCAGAGGAAGCTGTTAGAAAATCCGAAATACGATACAGGACACTGCTTGACTTTGTTCCCTACCCTGTTGCTGTTTTTACCATTGATGGCAGGGTCACATATATTAATTCAGAATTTACAACTGTTTTTGGTTGGACATTTGATGAACTCGAAGGGAAAACTATTCCTTTTATTCCGCCAGAACTTAAGCGGGAGACTGTTGAAAATGTAAGACGCCTTTTTAAGGAAAAGACGCTCCTTTCGCACGAAACGCAACGCCTTACAAAGGACGGAAGACTGCTGGATGTATCAGTAAAGGCCGCCTATTACGCTGAATCGGAAATCGAAACCTCCGGAATGATTTCAATTTTAAGGGATATTTCCAAGGAAAAGAGGCTTTCCCGTATTAATGAAGCCATATTGCGTATAAGCATGGCCCTGCCAGAATATCCCTCACTGGATGATCTATTGTTTTATATTAATGGTGAAGTAAATCGGCTTTTAAATACAGAAGCCTCTATTGTTATTCTGCTGGATGAAGCAAAAAATGAACTCTATTTTGTTGGAGCAGTTTATGAAGACACAGCGACCCAAAGCCGGGCCAGTAATTTGCGCTTTCCCGCGGACGCTGGGGTAGCGGCAAAGGTATTAAAGACAGGAGAACCGGTTATCGTAACTGATACTTCAAAAGATCCGGATTTTTACGCAAAGGTGGACAGCCAGTTAGGTTTCCATTCCCGGAATATGCTTGATCTACCTTTGAGGACTTATGAGAAAATAAGAGGTGTATTATGTGCTATTAATAAAAAACAAGGTTATTTTAACCAGGATGATGTTGATTTACTGACTATGATAGAAGGAACGGTTGCCCTTTCTGTAGAAAATGCGCGTGTAAATGAGGAGTTGAAGAATTCATACGAAGAGGTAAAAAGTCTGAACCGGGCGAAAGACAAAGTAATAAATCACCTTTCCCATGAGCTGAAGACTCCAGTAGCTGTTCTTTCTGGTTCTTTAGATCTTTTGATGAAGAAACTGGGAGATTTATCCGAAAAGAACTGGAAGCCCAATGTGGAGATGGCAAAGAGAAACGTTGATAGAATAAGGGAAATTCAGTACGAAGTCGAAGATATAATGCTTAACAGGGAGTTTAGGAGCTATGGCCTTCTTTCTTTATTGCTGGATCAGTGCCAGGATGAACTTGAGGTGCTGATTGAGGAGGAGGGTAAAAGCACAATTGTAATTGAACGAATCAGGAAAAAGATTCAGGAATTATTCGGCCCGAAAGAACTGGATTCAAAGATAATCCACCTGGATGAATTTCTAAAAGAAAGGCTCGAGTTTTTAAAACCGTACTTTGCTCATCGTCAGGTTGAGATTATTACAGTGATTGACACCCCGCCGCCATTTTCAATGCCGCCTGATGTAATGAACAAGGTAATTGACTGTCTGGTGAAGAATGCCATCGAAAACACTCCGGATGAAGGGAAAATAGAGATTATTGTACGAAAAAAGGGAGAAGGTTCCGAGCTGGTTGTTCACGATTATGGCATTGGAATTTCAGAAGAAGCTCAGAAAAGGATTTTCGAGGGTTTCTTTGTAACTCAGCAGACAATGAGTTACTCTTCCAAAACCCCTTTTGATTTCAATGCCGGAGGCAAAGGGGCAGATCTTCTCCGAACCAGAATATTTTCTGAACGTTATAATTTTGAGATACATATGGAGTCTTCAAAATGCGGTTTTATCCCTAAAGATGACGATATATGCCCTGGAAGGATCAGCGCATGCAGCTTTTGCAAAGAAAAGGACGATTGTTATAATTCAGGAGAGACTGTTTTCTCACTTTATTTTCCGCCGGCCTCCTGAATATGAATTTGTTCAGCCAGTATTTCCCTGCAACCGGTCAGCAGAAGAGAAGAAAATAAATCAGAAGTCTGCAGAAGGAAAAAGTCTGAGATCAGTATGAGGCAGAAAAAGGGCAGCAATATATTCATTCGCAAAGGGATGATAATTTGAAAGCTCAATATTTGTCATAGACTTTGATATATTAATGCATTTTTCAAGGGACGATTCAGACAAAAGGCACATTCTCGCCCCGTTAAGAGAGCTGTTACCTACAAAATGTATTTTCTGATGTGGTATATCAGGCAACAGACCTATTGCAACGGACTTGGGAATATTCAGGAAATTTCCAAACCCTCCGGCCACATATATTGCTTCCAAATCATCAAATGCCAGCCCGACATAATCGATTAGTGATTTAAATGCCGCAAAAACCGCTGCTTTTGCTTTAATAAGATTATCAATATCAGATTCTGTTATAACTATGGCCCTGCCAGTTTCGGTTTCTTCATTACAGGCAATAATATATTGAGGTATAGTATCTTCAAAGGTCAGCCTTTGATCCTTAAGATCTCTCTGGAATTTCCCGTTTGCATTAATAATACCGTTTTTCACAAGCTCATAAATACCGTCAATCATGCCTGAGCCACATATTCCTCTTGGCTTTATATTGCCAATTGTTGTGAATTTCAGATGACCGCCGGACATGTTTATTCTTTCAATGGCGCCTTTTACGGCCCGCATACCGCACTTTGTGCCGCCGCCCTCAAATGCCGGCCCGGCCGATGCCGAGCAGGTTAAAATCCATTCGTTGTTGCCTAATGCAATTTCTCCATTTGTACCGATATCAATTAAGGCCCTGACCTCATTATGTTCTGTAATTCCACAGGAGAGAACACCTGCAACTATATCTCCTCCGACGTATGCGGCAACGCTCGGGAGGGTTTCCAATATCCCATTTTTGCTGATTTCGATGCCAATATCCCCTGCATTAATCCTGGGGTACACATAAGAAGTGGGAACATACGGCTCCATGCGAATTGAGCACGGTGAAATACCTAGAAGCAAATGACTCATGGTCGTATTTCCGCTTGCCACTATAGCGTCAATATCCTCAACAGAAACGTCATTCTCATCTGCCAGTTTTCTGACCTGATTATTAACAGTGTTAACAACGGCTCTATTCAAAGGTATAATCCCATCTTTTTCACAGGCATAACTTATTCTTGATATTATATCTTCACCAAACCCTGACTGGAGATTGCCGCTGGCTTCCGTGCCAATTACTTTGCCTGAACGTAATTCAATAAGCTGGGAGGAAACAGTTGTAGTTCCGATATCAACAGCAATACCATATGAGCGTAATGTGGTGTTATGTGGCTCGATTTTCTGTATTTGGCAATGGTCTTTGTCAATGGATAGGGTTACTGTAATTTTCCATTCATTTTTCCTGAGTTTTTCAGAAAGTTTTTCAAGGCATTCCAAGGGCATATAAAAGGAGTTGCACTTAATCTCTTTCTTCAATTCTCTGTAGATCCGTTCCGTATCGGCAGTATTATCTTCAAGACCTGGAGGAGAAAGTTCCATGTAGATTTTTCTTGCAAGAGGCAACAGGCCTGGCTTTTCGGAAGCTTCGGTACTTTCATTAGTGAGAATCTGTAGCACTTCATTTCTTGATTCCGGTGGAATCATGATTTCAAGATTGTCCTGGATCTCTGTCTGGCATGCCAGTAAAAAACCCTGCTCCTTTTCTTGATTGGTCTTTCCCTTTAATACCTGAATACGGCATTTACCACATACACCTTCTCCACCGCAAATATTGTTAATATATACACCGGCCTTTTGCGCAGCTTCTGCAATTGTTGTGTCTTTTCCAACATCAATTGAAATATTGTGTGGCAAAAATTTAACAGTATATTTGTTCATCTACCGATTTCCTGTTTATTTGCAGCTGAACCAAAACGTTTAACTACGTGATTGGCCTGCAAAGCAGGGATGACAAAATTCATATAGTCTTGTAATAGTAATTATGATTTGGTTCCCTGGATTGCCTTGCCGTTGTCGATAAAATGCCGGTTTTTTAAAACCGCCAATAGCAACTGAGCCTGTCATAGACACCGATAGTTTTATAGCATTTCAGCCGGAAGTTGACAAATGAAGCTTCATAAAAAATTAATAAATCATTAAGTTAAATAAATCATTGCCTTGCCATGCACAAAAAAAATGAACGACCCCGCCGCAGAGAAGCGGGGTATCTATAAAGGCAATGCAACGCCGCAAGCGGCGGGGAATTAACCCTCGTCCGCCGGCGGATTAAAGTACCTCAATCACATTAATCCATCCGGGATTCTTTCTTGAAAGTTCTTCAATAGCGCCAGCAGATCCGAGGATCTTGACGACACCATTTTTCCTAACATGGTCAAGCTCGTCGGCAAATGCCCTGAAATGTGATGAAGTGGTTGACAATACTTCATCCCTCGTCTGCTGGCGAATTTCCTCCGTATTACCAGTAAGATAATGAATCATCGATGTATATCCTTTTGCGTCAGGAAGCAGATGTGCATCAATGTCACCGATGGCTCCTATTATACTCTTTTCTATTTCATCGTCACTGAAATCAGACTTACGGAGGAATTGTGCTGAGAGATCAAAGGAATTAAGTGTTTTTTCAAGGTTGGGGTCACGATATGATACAAATGTAAGTACATTGGTTAAACGGTCAAAAAGACAGAAGGCACCGTAAGCACCGCCCTGAACCCTGATTCGGTCCCATAACCATGCATTGCGCAGGTACCGTGTTATGACTAATGTTGAGCCATGAAACTGATAATTAAATCTTGAAAGATCTGCTCCTTTTCCTACGAAATTGACTTGAGAAGGCATTGTCATGGCTTCCGGGATCACAGGATTTTTATAATGCCAATCAGGTTTTTCAGATGGAAATAAAGGCAGAGCGGAAATAAGTTCATTCAAATCCGGCTGAAAATTGTTAAAACCTTTTTCATCCAGAGTGATATTAAAAACCGATGTATTTTTATTGATAAGAGTTTTGTGGATTTGCATGAGTACAGTAAGGACTTCAGGCCATTTTTCTTCTACGAGGCTTGTGAGTTTTCTCAGGAAAAACAGATAACTGATACCATTTATCTGTTCAGCTACCCAGTAGGCATCACCAAAATGAGAACGCAGTCGCAGATTAACTATCTGGTGTCCTTGAGGAACTATACGTTTCTCCATTCTTGCCTTTTCCTCCATCACCATCTGCCTGAATCTTTCCCGGTTGTCCAGTTGAATTCCAAGAAGAATATCTTTCAGGATACTCGTCAGTTCACGGGCCTGGCTTTGCATTGCCTTTCCACGAAGGAAAAGAAACTGAGCTCCGCGTCTTGAATTTCTTACAGCAGAGGTAAATGATAATGGGTGAATTCCGCCTGTCTTACGACTGATTCGCTGCGTAAGCTGAACAAAATCCTCTTTGTCTGTCCCCATCTCTACAAGTGCGCGGCCGAAAAGAGGAATGTACGGGATGTGAGTTTCTGGCAGACACTGTAGATCAAAACCAATGTCCATATAGACAATTCCATTTGTAAAAAGGTCGTGAAACAATATCTTTGAATTTCTGTCTTCGATTAATGTCAATGGAAATTTCTGGTTTTTTCGTTCAAGGTCCGAAAGCCTTAGACTGGGTATGGTTGAAAGGGCCTGAGGCGGGTCTGGCGTTTCCTGAAGTCGCTTGAGTTCGAGGGTATTTTTAATAGTATGATTTATGTCATCCTGAGTCATGGTTGATTTAATACTGATCAAAAGATCCTTTTCAGACTTTTCATCCTTTTCGCGAAGATAAGGATCAGGTTTGAAAAGTATTGTGGTACGGTGCTGGTTTGCGAGAAAATATCTACTTATCATTTCTTCAAAAAAAGATTTATTGGAATTTATCTGTTGTTTGATTTTTTCCAAAGGCTTTTCAAAGCTGAGCAGGGAAAGAGGATCTCCATTATAAAGCCAGGTGGTTAAAGAACGGAGCATAAGCATAAGGCCCTGCGGAAAAGAAGCGCTGTTATTTTCCCTTAATCGGAATTCTATAGTGTTTAGAGCAGCCTCTATTGTAAAGGGATCAATTCCTTCACGAGTCAGCCTGGACATGGTATCCAGGATAAGGCTTTCGATTTTTTCAGCATTCTCTATCCTTATGCCTTTAAGTCCTGTGGAAAAATAGATTTGACGCAATTCACTTCCAAGGCCTTCACCTGCGAGGTCCTCTCCAAGACCAGACTCTATTAATGTCTTGCGCAGAGGTGAAGCGGGCATGCCCAGCAGTATATACTCAAGCAGATGAAAAGAAAGATTTCGTTTAACATCTGCGGTTTCAGGCAGCAACCAGTTGAGCGTTATCATTCCTTTGTTCATTGAGGGATCATCTTTTCCTGCAGCAAAAGGATAAACGCAGCTTTTTGGTTTTTGAAACGAGGGCTGTAATTGAACTATCGAATCAACATTGATTGAATCAAACTCTTTCAGATATTCATCCGTCAGCTTCAGACGTTCATCCTGATCATCATTCCCATAAAACCAGATACGTGCATTGGATGGATGATAGTATTTTTTGTGAAACTCCATAAATTCTTCATATGTAAGATCGGGTATCTTTTTCGGGTCGCCGCCTGAGTCAAAGCCATATGAATTATCCGGAAATAGAGATTGAATAGATTTTTCGGAAAGAACATTGTCAGGGGAGGAATAGGCCCCTTTCATTTCATTAAACACAACCCCTTTAAAAGAAAGTGGGCTCTCCTCATTTTCCAATTCATAATGCCATCCCTCCTGTTGAAATATAGATTGTGTCAAACGGGGATAAAATACGGCATCGAGATAAACATCTATTAGGTTGTAAAAGTCCTGAGTATTTTTGCTGGCCACGGGGTAGCAGGTCTTATCAGGGTATGTAAAAGCATTTAGAAAGGTGTTTAATGAGCCCTTTAATAGTTCTACAAAGGGTTCTTTTAATGGGTATTTTCGCGATCCACAAAGGACCGAGTGTTCAAGAATATGTGCAATCCCTGTTGAATCTGCCGGTGGAGTGCGGAAAGATATTCCAAAGACCTTATTTTCATCGTTGTTGGAAAGGGATAGCAGTTCAGCGCCTGTCTTTATATGGCGTAAAAGCGTGGCATGAGTATTATATTCCTTAATATATTGTTCCTTTATCAGTTGAAAACCGTGTTTGATAGTCATTTAATATTTATTCTCCTTGCTGGATATTCTTGATGTATTAAGAGATACTAAATTATTATAAATATATCAATATTGACGAACTCTCAAAAAGTCAAAAAAGCTCTCTTCCCGTCATTCCGGCGAAGAGGATATGTCGAGCCCGTATTAGTAAGGGAGAGACACCCTGAAACCATGTTGGTGAAAATGTCAGTGTTAAAGCAATTTTTTATTGCATATCAGATATTGAGTAATTTCTTCTTGACATACTATATATTGTGTTTGACAATATAATTTAATATATATGATAGAAAAAAGTGATCTGTTTTTTCCTGGCTTTAATGGTTGATGGTGATTTTTTCTCAAATACCATTTTTCCCACGATAATGGGGAATCAATTTTTCTCTTTTAGTATCCTGATACTGTTAGCACACCGAATTCTTCTATATTTGCGGTTTTTATATATATGGAATTGAGGTCAATTCCATCAAATGCATATTTTTTAATGAAAGCTGGCTAAAAACATATTTAATTTTGTTAGAGGAGCTATTGATTTCTCTCCTGCCTGTGGCGGGATCGAGATGACAGATTTTGCAGATACTGACTTTTTACAGCGCCGTCAATAAGTAAAAAGCACCATTCTTAAATCTTGCAGGAGGATGTTCATGGGCCAGAATGACAAGTTTTTAATAACAGAAGAGGGTCGTTTTGATTTGTCTGCCTACAGGTGGGACGATCAAAGGTTTTCTGATCTGCTTATCCGAGAGAATCCTATAAATACAGACCAGGCAATGAACATCAGTCGTTTTTTAAGAGATGAAATTGCAAAAATGAAACAAAATACTATTACAATGTCGATGGTGGAGAAGATTATCGAGAAAAAACTTATCGAATATGGCCTGGAAAAGCCCTCTCCATTTCGATTTAATAAATCAATTTTTGTAAAAAACGGGCTTGTTCTTTCTGATAATGCACGGACGGTTCTTGAAAGAAGATACCTTAAAAAGGACGAAAACGGCAATGTTATAGAAACCCCGGAAGAGATGTTCAGGAGAGTAGCCTGCCATATAGCGGGTGCTGAGAAGAAATATCATGACGACCCCTTTGTTGAAAAAATGGAGGATACTTTTTACGATTTGATGGCCGGATTAAGATTCCTGCCGAATTCTCCTACTCTGATGAATGCAGGCAGAAGCCTTGGTCAATTAGCCGCCTGTTTCGTTCTGCCGGTCGAGGATAGCATAGAGGGTATTTTTGATGCGGTAAAAAACGCCGCGTTAATCCACAAATCCGGTGGAGGAACAGGATTTTCCTTTTCCCGTCTCAGGCCGAAAAACAGCAGAGTAGGGAGCACTGGAGGTATCGCTTCCGGTCCGGTTTCTTTCATGAAAATTTTTAACACAGCGACTGAGCAGGTTAAGCAGGGCGGTACTCGGCGCGGTGCAAACATGGGTATTCTCAGGGTTGATCACCCTGATATAATGGAATTCATATATTGTAAAGACAGGGATAATGAATTGAACAACTTCAACATATCTGTAGCAGTCACGGATATATTTATGGAGGCTGTCCAGAGAGGGGATAACTACGATTTAATAGATCCGGGAGATAAATCCAAGGCCGGAGAGTTGAACGCAGCAGAGGTATATGATGCACTTGTAAGTCAGGCCTGGAAGACCGGTGACCCTGGCATTGTCTTTATAGATAGAATCAACAGGGACAACCCAACCAGGGAGCTTGGTGATATTGAGAGCACAAATCCCTGCGGGGAACAGCCTTTGCTGCCCATGGAGGCATGTAATCTTGGGTCAATAAATCTTTCCAGGTTTGTATTGGAAAAAAATGGATCAGAAGGTGAGACCGATAAAAATCCGGAAATTGATTATGCAGGCCTTAAGGAAGCAGTCTGGCTGGCTGTGCGCTTTCTGGATGACAGTATTGACTGTTCTAAATACCCTCTTCCGGAAATTGATAGAATGGTCAAAGGAAACAGGAAGATCGGTCTTGGTGTAATGGGTTTTGCGGACATGCTTTATCAGTTGAAGGTTCCATATAATTCAGAGAAAGCACTTGAAATAGCCGAAGAGGTTATGGGGTTTATTCAGAAGGAATCTCATGAGGCATCTAAAGATTTGGCAAAAGAAAGAGGTGTTTTTGAAAATTTTGACAGGAGTGTATTTAAAGACAGACCCGATGCGGACTGCAAATATAGAAATGCCGCAATTACTACCATTGCTCCGACAGGCACGCTGAGCATAATTGCTGAATGCTCAAGCGGTATCGAGCCGTTATTTGCATTAAGTTTTATCAGGCGTGTCATGGATAATGATGAACTGGGGGAAGTGAATCCATTTTTTGAAAAGGTTGCCATAGAAAGAGGCTTTTACGGCAAAGATCTGATGGACGAAATTGCCGGCAAAGGAAGCATACGGGATATAGGCAGTATACCCGGGGATGTAAGGGATGTTTTTGTTACAGCCCATGATGTTACTCCGGAATGGCATGTCCGGATGCAGGCAGCTTTTCAGAAGTATACTGATAACGCTGTTTCAAAGACGGTAAACCTGCCTCGAAGTGACACCGTGGATGATGTCCAGAAGGTTTATAATCTGGCCTACAAGCTGGGATGCAAGGGGGTTACAATATACAGGGACGGGAGCAAGGAAAACCAGGTTCTCTCTTTCAATCATGAAAACGGCAAAAGGCCTGAAAGTGAATTTATGCTGGCTGTAAAGGAGAGGCCTGAAACGCTTGAAGGTTTTACTTCCAAGATGGTTACTGGTCTGGGAACGCTTTATGTTACTGTAACGGAATATAAAGGAAGGCCTTTCGAGGTATTTGCAACAATTGGAAAATCAGGAGGGTCAACCACCGCCAAGACAGAGGCAATCGGCAGACTTGTTTCCCTTGCACTGAGATCCGGCGTGGGAGTTGAAAAGATTACTGAACAGCTTAAAGGTATTGGAGGTGAGCACCCGGTATTTCAAAAGGGCGGTTTAGTATTGTCTATCCCTGATGCAATCAGCCGGGTACTTGAGAAAAGATATCTTAGTGATCAGCGGGTTGAAAAGAAGCAAAGGAGCCTGTCCGGTCTTGCATGTCCTGAATGCGGCCAGCCCATAAGCTTTGAGGAAGGCTGTATGACATGTCATTTTTGTGGTTTTACTAAATGTGGCTAAATCCAGGTTGAGGCGAATGATCCAGTTGCAGGATATGCCTTATAACAGGATTATTTTCTCTCGTATGTTCCTTTAACTCTGTCCTGCAGGTATATATTGTTAAAAGATCCGTGTGATGCGTTTTCAAACCATGATAATGCAGTTTCCATGCAGGCCGTGCAGGCCCCATACGGAATCCGAACACCAAATATATGCTGTCCCAGGCTTGATGCTGATTCTATTGAAAGGGCACCCGCACAATCCTTACAGTATCGTATGCTCTCTCGCTGTCTTTCACGGATTCCGTCCGTGTCATAATAAATATCTTTTATTCTCTCAATAATCTGGCCCTGGCTATATTCAGGTTTCGAGATCTTATCCTCAAGAAACATATGTTTCATCTCATCAACCAGTTTTTCAATTTCCTGAGTAATGTATGATGGCTGCGGCTTATAGTCCCTGTCGTAATTAGGTTCCTTTACGGTGGATGTGTCAATACCGGCCATTGCCATTATGATTCCGACATTTACATAGGGGAGGGCATTTTCAACTGCATATCCTCCCTCGAGTACGGCGATATCAGGTTTTAGAATTGCATTCAGGGTGGCATAACCCCGTGCAGAAAAGTTCATGTCTGTAATAGGATCATTAAAGTGGTTGTCCTGTCCGGCCGAGTTTATGACTATTTCCGGTTGAAATTTATTGAGAAGGGGCATAACAAGTTCATTCATGACGTAGAGAAAGCCTTTTTCTCCTGTCTGTGGAGGAAGCGGTATATTAACAGTTGCTCCCAGGGCATTTGGTCCACCTGCCTCATTGGGAAATCCGGAACCGGGATAGAGCGTTCGCCCATCCTGGTGGATGGAGATATAAAGTGTGTCAGGATCATGCCAGTAGATGTCCTGAGTGCCATCACCGTGGTGACAGTCTGTGTCAACGATGGCAATCCTGCGAATACCGTATTTTTCACGCAGATATTCAATCATGATTGCCTCGATATTAATATTGCAGAACCCCCGGTTTCCATGAACCACCCGCATGGCGTGATGTCCGGGTGGACGAACCAGTGCAAAGGCACTGTCTACTTCTCCACTGAGGACTGCATCGGCCGCAACAAGACATCCTCCGGCTGATATCATATGGCTTTCAGTTGTTACGGCCCCCTCATCAGGTACACAAAAATGGATGCGCCTTATATCATCAAAATCAGCAGGCCGTATTTTATATTCGACGATTCCGTCAATATCCAGAAGCCCTTCTTCAAGAACCTGGTCCTGAGTGTAGAGCAGGCGTTCTTCACGTTCAGGATGCGTGGGGCTTATAGCCCAGTCAAATGCAGGAAAAAAAACCAACCCTGTTCTGCGTTCAGCCTTCATGATATTTACGCCTTTCTTTTCCATTCCGGGATAATTCCCGGTGTTATGCACATCTTAAGCCGGATATTCCGGCCGGTTCTTGAATAACCCCTGATCATGTTAAAAACCTGCTTTTCTGTTATCGAAATTTCAATGGCATCCGTACCGGCACCGATTTCGGCGGCAGAGGTTTTAAGTGCCTTTCTGCCCATGTCTATGGCTGAGTCCATATCAAAATTCTGATCAATTTTTTCATGAATCCCTGCCTCCGGAATCATGACGGTGCCGCGTTCAGTATCAGCCTGAAGAATAATCTCGGAAGTGACCCTGGCAACAGCCGCACCAACTGCGTTGACAACTCCAAAACTGGGAGGCACGCGGTGAGGGAGCCCCAGAGCCTTTCCTATAAATGGTGCAATCTGCGGAGCAGGACCTCCAATAACAACAACTGATGACGGTTCAATCTTTTGATCTTCAATAACTTCGTGGATAGTATAAACAGGCCTTGAATTGATATCATTGATAAAAGTTTTTGCAGCATCAGCAATGATTCCCGACATCCTGTCCATGATATTTTCAGCCGTCTTTACCCCGTCCCAGCCAGCAGGTCCGCCAAGTCTCTCCATTGACTTTACTGCGTAATCCCTGTTGCCGGCATCAAGTATGCCAAGTGTGATCATTGCATCTGTTGGGGTGGGTGCAGTGCCTCCGAAGGCAACAGGCATTCCTTTACGCAGTGGACCGATTTTTAAATCATTATTTTCGATTTTAACTTCGCTGTCTCCGCCGATTGCGATAGAGTAAGTATTGAGAGAACGGACCAGGGTCAGGTATGGCCCAAGTTTTATGCCGGTTGGATCAAGAAGAGGTACGCCATCCAGTACAGCAGAGATATCAGTTGTGGTTCCGCCCACATCAAGAACAAGCGTCGTGCCATGGCAGCCATCCAGGGCAAGGGCGCCCATAACGCTGGCAGCGGGTCCGGACTGCGCTGTCTGGGCAGGAAATGACCTTATCAGGCCAAGCCCGGCCGTACCGCCGTCAGGCTTTAACAGGTAGCGGGGGGCATTGAGTCCCTGTTCGTCGAGTATACTTATTAAGGACTCTGAAAATTTGCGGTGGATGGAAAAGAGGGCGGCATTCAGATACGTGGTTGCAATGCGCCTTGGAAAATTCAGGGCACCGGACATATGATGGCCAAGGGCAATATGGTTAAATGAATTTCCAATCCAGTCGGCAATCTGTTTCTCGTGTTCAGGGTTGCGAACGGAAAATTTCCCTGCAACTCCGATGACATTTATTCCTTTATTTCGTATAATGTCTGAGGCCCTCAAGACAGTATTTTTATTCAGCGGCATTGCTTCAAGACCCTGATGGTCAAGACAGCCTTCGACAACATGAAAGGATGGTCCGACAGAAAACCAATCAGGATCCATACCGGGCCCCGCAGATACAATCATGCCCGTCTCTTCCAGGCGGTCCTGAACGATGGCATTGGTTGCCATTGTCGTAGAAAAGACAAGCCTTTGGATCAGATTTGTGTCAATATCAGAGACAGTGTCTTTTATAGATAACCTGAGCGTTTCAAGAAGGTCATCTCCAGTGAGGGTTTTAGTCTCTGCAACAATGCCGTTTTCATCAATTATTACGGCATCTGTATGAGTACCGCCAACATCAAGTCCGAGGATCATGGTGCTTCCTTATTGTCTGAGCCATAACAGCATTAAAAAGCCGCTAATTTTATTCAAATCGCCTTTCCCAACCTTTCGAGGTATTGTCTGTGTCCATTCTTATTACTCCGGCGAATGAACTACCCCGCAGCAAGCTAAGGGGTATCAACCGTCATTCCGGCCCCGAATCAAGTCCGGGATAAACTCCAGCCGGAATCCAGAAACATGCTTGACTGGATCCCCCCGGATCGGGGTCCGGGGCAGGCTTATCAAGTCCGGGATGACAACATTGACATATATTATTGCCAGAGTAATATATCAGGAAAAAGGCCATACTGCAAAGATAATTACCGGCCCGGCTTTCACGGA
>DAINAR010000048.1:7546-23339 GCA_036733345.1 Deltaproteobacteria bacterium | reverse complement strand
GGCGTTCAATGCTTTTTAAGATACCCCGCTGCTCTGCGGCGGGGTAGTTTATTATCTTTCAGCAGGCGGGAGTTATCAGGGCTGAAAAACAGGCTGTTCAGCTGCCGAAGCATTTAGTGTTCAACTAAATCCAGTCCGATAATGTATACCTCCCTGCTCCTTTTCCTGGTAGCTTTAGGTCTGAACAACCGGACCTGTTTAAAATGATATGATACCCAGGACTTGAGTTCCCTGACATCCTCCCCTTCAAACACCTTGCACACGAACCGACCGCCATCCCTTAATAACGCTGCGGCAATATCGCCAGCCCTTCTTGCAAGCAGAATGGAACGGCTTGCATCCATTGATCTTACACCGGTGGTTTGCGGGGCCAGATCACTAATAACTGCATCCCTCGGACCTAACTCATTAATCAGCCATTCAACGTCAATGGCAAGTACATCGGCCTGTATATATATATAATTGGGAGACGAGATTTGAACCGGCTTAAAGAGATCAATTCCCGCAACCTGCCCCTGGGGACCTACTTTTTTAATCCCGTACTGGGACCATGAGCCCGGATAGCACCCAAGATCGAGTATTCGCTCACCCCTGCGAATTATTTTATATTTACTGTCAATTTCCTGAAGTTTATAAACCGATCTTGCGAGCCATTTTTCTTCTCTGGCCCGGCGGGCATAATGGTCATCCCACCTGTTTGTTTTCATGGTGAATTAATATCACAGATATCTAACCTTTGCAAAATATTTCCTGTTTGCATCCAGAGAAAAGCTGCCTTATTTCGCATTCTTCTGTATAAACTAAACTTGAACGTAATATCAATATTTTTACCCAAATTACAGAAATTTACAATCCAATTGAGATATAAGTCCTTAAACCTCAAATTATACCTCCATCTCCCGGAAAGATTATCTGCACGAAGAGGATAAATGACTCTTATAATGTGTTTCTGGAGTACAAAGGATTATCTTTTTGCTTGACAACCTGCTCCTACAGATTAAAATCTTTTTGTATTTGTATACTGTATACAGAGAGGTTTTTTTATGAATATTGCGGATTGGATAAGAAAATGGTCTTTACTGACTCCCCGGCATATTGCCTTAATAGACGAAAATACACCTATAACGTATAATGAGCTGAATACAAGGATAAACCGCCTTTCGAATTTCCTGCTTAAAATAGGTCTAAAAAAGGAGGACAGAGTTTCTGTTTTATTAAACAATTCTCATGAATTTTTAGAGGTTTTCTTTGCTGTGTCAAAGATAGGTGCTGTTTTTGTTCCTCTTAATTTAAGACTGTCCGCCCCTGAAATCGAATATGTAATAAACGATTGTTCTGCTGAAACACTTTTCCTTGATCCTCAGTTCTCTGAAATAATTTTGAGCTTACAAGGTTCACTTCCAATATTGAAGGGACATTTTATCTGCACAGGACAGGAATTCCCTCACTTTGCCAAACCCTATGAAAAGATATTTGAAGAGAGCCCTTCTCATGAACCTGTGCTTACACAAAAAACCTCTATGGACTCACCACACATGATAATGTACACATCAGGCACAACCGGTCTTGCCAAGGGCGCTGTCATGTCACACGGCAAGACCTTTTTCAATATATTGAACGCTAATATATATTATAATATAACGCCCGGGGATAAAATCATTGTCTCAAGGCCTCTTTTTCATTCCGGAGGACTCCTCGTAGACACTCTCCCTTTCCTTTATAAGGGAGGTACGGCTATTATAAAAAAGAGATTCAGCCCCGAAGATTTATTGAATTCAGTTCAGAAATACAATGCAACCGTACTCGAGACCTCTGCCACAATGTTCCGTTTTATCCTGGAACAGTGCCATCTGGAAGATTACGACCTGTCTGGCGTGCGGTGTTTATTTACAGGAGGAGAAAGGGTTCCGATCACGCTCCTTCAATCATTCAGAGATAGAGGAATACTTATCTCTCAGATATTCGGACAAACCGAGGCATCTACTATCACCTGGCTTCCGACTGATCTTGCAGAACAAAAAATGGGTTCTGTTGGCATTCCTGTATTTCATGGCGATGTAAAAATCGCAGACAGGGAAGGTCATGAGGTAGCTGCGGGTGAAAGCGGTGAAATATTAGTGTCAGGACCTATTCTCATGTCCGGTTACTGGGGGAGGCCTGAACTCACTGCAGAAACAATTAAAAACGGATGGCTCCATACAGGTGATCTGGCCAGAAGGGATGAAGAAGGCTTCTATTATATACTTGACAGAGAAAAAAATCTTTTTATATCCGGTGGCGAAAATGTCTATCCTGCTGAAGTGGAAAGGGTTCTGCTTGAAAACCCCAGGATATCCTCTGCAGCAGTTATTGGAGTACCTGATCCGAAATGGGGAGAAGCAGGGAAGGCCTTTATAGTACCAAAAAAAAATGAAGAAATGACCCGGGAGGAAGTCATAAGTTTCTGTGTGGGAAAAATGGCGAAATTCAAGATACCAAAGTACGTAAAATTTATTGATCGTCTTCCTGAAAATGCCGCTGGAAAAATTATGAGACATTTGTTAAAGGACATTGAGTAAATCAGTAAATATTCGGCAAACGACAGGCATGAGTCCTTAAGCCTGAAATATGGTAAAAGCCTAATGAATACATATCTTATAATAATTCTTGCAATCCTGATCGGCACATATCTACTGGATACTTTAATTGATATCCTGGATGTGCGGCATTTTAAGACTGAACTGCCTGATGAGTTTATCGGGCACTATGATGAGGAAAGATACAGGACATCTCAGGAGTATCTTAAAGAAAATACCCGCTTTGGAATAATAAACGATACTGTTAATACCTTAATTATAATCCTCTTTATACTATTCGGGGGATTCAATATCATTGACCAGTTTGCACGGGGCTTTAATCTGGGCAGTATCCCAACAGGCCTGATCTTCACGGCGACCCTCATGCTTTTGTTTCAGATAATACATATTCCTTTTTCTATATACCAAACCTTTATAATAGAAGAAAAATATGGTTTCAACAAGACAACGCCAAAAACCTTTATCCTGGATATATTGAAAAGCTGGCTGCTTATTGCGATTATCGGCGGTATCATATTATCCGGCATATTGTGGTTCTTTGAAAAGACAGGGGAATGGGCATGGATCTACTGCTGGATAGCGGTAACAATTTTCCAGCTCCTGTTGCTGTTTATTGCACCCGTGCTTATCATGCCTCTATTCAATAAATTCCTGCCCCTGGAAGACGGCCCTCTCAAAAAAGCCATTGAGGATTACGCCGGTTCACAGGATTTTACGATGAAAGGGGTTTTTACCATGGACGGATCAAAACGATCCACAAAATCCAACGCCTTTTTTACTTCTTTCGGCAAATTCAGAAGGATTGTTTTATTCGACACCCTTATAGAAAAGCATACGGTCGATGAACTGGTTTCCATTCTTGCCCACGAAATGGGCCATTACAAAAAAAGACATGTGCTGAAGACAGTAATCATTTCCATCATTACTACCGGCCTAATGTTTTTTATACTGTCACTCTTTATCAATAACAGTGAATTATTCGCGGCATTTAAAATGCAGAACACTTCAATCTATGCAAGCCTCTTTTTTTTCGGCCTGCTCTATTCCCCTATTGAAATGATACTTTCTGTTTTCGGCAATATGCTTTCCCGCAGGCATGAATATGATGCAGATGCCTTTTCGGCAGCAACATACATGAAACCTGAATCCATGATCTCCGGGCTGAAAAAGCTAAGCATTGAAAACCTGATAAACCTTACTCCTCATCCGCTTAAGGTCTTTCTGACTTACAGCCACCCTCCGGTCCTTGAGAGGATTCGGGCAATCCGTAATATACACATCAAAAACGGTTCTGCTCGGTATATATCGAACAATAAATAATGATGCCGTATAAAAAACATCTCAGCTACCTGCCATTTCGAGTGATACAGGAAATCTTAAAACTTATATACCGAAAAGTCTGAATTTCTCCCTCTGGAGACTGTGTTGTAATACAATGTTTATAAATATTTCCTCTATGCCGGAGAAATCTTTTTCCCTGTTCTAAACGACAGCAGATCCCTTTGAACCCCTGCCCTTTTCTTCTTCCACAAAGTAAAAAAGTATGGCCCCTATCAAAAATAATACAATTAATGAGGCAATTCCCCAGCGTGAGGCAAGCCTCCCGACATGCTCTATTTGCCCGGGCGAAGGTGAATCAGGCATCAGCATCCCTCTTGCAGTCAGTCCAACCAGGCCCATCAAAGCCGGACCGCAGATGGCTGCAAACTTTCCAAGCATGTTAAAAAATCCGTAGTATTCAGCAGCCTGCCCTTCAGGAATAAATCTGGAATAATATGAACGGCTCAGGGCCTGTATGCCACCCTGGACCAGACCAATTGTTATTGCAAGTATATAAAACTCATACCTCTCAGTCATCAGGGCTCCCCATAAGGTCGCGCACATATATACACCTATTGCAAGGTAAATCGATTTCCGTACTCCCCAAAACTGGCCCAATTTCCCGAATATTAAAGCGGACGGAAACCCGATAAACTGAACCATTAAAAGAGCAATAATCAAATCATTGTGATTAAACCCCAGAGACATGCCGTAATCAACAGCCATACGCACGATCGTGTCTACTCCGTCAATATAGAACCAGTATGCAAGCAGAAACAGAAAAACGGTCTTCAAACGACTAATCTCTCTGAACGTACCAGTAAATTGACTTATTCCATCCCTGATAAAATTCTTTCTTTCTTTTAAAGATTTAGAATGCCTCTCTTCCGGTACCCATAATGCTGTTAAGATTGTGAACAAACCCCACCAGAGAGCAACTGAAACAAAAGAATATCTAACAGCCTGAGCAGAATCATTAAGTCCGAATCTTTCAGGCATTATTGTTATCAGGATATTTATAAGGAATAAAATACCTCCGCCCAGATAACCCATGCCGTAACCAAGTGCTGAGATATAATCAATGTTGTTTTCAGTCGCAACGCCCGGAAGGAGAGAATCATAGAAAACGTTTGCCCCTGAAAATCCTATTATACCCATGCAATATACAAAAATAGCCCATGCCCATTCGCCCTTATGCATAAAAAAAAGGGATGCCGTCATGAGTACCCCCAGATATGCAAAAAACAGGAGGAATCTTTTTCTTGCCGATCCCCTGTCTGCAATTGCGCCGAGCACGGGCGCCATTAATGCCACCAGCAGGCTTGCCAGGGAATTTCCTAATCCAAGCCTGGCAGTGCTAATATTGACATCAACGCCGCAGCTCCAGTATTGCTTGAAAAATACAGGGAAAAAACCGGCCATGACTGTTGTTGCGAAGGCTGAATTCGCCCAGTCGTATATTGCCCATCCCCAGACGGCTTTTCTGTTTTTATTCATTGCATCTAATTTATTATTGTATTTTTAAGATAAAAACGGGCTGTTTTTAAGACTTCAACCGGCATTTTCAGTAATATCCTATCGGGTACAGGAGGGAGCTTTGCTTTTCATATAATATTTCTGATGATAATCTTCTGCAGGATAAAATGCCGTTACAGGGACAATTTCCGTAACAATTCTATCTTTATATTTTCCGGATGCCTGTATTTTTTCCAATGAAGCGATTGCAGATCTCCGCTGACTTTTATCAAAATAGAAAATAGCGGATCTGTACTGAGAACCGATATCAGGACCTTGTCGATCGGGAGTTGTAGGATTATGCATAGTCCAGAATATTGTGAGAAGCTCTTCATATGATATGACAGAAGGGTCATATTCGACTAAAACGGCCTCGGCATGCCCTGTCCTGTCCGTACAAACAGCTTCATAATCGGGATCTTTTGTATGGCCGCCCGTATAACCTGCCTGGGTCGAGATTACGCCTTTTGTTTGACGGAATGTCTCTTCCACGCCCCAGAAACAGCCTGCTGCAAAAACTGCTTTTTCAAGCCCCAGTCCGTTTTTTTGGGCAGGAAAAAATGTTAATGCGGCTGCATTTATGCAATAGCGTCTGTAGGAGGGTGCAGGTCCGTCATTAAAAACGTGGCCCAGGTGCCCGCCACATCTCGCACACAGCACCTCAGTCCTTTCCATCCCGTGACTGTCGTCATGCTCCTCCCTGATATTCAGCTCTGAAACAGGCTTCCAGAAACCTGGCCATCCTGTTCCTGATTCAAATTTTTCATCAACCCTGAATAAATCAGTTCCGCATGCGACACACTTGTAAATTCCACCTGGCTCGCCTGTTTCGCATTTCCCTGTAAAGGGCGCTTCAGTACCCTTTTCCCGCATAATACGGTACTGTTCAGATGTTAGAATTTTCTTCCATTCCGCATTTGATTTAACTATCCGCTCGACTTTCTCAACTCTCCCTGTTTCGGCATTAAATATGGGTATCCTGGAGCTGGCCCCTGAATCGTTTCCGTCCATATTCTCTCCCATAGTTTATAATTTACATTTTAGCAGACGAATATCATCAATCCACACCTTTCCTTTCCCTTCAACAACGAGGTTGATTTTTACATTATCAGGATTTTCTCCTTTTTTTAACAGGAAAGGTGTCTCCTGCTTTGTCCACCCCTGGCTCCCGGATAAAGGTGACTGAATAGCTCGGGAGAAAAATTCACCTTTTCCGGGGAAATGACACAGCATTTCTATATATACCTGCCCTTCAACACCTTCAGTTCGGACCCTGGCCTGATAGATCAGCCTGGAATTCTCGATGTCAATATCTCCTGTTTCATACAGTCTTACCGTAGCAGGCTCTATTGTAGTAATGCATAATGAGCCGTTTCCGTCACTTGTTATCTCTTTATCTATTCGGACATCTGATCTGGTAATAACCCCTTCAAGGTTGTCTAAGGGGTAGTGTTTTATTTCTGAAAAATCTATTGGCTTTCTGCAAAAGGCAGACATAAAAATTAATGTAAGACCAGCAAAAAAGCAAATTAAACCTTTAATACGCACCCTTTTCTCCTTTAAATAATACCTTTCAGAATCAATAGGGCTCTGGGAGCCTTTTATAAAATATAATCTGTCCGGGGATATAAATTATCCTGCAATTGAGCAATATTAGACATATATGATGTAAATCTGCCGTATGCTAAAACCGCTAATATACCAAGAATATTAGCAAAAGAAGTTATCTAATACAAGCCAGTAATTCCGGCTTTTACAGGAAGTTCTTTCTAAGTCACCTTATTGATCTTTTCTCGGTACTTCTTTGGTCAACAGGGAATAACTTTATGAATCTGCAGTATTAAACCTTCAAGAAATAATTCCTTTCCAAAATAATGGAAAGACCATATAATATCCGTAAAATATTTATTACTTCCCGTCATGAGGAATGTTCTTTATTTATTTATTTGCTTTAGAATCCGTTTTTCATTGTATTTATGATTCAATACTAATCTTAAATGAAAAGGTGAATTGAAGAAAGGAGAAATCGCAATGGATAAGAAAGAAGTAAAATTCAGTGAGTGGATAGAGCAGGGTTTTGGTCTTTACAAAGAAAATTTCGTCGTACTTGTTCTGGCCTCGTTAATTGCCTTTGTAATCAGCGCTGTTACATTTGGAATTTTATCCGGCCCAATGGTAGCCGGTATTCTGATTATTACATTGAGTCTATTTGACAAGAAAGAGCCAAAACCTGAAGCAGGACAGGTGTTTAAGGGTTTTGATTTCTTTTTAAACTCCTTTCTTTTTGTCCTTATCTGGGGAATAGCCTTTTTTGTAGCCTCATTTATCCTGGCCTTTATACCTATTTTAGGACAGATCCTTACAATTTTTCTTTTTTACGCAGCTCAGGCAGCATTGATGTTCGGGCTTTTTCTGATTGTTGACAGGCGAATGGACTTCTGGCCGGCATCGGTCGAGAGCTTCAACAGGGTAAAAACCAATTTCTGGCCTTTTTTAGGTCTTTCGATTGTCTCAGGAATTATCGGCGGGATCGGTGCTATTGCATGCGGAATTGGTGTGGTTATCACTGCTCCAATCCATGCCTGCATATTGACAGTAGCATACCGAAACGTCTTTGATGAAGCAGCTGGTGACATCATTCAGGAAGGCAAAAACCCTCAGGAAACAGAAGAAGACCTGAGAAAAGAAGCAGCAAGATTAAGAGAAGAGATAGCTGAATTGAAAAAGAACGACGACTGACAGCCTCATAAGCACAAACAGACAAATATTTTATCAGTTGTGGGCATGTGTTTTTACAATCTCTTCGGCCTGCTTGCGCAGATCTGCTTCCAACTGTATGAAAACATCCGTTACGGCCTGATTAAAGCCTTTAATTAAGGAGATGGCTGATTTGTTATCAATGGAGACGTACTTTTTATATGATCCGGAAAAAATTAATTTCTTGACCGCATAGGTATCATCTATAAGGAAAAACTGCATTTTCACAACTGCTTCTCCATTCTCTTTTGTAAAATCGCCATAAAACTCGTTAACAATGCCTTCAAGTGAAAAAGAGGTTCGGACAAGGCTGGACGGATCAACAGCATTTGAAAACAACTTTGATTCCTGCATCCATTCACGGAGATCCTGCGTAAGCATGTCAGAAGGTGTGATAAAAAAGAGGTTATAAAAATCAGCCTCATATATTGAATCGCCCGTCTTATATACTATCTCACGCCCTGAAAAACGAGGAGATATTTGAAGCCTCTGCACCCTTAAAATCGCATTCAGCAGTGGTTCATTTAACTCCTGAGTGCGAGACACCTCCAGGTTGTAATAACGTTTTTCCAGAGGCTGCCTGTTCATTTTCACGCAGGAATTCAAAGCAAATATGCCAGATATCAATACAGTAAAAAGGCATAGCAAAGCCCTGAACTGAAACCTCAAAAATACAATTTTTCTCATTGATTGGCCCTCACCTTTTTCGGAGGTTCACCGAATAACACCTCCGATGGATAGCGTTTTATATCATCACTCAGCTCCTTCAGGTTTTCAAGAACAAGCCTTGTGTTTTCAAGTATAGCCTGAATATTTATCTGCTGGCCTGCAACTATTCCATTAACGCGTTCCATAACCTCGTTAAGCCTCGAGGCTGCAATATTAACCTTGACTGAAGCTGTGTTCAAATTCTTTATAGCCTCGAAAACGCTTTCAATACCTTCTTCCATTTCAGGTCGTTTTAAATAATCAAAAACCCGGTTTGATGCCGTGCTCAAGCCCTCGGCAGCTTCATTTATTGCTTGTGCTGCGGAAATGATATCATCACCCGATGAATCAACTATCCTGCTAAGCCCAGCCATGCTGCTGGATGCATCAGGCAGTATGGTTTCAATCTCAGGCGCCTCCAGCAATCTGTTTATTCGTGCTATCAGTATATGAGCCTCTTTTATGGCGGAGGAAAAATCCCTGCCAAAATCGCCCATATCTGCCTTAGCCAGAAAACCCCTGAAGCCTTCCACCAGTTTCTTAAAATCCTGAATCGTACTGCTGAATTCTGCCTTATCAATCGAGTGCATTGCTTCACTAATAGTGTTGAAGGCGGATTCGATGCGGCTCAAGGTACTTGGAGCGGAAGGGATATAAAGACCTTTAGTTTTCCGGTCAATTTCAAGAGGAGGGTTCAGCTTTGGATTGAGATAATTCACATCTAAAAACAGTTGGCCGGTTATGCCCTGGGATGTCGGACGCACCCTCAGCCCTTTCTTGATCTCCTCCTGCAGCCCCTTTTTTATTTCTGCGATGGAACTTCCTTGAAAATACTTTTCTCCCAGCACTCCCTCAATCAGTACATAGCGGTATCTGCTTGAAAGAAAATCACCACCCCTGGTTTTCACAAAACCTATTCTGGATACACTTCCCACCTTTACTCCGCGGAACTTGATTGGCGATCCAACCTCAAGACCATTAACTGACTCATCCACATAAGTTTCCATCAGAAGTGTTTCACGGAAATAGTTTCCTACCCCAAGAAAAATTACTACCAGGACAAATAAAACCGTACCTCCTATGATAAAAAGGCCAAGCTTGTAATAATTTGTCTGACGGCTCATATGCTCTCCTTATTCCCCGCTTTCCTTTGGAAAAACTCCCTTACAATGGGATCATCTGAATGCTCTCTGAGCTCTCGTGGATCTCCTTCTGCCACAATTTTTTTTAACCGCTTGTCCAGCATGATAACCCTGTCAGCGATATTGAAAATGCTCGAAAGCTCATGGCTGACAATTACAAATGTAACACCGAGATCTTCTGAAAAGCCTTTGATGACCTCATCAATTTCAGCCGTAGTTACCGGGTCAAGGCCGGCAGAAGGCTCATCCAGGAACAGTATTCCTGGATCAAGTGCCATTGCCCGCGCAATGGCAGCTCTTTTCTTCATCCCTCCGCTTATTTCGGATGGCATCAGATCTGAGTATGATCTGAGCCCGACAAGCGCAAGCTTCATACCGGCTATAAAATCCATGGCCTCAAGGGGAAGGTCTGTGAATTCTTCCATCGGCAGGCGCACATTTTCAAGGAGAGTCATCGAACCGAAAAGCGCACCCATCTGGTACATAACTCCGATTTTACTAAGTATTTTTAGTCGGGTTTCGCCCTGTGCAGATACAATATTCAAACCATCTATCAGGATCTCCCCTGAGCCCGGGATATCAAGGCCTATCATATGGTTAAGCACAGTACTTTTGCCGCACCCTGATCCTCCCATTATAACGAAGATCTCCCCTGGCATAACATCAAATGTTATGTCATCCACTATTACGTTTTCGCCATAGGCGCAGGTCAGATTACGTACGCTGATTATCGGCTCTTTTTCTTTCATTGCAACGAATTTAACAGGACATTAAAATCATATCCCAAGGCAGTAATAAATCACTGCAAAGACCCCGTCCACAACCGCGATGAGGATTATCCCGCTCACAACCGCGCTGGTAGTGGATTCTCCCACCGCGCTTGCTCCGGTTCCGGTCATGAGGCCTCTGTGACATGCAATCCCCGCAACAAACATGCTGAAGATCACTGCCTTAAGCATCCCTCCAAGAAAATCAGTAATATTTATGGATGAAAAAACCCTTGATATATATGCGGTCAGAGGATACCCCATGGAAAGCATTACAACAGCTCCTCCGATAAGACTGGAAAAAATAAAAAAAAGTGTTAACAGAGGAGTCATGGACAAGGCCGCAATAACTCTTGGAACAGCCAGAAAACTGACAGGGTTAATTCCCATGGTACTGAGGGCCTTAAGCTCATCGTTCACCTTCATTGTTCCTATCTCCGCAGCAAATGCCGAACCTGAACGGCTCGCGAAAAGGATGCTTGTCATAAGCGGACCAAGTTCTCTGAACATGGAAAGACCTAAGAGGTTAGCCACAAATAATTCGGCCCCGAAGCGTTCCAGGGTTACAGCTGACTGGAATGACATGATAAGCCCCATAAGAAAGCCTATCAGGATTATTATTGGCAGGGCATCGATACCCGCCTTCTCAGACACAAGATATACATCCTTCCATCTGACCTGGGAAGGCTTTTTCAAAGCGAATGAAAGTGCAGAAAATATTTCCCCTGCAAAAGAAACAAGCCTTTTCATGTCTGAAAACAACTCTGCAGATGCATACCCGATCTTTTCTAAAAATCTTTTTTTCTCAGTATTCTCAGGAGGAATGTTTGTAAAGAAGGAGGGATCAAACATGTCAAGCAGGCGTTTAAACTCCGGCCTGAGCCCTTTTATATCGATCCTGTTACCTCTTTCGGTTTGAATCGTCCGCAATTGAACCAGAAGACCTATTCCTGTTCCATCTATGTAATCAAGCCCATCTGCTTCAACGGCAACATCTTCCCAGCCCCTGGCCTTAACGCCATCAATCGCTTCACGCCAGATACTGCCAGTGGAAAATGCATCGAGCCTTCCAATCAATCGGATACTCAGAGACCTGTCCCCCGCTGGAATCATTGTCATGGATACGGATTTCGAATTGACGGATTGACCCATCCAAACTCCATCTTCAGAACATTATATGCCCAAAGCAGCTACTCATATCCGTTAGGATTGGCTGACTGCCATCTCCAAACATCTTCACACATTTTATCAAGGCCTCTACACGCAGACCAGCCCAACTCCCTTTCCGCCTTCGACGGGTCAGCGTAACTTGAGGCCACATCCCCTGAACGACGCCCTACAATTTTATAGGATATTTTTCTCCCCGAAGCCTTCTCAAATGCGTATATGATTTCGAGGACGCTGTAACCCCGGCCTGTTCCAAGGTTTAATACAATGACACCCGAAGCCCTTTCAAGTTTCTCCAGAGCCTTAACATGCCCGAGTGCAACGTCAACAACATGAATATAGTCACGCACACCGGTACCATCAGCAGTATGGTAGTCATTACCGAATACTGACAGGACATTGAGTTTGCCAACTGCAACCCTGGCAATATAAGGAAAAAGATTACTGGGAACACCGCCCGGATCTTCTCCGATTCTACCGCTTTGATGAGCGCCTGCAGGATTGAAATAGCGCAACAGACTAATATTCCACTCATTATCAGCATTATAGATATCCCTCAGGATATTCTCTATAATCAACTTGGTACGGCCATATGGATTTGTAGGATTGAGAGGAAATTCCTCAGTAACAGGTACGGCATGAGGATCCCCGTAAACGGTAGCGGATGAGCTGAAGACAATATTCTTCACATTGTATTTCTTCATAGCTTCGCAAAGATTCAGAGTCCCCGAGACATTATTCTGATAGTAAAGGAGAGGAAATTCTACCGATTCAGAGACGGCTTTCAGTCCGGCGAAATGAATTACCGCATCAATTTGTGAGGAGCCAAACACCTTGTCAAGGCCGATCTTGTCAAGCAAATCAACCTTGTGAAAAACGATATTTCTTCCGGCAAGCTCCTGGACCCTTATCATTGATTCTTCGCGACTGTTTGAAAGGTTATCTATAACCGCGACATCATACCCTGCATTTAATAACTCAAGGCAGGTATGACTCCCGATGTAACCTGCCCCGCCTGTAACAAGTATATTCATAATCTATTCTCACTCGAATATTTATTTATGTGTTTAACGAAAAAGCACCTTTGCTTATGTCTAAGCCTTCATATCATAATGCCGACCTGCCTGCAACCCAGCCGGTTGAAAATGCCTCCTGAAGATTGTAACCTCCTGTATCACCGTCTATATCAAGAACTTCACCTGCAAAAAAAAGCCTCTTCACTATTCTCGATTCCATAGTATAAGGGTCCACCTCTTTCGTATCAACACCGCCGGCTGTGATAATTGCCTCATCAAAAGGGCGGTATCCGCTAACATCAATGCGGAAATTCTTCAGCCATTCAGCCAGCCGATTTCGCTCGTAAGCAGTAATCTGGTGCCCTTTCTTATCAGGTGGAATATGCGTCAAATCATTGCACACAGGTATCATTTTCAAGGGGAGCAATCCCTTCAATAAACTTTTGAATTGCTGCCTGCCATGGGTATCAAGGTCACGAAGAAGACGTTCATTCAGTTTATTTTTGTCCAGGGCCGGTTTGAGATCAATAGAAACAGATACCTTTTTACCCTCCCCTATTCCATCCACGGCCTTCCTGCTCAGTGTTAGAATTATTGGTCCTGTAACTCCGAAAGGAGTAAAACCCATTTCTCCGAATTCTTCTCCCGATTTCTTTCCGTCTACCCATAAAGAAACCTTAACATTGCGAAGTTCCAGACCAGCCAATCTCAAAGCAACCCCGCCTTCCGTTTCCAGCGGAACAAGACCGGGACGGACAGGCACAACAGTATGTCCTGCTGATCCTGCAAGCCGGTAACCATCACCAGTAGACCCTGTCAGAGGATAAGACGCCCCTCCCGTGGTAACGATAACAGCATCAGACCTGTAAACAGTATTTCCTTTACCTGAAGCGTCAACTGCCCGAACTCCTTTAACATGTCCATCCTGGATAAGAAGTGCTTCTACCGGAGTTCTGCTCTTCACTTCCACGCCGCATTTGCGGACCCATATCATCAGGGCGTCTGACACGTCCCCCGCCCTTCCGCTTGCAGGAAATACTCTTCCCCCGCGTTCCGTCACAGTCGGGACTCCAAGCTCTTCAAAAAAGGCTATAAGGTCGGAATTGAAAAACCTGTTAAAGGCCTGGCGCATAAAACGCCCATCAGGTCTTAAATGTTTAATAAATTCATTCAAATCAGCAGTATTGGTAAGGTTACAGCGACCTTTTCCTGTAATTCGGAGCTTTAATCCCGCACGAGGCATCTTCTCAAGGAGCAGGGTCTTGGCCCCGGATGCGGCTGCCTGACCAGCCGCCATCAATCCTGCGGCGCCTCCTCCTATTACAACCACCTGATATTTTGATATAGTACTCATGTCAGCCTATTTATTTTTTTGCAGATGAATTCAAGTTGCAAGTGCACCGATCGCTGTATATGATTGCACTGTAGCCAATGGTAGAATTGATATTCCAGTCAGAAACAGTGATTCTATCAAAAAAATACATGGCCTGAAATGGTTTAATGCATTATCCTCTTATCAAGATTCACTCAAAAAATCTCATGAGAATAAAATTCGATAATCCCGTCTCGAATGAACTTGAAAAATTACCAAAACAGACATTGATTGAACTTGTAAAAATGAATGCCGCAAACTGGATGACCCTTGACTGACTCTGGTTCAGCGGCGTGGAAGAAAATTTCGGTCTTGAAGCCGCGTTTGAACTGGACATCAGGATGTGGAAAATCGGATCAAGGATCGAGGCAAAAAGGATCAAGGAACTGCTGAATCTCGGCAATGGTCTCGACAACATCCTTCGCGCCATTAATTTCATGAACTGGGCTGCCGGATTCGGTTATGATGTAGTGCGTTCCAAAAACCGTGCTGTATGGACATGCAGACGCTGTCCTCCTCAGGAGCAGAGGGTCAGGATGGGAAAGGGAGAATTCCCCTGCGAACCAACCTTTGACGCATGTTTCAATAATGTCATTCAGGTTGTGGACCCTCACGTAACCGTGCGATGCATATTCTGCCCCCCCGCCCTCATCCTGATGATGCCTGGTGCCAGTGGGAGTTCAGTGAAAAAAAAGTTCCATGAAGCCATCAAGGCTATCTCACCGCAAAATCAAAATAGGTATCTGGATAAGGCTCATTATCCAGGGTAAAATGCCACCATTCTTTTTCATAATGCCTGAAACCATGCTTTTCCATAACCAGTTGTAACAGCATGCGGCAGGCACGTTCATCAGGTTTCATGGTCGGATCAACCGGCCAGGATTCAGGGCTGAAAAAATCAAAACCGGTTCCCATGTCCAGTTCACATGCATTATCCGTTTCATCAAAAAACACAATTGTCAGATCTACAGCACTACCCCTTGAATGACTGGATTTACTCGCAATATATCCATCTCTGAATAAATTCTTTTTTTCAACATCTGGATAATACCTTTCTTTCATCTTTGTATCCCGAAGATCTTTTGCCCACCTGACAAAATGGTCTACAGCATTCTGTGGTCGATAGGTGTCATAAATCTTAAGACCCAGCGAAAACCTTTTCAGGTCATCCTGAACTTTTTTAAGGGCCAGAGCAGCCTCTTTTGAGATAATGCATCGAGGACTATGGTATCCATCCACCGGCTTTCCGATGAAATTATCTTCCGTGCAATAACGCATTTCCAGAACAATATCCGGAACAATGTCATTTAGATAAACGAATCCCTCCGGCAAATCAGACGCCGCTGCGAAGACATATAAAAACGAGAAATAAAAAAATGTTATCAGTAACCCAACACTGACATTACGGTACTTCATATTAGTTCTCCATTCTCAATTTTAAATATCATTCATT
>DAINAR010000048.1:0-7446 GCA_036733345.1 Deltaproteobacteria bacterium | reverse complement strand
GACATTACGGTACTTCATATTAGTTCTCCATTCTCAATTTTAAATATCATTCATTGTGCACTTACTTTTAAATCTCGTCCTATTCAAGATTTCTCATCACGCTATGGCATGATTCGAAATTTCATCAGCCTTTTACCAGCCTCTGGCTGGATGGCTGGCGGATCTTGTCTTCCTCATATTATAGGACAACATCTCTTGTCATTTCGAGGCGAAGCGAGAAATCTTGACTTCAGTAAATTCAGTCCCGCGGAGGGTTTAAAAAAACTGGGGCCATTTACATGATCATAAGCCCCAAACAAAACACTTTTTCAGTCTACAGCTTAATATTCCATTTCATACCCCTGGAACATACTGGAGATGAATCACAAAATCAATTGCAATTGCAATAAAAGAAGCAACAGCCGGGGTTAATGACCAGGCAAGGATTATGTTTAAAAGTGTTCGTCCTTTCACAGATCTTATCCCGCGAATAATCCCAATACCGAGTACAGCTCCTACAACTGCCTGTGATGTGGAAACGGGAACTCCTATTAATGTATATAAATGAACGGTTATTGCCTCAGCGAGGATAACTACCAGAGCGGAAAAGGCGTCCAGTTTAACCAGTCTCTTTCCAACTGTCTGCATGACTCCGCGGCTTAAGGTAAGAATACCGAAAGCAATGCTCAATCCGCCCAGCAGAGTAGCAGTAAAGACATCAAGTTGCCCGGCATCAACGAACACAGCAGTTACATTTGCAACATTATTGGCTCCCAGTGCATAAGCCCCATATGATCCTGCGGCCAAAAGTGCTGAACGCAGAAGAATATCAGTCTGGACAAGGTTGATCGTTATCCTGTTATAAAAAGTTGCCAGCACCTTATATACAATGATAGAGATTATCCCACCTCCGACAGGTGTTCCAATCCAGCAGAGGACAACCTTTTCAAGCCCCGCCAGATTTATCTGTCGATTCAGGAAGCCTATTCCGATAATTGCGCCTACAACCGCCTGAGAGGTGGAGACCGGAAGCCCGAAAAGAGTCATTATGGTTACCGTGGCGGCAGCAGAAAGCGAGCAGGCGACAGCCTGCTCAATGTTCAGGTGTGTCAGGCCCTGAAGCGTCCTGATCCCGGCCTGGCCTTCCAGAATTGCTCCGAGGAGAACAAAAATAGAAGCAAGCATGGCAGCAGTCCAGAATTTTATCATTCTGGAAGCCACGGCAGTCCCGAATATATTGGAGGCATCATTTGCCCCCAGAGACCATCCCAGGAAAATAGCACTAAAAAATGATAACATCACACTGTTCGTTTCATGCTTATAATGTTTGCCCGTTTAGAAACGCGATCAGCCTGATCTGAAATATCTCCCATGGTAACTATCAATTCCTTTAGAATCAATTTCTGGAACGGGTCGAGATCTGAATCGAACAGGTTGGTAATAATACGCTGTTCAATATGGTCGCAGTGACTCTCATTTAAATCAATGGTGGCTACCAGGGTTCTTACACCGCCCGTCCTCTTGAAAAGAGTCTCAATCTGCCTGATCATTAGATCACAGCTTGCGAGCGAAAGGTCTAAAAGCTCTTTTATGTCGGGGGCAATAAAATCCGGAATTTGAATCCTTTCGGTCTTGATCATATTCAAAAGCAGTTGAAAGATGCCCGGGATCACATCAACAGCTTCAAGAAGACCCATAATATCACCGCGCGATTCGGGTAATAAGGCTTTGCTGTACATAAGGTTCTTTATTTCTTCACGGCTGTCATCAGCTTTTGACTCGAATTTATGAGTCTGTTCTGCCATAAAGTCAAAATCATTTTCACTGCTTTCCTTTAAGCATACCTTCAACGCTCCGCTGAAAAACTCCTGAGTCTTCCTGAGGTCTTCAAGATAGTCCATAATAAGCGTTTCAACCATGTGCTGCTTCTTGAAAAAGAAACTGAGCATGCTGTTTTCCTCCGGATCGTGCCGATAGATTGAACATAAATTTAAATTCCCTTAAAATCCAATTAGAATATTCTAACGAAAGGCCAGTTCAACCCGGCTTTCCTTAACTTTTTCAACCTTTTCAGGTGTAAGAGACGCAGGTTGAATAAGAAAGAGTCGATCAGAGCTTATTTTTCCTTCACCAGCCAGGTAACTCTTTATGGCCAGTGAACGCCCTTTTGCAAGAAACCGAAAATCATCTTCTGTAATTCTGATCTCTGCACTGAGCCGGGATTCCATATCCCCGATGCTGATTTTTTCATCTTTTTTTGGTTTTGCCATCTTTTCAGGCGGGTATTTCAGTTGATAGGCTTTTCGCAGATAATACTCGTATTCCTCAGGCGTAAGCTTCAGGCCATCAAGACCTGGAGCAGCCTTTCCCTGACTGACCAGATCCTTGATTTTAAGGGCCTTTATATTATGCTTTAGACGCGCAGTTGCCATTGCCTGCCTGTCTTTGTCAGTATCTACATACCCGGAAATATCCAGCTTCAACCCGGGTCTTTCAAAAAGGGCCTTCGCAATGGTGTTAAGTTTTTTCTTTATAGAATCATCCGGGTTCGAACTTCCTGGTTCGAATTCAAGATAGTTAAGCTCCTCTTCAGATCCGAACATAGAACCTATAAGAGCAAATGGAGCTGTAACGGCCTTAGCGAGAAGATTCATAATCATCTGCACGATAACCCCGCCAATACGGAATTCTGGATCATCCAGGCTGCCGGACACTGGAATTTTAAGACTGATCTGTCCTTCCCTGTTTTTGAGCAGGGCTACGGCAAGATCCAGTGGAAGGCTTATCGCATCAGGACTTTCTACTGTTTCACCCAGCTCGAACTGGTCAATAAAGGCACTATTTGAAGAATCGATCTTCCTTTGTTCAACGAGATACTTGAGATCCAGGGACAGCTTTCCCTTGTGTATCTTCCTCCCTATATATTTACCGGCATAGGGGCTGAAAGGGCCAAGTTCCATGCCCTTCAGGGAAAAAGCAGCATCCAGAAACAGATCTTTTTTCAGTGGATTTATCTTGCCCTTTATCTCGAAGGGAGTATGACGATCTACATTTCCCTTCAGGAAGAGATCTCCCTTGGCTATTTCCTTCGACGATAACCCGCCGATCTCACAGAAAAGGCCATCAAGGCTTGAGGAAAAATCCGGATTAATTGAACGGTCTGTAAATCCGACATTACCATTTTGAAGAAGTACCCTGTCTACTATGATTAATGGAGCTGTTTCTTCATCAGTCTTTTCCTCGGCTGGCTTCTCAGATTCAGCCTTTTGATCTTTAGTAGCCTGCGCTTTAAATATATTTGTCAAATTGAGTGATCCGTCGTCATGGACTATTACCCTTGCCTGAGGAGAATTCAAAAGGATTTCTCCTATATGGATTTTTACCGGCTGGCTTTCGAATTGAACACCGTTAAAATCCATGCTGTTCCATTCAAGAAAATCCTCCGCCCTGGCCTTATCGAGGGTTTTAAGAGATGTAAGTTTAGCGTCCCCCTTCCATGCAATGCTGATCTCTTTATCATCTTCGGACATTACATTTAGTTTTCCACTGGCGGAGATCTTTCCATCCGAGACGATAATGCCAATATAGTCCTCAAAAAACGGCTGAAACCATCCGAGTGCAAGGGTTTTGGCTGAGACATCCATATCGGCGGATATGGGATTTATGCTGAAGGATCCTCCGGTCTCGACAGACCCTGTCTGATTCAGGGCAAAAGAGAGATCAAGATTGCCCTTTGAATCAGGCTTGTTTGAAAGGTCCTGCACAAGCACGCTGAAATTTTCAAAATTCAGATCACCTCCGCCGGATGGAGATGCCAGATCCTCGCATTTAATCTGAAACTTATGCAGAGAGAATTTCCGGATCGTTGCATTCCACGGTGTCCCTTCAGCCTGATCATGAGATTCCGTCTTATTCAGGTCTCCCGTTACTTTAAAAATATCCATCCACAGATCACCGCTTTCCGTCCTTCCAAGCCAGATTTCCCCTTGAAGGGCTGCAATTTCTTCAGCAAGAATTTCCTGTTTACCGGAGTCCAGCATCAAACCAGATATATCAAATTGAGGGAGGCTGAAAAGCTCACTCCGGTCAGGACTCCCGGCATGCGTCTTGAATGCATCAGACAACGTGATTTTAAGGGATCTCAGATTGAAGTTCTTTACATTAACAAACATATTTCGGGAAGCACTCTGATTTTTGCTCTGTCCTTCCTTTTCAGAGACAGGAAATAATTTAAGGATGTTGATTTCTCCCTGTTCATTGCGCGTGAGGTTTATCTCAGGGGAATCAATCATGATCTCAGAGAAAGAAATATCTCCAGATAGAATATTTGAACGATCCGGCACCAGACGGAGCAGATTGAGTTTGAGCAGGTCGGCACCTGATGAACCCTTTAAGAACAGGTTTTTCAGGGATATTTCTCCTGCGGCTGTCAGTTCGGGGGATTTGTCTTTATACTCGATATAGGAGACATCAACATCCACATCAAGGGCGCCCTGTTCCATTTGAATCTCAGATTTTACCGGTATATATGCATAGTAGTGGGGAAGATCGATATTCTCGAGCCTGATATTCATGACTGTCTCAAACGAATCGGCGAAGGGCTTGGTTTTTCCGGAAAGAAGAAAAGATCTGCCGTTTATCAGGGCTGAAAAACTGGGATTTACAAAGACCTGCACATGACTTTCCATGCTGGAGATAAAGGGTATGCCTATATTAACATCCCTTACCGAGTGGACCTTCTGCATCGGCTGATCTGATATATCGGCACTTCCATTTTTTATCAGTATGTTGGAAACAGAAAATCCAAATCCCGCTGGAGAACCCTCTGCCTGTTTTGCAGAATCATCGGCCTGTTTGCCTTTCTTTAAGGAAGCAAGGATGTCACTGAAGTTATAAGCTCCGCTTCCTTTCCGAATTATACTGAAATAAGGGCCTTCCAGGCTGCATTCCTTGACAATGGGCGCAAATCTGAAAACCGAAATGATCTGAAAATTGACATAGAGCCTTTCAAAAGAAAAGAAATCTTCACTTCCCTGTTGTTCCTTTAAATGGAAACCGTGTACGGCAAAGGAAAGGACGTATGGGTTTATCTTAATCTTCTGGATTGACACGGGGCGATGAAGGGTGTCAATAAGCTTCTTTTCAGCAATTCGTTTTACCACGGGGGGCAGGACAAGAAATCCGATAATCGTGTAGAGTGCAAAAAAAACCCCTGACCAGATTAATATTTTCCTCAGCTTTCTAAATGTTTTTGAATCCTGTTCCATTTTTATAACCTCCCCCTGTTTCAACAGTTCGCTGAAAATACCCTGACTGTTATCAGAATACAGCAAATGCATATCCTGTTATTTTGACAGGATAACAGGATAGACATGATAGAATTCCGCTTAATCCCTCCAGTATTTCCGCTTTGCAGGAGGATTCTTTTAATCCTGCAGATTTCCAGCTTTACATACCCTTATATATTTGCACCAGCATATCAGCGATAACGATTGAGATTTTTATAATAAATTGATTATGTAGATTGAGGTTAATTTGGTTTGAAAAAAGTCGCTTTTATAAAAAGAATATTAGAAATAATTTGCTTATTTGTCAAATTTAAAAGAGTACAAAGTCTGTCCTGTATTTAAGTTCTTATAATTGAAAAAGTCTCTTCTGCTTTTCTCTGATGGCTTTAGACATTTCGAACTTTATGGGCTCGTAAAAACTCAAAAATACTCTCTTTCCGGATCGGTAAAACCTGTCCGGGTCCGCCTGCATATGCGGCGGGTTTAGTTAATACCAATATTTCCCTTGCCTACCGCATGTGCATCCTTTATCCTGTAAATGTCATCCGGTTGGATTAATAAGCCTGCCATTTTTCAATCCGTACTGGAGCAATATATGAGCGACATCAAACAACCTTCCAAGGGTAAAGTGCTTGTGGTAGATGATGAGCCGGCTTTATGTGAGATGGTTGCCAAACTTCTGCGTTCTGAAGGATACAAACCCACTGCATGCACACACCCCAGAGAGGCCATAAAGACTTCCATAGAGGATCACTTTGACCTGGCCTTCCTGGATATCAATCTCCCTGAAATGAGCGGCCTTGAATTATCATCGAGACTCAGGCAGATTGATCCTTTTCTCGAAATTGTCTTCATGACCGGATTCGGGTCATTTGACAATGCTATTCAGGCCATAAGGGCAGGTGCATATGATTATCTCAAAAAACCTTTTGGAATAAATGACTTCAGGCTCTCGCTTCAGCGTTTTCAGGAAAGACAGGTACTTAAAAAACAGATCACGGCGGCTGAACAGCGGTATTTTGATCTGGTACAGAATGTTCCCTGCATTATTTTTGTGATACGGAAGGATTTTTGCCTGGATTTTATCAGCCGTGCATCCAGATGGATACTCGGTTATTGGCCAATAGAGGCCTTAAGTGACCCGAACTGGTTTCTCGAGAGGATCCATCCTGAAGATATGCATCGCATCAGGAACCTTTTTCTGTCAGCCTTTAAGACAGCGGATTCAAGGTTTTCAGTAGAGTGCCGGCTATTGCACAAAGATGGACATGTGATCCATGCTATCCTGAATTCAATTTCAACGACGGGAAAGGATAATGCTTATGGTGAGAGCCACATAGAAGGCATAATTATCGACATAAGTGACCGTGTATTTCTTGAAAAGGCCATTGTACAAAAGGAAAAGCTGAATGTGCTTGGAGCTGTTTCAGCCGAAGTAGCTCATGAAATCAGGAATCCTCTTGTTGCAATAGGCGGATTTGCAAAAAGGCTTAAAAAGACGAATCCGGATCTGCCCGAGCTGAATATTATCCTTGAAGAGTCAGAGAGACTTGAAAAAATACTTCACAGAGTAACTGATTATCTTAGACCGGTGGAGGTGACATATCTGGAATGTGATATAAATAGATTGCTTGCCGAATGCATTGAAAGGCTCTCAACTGAAATAAATCAAATAGCACTTGAGTTAAGAGTGAAAACGGAACCATCCCTTCCTTTGATTTACTGTGATAATGATCTTTTATCGGAAATTTTTATTGATATGATCCGAAATGCATACAAAGGGATTGAGAAGCCTGAAATTCTTCACATCAATACCTTTGAAGGCGAAGATCATATCCATGTGGAATTCAGGATTCGAAGAATAAAAGCGGCTGCAGATCATCCTGATGAATTTTCTTCACCCTTTAACGATCACCAGAAAAACAAAGGCTTGTCCCTTTCATACCGATTGCTGAAAGAAATGGGCGGGTTTCTTTCTTTTACACAGGAGAAGGAACACAACGTGTTCACAATATCACTGTCTAAATCGGTCAGGCCTGATTCGGGAAAAGATCCTGATTCTTGATCTGGGAATTCAGGCAAAATGAAGAACGGGGCCGGATCTGAATCAGTATTGTTCAAAATACCTGATACAGAACTTAAGAAATAAATCTAAATTACGACAACCCCCGGCAGAGGC
>DAINAR010000047.1:0-23426 GCA_036733345.1 Deltaproteobacteria bacterium | reverse complement strand
CCAAAACAGTTAATCAGGGCTGAAGCAGATCCTGTATCTTCCTTCTGCTGCTCCAGCATCAGATTTACGCCCGGAGTACGCAAACAGCTTCCGCAGATGGTTGCCGGCAATACCACCATGGACAGTATCCAGGGCTGAAGGCCGCCAAAAAAGAATATCAGCAGACCGCTGGTCGAAACCACTGTAAAGCAGGTGATGATAATCGATCTGCGCCTGAATTTTCTGGATACACGCAGGTAAAGCATTGGGCCGGATATAAGCCCGATTGCATTTATGGAAAAATAGAAGCTGTAGGACTGGGGAGTGAGCCCGAAGCTGTTTATAAAGATGTAGGATGATGAGGCTATAAAAGCCATTGAGGATAATGCCGGCAGAGAAAACAGGCCAAGCAGGGACGAAAAGTTCGGATTCCTGCCAACAGTGTACAGCCTTCCAAGCACCTGCAGCATTGATCCTGTGTGGCGTTTTTCTATTGTCTCCTGGAGGGCTATGCTTCCTGACAGGGCCAGCATGCCGATAAGGGTTAAGGCCCAGAAGGCACCTCTCCAGGACATGAACTTCAGAAGGACAGCCCCAAAAACAGGGGCGACTGCCGGAGATATCAGGACCATGGATTGAACCATGGCCAGAATCGTCTCCCTTCTCCTGATGTCATAAACATCCTTTATCATAGCAGTAGCCACGCCAAAGGCACTGCTGCCTCCGATGGCCTGCAGAACACGAAATATTATCAGGGGATAAATACCCCAGGAGACTGCACAGGCAATACTTGCTGCACAATACACTGACAGCCCGATCAGCAGAACAGGTTTACGGCCATATTTATCGCTTAGTGGTCCCCATAAAAGTGCACCGGCACTGAAAAATAAAAAGAATAGAATCAGAGTAAGGTTTACCAGATAGGCAGGTGAATTGAAATACCTGGCCATACCCGGAAGTGAGGGCAGATAAAGGTCAGTTGAAAGCGGAATAAAGGCGCTCAGCAGAATTATGAGAGCAATCAGGCCTTTTTCTCCCAGATATTTCTGCCTGAAGGCAGGAGAAGACTTGTCAGGAGGCTGCATTTCCATTTTCAGATCTCCTGTTATGCCCCTGGCTTATATCCTGTAAAGAGATGGGTTATTCCGAAGGTAAGGGGGTATATCTTAATCCCCGTCAGGCCGCTCCTTTCCATAATTTCTGCAAATTCATAAGGAGAAGGGAAGTTCAGGATCGATTCTCCAAGATAATTATAGGCCTGAGGATTCGGGGAAAATGCGCGTGCAATAAAGGGCAGTATAATATTAAGGTAGATATTATATACCCCTCTGACAAGTATGTTCTGCGGGAAATTCATTTCCAGGATCATTACCTGCCCCCCCGGAACAACAACTCTTGTCATTTCCTTAAGCATGCTGACTTTCTCAGGGATATTGCGGATGCCGAATGCAATTCCGGCAACGTCAAAATATTCAGAAGGGAAGGGCATGCTGAGGGCATCTGCCCTCAGCAGACTTATTCTTGAGGACAGGGCTTTTGCATAAATCTTTTTTTTCGCGAAATCCAGCATATTCTGCACGAAGTCTAATCCAGCAATATCTATATCCTTATATCTCAAGGCCGCCTCAATAGCGAGGTCGGAGGTGCCGGTCGCAACATCGATAAAACGCCATGTTCTAAAAAATTTCATTTTACGTACAGCCGAACGCCGCCAGAACAGATCTCTTCTGAGGCTGAAAAGCCTGTTTAAAAAATCATATTTTGCAGTGACCGTGGAAAAGATATCTTTGACCATACCGACACGCTGGGCGTCGGTCACGCTGTCTAAGGAAGGGTATTTTCCTGGCATATATGTTCCTGCTGGTAGTGCATGAAGTAACAAATAAAAATAAAGGGGTCAGACTTAGCAGCTGACCCCCTTGATATTATTGGAGGCGGCAACCGGATTTGAACCGGTGAATAACGGTTTTGCAGACCGCTGCCTTAGCCACTTGGCTATGCCGCCTTATACTATGAGATTTTTGAAAAGCCCCCTTTTTTTCTGGTTAAATATCTGAAAAATTATTTTCCATAGAATAACCGGTGGGCTTTCCCGCTAAGATTACGGGCTGTTCAACTTTACCGGGGACAAGTTTAGCGCTTTTCAAAGGTCTATCACATGTCCATCCATATATGTAATTACATCCTGAAGCTTATGTATGGACATTGTTTATTTTAAATGGAGCGGGAAACGGGACTTGAACCCGCGACAATCACGTTGGCAACGTGAGGCTCTACCAGCTGAGCTATTCCCGCTGAACAAATTATTAATCTACAATATGAGATATTTTTTTGTCAATAAAAAATAACAGTACCCGATAAACATTAAGATTTACACTGGCCTGACTATTTAAGGGCTAAAAGCTGATAATTAAGAGCCTGGCAATTTAATAAATTTCATAACCTTAAGATATATTCATTAAAACATGTCAGATTCTCTCCGGCCTTTCTTTTTCCTTGCGAACTGAAAAAACTCCTTTGAACTGCCAGAAATAATTCCATCCGGACCATAAAGTCAGAACCAGAGCCGCCCATAAAAAGGTCATTCCAACAACATGAAAATTAACATTCAGATACTCATAATGGAGACAGAGCCCCACCAGGGCAACTGATTGAAAGATGGTCTTGTATTTGCCAAGGGCATTTGCCTGTATAACGATACCTTCGCTGACGGCAATCCCCCTCAATCCTGTAATGGCCATTTCCCTTGAAATTATCACTATCACCATCCAGATCGGAATACGGCCAAGGGGAATAAGCATTATCATGGTCATTGAGATCAGCAGCTTATCCGCCAGGGGATCAAGAAATTTTCCCAGGACTGTAACAGCCTCAAATTTCCTTGCGAAGAAGCCATCAAGAATATCAGTTATGGAGGCCAGTCCGAAAAACAGGGCTGCCAGAAAACTTTCCCATTTTCCATCATAAATCAGGCAGATCAACACAAGGGGGATGCAGATCAGCCTTATGAATGTCATTATGTTCGGTAAATTATTCATTTTGGGTTAGTTATTTCCATTATTAAATTTTTGATAATATTCCATAACCCTTTTAACGAATGTCTCAGTCTCCGGGAAAGGAGGGATACCTTTGTGCAGGTCAACATTTTCCGGGCCGGCATTATACGCGGCAACTGCCAGGTTTGTATCGTTATTGAACCGTTTTAACAGACGGCTTAAGTAGCGTGTGCCTCCAAAGATGTTTTCTTCCGGATCAAAAGGGTCCTCGACCATCATCTCATCAGCAGTTCCGGGCATCAGCTGCATGAGTCCCTGTGCACCCTTCTGTGATACTGCATTATAATTAAATGCAGATTCGGCTTTGATGACAGCCTTTATAAGCATCGGATCAACCCCGAAACACTCGGAAGCCTGGCTTATGAGGTAATCGTATTCTTTAATATAAGCCAGAGGTGTTTTTTTATCTGATCGGATGAAAAGCCTGTATCGCACATCTGTTTTGATATTGGTAAAGTGACGTACTCCTTTTTCGTCAGTATAACGGTAAATGTCCGCATATATATTCCTGGAGAAAAATATAAGTACAACTAAACATATTACTCCGAAACAGGCTGTCAGTTTTTTTTCAGGCATATTTATCCCAGTTTTTTCCAGTCTGCAAGGAATCTCTCAAGGCCTATGTCGGTCAAAGGATGCTTAATAAGCTGGCGGATAACATTAAATGGTATGGTCGCTATGTCAGCGCCCATAAGTCCTGCCTCAAGTACATGAAGAGGATTACGGATGCTTGCCACAATCACTTCTGTTTCAAAATCATAATTATCATAGATTGCAATTATCTGTTCTACCAGATCCATGCCTGTATGGCTTATGTCATCCAGCCTTCCCACAAAAGGGCTGATATACGTGGCACCGGCTTTGGCTGCCAGTAATGCCTGAACAGGAGAAAAACAGAGGGTCACATTTACCTTTATACCCTCCCTGGACAGGGTTCTTACCGCCTTCAGGCCTTCCTCTATCAGGGGAATTTTTACTACAATATTATCTGCCAGTTTGGCCAGTTCCCTGGCTTCAGAAATCATTCCCTGAGAATCCACGCTGAGAACCTCGGCGCTTACAGGCCCGTCCACGATATCACATATTTCCTTTATAAGCCCTTTGAATTCCCTTCCCTCTCTGGAGACCAGGGAGGGATTAGTTGTAACCCCGTCAACCATTCCAAGTTCATTAGCCTTTTTTATTTCGTCAATATTTGCTGTATCAATAAAGAATTTCATAATTCCTCCAAAGTTAGTTTATTAACCGGATTAACCCCGCCTTCCTGTTTCGGAATAAAGAATAATATATCTTCAATAAATTATAATGCTATCGTGATATTTCCCTCTCAAATTTATCTGCGCATTCCTCGCTGCAAAAAAAATATTCCTTATTGTATATAAGCCTTTTATGAGCATCTCTAAGCGGGATATAGACCTTGCAGTACGGATCCTGGACCATTTCATTTATTGAACCGTTCCTTTTATCCTGGCTGACAGTTTTATTCGCATAAAACAGTTTTCTTATTACTCGATACAGTAAAAAAGCGATCAATAGTAGAATTAAGACTTTCAATATTTATGTCTCCTGCAGCGGAATTACCGTCTGTCCTTTTTCCGGTACATTTTCAAGAAGACTGGCCATGCTTTTGCCAAGAACAGGATGGGTCAAATCCGGAGCCAGTTGTACGATTGGTATAAGGACAAACCTTCTCAAGTGCATAAGCGGGTGAGGAACCTTCAATTTCTTATCTTCGATTATATCCTTTCCAAATATCAGGATATCGAGATCAATAGTGCGCGGCCCCTGAATATCTCCTCTTTGTCTACCCAAATCAGTCTCAATTTTCAAGAGAGTTTTTAAGAGGTCATGTGCAGAGATCCTCACCGATAATGATATAACTCCATTTATAAACCATTCACAATCTCCCATCGCTACCGGTTCTGTACTGAAATAATCTGATTGCTCCATAATTTCGCAACGGGGAATTCTATCTATAAGTTCAGCGGCTTTAATGCAGTTAGCCAGTTTGTCCCCCATGTTTGAGCCGATGCTGATGTATGCTGTTTTTACCATTACACAGGCCCCTGCGGCAACCTAAAACTTCATGGCGCGTAATCGCCTTATGGCCTCTGAAAGCCTTTCGATGCCCTGTGTAAGTGCAATACGAAAATAGCCCTCTCCTGGCTCGCCGAAACCGTTGCCAGGCGTTACCACCAGACCTGATTCCTCAAGCAGACGTGATGCAAATCCGGCAGAGGTATAGCCTTCAGGAACTTTGACCCAGAGATAAAATGTAGCCTTCGGAGATTCAGCATCAAAACCAGCGTCTTTCAGGCCTTTAACCATTATATCCCGGCGTTTGGCGTATATGTCCATCATGTTCTTGACACAGGTCTGATCTCCGTTGAGCGCTGTTGCTGCTGCGCTTTGAATAGCCTTAAATGCTCCGGAATCGATATTGCTTTTGATCGCGCCCAGGCCCTGTATTGCCTCCCTGTTGCCCACAGCAAATCCAATTCGCCAGCCGGTCATGCTGTATGTCTTGGAAAGGGAATGGAACTCTACGCCCACATCCTTTGCCCCATGGGCCTCTAAAAAGCTCGGAGGCTGATAACCGTCAAATGCCATTTCCGTGTAGGCGGCATCGTGACATACAGCTATTTGATGCTTCCCTGCAAATTCCACTACTCTGTTGAAAAATTCAATATCAGCTGCCGCGGAAGTGGGATTGTTGGGATAATTAATAAACATTATTCGGGCCTTTTGAGCAATTTCATGCGGAATGGCATCCAGATCAGGCAGAAATTTGTTTTCACTCATAAGAGGCATGAAGAAAGATTCGCCTCCAGCAAATATTGCTGCAATATTGTATACGGGGTATGCCGGTGATGGAATCAGGGCCAGATCCCCTGCATTAATAAAGGCTAACGGGAAGTGAGCAATACCCTCTTTGCTCCCGATAAGGCAGCATACTTCTTCCTCAGGATCAAGATCTACACCAAATCTTGTCCTGTACCATGACGCCACGGCTTCCTTGAATTTTTGAGATCCGCTGTAAGAAGGATACCCGTGGCTGCTCGGGTCATCCAGGGCCTTTTTCATTGCCTCAACAATATGTGAAGGCGTAGGAAGGTCCGGATCGCCAACACCCAGATCAATAATATCTACCCCACGCGACAAAACTTCCCCCTTCTTTCTGTCAATTTCCTTAAAAAGGTAAGGAGGAAGTTTGCCTAATCTATCAGCTTTTTCAAACAGGGTCATATTAACCTCATAAATTGAATAATCCCGAAGCCCTGTCCAGAGCTGAATGTTCCTTTTATCTCAACAGGCATCGGGAGTTGGAATTCATTTTCTTTAGTTCTGCAAAATACAGGTCTGTGTGACCTGTGTTTTATTTTCTCAATCCAAGGACATCCTGCATGTCATATAGCCCATTCGGCTGTTTCATCAGCCATTTTACAGCCATTAAACTGCCTCTGGCAAAATTGTCACGGTTATGGGCGCGGTGAATAAGTTCAAGCCTTTCACCAATTCCTCCAAACATTACAGTATGCTCACCTGTAATATCACCGGCACGCAATGACTGTATACCTATCTCTTCATTCGATCTTTCGCCGGTGTTTCCTTTTCGCTCGTAGACACCCACTTTTTCAATATCCCGGCCGACGGCCTCAGCCAGTATCCGGGCAAGGCGGATCGCTGTTCCGCTTGGGGCATCTTTTTTAAGCCTGTGGTGGGTTTCAATGATTTCCATATCATAATCGCTGCCAAGGATTAAGGCCATTTCCTTCGCTATCCTGAACATTACATTGACACCCACACTCATGTTCGGAGCCATGACGCATCTTATCTTTGAGGCCTGTTCTTTGATCTCTTCAAGCATTTCTCCTGTTATGCCGGTTGTGCCTATCACCATTGCCAGACCACGGGAAACGGCTGATCGCATGTTAGTCAGAGTTGTCTGAGGATTTGTAAAATCGATCAGGACATCCCCGATATCTATTAACCCGGTCAGGGAGTCTGACATCATGACACCCATATTTCCGGCACCTGCCACTTCCCCTGCATCCCTGCCAATATCCGGACTGTCAGGCCTTTCAAGGGCGCCGGCAAGCGTTATATCATGATCATCTCTTATCATCTGAATAATGCGTTTGCCCATTCGTCCTGCTGCGCCTGCTACAATTGTCCTGATCATGGTTATTTCTCCACTAAGTTTGTGACGGCTTCGTAAAAAGCCGTCCGAATTCAAAATTTACACTATATCAATCCATAGTCCTTAAGTGCTTCTTTCAACTTCTCGAGATTGGAGCTGGACATGGGGACAAGCGGGAGCCTGAATTCAAGTCTGATTTTACCCATGAGGGCAACAGAAGTCTTTACAGGTATTGGGTTGGTTTCATAAAACATGGCTCTGCACAGGGGAAAGAGCTTATAGTAAAGCCCGCTGGCCTTTTCGACATCCCCTTTTCCCCATGCATTAACCATTTCGGCCGTATCTGCGGGTACAATATTGGCGACAACAGACACAACCCCTTTTCCACCGATAGAAAGAACCGGCAGGGTTATATTATCGTCACCAGAAAGCAGGTCAATTTTATCTCCTGCGAGATTGATAATCTCCGCCATTTGAACAAGATTGCCTGATGCCTCTTTAATTGCCTGTATTTCCGGTAGTTCAGACAGCCTTGCGACAGTTTCGGGCAGCATATTGACACCTGTCCTGCCCGGAACGTTATAAAGCACCTGGGGAAATGAAACGGCACTGGCAATTGCCTTATAATGCTGGAAAAGGCCTTCCTGTGTCGGCTTGTTATAGTAGGGAGTGACCTGGAGGCTGGCATCTGCTCCGGCCTCTTTTGCATGCCTGGTCAGTTCAATGGCTTCACTGGTGCTGTTTCCTCCTGTTCCCGCGATTACAGGCACCCTGCCTTTTACTGCATCTATTGCAACCTTTATAACTTTATGGTGTTCTTCAAAATTAAGGGTGGCAGATTCGCCGGTTGTCCCGCACGGAACAATGGCGCTTGTGCCGTTCTCAATCTGAAACTCGATCAGATCGCGGTATGATTCCTCATCAAATGCCCCCTCTTTAAAAGGAGTAACTATGGCAACAATAGAACCTTTAAACATAACAAACCCCCTTTTCCTCCATTTAAACTTTTTACTAAAAACATCAATGTTTCGTGCAAACCCGGCACGCGTTCTCAGAAGCCACTATAAATTGTCGCCGGGCATCTTATACCCGGGCATTTTAATCTCTACGGGTATAATTCCCCGAAGCTTCCTTCGTCTTGTCATCCCGGACTTGATCCGGGATCCAGTCAAGCATGTTTCTGGATTCCGGCTTTCGCCGGAATGACGGTTGATACCCCGTAGCTTGCTGCGGGGTAGTTCATTTTACAGGGCTTCTCGATTAAGCTGAGCCCTGTAAACAAGGGCAGTATTTCCCTCGAGCCAGACTTCTTCAAATCCTTCCCCGGACTCCCTGTTTTTTTTGAAATAAATGGTTAAAATTTCTCCGCTCCTGGCCTTTACCGTTACAGGTGAATTTACCATTCCGCGAAGTGAAGATACAAGGGCGCAGGCAATTGACCCTGTTCCACATGCAAGAGTTTCATCCTCAACTCCTCTTTCATAAGTCCTTATTTCAATATGATCAGGCCCGATTACCTTCATGAAATTGGCATTGGTTCCTTCAGGCGAGAAAAGACCATGGTGCCGGATATAACTGCCGTATTCATTTACAGGATGATCAGAAAGCTCTTCAACCTGAACCACCACATGGGGAACTCCTGTATTTATAAAATCAACGGTCTGCCAGCCCTGCCTGTGACTGATTTTTATATCTCTGGAAAATCCCTTCGCCGGCGGCATGAGGATCTTTACATTCCTGCCTTTGATTTCCGCTTTAATAGGCCCTGCCAGGGTTTCAGAAATCATTTCTTTGCCGGCGATGCCCTTTAAAAAGGCAAAACGGGAGACACACCGTGCTCCGTTTCCGCACATTTCCACCTCTCCTCCGTCAGCATTAAAGTATCTCCAGCGAAAATCACAGTGTTCTGATCTTGAAACAAAAATAATCCCATCGGCCCCTACGGACTCCCTGCGCCTGCAGGCCCTTTTCACAAAATTTCCCACGCCTTCATCTTTTATGAGGCCGTTTCTGTTATCAATTATGATGAAATCATTACCGCTTCCGCTCATCTTCCAGAATTCAATTTCTTCCATATTTTTCGTTAATTGCTTACCTCCCGGTCTATGACATAAAGTCAGGTATCGATTCCCCTCTGATAAGATCATCAAATGTTTCCCTGGCCCTTATAATATAGAAACGATCACCTTTTGCCATCACTTCGCAAGCCCTTGGCCTGGAATTGTAATTGGATGACATGCTGAAACAATAGGCGCCGGTGCTCATAATTGCCAGAAGATCACCAGGTTCGAAGGGGTCCACATCTCTTTCTTTTGCAAAAAAGTCCCCTGATTCACAAATAGGCCCCACAATGTCAGCCTTTATTTTACTGCGGCCTGTAATCCTGACAGACTGCACAGCATGAAAGGAATTATAAAGGCTCGGGCGTATCAGATCATTCATTCCGGCATCCACAATAAGAAAATTTTTATCTTTTGTATCTTTGGTATAGAGAACCTTTGTAACCAGTATACCTGCATTTCCCATGATTACACGGCCCGGTTCAAAGATCAGTGTCAAATCTGTTGTTCCAAGTACTTCCCGAATGGCTTCTGCATACTCATACGGGAGAGGGGGAACCTCCGTATCATAGGTTATACCAAGACCCCCGCCCAGATCCAGGTAATCAATCCGCATGCCGGACTCTTCCAGGCTGCAGACCAATTCCTTTAATTTTATTATAGTATCAACAAACGGACTGACCTGAGTGAGCTGAGATCCAATATGACATGCTACCCCGCAGACATGCAGGTTTTCCAGATTATTCGCTATCCTGTATTGTTCAATGACTTCCTTTATATCAATTCCGAATTTATTGTTTTTTAAACCGGTTGAAATATAGGGGTGAGTAAAAGGGTCAACATCAGGATTGACACGTATGGCCACATTGGCCTTTTTCCCGACCCTGCCAGCCATCTCGTTCAATTTAAGGATTTCCTGCGGAGACTCCGCGTTGAACATGAGTATTCCTGAAACAAGTGCATATTCAATGTCTTCTGCCTTTTTTCCCACTCCCGAAAAAACAATCTTTTCAGGATCAATACCCGCTTTAAGGGCGCGGAAAAGTTCGCCCCCGGACACAATATCGACACCTGCTCCTTCCAGTGCAAAAAGCCTCAGTATTGCCAGATTTGAATTTGACTTCATGGAAAAACAGGTAAGGTGTTTCAGGTGGCTGAATGCATCATCGAAGGCCCTGAAGTGCCGGTGAAGTGTTGCATAAGAATACAGGTAGAAAGGCGTTCCAACTGCCCTCGCAATTTCTGAAACAGGAGTTTCTTCACAATAGAGCTCGTTTTCTATGTAATGGAAATGATGCATGGCTTGTGGATTTACTCATCGAGGGTTCTTAATCCAGTTTGAACAGGGGACTCATAAAGATTAAATACTAATCGCTAACAGCCAATTTAGCCTGGTTAGAGGTTGGGCCTACTGCCCTGTTTTGCCCGATAAGGCTGACCTTGAAAAAATGGAGCCCTTTTTCTGCATCCATCGAAACACGGCAGAAAAACCCGCTTTCATCAATAACCTGCTGTTCAATATCTCTGTAAACAGAGTAACTGATGGGGCAACTTTCACACGGACAGGCATCAGGCGCATACCATGCATGATAAATGCGGCAACCCTTGACTTCCTCTTTGTTTATCCTCCGATCCTTTGTAGATGCAATACGCCCTTTCAGGACTATGTATTCTGATTCTACCTCAACATTCAGCTCCATAACCGTGAATGGGAATTCCTTTTCCGGCAGAAAGGGAGGAGCCTTTTTGCCGCATCCGAAAGACGACAAAAAAATCAGAGTAATGACAGCGAAGAATATACAGTATGCCTGTTTCAAACCCTGAGTTCCTCTTTTGCTTTTTTTATGCTTTCCCTGACAGTATCATGTCCGGTTCCGCCGGGAAGACTTTTTCTTTTAATGGATGATTCCGGGTCAAGCCATTCATAGACATCCTCTTCAATCTTTCTTGAAAATTGCCTCATTTCATCAAGAGATATATCATTCAGTTCCCTGCCTTTATCAAGGGCATGGAGGACAATTTTACCAACTATTTCATGGGCCTCACGAAAAGTCATGCCTTTGACTACAAGATAATCGGCCATATCAGTTGCGACCAGAAAACCTTTTTTAGCTGCGCTTTTCATTTTTTCATTGTTAAAGGAAATTTCTCCCAGAAGCTTTGCCATCACCTCGAGACATATTTCGATGGTATCAGCAGTATCAAACAGGGCCTCTTTGTCTTCCTGCATATCCTTATTGTAAGTCAGGGGAAGTGCCTTCATTACAGTAAAGAGAGACATCAGATGGCCGTAAACGCGGCCCGTTTTTCCTCTGATAAGTTCCGGCATATCAGGATTTTTTTTCTGAGGCATTATACTGCTTCCAGTACAAAAGGCATCAGATATCGAAATAAATCCAAATTCCTGACTTGACCACAGGATAAGCTCTTCACTCAAACGGCTGAGGTGCATCATCAGGACGGAGGCGTTAAAGAGAAAATCCAGAACATAGTCTCTGTCACTTACCGCATCCATGCTGTTTTCGCTAATTCCGTCAAAACCCAGCTCCTCAGCAACCATTTTCCTGTCCAGGTTAAATGTGGAGCCTGCAAGGGCTGCACTTCCCAGCGGGAGAATATTTACCCTCTTCAGAGATTCATTGAAACGTGCACGGTCCCTTTTTAACATTGCATAATAGGCAAGTAAATGGTGAGCAAGCAGTACTGGCTGGGCGCGCTGTAAATGAGTGTATCCGGGCATAATCAGATCGAAGTTCTTTTCGGCAAGTTTAATAAGGGCGATCTGAGTTTCCTTAATTAAATCAATCAGGTGATGAGTGATATCCCTTACATAAAGCCTGACATCCAACGCTACCTGGTCATTTCTGCTCCTTCCTGTATGAAGTTTTTCACCCAGCGAACCAATTTTACTGACAAGCACCTTTTCTACTAGGCCGTGAATATCTTCGTAGTCTTCGTCAAATGACAGGTCTCCGTGATCAAGTTCTCTGATTATTTCTCCAAGCGCAGTAAGGATTTTCGATGCCTCATCATCACTGATTATTCCCTGGCTGGCCAGCATCCTGCAATGGGCCATGCTTCCCTGAATGTCCTGTGTATAAAGACGGCGATCAAAGCCGATGGAGGCATTAAATTTGTTTACCAGGGAATCCGTTTCCTCACGGAAGCGACCGCCCCAAACCTTTTCCGTCATAAGTCATTCCTTATAAAAATTAAAGGCCGGATTTTCTTTTCTCCAGCAGTCTCGCCATCTTAAGCCTGAGACCGCTCAACCTTATAAATCCTTCGGAATCCTTCTGATTATATACGTCTTCGCCTTCAAATGAAGCTAATTCCGGGTCGTAAAGTGACAGTTCGGATTTTCTTCCAACCACAATGCAGTTGCCTTTATAGAGTTTCAGCCTTACAAATCCGGTAACGTTCTTTTGACTTTCATCGATCATCGCCTGAAGCATCTCACGTTCAGGCGAAAACCAGTAACCGTAATAGGCCATTTCCGTATATCTCGGGACAAGGCTGTCGCGGATATGCATAACCTCCCTGTCAAGTGTAATTGATTCCATTGCTATATGAGCCGTTCTCAGGATGGTTCCACCAGGGGTTTCGTAGACGCCCCTTGACTTCATGCCCACATACCTGTTTTCAACCATATCGACACGCCCGATACCGTTTTTGCCTCCAAGCTCATTCAGATGCGCCAGAAGCTGATGCGGGGCCATGGATATTCCGTCAACCGAAACCGGATCCCCTTTGCGGAATTCAATTTCAATATATGTAGGTTTGTCAGGTGCTTTTTCAGGTGATACTGACAAAATAAACATATCTTCAGTCGGTTCATTCCATGTATCCTCAAGAATTCCTCCTTCAAAACTGATATGAAGGAGATTGCGATCACTGGAATATGGCTTGTCCTTGCTGACAGGAATAGGGATTTTTCTTGAAGCAGCATAATTCATCAGGTCTTCTCTTCCCTTGAATGGCCAGATTCTCCATGGGGCGATGATTTTAAGTTCGGGATTCAGGCGCATGTACGTCAACTCAAATCTTACCTGATCATTGCCCTTTCCTGTAGCACCATGACATACGGCATCGGCACCGAATTTTTCGGCGGTTCTAACCTGACCTCTTGCAATGGGGGGCCTGGCAAGGGAGGTGCCGAGGAGATAGGTTGATTCATATATGGCATTCGCCCTTTGTGCCGGCCAGACAAAATCCCTGACAAATTCCTCTTTCAAGTCGTCTACGATTATTTCATCAGCACCTGTTTTCATTGCCTTTTCTTCTATTCCATCAAGTTCTTCACCCTGGCCGACATCACCTGCATATGCAATTACCTGGCAATTGTAGGTCTCCTTCAGCCATGTAAGGATAACAGAGGTGTCAAGCCCTCCTGAATAGGCAACAACTACTTTTTTTATTTTTTCTTTCAATTAAATTCTCCTTAAATTAATTCTGATTATTCATAACCCTTTTAAGGGCTTCCAGGAGAAGATCAATTTCCTCTTTACTTACAACCAGTGGAGGTAGAAATCGAAGCACCTTTTCCTGCACGCAGTTGATGAGAAAACCTTCTTCCAGAAGTGCTGAAACAAACGGGGCTCCGGGCCTATCAAGCTCCATGCCGAGGATAAGCCCCAATCCTCTGACATCCTTTATAAAATTGTAATTTTGACTCAGGGCCTTCAATTTGTCCTTAAAATAATTGCCGGCAGTTCTGCAGTGTTCTATCCAGCCGTCTTCAATGAGGCTTTTCAGCACAGCCAGTGAAACAGCTGTAACAAGCGGCGTTCCACCAAAGGTTGTGGCATGGCTCCCCGGGCCAAAAGAGTGGCTTATATCCTCTGTTGACAGCATGGCACCGACAGGAAGTCCGTTTCCAAGGGCCTTTGCCAGTGTCATGATGTCCGGAATAATTCCATAGTGTTCATGACAGAAGAGTTTACCAGTCCGGCCCATCCCGACCTGAACCTCATCAAATATTAAAAGGACATCCCGTTCCGTACATAATTTTCTGACATCTTTCAGAAAACCCGGATCAGGGCATATAATCCCGCCTTCACCCTGTACTGGTTCCATTATGACTGCGCATACCGATTCGTCAAGGGCCTCACTGAGCCGGTTAATATCATTAAAGGGTACAAATTTGAAACCCTGGAGCAGAGGATCATAACCTTCCTGTATTTTTTTTTGACCGGTAGCTGAAAGCGTGGCCATGGTTCTGCCATGGAAAGAATTATCCATGGAAATTATCGTGTATCTGTTGCTGCTGAATTTATCATTTGCATAACGACGTGCGAGTTTAATAGCCGCTTCATTTGCTTCAGCCCCACTGTTGCAGAAAAACACCCTGTCCGCAAAGGAATTCTCAACCAGAAGGCGTGAGAGTTCTGCCTGAGGCCTTGTGTAGAACAGATTGGAAACGTGAACCAGTGTCTTTGATTGTTCTTCGAGGGCCCTTGTAACAAGGGGAGAACTGTGTCCTAAAGCACATACGGCTATGCCGCCGATAAAGTCAAGATATTCCCTGCCTTCATCGTCCCAGACCTTACATCCATCTCCACGAACCAGTGTTATGGGAAGACGACTGTATGTCTGGAACATATATTTGTCAGCCAGGGCCTTTGTTGTCTCATTCTGTAAATTATCCGTCATATTATTTCTCCAAATATTTACTCAGATATTGATATATGCTGGTATGGGCAATGTTGTCCAGGCACAGGATTTTCAAGGAACCAACTCTGTGCCAACGCCGATTTTTGTAAAGATTTCGAGCAGGATAGCATGGTTTTTTCTGCCGTCAATAATATGGGCCTTTTTAACGCCACTGTTTAATGCTTCAATACAGCAGTTAATCTTTGGTATCATGCCACCTTTTATGGTGCCGTCATTTATCAATTGAAGTGCTTCTTCCACCCTTAGGGTTGAGATAAGCCTGCCATCGCTGTCAAGCACGCCTTCCGTATCTGTAAGGAGAATCAATTTCCTTGCATTTAGAGATGCTGCAACATGACCGGCAACCAGATCAGCATTAATATTAAACGTCTCTCCATCTTTTCCTGCTCCAACAGGTGCAATAACCGGCATGAATTCACTTTTAATCAAACTCATCAGGATATTGGTATCTACTGAAGTAACTTCTCCTACCATACCCATATCAATAATTTCAGGAGGCTGATCACCATTTTTCTTTTTCAGGTACTGCATCTTTTTGGCTGTGATGAGGTGACCGTCTTTTCCGGACAGGCCTACGGCAGAACCACCGTTGCGATTAATCAGGGTGACTATTTCCTTATTGACTTTTCCCACCAGTACCATCTCGACAACATCCATTGTTTGCTTATCGGTAACCCTCATACCGTCAACAAATTCAGGCTTTATTGAAAGCTGTTCCAGTAAATTGCCTATCTGCGGGCCGCCTCCATGTACTACAATGGGATTCACCCCTATATATTTCATAAGAATAACATCAAGGGCAAAGTCATTTTTAAGTTTCTCGTCAACCATTGCGTGCCCGCCGTATTTAATTACAATTCTGGCGCCATTAAACTTCTGTATATAAGGGAGGGCTTCAATGAGAATCTGTGCCCTGTATTCATCATTAAATGTCATCTTATAATATATACCTGCTAAGGTTTTCGTCTTCTAAAATATCTTCCAGTTTATTTTCAACATAGTTTTTTGTGATAATTACTTTTTTTTCTTTCATATCCGGGGCATTAAAAGATACCTCATCAAGCAGTTTTTCCATAATTGTATGAAGACGCCGGGCTCCGATATCCTCCATGCTTTCATTGACGTCACAGGCCATTCTGGCTATCTGATTAATGGCAGAATCCTTGAATTGCATTTCAATTCCCTCTGTGTCAAGGAGTGCCTTATATTGAGTTATCAGTGCATTTTTAGGCTCGGTAAGTATACGAACAAAGTCTTCCATTGAGAGTGAGTTGAGCTCCACCCTGATGGGAAATCTTCCCTGAAGTTCAGGAAGCAGATCTGATGGTTTACTTGCATTGAAGGCCCCTGCTGCAATAAAAAGTATGTGATCGGATTTTACCAGGCCATATTTAGTTGTAACTGTAGAGCCTTCAACAATAGGCAGAAGGTCCCTCTGTACACCCTGGCGGGATACATCAGGGCCATAAGAAGATTCGGTATCCGCTATTTTGTCCAGTTCATCCAGGAAAATTATGCCATTTTGTTCTGTTGAGCGGATAGCCTGTTCTATTACTTTATCCATATCTATAAGACGCTGGGACTCTTCTTCAAAGATGATTTCTTTTGCTTCAGGTATTTTTACGCGTCTTTTCTTTTTCTTGGAGGGGAAAATACTGCCGAAAATCTCTTTGACATTGAATTCCATTTCTTCTAAGCCGGCAGCAGAAAAGACCTCGACCATTGGCATATTGGAGTCTGAAACCTCTAATTCCACATAACGTTCATCAAGTTTTCCACTCCTCAACATGCGGCGCAATTTATCACGTGTTGAAAAAGCCTCAGACTTTTCCGTGGTTACGACTTCCAGCGTCTTTTCTTTTTCTCCCTTATCATTAGGCTCTTCTTTTTTCTTGGGAAGAAGGATGTCAAGAAGTCTTTCTTCAGCCAGTTCATGGGCCTTAACCTTTACTCTTTCCTGTTCTTCTTTTTTGGACATACTTACTGACAGGTCAGTAAGATCCCTGATCATTGATTCCACATCACGACCCACATATCCAACCTCGGTGAATTTAGTTGCCTCCACCTTGAGAAAAGGCGAGTTGGCAAGACGGGCAAGACGTCTGGCGATTTCGGTTTTACCAACTCCTGTAGGGCCTATCATTATTATATTTTTTGGTGCGATTTCATCCCTTAGCTCTTTCGGGACCTGCTGTCGTCGCCATCTGTTTCTCAGTGCAATCGCTACAGATCTTTTAGCATCATCCTGCCCGATTATATATTTATCCAGTTCTAAAACAATTTCTCTAGGCGTTAAAACTTTAATATACTGCTGGCTTTCAGATTTTTCATTTTTCATATTATATAATCCAGTAAATTTCCCTTAATAAATTCAATATAACATATTAGCGGTTAAATTTCTAACTATTTATCAATATCAAGTTCTATTGATTCTATATGGTCATTTGTATAAATACAAATAGAAGATGCAATTTTCATAGCTTCAAGAGCGATGGCACCTGCATCCAGATTGGAATGTTCAACAAGGGCCCTGGCCGCAGCAAGTGCATAAGGCCCTCCCGAGCCTATTGCGGCAACTGATTCATCAGGTTCAATTACATCCCCGGTACCTGAGACGATAAATATATGATCCTTATCCACAGTAAGCAGCATGGCTTCAAGTTTTCTGAGTATTTTATCCGTTCTCCAGTCTTTGGCAAGTTCAACAGCAGCTCTGGTAAGCTTTCCACTATATGCCTCCAGTTTGGCTTCCAACCTGTCAAACAGGCTGAATGCATCCGCTGATGCCCCTGCAAATCCTACCAGGATTTGATCTTTGTACATATAGCGAACCTTGGATGCATGGTGCTTCATAATAGTTTCGCCAAGACTGACCTGCCCGTCGCCTGCCATAACTGCCTTGTTTCCTTTTTTAACTGCAAGGATCGTGGTTGATCTTGTTTTTGTTAAAGGGTTTTGAGACATATTTTTCTCCTTTAATCCTGATGACTTCGAGGGTGTGTTTTATCATAAACCTCCATGAGCCTGTCGAGGCTGACATGTGTATATTTCTGTGTGGTAGAAAGGCTCACATGTCCCAATAATTCCTGAACCGATCTAAGATCGGCACCACCGTCAAGCAGATGCGTGGCGAATGTATGTCTTATAGAATGAGGGCTAATCTCAGAAGTTAAGCCACTTTCTTTTGCATAGAGTTTAATTATCCTTGCGATACTTCTTGAGGATAGCCGTCCTCCTCGAAAATTAAGAAATAACGGAGCATCCTGGATTTCAGCTCCTTCATCTTTTCTCAGATATTGCGTTGCATCCATATAAGCATTGACAGCATTCAGTGCCTGCCTGCCGATTGGCACAATTCTTTCCTTGTTTCCTTTACCTGTAATTTTTATAAGTCGTTCTTCAAAATCAATGCTTGAAATATTCATAGACTCAAGTTCACCTGCTCTTAACCCGCATGAATAAAGCACCTCCATAACAGCCAGATCCCTTAATCCAAGCGGTTTTTGCTTTTCGGGCCTTTTCAGAAGCCTGAAGACCTCATCCACAGAAAGGTAGCTGGGAATATACTTTCCTAACCTGGGCGTCAGGATATCAGATGCAGGATTTTCTCGAATTACTCCGCTCTTTTCCAGAAAAAGAAAAAACGAGCGAATTGCAGAAATCTTACGAGCTACTGTGGTTTTTTTCAAATGTCCGTATAAAGTTCCTATATATTGCCTTATAAGGGAACGGTCAATAATATCAGTATTTAAAAGGATTTTTTCACCTTGTGCGAATGAAATTTTAGCCTTAACAAATTTGAAGAATTGGCTTAAGTCAACATAATAACTCCTTACAGTATGTTGAGAATATCCCTTTTGATCCTTCAAATACTTAATAAATACCTTTACAGGCTCTTCAGGCAACAAAGTAATCCTCTGTTATTTCTTGTGATTGAAAATTCACAGCGACGGCATCCTCAACAGTTTGTATAAGCAAAAGCGAAGATCTCGTTTGATGACTTTTCATGAGTTAATCAATTTTAAACTGTCAAACTATTTAATATATCATTTTTCAATAAATTAGCAATATAAAATATAATTATTATACAGCGTTTCAGTAAAATATTTTCAATTCTACCTCCCGTATACATTCTTGCTTGACTTTAATTTGACTGTTGATGTATCTACTTCAAGATTGGATATATTTTAATATGTAAGAGGTATATCCGTTAATATACAATGCATAATTCAATAGGGAATTCACTAAAAAGTGATTTGTTTATTATATAGCTTAAAAATGAAATAATTGAAATGATTTTGTAGCGTTTTATTTAAAAGTTTTTTTATTCGACGGCATCGTAAAAAGTCCAAGTTCTGCATTGTGTGCTTAATCTCTTTTTCACTGTTAGCTGTTACAGGCACACTTCGATGCCCTGGTGAGCTTATCCCGGGAATTCCTGGAGGAGCTGCTCCCGGGAACAGGTTTTATCCACGCTTCGTCTGGCTTCCCCACTCTTCGGGAGGGTTCCCGGATGCGCAAATCTCGATTTGAATCCTGCTTTTTTTACATAGCCGTGAGCTTATATTTTTTACGAGACTTTTTTATTAAGAGTCTAAAACTTTGATTTATCAGGAAAGGGCCTAAATATGCAAAGAAAAGCTGAAGATCTAAGAAATGTAGCCCTGATTGCCCATGGGGGATCGGGTAAAACATCATTGGCAGAAGCCATGCTATTCACTGGAAAAAATGTCACAAGACTTGGTAAGGTTGACGATGGAACTTCCAATTTTGACTTTGAACCAGAGGAGGTAAAGAGAGGCATTACGATAAGCACTGCTTTTAACCACTGTACCTGGAAGAAGCAAATAATTAATATAATTGATACGCCTGGTGATGATAACTTTCTTTCCGATACAAAAATTTCTCTTCAGGCGGCCGATGGTGTGGTTGTTGTCATTGATGCTACTTCAGGCGTAAAGGTCGGGACGGAAAAAGTCTGGGCCTTTGCAGATGAACAGCAGCTTCCAAAAATAGTATTCATTAATAAGATGGATAGGGAAAGAGCGGATTTTTATAAGGTTATTGGAGAGGTTTCCGAGACCTTCGATATAAAAATAACGCCGGTATTACTGCCAATTGGCGCTGAGGATGCTTTTAGCGGGATGGTTGATTTGATAAAGATGAAGGCTTATACCTTCAGCAAAGACGGCAGCGGAAAATTTGAGACTGTCGACATCCCTGCTGATATGGATGAAATAGTTGGTGAGTGGCGTGAAAAGATGATTGAAAATGTTGTTGAAGCAGACGATGCATTGATGGAAAAATATCTTGAAGGTGAAGAGCTTTCTTCACAGGAAATTTTTGATACCTTTATCAAAGGTGTTAAATCCGGCATGGTTGTTCCTGTATTATGCGGTTCTGCTACCTTGAATATCGGAGTTTCCCAGTTGATGGATCTTATTATCCAGGGGCTGCCTTCACCTCTTGAAAGAGGACCGAAACAGGGAATAAGGCCTGGCAGCGATGATGTGATTGAAATGGAGCCAAAGTCCGATATGCCATTTTCCGGCCTGGTTTTTAAAACCATTGCCGATCCGTTTGCAGGAAAGCTTACTTTGTTCAGGATCTTTTCAGGTATGCTTGAGTCTGATTCGACATTGTATAACGCCAATAAGGATGTCAAAGAAAAGTTCGGGCAACTTTTTCTTATAGAAGGTAAAAAGCAGCAGCCGCTGGAAGTGGCTGGCCCCGGGGATATTGTTGCTATTGCGAAGCTCAAAGAAACATCAACAGGCGATACACTGTGTCTGGAGAAAAAGCCTGTTATATTCAAAGCTTCTAAACCCCTTCCGCCGGTAATATCCTATGCCGTTGAGGCAAAGGCTAAAGGCAGTGAAGATAAATTATTCAGCTCTATTACCAAACTTCTTGAAGAAGATCCAACACTTAAGCTCGAGAGAGATCAATCTACTTCCGAGGTTATTCTCTCAGGCACAGGTCAAATACACCTTGAGGCAACCATCGAAAAGTTAAACCGAAAATTTGGAGTAGAGGTGAATTTAAATCCTGTTAAGGTGCCATACAGAGAAACCATAACAAGGAAGGCTGAAAAAGTGGTCTATCGTCACAAAAAACAATCCGGAGGACGAGGCCAGTTTGCAGAAGTTCATTTTGATGTCTTTCCTTTGGAAAAGGACGCGGGTTTCGAGTTTCATGAAGACCTGACAGGGATGAACGTACCGAGGAATTTTGTTCCCGCTGTTGAAAAAGGGCTTCAGGAGGCACTCAAAAGCGGCACACTTGGAGGCTACCCAATTGTTGATCTGAAAGTTCGGTTCTTTGATGGTAAATCACATGAAGTCGACTCATCGGAAATGGCCTTTAAGATAGCAGCAAGCATGTGTCTGAAAAAGGCTATTCAGGAGGCAAGACCCACCCTGCTGGAACCTATTATGAAGTTGGAAATTACTGTTCCGGAGGATGTTATGGGAGATGTGATGGGTGATCTCAACAGCAGGAGGGGCAGGGTTCTTGGAATGGACAGCCAGGGTAAATACCAGGTGATCAAGGCAAATGTTCCAATGTCCGAGGTTATGAAGTACGCGCTTGACCTCAACTCTATGACAGGAGGGCGCGGGACATTTAAGATGGAGCATTCACATTACGAAGAACTGCCTGCTCAATTGGCTGAAAAGGTAATTGCTGAAGCACAGGAAAAAGAATAATTTTGATGATCCTAAATATGAAAATAAGAGCAGGCGTTTTAACGATAAGTGATAAGGGTTCTCAGGGCCTGAGGAAGGATGAGAGCGGAGAAATTGTTACAGGCATGCTTGAAAGGCAGGGGTATGAGGTCATCAAAAAACTGATTGTCCCTGATAATGTGGAAAATATATCAAGAACCATTAAAGAATGGGTGGATAAGGATCAACTATCCCTTATTATTACATCAGGAGGAACAGGGCTCAGCCCTACAGATGTTACTCCTCAGGCTATGAAAAAAGTTCTCGATTATGAAGTACCAGGCATGGCGGAGGCAATGCGATCCGCCAGCCTGAAAAAAACCCCTCATGCAATGATGTCCCGTGCCATGGCGGGTGTCAGAAAAGCAACTCTTATTATTAATCTGCCGGGCAGCCCGGGGGGAGCAAAAGACAATCTTTCCGTAGTATTGCCGGCTTTGAACCATGCAATTTCAAAATTAGGAGGAGATACTTCAGACTGTGCTTCATGATGGACCCCGGGGTATCCCTTTCTACCTTTGTCTGTATGCTGGATTACATTTATAATTTGTCTGCAGTCAGAAACACCTCTATTTTTGCTTTTTCCTTAAGCTTGTCGATAAAGAGTGTGGCGTCATTATTAAGTTTTTCCCTCTTCAAAATAGCCTCAACATTCTTTTTAGTATCCTCATAGGGGGCTGTAGTCTCTGCTTTCTTTTCAATAGACTTAATCAGGTGGTATCCAAACTGGGTTTCAACAATACTGCTGATTTCGCCGGGTTTTAATGCGAAAGCGGCGTCCTCAAATGGTTTTACCATCCTTCCTCTTGTAAAATAGCCCAGATCTCCACCCTTTGAAGCGCTGGGACACTCTGATAATTCTTTTGCGACATCAGCAAAATTTTCACCCTTTTTCAACTTTTTCTCTATTTCTTCAATTTTTTTTCGGGCCTCAGCCTTTTGTGCCTCATCTGCATTTTGATCAACCTTGATCAAAATGTGACTTGCGCGAACATTTTCAGGTTGTTTTGATATCTCCGGATGGCTGTCATAATAGGCCTTTTTTTCTTCATCAGTAATAATGATATTTGCCTCAACCTGTGTTTTTATAAGTTCATGAATAGCCATTTGGCGTGTTATTTGATTCTTTATGTCGGCTTCCGAGGTGTTCATTTTTTTTAACCATTCGTTGAGTTCGGTTTCATTAGTAAAAGCTTTCTTTATTGATTCGAATTTATTATCAGCTATTTTTTCGTCAACTTTTATCCCCGTCTTTTGACTTTCCTGATAAAGAATTTCAAGATCGATAAGGTTTTCCAAAACTTTATTTTTAAGTTCAGAAAGTTGAGAGTCGCTTACAGACGTTCCCATATGCAAAAGACGTTCTTTGACAAGATTCATTTCTCTGTTAAAATCATTAACGGTAATTATTGAGCCATTAACCGCAGCCACTTTATCTCCTGGGTCCTGCTTTTCTGCCGACAAGGAGTGTGAAGCAAAAGCTAATAGCGTGAATACAATGGTTAAAGAAAAAAAAGTCCTGCTGTTTTTGTGCATTAAGATTTCTCCTTTCAGGTTCAGGCTAAAAGATAGATATGCCCAATTTTAATTAATACAGTCTGTTTATCCAGAAGTGATTGGCTGGCAGTTTAAAGGCTTTATAAACTGTAATTAGATCAAATGTAAAGGCTTTTCACAGAAAATCTTTTAGACAAAATGAAGATATAAGCCCTGACTTCTGAATTAAATGTATGAGTTATAATGAACTACCCCGCCGCAGAGCAGCGGGGTATCTTAAAAAGCATTGAACGCC
>DAINAR010000046.1:0-24214 GCA_036733345.1 Deltaproteobacteria bacterium | reverse complement strand
ACATCGCATCTATCATAAGTAAAGCAATCATTAATATTTTAAAACAAATCAAACGTCCTTATATTTAACTGCAATTTAGTTTTAATTTCGCATAAATACATGAATACAACCAAACTTTGATTGAAAAAATATGAAACTAAAAGAATTTCTAAATTGAGTTTAATAATAAGATAAAAACCTTAAACCATGAATTTGGAATTTGGGGTTGTTATCCGTTATTGGTTATGGGGTATCAGTTATTGGTTATCAGTTAATAGTTATTTGTTGGGGGATAAAGACTGGGATGTTTGCCCTAAAGGTAGGACTTCTTTGACTGGATTCCGGCTGTAATTTATCCGGATTATCTACGAAACGCTGATTCATTACAGACCGGAGATGCTCACTTCAAATATTGACAAAATCAGATCGATCATGCTATCGTATTACAAAATATATCGATGGAGCTATTAACATGCAATTAGTAACAGTATCACCCAAATATCAAGTCGTCATACCTAAAACCGTGAGGGAAGCATTGCAGCTTTATCCGGGGCAAAAAATGCAGGTTATTGAATATAATGGTCGAATTGAACTTATTCCGGAACGCGACATTAAAGAACTCCGTGGATTCCTCAAAGGCATCAACACAGAATTCAAAAGAGAGGAAGATAGATTATGAACATTGTGGATTCTTCCGGCTGGCTTGCATACTTTGCCGACGAGCCTAATGCCAGGCATTTTCTGTCCCCACTTAGTGATTCGGAGTTACTTGTTGTCCCAACGGTCACGATATACGAGGTATTTAAGGTCGTCCTGCGGGAGTCCAGTGAGAATGAAGCCCTGCAGGCTGTTGTTGCCATGCAGAAAGGAAAGGTTGTGATTTTAAGCGCACCACTGGCAATCGCAGCTTCAAGACTGAGCCTGGAACATAAACTTCCAATGGCGGACAGCATTATTCTTGCAACAGCTCAGGAATTCAAAGCTGTTATATGGACTCAGGATTCTGATTTCAAAGATATAAGCAACGTTAAGTATTTTCCCAAATAATATTACTCCGGCAATAATATGTACTAATGTTGTCATTCCGGCGAAAGCCGGAATCTATAATGAATTCGACTGGATGCCGGATCAAGTCCGGCATGACGATTTTTGTTTTTAATTGCTTGGTTAATAATGGGGACGGATAACCCTTTCCTGCTGAACTTACCTAAAATTACTATTTCTCTTTCCCCAGACTGAAGGTCCATCAGGTTAATGAGTACCATTTGATCTTCGAAGGGCTCCTATGAGTAGAAGAAGTGTGCCTTATATTGCTATGGATTCCAACTTTCGAGACTGTGTCGCAATCCCTAAAAGTACCATTACGCCTGTCATGCCGGCAAAAGCCGGCATCCAGAACATATTGAATCCCGCCAAGGCGGGACTGGATTCCGTGTTCCCGAATCAAGCCCGGGACAGGCTGCGCTCCGCTTGCACGGAATGACAAAAAAAGAATTATGACACAGTCTCTTTCACAGGAATGACGGAAAAAATCAGGGGACTGCCGTACTGAAATTAATGAGATCAAGATTTCTCGCTTCGCTTCGAAATGACAAAAGAAAATTAGCTGAGACAAATTTGTTCATTTTATGAACGACTCCATAATACCCTCTATATCTCTATTTTTGACAAGTTCTTTCAGGACTGTGACGTTTTTTTCGTATTGATCAAGGATACTGCTGAGGTATGGATTAAGAGTAAGGATCTCGGCATACAGCCGGGAATTGCTGTTGAATATCTTTTCTATGATATCGAGCTTTGTTTTGAAAAGCGGCGTTGAAAAATTTCCGAGCTTCAGGATATCCACCCCCGAGTCTTTGATAGCAAGCCCCATTGCAATCGTATCAAAATGATTCAGACCTTGAACAATGGCCATCATTTTGTCGTGTTCTTCAGTACCCGTTTCAATTATCCGCGCCCCCCTGTTTTTAAAAAGCCCCATTGGCCAGTCAGACCACTCCGAAATCCTTCCCGGACAGAAAACGATGTTCTGCCCTGCGATTGATTCAATGTCCGGGCCGAACAGGGGGTGGCACCCCATGACCTCTGATCGGGAATACTGGAGCATCGATTTGACAGGTTTTTCCTTGAGTGAGGTGAAATCCATTAAAAGGGATCCCTTTTTCATACAGGGGCCGATCTGTTCAATCACCTCGCATGTAATGCCGATTGGCACGCTGACTATAACAACACGGCATTTTTCCGCCATTTCCTTCATGCCCATTCCGGTCTGCCTGCCGGACACGTGGACCACATATCCCTCTTTCTCGAAAAACCCGGCAAACCATTTGCCGATGCCGCCTGTGCCGCCGACAATGCCTATCTCGATATCTTTCAACATATATCTCCGACCCTGTTCATTTATTGTCTTTTCGCCCAATCTCTGTGTTATGCTCAAAAAATAATCCTCGGAATATCAACTATATGCCTGCGGCTATTTTTATCGCATGCCTTGATCTTGAACGAACATCCTAATAAATCAAAAGAGCCATTGCTCCCTGTTTTTTGTTTGTTTAACTATCTCCAAAAAATCTTGAATTGTCATTCCGGCCCTGGAGACTATGCCGTAATTCTTTTTTTGTCATTCCGTGCAAGCGGAGCGCAGCCTGTCCCGGGCTTGATTCGGGAACACGGAATCCAGGAAAATTGTTGAATTCCGCCAAGGCATGACTGGTTTCCGGCTTTCGCCGGAAAGACGGATCGGGCATCGAGTAATGAACAAACCGCTCCAATTCTTCATTCTCACCTTTTCATAACAATAGCACGCAAAAATCGGGTGAATCATAAGGAAGTATCCCTTATTACTCCTCTCTTTCACAAACACCTTTTTATATCCTTAGCATAAGAAGCCACGATATTCATCAGGTTATTGTCCAGAGCGTGCTCCTCGATTAATCTTACAAATGCGCTGCCGATAACGATTCCGTCTGCATACGGTGCTATTTCTGCGGCCTGCTGAGGTGTTGATATGCCAAAACCCACAACAACCGGCATCCGGGTCTTCTCCCTTATCCTCTCCATGTCCCTTTTTACATCGGAAGCCTGGGGCAGTTTGGTCCCTGTGACGCCTGTGATCGAAACGTAATACAGAAACCCGCCTGCATTTTTTGAGATCTTCCCGATCCGGTCTGATGATGTTGTGGGGGCAATGAGCGAGATAAAATCAATGCCCTCTCTGTCCGTATATTGTCTCAGTTCGCCGGATTCTTCGGGCGGGAGGTCCACAACAAGTATTGCGTCCACTCCGGCGGCCCCTGCCTTTTTTGCAAAAAGCTCCGGCCCGTAACAGAATATTGGATTGTAGTAACCGAAAAGCACTATTGGGATTTCAGTCATTGTGCGTATGTTCCCGATCATATCAAGGATATCCGGGAGAGTCGTCCCGCCTTTAAGCGCCCTCTGGGATGCCGCCTGTATGGTCGGCCCGTCGGCCGTTGGATCGGAAAAGGGGACCCCTATCTCAAGGACATCCGCGCCAGCAGCGTCAAGTGCAGCAATCAAATCCCCGGTTGTCTCAAGGTCCGGGTCTCCTGCTGTAAGATATACAACCAGCGCCTTTTTACCAGCTTTCTTTAACTCATTGAATCTTTGTCCGATGCGTCCCATTACAGATGAACCTCCTTTTTTTCCGCTATTACTTGCGCGTCCTTGTCTCCCCTGCCTGACAGGTTTATGACAATTATCTTTTCCCTGTCCAGTGACGGTGCCAGTTTAGCAGCGTAAGCAACTGCATGGGCGCTTTCCATGGCAGGGATTATGCCTTCGCTTCTGGAAAGGAGCATAAAGGCTTCAACGGCTTCATTGTCATCAACTGAGACATATCCGGCCCTTCCCGTTGAGCTGAAATAGCTGTGCTCGGGTCCGACCCCCGGATAATCGAGTCCAGCCGCAATGGAATATGCATCCTTGACCTGGCCGTATTCATCCTGAAGGAGAAAGGTCTTGTTGCCGTGAAGGACGCCGATCCTGCCTGCTGATATGCTCGCGGCATGCATTTCCGTCATGATTCCCTTTCCTCCTGCCTCGACACCTATCATCTCAATTTCGTGATTATCCCTGAAAGGATAAAACATCCCCATGGCATTGCTCCCTCCGCCTATACAGGCGATGAGGATATCCGGTAGTCTTCCCTCCTTTTTCAGGATCTGGCGTCTGGTTTCCCTGCCTATGACGGATTGAAAATCCCTGACCATTTCAGGATAGGGGTGGGGGCCTGCTGTTGTGCCGATCACGTAATAGGTGTCCCGGACCCTTGAGACCCAGTGCCGCATTGCCTCATTCATGGCATCCTTGAGCGTGTCTGTTCCGCTCTTTACCGGCACCACCTCTGCGCCGAGTATCTCCATGCGGAAGACGTTGGGCGCCTGCCGCTTTATATCTTCCACGCCCATGAATATCTGGCATTCCATGCCGAAAAGGGCGGCCGCGGTTGCCGTTGCAACGCCGTGCTGACCCGCGCCTGTCTCGGCAATCACACGTCTTTTGCCCATTCGCTTTGCAAGGAGGACCTGGCCAAGGGTGTTATTGATCTTGTGCGAGCCCGTGTGGTTGAGGTCTTCCCGCTTAAGATAGATTTTTGCACCCCCGAGCCTTTCAGTGAGTTGTCCTGCAAAATACAGGGGGGTTTCCCTGCCCGAATACTCCCTGAGATAGCCATTGAGCTCCGTGGCAAAAGCCCTGTCTTTTCTGGCCTGCCTGTATGCCTTGTCAAGGTCGATAAGGGCAGGCATAAGCGTTTCTGCCGCATATCGGCCCCCGAATTCTCCAAAATGTCCGTTTTTGTCGGGTAGTTTTGTTTTCATTTTATTCCCTTTATTAATTTAGCTGTCTCGAAAAAATCGAACCTTCCTTTTGAATATGTTTTTCAGATGCTCTCACAATCTCAACTATCTCATGTATCTTCCGGTGGTCCTTTCTTCCGGGCGATATCTCGACACCGCTGTTTATGTCAACGGCGTCCGGCGACACCGCCCTGATCGCATCGCGGATATTTTCCGCATTCAGTCCGCCTGAAAGGATAAGGGGCCTGACCTTTGATATCCTGGCGGCCAGTTCCCAGTCAGATGTCTTTCCTGTTCCGCCATGGCGTTTTGGATCATATGCGTCTATGAGAAGGGCCTTAACCGGATATTGTTCCAGCTCAGGAGAATCTCCGGGTTCCCGTGCTATTGCCTTGATTATTTGCCTGGAGTCAAAACTGCTGCAGTAGACCGGCGATTCATTCCCGTGGAGCTGAACAAGATCAAGGCGGCACAGCTCCATGATCCTTTTCACCCCGGAAATTTCATAATTGACAAAGACACCCACCTTTGCCGTAGATTCGGGCAGCAGATCGATTATCTCTTTTGCATCTTCAGGAGATATATAGCGCGGGCTTTTTCTGTAAAAAATAAAGCCAACGGCATCAGCGCCGCACCTGACCGCTGCAAGCGCATCTTCCGCATTCGTTATGCCGCAGATCTTGACCCCGGTCATTTTTCATACCTCCCTGCCCAAAAGCTCCCTGAGCTTCCTGCCGATATCCTGCTCCTTCATGAGGGCCTCACCTACCAGAAAGGAATGAATCCCATTAATCATGAGTATTTCAATGTCCTTCCTTGCATGAATCCCGCTTTCGCTTACGGCAACCCTGTCATCAGGAATCAAGGGCGCCAGATCCAGGCTGTTCTGCAGGTCCGTTTTAAATGTCCCCAGATCTCTGTTATTGATTCCTATGATGTCTGCTCCTGCACCAAGGGCGATTTCAAGTTCCTTTTCTGAGTGGACTTCAACAAGGGCTGAAAGGCCGAGAGATCCTGCAAGCCCGATACACCGCTCCAGCATGTCTGATTTCAGGATGCGGGTTATCAGCAGTACCGCATCTGCCCCCATGACCCTTGTTTCATAGATCTGATAGGGATCGATAATGAAATCCTTTCTCAGCACCGGGATCCTGACCGTATTTTTAATGTCTGCAATATAGGAGCCCTTTCCCCTGAAGTAATGCTCATCAGTCAGCACGGAAACAGCTGATGCACCGTTTTTTTCATATACGGATGCAATAGCGGCCGGGTCGAAATCTTCTCTGATAAGTCCTTTTGACGGGGAATGTCTCTTTACCTCGGCAATGACGGAGCAGGGCCGGCCGGAGATTGCCGCCCTGAAACTGCGTGCGGGAGGCATGTCGTTTACGGTCTCTTTCAGGTCCGAAAGGGGACATGTCTCTTTCAGGCGCCGGACCTCTTTTTCTTTAGTTTCTACTATCCTGTCCAGTATCATCATAATTATCTCAGTTGTTACTAAGTTCGATAAGTGCCTGGAGCTTCTTTATCGCCCTGCCGCTGTCTATACACTCCCTGGCAATCTCAATCCCCTCGCGGATATTGCCGGCCATTTCTCCGGACATAATTGCCAGCGCCGAATTCAGAAGGACGATATCCCGGCAGGCCCCTTTTTCACCGGATAGCACCTGTGTTGTTATCCGGGCATTGACAGACGCATCTTTACCGGACAGCTCATCGCCGCCATGTATTTCACCGAAAAAGTCAACCGGATCTATGTTATAGGTGGTGATCAGACCGTCTTTTAGCTCGGAAACCCTCGTCTCTCCGGTAACGGTAGCTTCGTCAAGTCCGTCCGAGCCGTGTACTACAAAGGCCCTTTTGGTCCCGAGGCTCTTCAGGACCTCGGCAAAGACCTCGGTCAGGCGCGGATCATAGACCCCTATGAGCTGGGATGTGGCCCCGGCCGGATTAGTCAGTGGGCCAAGCATGTTGAATATTGTCCTGATCCCGATTTCCCGTCTCGGGCCGATGGCGTGCTTCATGGCCCCATGGAGCCTGGGGGCGAAGAGAAAGCCAAGTCCTGTCTCGTGGATACACTCTTCCACGATTTCCGGGTCCGTGCTTATGTTAACGCCAAGGGCCTCAAGTACATCGGCGCTTCCGCATCCGCTCGATACGGCCCTATTGCCGTGTTTGGCAACGGTAATGCCTGCCGAGGCAACGACAAAGGCAGCTGTCGTTGATATATTGAATGTGTTCATACCGTCTCCGCCAGTCCCGCAGGTATCGACAATTACTGGAGCGCGGGCGTCAATCCTGGTGGCCTTCTGTCTCATAACCTGCGCGGCCCCGCTGACTTCTTCGACTGTCTCTCCTTTTATTCTCAGTGCAGTAATAAATGATGCTATCTGAGACTGAGTGGCCTTTCCGTCCATTATCTCGCCCATTGCGTCCATCATTTCGGACCTGTTAAGGTCTTCCCTGTTTGCAACCCTGTTAATTGCCTGTTTAATCATTGTCTTATTCTCCTTTCATTAATGGCTTGTAATAAATAACTCAAAAAGTCGGGGCCTGCCTCCGGCTCTCTTTTTTCTATACCCAAACAGTAGATATGCAGAAGGGGGCGGCCAGGGATTCTCTTTCAAAAATCGCAAAAACGCGCCTCATTCCATTGGCCGGCAGTATGGCGCCGGAATTTTTGCACGGCACAGCCCCGACAAAGGCTTCCGCTTCAAAGGCTGACGTACTGCCTGCTTTGTGCAAAATTGCAAAACCAAGGGGGCGGCAAACGAGTTATGACGCAATTTTGTGTTGCGACTTTTGAAAGAGAATCCCTGGCCGCTTCCGTAGTTCATGACAGCCTCCCGGTTAACACCGCCGCTGGCTTCAGATATCTTTTCGCTCCCTATTTATTGAGCTGTTACGATGGCTTTGTAAAAAGTTCCTTATGATTCTCTTTCCGTTCGGCGTCAGGATTGATTCCGGGTGAAACTGTAGCCCCTCAACCGGATATTTTTCATGCCTGATTCCCATTATCTCGCCCTCTTCTGTTTCTGCCGTTACGTTCAGGCAGGAAGGCAGGGAATCCCTGTCGAGTATCAGGGAGTGGTAACGGCCTGCGGGAAAGGGATTCGGAAGACCTTTGTACACATAATTCCCGTCATTGATGATCATTGACGCCTTTCCGTGCATGATCCTGCCGGCCCTTACAACCTCTCCCCCGAAGGCAAACCCTATTGCCTGATGACCAAGACATATGCCGAGGATAGGAACGGTTTTGTGAAAATGCCTGACAACATCCACAGAGATGCCTGCCTCTACCGGCGTCCGCGGCCCCGGCGATATAAAAATGGAATTCGGGTTCAACCGTGTTATCTGCTCAAGCGTTATCTCGTCATTTCTCCGCACCACAACCTCATATCCAAGCTGAAAGCAGTACTGGACAAGGTTGTATGTAAAGGAATCGTAATTATCGATCATTAAAATCATCGTTTGCCCTCCGTATAAATTTTGATGAACTCGCAAAAAGTTAAAAACGCTTTTTTTACGTTATTCCGACGGAAGCCGGAATCCGAGTCTTTTCATGCACTTAAGAAACCTCTGGACCCCGGTTTTCACCGGGGTGACGACTTATTACGAGACCATCAATATTTGATGTTCTCTTAAAAAGTGATGCTGTTTTGTCGTAGCTTTTTTGTCCCAGCCATAGGCTGGTAAACTTTCGAAGCGGAGCGAGAAATCTTGATTTAAATAATTTTAGTTCCGCCTGCGGCGTAATTAAGATTCCTCATCACGCCTCAGCGTGATTCGGAATGACATTTTTTATAATTATGACACGGCCCCGTAATCATAACCTCAGTGTTTTCAATAGGTTTACTTCATTCCGTGTTCCCGGATCAAGTCCGGGACAGGCTACGCTCCGCTTGCACGGAATGACGGAGTCGGAGTCGTAAGCGCGGGACACGCTGTGCTCTGCTTGTACGAAATTTTATCCTCCATTTTTTTGTCGGGTTTACCAGCCTATGGCTGGGACAAAATTTGGAATTCAGATACATTCTCTTCGTCTACGTCGCAGTTACAACGAGATGAAGCCTAACGCAGATCTTAAGATCCCGCGCCCCTTACGGGGAATTGGACTTTTTCAAAGCCGTCATCCATTTCAAATTCGGATGCTGCCAGTCGTATCGCCTGCATCATTCCGGCGGCCTTGCTAACGGTTTCCTCATATTCCGAATCAGGGTCCGAGTCCGCAACAATGCCGGCCCCGGCCTGAATGAAGATCTTTCCGTTTTTCAGGACCATTGTCCTTATCGTGATTCCGAAATCCATGTTTCCCGAGTAACTGAAGTATCCGACCGCACCCCCGTACGGCCCTCTGCCGGAGGATTCCAGTTCATCAATAATCTCCATGGCCCTTATCTTTGGCGCACCTGTCAGGGTCCCTGCAGGAAAGGTGGCCCTGAACACATCGAAGCAGTCCATGTCCGAAGCAAGCTGGGCCTGGACCGTGGAGACAAGGTGCATTACATGAGAATATCTCTCCACGGCCATCAGCTTGTTGACCTGGACACTACCGGCAAAGGCAATCCTTCCCAGATCATTTCTTCCCAGGTCCACAAGCATGGTATGTTCGGCCTTTTCCTTGGGGTCACTCAGCAGTTCGTCTGCAAGGTCCCGGTCTTCCTGTTCTGTTTTTCCGCGCCTCCTTGTCCCGGCTATGGGTCTCAGTTCAACAGTCCCGTCTTCAAGACGCACCATGACTTCCGGGGAAGATCCAATCAGGGTCAGGTCGTCAAGCTTCAGATAAAAGAGGTAGGGCGATGGATTGACGTACCTGAGTGCCCTGTAAAGATCAACGGGATCCATATCATTGATACGCTCAAAACGCTGGGACAGGACTACCTGGATTATGTCTCCCGAGACGATATACTCCTTTGCCCTTCTAACTATTTCCTTGAAGGCCTCAGGCGTCATGTTTGACTGAAGCGCCATTTCTTTTTTCATGGCCTTTTTTTGATACCTTTTCTTAAGGGGACCCTTTATCAGCCTGATCATACCCTCTATCTTTTCTTTCCCTTCATCATAGAGATTCTGCAGGTCATCCCTTCCTTCGGTTGATACACAGGCAACCACCTTGATGGTATGACGTATGTTGTCGAAGATCAGGATTGTGTCGGTAATCAGGAAGGTCGCAAGATTCGTTTGAAGATCGTCTGGAACACGCTTTGGAAGCCTCTCGAAAAACCTGACCGTGTCATAGCCGAAAAACCCCACGGCCCCGCCATAGAAACGCGGAAGCCCTTCAACCGGAGCAGGCCGATAATGGGCCAGCAATTGCCTCAGGACTTCCAGGGGCTCTCCTTTGTGCTTTAAGACCCTGTTTTCCCCTTCCTTCCGGACGAGGACGTCCTCTCCCCTGACACTGACAGTCATGACGGGATCAGTTCCGAGGAATGTGTAGCGCCCCCACTTTTCACCTCCCTCGACGCTCTCAAAAAGAAAGGCATGTGATCTGGAACTCAGTTTCATGAGTGCCGTTACAGGGGTCTCCGTATCTGCAAGGATTTCCCTGTAGACTGGTATCAGATTTCCTTTTTCAGCAGATTTTACAAATGACTCAAAGGTCGGATTGTATATTGTCATAATCTATTCCTCGTTCAGGGTTAAAAATAAAAAAAGCCGTGATTGATCACGGCTTTTTTCTTCTGGAATCAGTTTCAAAACAAAAAAGGCCGTGAAGATTCAAGGAGATTCTCCACGGCCTGGTTGTTTATTATATTAACGTCAGCGGTGGGCAAACCTCCTGAGAGAGTGCCACCACCACCAGTTATTGATTTTTATTGCTGAGTTGTTCATATCTATAACTTGATTCTACCTTATTTTCCGCGAAAATACTGCGGATTTGAAAGTATTACTTTCTAGCAGTGTTTCATATTCGTGTCAATATGATTTAATCGCCAGCCAGCCAAAGGCTGGTAAAAGGCGGACAAGATCCGCCATAAACACGGCCGACAAGTCCCGGCCCCTTTGGACGTTCAGTGCTTTTCAAAATACCCCGCAAGCGCCCTCTGTCTTAAAAGATGGTCCGCAAGTACAATGCCTGCCATGGCCTCACATACCGGAATGATACGCGGTATGGCGCAGACATCGTGTCTTCCCCTTATTGATACAGTCGCCGGGTTCCCGTTAATGTCAATGGTCTGCTGGGGGTTTTCTATGGATGAAATCGGTTTGCATGCAACCCTTACAACTATTTCATCACCGTTTGTAATCCCTGCCATTATTCCCCCCGCGTTATTCGTCAGAAATCCATCGGCTGTAACAGGATCGTTGTTCGTAGAGCCCGTCATTCTGGCCGCATTGAAACCTGAACCGATTTCCACACCCTTGACAGACCCGATGCCCATAAGGGCCTTGGCCAGGTCTGCATCAATCTTGTCAAATACAGGATCTCCCAGTCCGGGAGGGCAGCCCTGCACAAGGACTTCGACAATACCGCCCAGTGAATCACCGCTCTTCCGCGCATCATCCAGGGCCTTTTCCATTTTCAGAGCGGCCTTCATATCCGGGCACCTGAGTATGTTCCTGCTGATATCATCCAGACTGAAATTTTCAGCATAAATACCCCCCAGTTCCCTGGTAAAGGCTGTGACCTTTATTCCAATTTCTCCGATAATCAGTTTTGCTATTGCACCGGCGGCAACGCGTGCTGCTGTTTCACGGGCAGATGCCCGCCCGCCCCCCCGGTAATCGCGAATACCGTATTTCTTATAATATGTATAATCACCATGACCTGGTCTGAAGACATGCTTTAGATCATCGTAATCAGAGCTTTTGGCGTCTTTGTTTTTTATCATCAGGGATATCGGAGTCCCTGTTGTTCTGCCTTCGAAGGTACCTGAAAGGATTTCAACCATGTCGCTTTCTTCTCTGGAAGATGACGGGAAATTAAGGCCGGGCCTTCTCCTGTCCAGTTCATTCTGAAGGTAACGCTCATCAATAAGGATGTTTGGGGGGCACCCGTCCACAATGACTCCTGTGGCCTTTCCGTGTGATTCACCCCAGGTGGTTACTGTAAAGAGTTTTCCTGTTGAGTTGCCTGACATTTATTATTCCTTATGATCTCCATCAAGGCATCATCTGCGGCGTTGCCTTCCCGCCATAATTACAGGCGGGTAAACGTTTGCTTCTCCTTGCGGCGTATTTACCCGCCTATATTTGTGGTGGGTTGCTCTCCATACGCCTCAGTTGTCGCTCCTTGGTGCCTTGCATCTAATACCTTGCTGGAAATCATAAATACCTCATAAGTTGTTGATTTTAAAATTTATGTCTAAATTATGGTAAATTTGGCCTATCATGAGGCATATCTAAAAATGAGCATATCTCATCTGCCGTTGATTCAATGTCCTTGCGCGATGTATCTATGATAAAATCGGCTGACCTGCGATATCCTGGCTCTCTTCTTTTCATGATGTTTTCAACCTCTTTAAAGGGGTCACCCAGGGAGAGTGAAGGCCGGTTATGGACACTGCCGGGATCTGACTTCATCCTGTTCAAGATTGTATCAATATCAGCTGACAGCCAGACAACAACGCTGCCTTTTTTCAAGGTTTCAGCGTTTTCATGGTCTTCAAGCACCCCTCCGCCGGTTGCGATAACAGATCCCTTTTCCCTGCTTACTTTTCTTACAATTTCCTTTTCTCTCATGCGGAAGTAATCCCATCCGTATCTGGATACTATTTCGCTTATTGACAAATGCGATTGTTCCGTTATCAGCCCGTCAATGTCCCAGAAAGGCCGTCGCAGTCTTATTGCCAGCATATTCCCTACAGAAGATTTACCTGTACAGCGATATCCTATGAGGACGATGTTTTTCATGATGAAAGCCTCGACAGTTCATCCCAGAAACCTGGAAATGATTTTTTCACGCATATGCTGTTTCTGATCCTGACTCCTTCAACTGCAAGCCCTGCCACGGCAAAACTCATGGCGATACGATGATCGTTGTAGGTTTCGATTTCCGCCCCATGAGGATTTCCTCCCTCTATCAACAGGCCGTCCTTCAGTTCCTTCGAATAAACCCCCATTTTTCTTAATTCGGTTACCAGGGCCTCAATCCGGTTGCTTTCCTTCAGGCGTAGGGATGAAACGTTTCTAATTGCAGTTCTTCCCTTCCTGAAGGCCGACAAAACAGCAAGCGTTGGAACCATGTCGGGCATATCAGCCATATTGAACTCCATTTCCTGGTTATTAAGGTCCGCCCCCATGACTTCAACACAGTAGCCGCCTCTTCTAACGCTGCATCCAAGGGTTTCCAGTATGCCGAGAAGGCCGATATCACCCTGAAGTGTATCCAGATTTACATTCATGACCTTTACTTTTCCCTTACAGAGAGCGGCTGCCAGGAAAAAATAGGATGCACTTGACACATCTCCTTCGATGAGGCAAGTTGTTCCAGTGTAACTTTGAGGGACCCTTATGGAATATCCATTATCACCCCGGAGTGTGACATCAACGCCGAAATGATTCATGATATTTATCGTCATATCCACATAAGGCATTGAAGGCATATATCCTCTGAGCTCTATTTCAATATCATTCCGGGCGTAAGGGGCCGCGATCAGGACGGAAGATATATACTGGCTGCTGTTCAGGTCAGTAAAGACGACTTTTCCGCCTTCTATCCCTTTTGCGATAACGGTTACAGGCGGGCAGCCTTTTCCGTTTACGCTCCTGCAATCAACTCCCAGGCTGCACAGGGCATTAACAAGAGGCTGCACAGGCCTTTCCCGCAGCCGGCTTCCTCCGTCAATATGAAAGACACCTTTGCCGAGAGAAACAAGAGAGGTTAAAAACCTCATAGCAGTGCCGTTATTTCCAAGAAAGAGCCTTCTTCCCTGACCTGCAAATTTTTCATCATGCCCGGTAATAACCATGTCTTCGCCTTCAAATCTGATACCGCCACCCAGGAAGCAAAGGGCATCGATCAGGTATTGAGTATCCTCCGATATCAGAGGATTGGTTAATAAAGAGCTTCCTTTGGCCAGCGAAGCAATTATAAGCGCCCTCTGAGTGTAACTCTTTGATCCTGGTGTCCTTACAGTTGCATCAAGTTTTTTTATGGGTTTAATTTCTCTCATTTTTCAAAAATGCCGGATTCGTAAAAAGTCGCAAAGTACTTTTTTCCATCATTCCGGCGAAGAGACCGTGTCATAATTCCATCTTCGTCATTTTTCGTCATTCCGTGCAAGCGGAGCGCAGCCTGTCCCGGGCTTGATTCGGGAACACGGAATCCAGTCCCGCCTTGGCGGGATTCAATATGTTCTGGATGCCGGCTTTCGCCGGCATGACAGGCGTAATGGTACTTTTAGGGATTACGACACACTCTCTTTCGCCGGTATGACGGCTTTGATAGAATTTTCAGCAATTACGACATAACCTCTCCACCGGAGTGACGACTTTTTGCGAACTTGTCAAAATTGATTAAATAATTAAAAAGCCGTCAGATTTTCCATTACCACTTCCTTCATAAACTCCCTGGGAGGCTGAATGCCCATCCAGATATTCAACTGTTCCGCTCCCTGGTGAACAAACATGGACAGGCCCGAAAGAATCGAACATCCGGCTTCTTCAGCATCCATCAACAGCCGGGTATTCAAGGGATTATAGATTACATCCATTACCCATTTAAAATTCCCCATGAACTCTTTTCTTACCGGGGATCTTTCAATATCAGGATACATGCCCACTGGAGTTGTATTGATAAGAAAGTCTGCGTCAATACTTTCAAAATCTTCAACAGGGCGATATTCACAGCCGAGATCCCGAGCAACCTTTTCTCCATTTTTGACCGTTCTGCTTGTAACAACAGGAACCCCGCCCTCGTTCAGGACACCAAATACCGCAGCCCTTGCAGCTCCTCCTGATCCCAGAACGGCAAAAGTCTTATCTTTGATTTCAGTTGATTCCTGAATCGCAGATACAATTCCGATCCAGTCAGTATTATCTCCCTTCAGCCTGTCCTCTGACCGGGCAATAGTATTTACTGCGCCGATCCTTTTGGCACTTTCCGTGATTTCATCAAGATATTCCATAATTGAGGTCTTATAGGGAATGGTTATGCTTGCCCCTCTTATATTCAAAATTTTCATTAAATGGACTATATTGACAGTTTTTTCAACGCGGATGGCATGATATCTGGCATTGATTCTCAATTCTTTGAACACCGCATTATGCATCAGTGCTGAATTACTGTGTGCCACAGGATTGCCGAAAAGGGCAAAAAGATTATTATTTTCCATATTCCAGAATCCTTAACAGTTCGCTCATTTCTTTAATCCTGAATTGCCCTGGTGCAGACTCGTTATCTTTTTCAAGTGAAGCAAAGGTCATGAATGAACCAAAAAAAGGTGCCATAACCCTGCTGATCTTTCCAATTTTCCCCATGCAATGGGCGATTATTTTCTTATTCATCCTTTTTGCGTAGAGGAGAACCTTCAGGATGTTAAGGTTATCTTCCATTCTGTTGGCCAGGGTAACTATCTTGATTATATCGCCACGCTTATCAAGACACTTATGAAATATATCCTTCAGGGTTTTGTATGAAGGCGTTCCTGTGAAATTGTGGTAAGAAATAATCAATTGTGAATGATTATTATGAAAATGAATCTTTTCCCGCAGCGATTTTCTGAAGACATCGTCGGTATTGGATTCGATATCGATAAACCCGGCTCCAAGTGAAATGGCCTCTTCAAAAAACCTGAACCTGTTTTTATCCTCGCCCGTAAACTCGCCTCCCTGATCTTTTTTTCTGTTGGTGACCATTATCCTGTTGCTGTGACGGGAAAGCAGGCTTTTCAGGTCAACATCTTTTATGAAATCTATCCGCAATTCCACGAAGTCGGCCAGTGAAAGACAGGAGTTAAGCTGTTTCAATGCTTCTTCATTTGATAATGCAACAACCGGCACGCAGACCATGGCATTATTATATGAGATTCCGGCATCTTCAATGAACCGGCCTTTTAAGGGATCTTTTCTTTCCTTTGGCCGGAGAATCCCATCAGGATCAGGAGACATGTCAAAAGGCTCGAAGGTTGCTTCAGAGGACTGCAATAAACGTGATGCAGACAGTATTTCGCTGAATATGTTTTTAAGCATTGATTCGGGAAGAGGACCTTTATTAATCCTGCTCAGGTAATCATAGACCGCATTTTCCCTGACAGGATCATACACAGTTGAGTTGGATTTTCTCTTGAGATGCCCGATTTGTATCGATATTTGAGCCCGCTTATTTAAAAGGCTGACAATTGCTTCATCCCTTTGTCTTAAAAGGCCTCTTAAATCTTCCAGTGATGGTGACGTCATCTTTTCAATTCCTCTATTGTTTCCTCGATAAGATCATTTTTGACTGAACCTGTGATGAAAGGCACACCTGTCTTTTTCAGTAATACAAAAGAGACCCTGTCACCGTCCTTCTTTTTGTCTGTCCTGATATGTGACATGATGCCTTTGGTGCTCACGTGTTCCGGTATATGGTCAAACAGATCCAAATCCTTTATAAGAAGCTCAATCCTTTTTTGATCTTCATGCAGGAGATAGTTGAGCTTATTTGATATCCTGACCGCAGCGATCATGCCGACGGACACGGCATCACCATGAGTTATGGCATATTTTGATTCAGCCTCGAGTGCATGTCCTATGGTATGCCCGAAGTTCAGGATTCGCCTGATTCCCATATCCTTTTCATCAATTTCGACGATTCCCCTTTTAATTGCGCATGATCGTTCTATCATCTTTTTCACGATCTCCATATTGCGGTTCTTAATTTCCACAGTATGTTTCTCAAGAAAGTCAAACAAATCAACGTCATCTATAATGCCGTATTTTACGATTTCAGCGAGACCATTTCTGAATTCACGATCAGGGAGAGAATCAAGAAAGTGAAGGTCTATAAAGACCCCTCTTGGCTGATAAAAAGTCCCAATAAGGTTTTTGCCTTCAGGCAGATCAATCCCGGTCTTTCCGCCGATACTGCTGTCCACCTGTGCTACAAGCGAGGTGGGCACCTGAAAGTATGGAAGGGATCGCATGAATATGGAGGAAATAAAGGAGACAATATCTCCGGTTACGCCACCTCCCAGTGCAATCAATTCCGAATTTCTATCAACGCCCATCCTGATCAGCCGGCTTACGAGCTGAAGGACGGTTTCCATGTTTTTACTCTCCTCCCCGGCCGGGAAATCAACAAGATCTGCCTTAAGATTAAGATCTTTCAGCACGGTGATAAAGGACTCTCCATGAAGGGCTGATACATTGGAATCAGTTATTACCACGTAGCGGTTTGCGGAATTGCTTTTTGCTATAATCAGCCCTATACGGTCAAGTATCTGATGCCCTATGCAGATTTCATAGGAGGATGAAATATTCCTTTCGAGGGTAACTTTTTGTCTTTTCATTGGCTGGACCCCGTTTGTTTCCTCATAAGGGATTCAAGGTTCCTGATTTCTTCCATAAGCTGGTAAAATCTCTCGGGCTTCAGAGACTGCATGCCGTCAGACACGGCCTTTTCGGGTTCCTGGTGAACTTCAATCATGACGCCGTCGGCTCCCACGGCAAGTGCCCCTTTGGTCAATGCCGGGACATATTTCCAGTGCCCGGCTGCATGGCTGGGATCTACAATAACAGGAAGGTGGGTCAGCTCTTTCAATACCGGGACTGCACTTATGTCAAGGGTATTCCGGGTAGCCGTTTCAAAGGTCCTTATGCCTCTCTCGCACAAAATCACCCTGTCGTTTCCCGACGAGATTATATATTCAGCAGACATGAGAAGTTCTTCTATGGTTGTCATCATTCCGCGCTTAAGAAGGACTGGTTTTTTTGCCTTTCCTACCTCTTTTAAAAGGGCGAAGTTCTGGACATTTCGGGCCCCTATCTGGAGTATATCTGCGTATTCTTCCACCAGGCCCACATCAGAGGTATTCATTACCTCGGTTACTATTGGCAGGTTTGTCCGGTCTCCGGCCTTTCTCAGGAGCTTAAGACCTTTTTCTTCCATTCCCTGGAAACTGTATGGCGATGTCCGGGGCTTAAATGCCCCTCCCCTGATTATGTCGGCGCCGCCCTTTTTGGCAATGAATGCGCACTCCATTATCTGCTCTTCGCTCTCAATAGAACAGGGCCCGGCCATTACTATAAATCCGGGGCCTCCCACTTCCAGGTCGCCAATACGTATAACAGAGCTGTTTTCCCTTGCCTCTCTGGACGCCAGTTTATAAGGTTTGAGGATAGGTACCGCTTTTTCAACACCAAGGAGGGATTCGGCAAATTTCAGATATTCGTCTCCGTTTCCCCCGACAGCGCCGATAATTGTACGGTCAATGCCGAATGATGGGTGGGTCTTATAACCTACAGACTCAATCCATTTGATAACGCTTTCACTTTGTCGCTCCGTGGCATTTTTCTTCATTACAATAATCATGCTTGATACCTCCCTGAAAATAATATGGCCCTGCAGGATCCCATTTATTACCAGAGCCTTCCTTTCTAACTCCCTGCCTCCTGAATGCACTGCCTGATTGTATCAGAACTGCTAACTCAGGTGCCTCTACCTGACTTTAATCCAAGCCTTAAATGGTTAACTTTATACAGACTGAAAATCCATTTCTTTCAATCAAAATAAAAGGCCGTAGTGTCATCAATGTCACCATGGCCTCAAAAACAAAAAAGCCATGGTGCAAAATCTTCCGATTTTCCCATGGCTTTACTATTCTTATTTTAAATTACGTTAAGTCTTCATAAGCGATGGGCAAACCGGTGCGCCATAGTAAGAATAGCTATACCACCAATATGAAAATATATTTTTGCCCATCAAAAGATCCTGTTTTTTATTTAATCGGTTTTTATCGTTAGACTATTATATCTGTCTTTGTCAATAAAAAAATTGTACCAGTAAAATATGAAGGCATCGTAAAAAGCTAAGTTATGCCTCTTTGAAGCAGCCTATGAACAATGAAGCATGTCAAAAAACAAATGAAGCGTTAAATATTTCATATAGTTATAATGCCATCGCTTCATGTAATTTAAAACGACTTCGTTGGAAGTCAGAGGTGAAGTTCGTCATAAAAAAATTGTTTTTCTTTTTTGTTGATACTTAGCGTCTCCTGAATAACATATAACCTATTGTATTATTTCTATAAATATGCTATATTGAGCGTTGCAAAATGCAAGCAAAACATGCGATTTTTACAAAAACCCTTGCACCAATCGACGGACAATTATGTAAAGACACAGCGAAAAACAGATAAAATTTGTTGAGTTCCATCTCCCGTTTGGAGGTAAATTACTGGCCGACAACCGATGGGTTCGATTGGCTGGTATAATTCCCTGACACGAATTTGAAGAGCAATACTGCCGGAATCTGACCAGCGATGGAAAAGGCCCTCCGGCATTGTCGGTACGAATGGCCCTGGCAGCCTTGATCATCAAAGAGCGCCCTGGGGTAACGGATGAAGAGTGTGTGGAACAGATCAGGGAAAACCTCTATCTTGAGTACTTCTGTGGAATGAAGGCATTCAGTACGGATCGATCCTTCCACCCCACCATGCTGGTTCATTTTCGAAAACGGTTTCCAGCCGATGTTCTAAAAAGCATGAACGGGGGTGATCGTTGCCAGAGCAGCTGATAAAAACGTTAAGGATGACGACCATGATGCCACAGGGAGCTGCTGGGTTTATCCTGCATCGGTTCACGCCGACCGTATTAATCGAACCCGAGACAATTTGCGCTACTGCAAAAAGCATCGGATCCGCCTGTCAGGTCCCAGCCCCAGATGGGGAAAGCCACCAAAAGAAACCCCTGAAAACGCTGCCCACCTTCGAGCGGAAGCTATTCAAGCTCACCAGGACGAATTGGACAGGGAAAGAGGTGCTTCAGCATGGGAAGGCTGATGATCAGGTTAGCCTCAACCAGCGCAACAGCCATCGCCCTCTGCTTCCTGGTGATGAATCTGGAGAAATGGCTGGCCGCCGTTTTTCTATTCCTGTATTTTAAAAAGCACAAATTGCGTTTGCAAAACAACTGGAACAGTTGTTGGCTACGGTCGCTGTATCTAAAAATGTCTTTTATGACAATCAGCTGAATTATTCAGGAAGCCCTATGTATTCAGGAAAATTAGTTTATTCACAGTTAATGGATTTTTTACCCATGAATAAATTCCGTAAAGAGAAAGGTAAAAGCATTTTTTTGGATCGCCATGTCTGTTTATGTTCTTGTGGCGATAATAAAAAGAAGTGATCTCCTTTAAGATATCCGGGGAACCAATCAGCTTACACAGTTATCTATAAGCTCCAGCTTTAAGGCCTTCCTCAATCTCATCGGACTGGGCCTTGGCTGAAAGCACCCTATATAAATTGAGTCTTGAGAAACCGCCCCTCTCTAATCGAAGGCTGGCGGATTTGAACAAAGCACTGACATTCCTCTTCACCAATAATGAAAATTAGAAAAGTGCTGCAATGACCAAGGATAAATATGAATTGAACTCTTAAAATGGCCTCTAATTTGTAACCTTCCAGCCTGTTCAGTTCAGAGCACCCGGTTCCTCAAGGAGAGCAATGCCGAGTTCTTTTAGCTGATTTATATTTACCTGTGAGGGAGCATCGGTCATAAGGCAGGTTGCGCTTGTTGTTTTAGGAAAGGCTATAACCTCGCGTATTGATTCTGTGCCTGTCATAAGTGCAACTAAACGGTCAAAACCCAAAGCCATACCGCCGTGGGGAGGGGCACCGTATTTCAACGCCTCCAGTAAAAAGCCGAATTTCTGCTGGGCCTCATCATCTGAAATACCCAGAATGCTGAACATCTTCTTTTGTGTTACAATGTCATGAATCCTTATGCTTCCGCCCCCAATCTCCACACCATTCAAGACCAGATCATAGGATCTGGCCCTTACATGTTCAGGATTATTATTCAAAAGAGTTATATCCTCTTCGACAGGAGCTGTAAACGGATGATGAACTGCCTCAAGTCTGACCTCTTTTTCATTGTACTCCAATAAAGGAAATCTTGTAATCCAGACAAATGAATATTCGTCCTTATTGACTATCCCAATTTTCTTAGCAACATCCAGACGGAGAATCCCGAGCACCCGGTTGGTTGTTTCAGGACTGTCAGCAACAACCAGAATCAAATCTCCCGGCTCGCCAGCAAGTTTCATATTAATCTCATGCCTGTCCTCATCCTTGAAAAACCTGCTAAGGGAAGACTGCCAACCATTATCAGTGACCTTTATCCACGCCAAACCTCTTGCACCATATTCGCCTATTGATTCCGAAAGTTCATCCAGATTCTTTCTGGAAAAAGAAGCAGCTCCATTTTTTACCGTAATAGCCCTTACAACTCCTCCATTGTTTATTGCCTGCAGGAAGATTCCAAAATCAGATCTTTTTGCAATATCGGTTATATCCTTTATCTCCATATCAAAGCGCATATCAGGCCTGTCCGTTCCAAAACGATCCATTGCTTCATGGTATTCCAGACGGCGGATAGGAGTAGAAATATTATAGCCCAGTATTTCATTAAATAATTCGACCATCATGCCTTCAAAGACTTCCATTATGTCATTTTCATCAACGAAGGCCATTTCAAGATCAACCTGGGTAAATTCAGGCTGACGGTCCGCTCTGAGATCTTCATCACGGAAACATTTTACTATCTGATAGTACCGGTCAAAGCCTGCTACCATAAGCAATTGCTTAAAGAGCTGGGGAGACTGAGGCAGTGCATAAAAAAGCCCCCTGCTTACTCTGCTGGGTACAAGATAGTCCCTTGCTCCTTCAGGGGTGCTTTTGGTCAGGAAAGGAGTCTCTACATCTACAAATCCTTTTTTGTTTAAAAAACTTCTGATACAGGAACCAATCAAATGACGTTTATAAAGCGTGTTGAAGACCTGCGGCCTTCGAAGTTCCAGATAACGGTATTTTAACCTAAGGGCCTCAGAAGCGTCTACAGCCCCATCAATTTGAAAAGGAGGTGTCTCGGTTCGGTTAAGGATTTTCAGTTCAGATACCCTTATTTCTATATCCCCTGTCGGCAGTTTGGGATTTTTCTGACCATCAATACGGGAAAATACCTTACCTTTTACAGCAAGCACCCACTCATTTCGTAACACATGAGCCTTTTGGTGGCTTTGGATGTCTATCTGCGGATCGAATACGATCTGGGTAATTCCTTCGCGATCCCTAATATCAATAAAAATCAGGTTGCCAAGATCACGCCTGCTGTTTACCCATCCCATCAGGGTAACATTCCGGCCCACATCTTCAGCCCTGAGTCTACCGCAACTATGTGTTCTCTTCCATTTTCCCAGAGAGTTAACAACAATATCTTCATTATTTTCCATCGTAATTCAACACTTTCCTGATATTATCCAGAATGTTTTCAATATTCAATTCCTGCTGCTCCTTAGTAGCCATATTCCTGAATACTGCCTTACTCGATGCCAATTCATCATCACCTATGATAAGGACATTTTTTGCTCCAAGGCGGTCGGCCCTTTTCATTTGAGCTTTTAAACTTTTTGCTCCATAATCAGTTTCCACCCGGATTCCTGATTTTCTCAGGTCCATTATCCAGTTAAATGATATAATTTCAGCAGGTTCTCCTAATGCCGCAATAAAGAGATCAGGAGTTTTCATTTGCATCAATTTTTTCTCCTCAAGGAGTGCAATAACTCTCTCGACACCTATCGCAAAACCAATTGCAGGGTGATCAGGCCCCCCTAGCAAATTTACAAGCCCATCATATCTGCCTCCGCCGGCAATTGCATTTTGAGCTCCCAGTTGCTCCGTCTGAATCTCAAAGGTAGTCCTGGTGTAGTAGTCAAGCCCTCGCACAAGCTTATGATTCAATATATAAGTTATGTTCAGGCTTTTGAGATAACGCTGTAAAGACTCAAAGTGTTCTTTGCAGTTCGCACAGAGAAATTCAAGGATAGACGGAGCATCTGATACAATATTTCTGCATTCATCAAGTTTACAGTCAAAAACCCTTAAAGGATTTGTTTCAGATCTTCTCTGGCAATCTTCACATAATAAGCCTTTTTTTTGCTCCAGATATTCTTTAAGCTCATCCCTAAAATCTGAGCGGCAGATAGGACATCCAAGAGAATTTAGATTAAGTATAAGACCACCGAGCCCTATGGTTTCAAACAGATAAACAGCCATTGCAATTATATCTGCATCACTTTTCGGTCCAGGGTCACCAATCAACTCTGCGTTTATCTGATAAAACTGTCTGAATCTACCCTTCTGGGGACGCTCGCGCCTGAACATCGGTCCAATCGAATAGAGCTTCTGTACCGGATTTTTCTCATACAACCTGTGCTGTATATAAGCTCTTACAACTGAAGCGGTGGCTTCAGGTCTCAATGTTATAACCTGCCCTCTTGTGTCTTGCAGAGAATACATTTCTTTGGAAACTATATCAGTATCCTGTCCTATACTTCGGCTGAATACCTCATTTTTTTCAAGGAGAGGTGTTTTAATCTCATGAAACCCAAATGCATTAAACAGTCTGCGAAAGGCTAAATCAAGATACTGCCAGTTTTCTACTTCCTCAGGCAGTATATCTTTGAAACCTTTGATTGCATTAAATTCCAAAAATTTGTTAGCTCCTTTCTTTATATCGATTTTAAAAAATTACTACCAGAAGGCAATGTATTCAGTCAACATTTTAAATTTAACTTAATATTAATTCAACTCTCTCTGGCTATGGGTAATAAAAATCTGACAGGATCGGAATATAACGATTTTCTACTTTTTGAGTTTTCAGGCTGGTTCAATAAAGAGTCTGCAGAAAAAAATATATCAAAAGCCTTGAAGAATAAAAATCTATGATTATCTTTTAATCAAATGATAACAACAAGATAAGACATGGAGGTATATATTATGTTTAATTTAATTCCAAGAACAACTGACAGCATTTTTCCACGCAGATGGATGTTTGACAGTTTATTTAATAATGACTTGACGATCCCCTTTTTCGATGACGAAAAGACATGGGTACCTGCATTTGATGTCTCTGAAAATAAAAAGGACTATGTCATCAGCGCTGAGTTGCCAGGTATTGATGTTAAGGATCTTGACGTAAATCTCTCAGATGGCATTCTTACTGTTAAAGGTGAAAAGAAACAGGAAAAGGAAGACCAAAATGAGAACTACCATAGAGTTGAAAGGTACTACGGATCGTTTCAGCGCAGCTTCCGAATCCCTGCTGAGATAATAACGGATAAGATAGATGCTCAGTATAAGGATGGTATTCTTAAGCTGATACTCCCAAAGGTTGAGGTTAATCCTCCAAAAAAAATTGAAGTTAAACATTAAGATAAAGCTTTCCTGGCAAGCACATACTAAAGAGTAATTGGCGCCGCTCTGTATCAT
>DAINAR010000045.1:0-24922 GCA_036733345.1 Deltaproteobacteria bacterium | reverse complement strand
CCTTTTACCAGCCTTTGGCTGGTTGGCTGGTTGGCTGGTTGGCTGGTTGGCTGGCGGATTAAAATTTCCAGAAACAATTTTACACAGGAAAAGTTTTAAAGTTGCAAAATAACATATCATGTGGAAATATCGGATAAGAGATATATTGTCAAGAAAGATAACATTAATCTTACAGTTGCAAAAATAGTCCAATAATTCATTTAGTTAACAACTTGAATACAGATTAATCATGTCCGTTTTTCAAAAAATAGTAGAAAAAAGAATCAAAGAGGCCCAGGAAAGAGGAGAGTTTAATAATCTTCCCGGTCATGGTAAACCAATCAAAATTGAAGATGACAGCCACATCCCTGAAGACCTTCGATTGGCTTACAAAATATTAAAAAATGCTGATTGCCTGCCTCCTGAGGTACAATTAAAAAAAGAAATCAGACAAATGGAGGATATGCTGGAAAATATGTCTGATGAAAAAGAAAAATACAGTCAGATCAAAAGAATTAATTATAAGATAATGCAGTTGAATATGCTGGGAAAGAAATCTCCTCTTATGGAAGAACAACAAATCTACTACGGGAAGCTGGTAGAAAAACTAGGTCAGAAAAAATAACTTGAAATAATATCATGCATATTTGGCATCAGGAAATGTTTCAGGCGCTAAACCCCCTGCAGGCATAATAAAAAGCCCTGTCAAACATGTAAACAAGTCTTTCCCCTAACTCGAATATTCGATAGATTTCGACTACAGGCTTATTCCATAATCCCCAGGAATAAATAAATCCGAAAATATGTTTTTTTAACAGGCTGAGTACACTGATAAGGTCTTCAGACGGAATTCCATCTCTTCCCATATCGTTTCCAAAGGCAACAAAAAATTTCTTGAATTCCTGTTCGCTAGTCCTCTCTTTAAGCCATCTTCTGGAATTGGACATGATGGACATGCCAATTAAAAAGAGTTCATCTCTGTTCATATCTTTAAAAGACCCAATTGAGGGGTTTGTTGAAATATCTTCGAGCCAGAGATAAACAACTTTTTCTGCATTCTCCTCAATCATGCCGATCAACTCATCGGAAAGAAATTCTCCCTTTGTAAAAGATTCCCTGTCAACGGTTTCTCTCACAAAATGTTCAAAAGAATCATGAATATTCCATGCATCTCTTTTCAGTTCCACAAATTTTGCTAAAGCCTTCTCCTGGGAATCAAATGCCAGCTTCGGAAGATTCATGGCCGGAAAATATCCCCAGTCGCTGGCATCGTCACCAGCACACTCCTCTCCGGCAGTCTTTTCTCCCTCAAATGTAACTATGAGGAGTTCTCCATAAAAGGAATTAACGTGGGAATCAACATCAATAAGCTGGACTATTTTCCCTTCAATTCCGCTTTCTTCCTTCAGCTCCCGCATTGCAGTATGCTCAATGCTTTCACCTGTTTCAGCGAAACCGATTGGGAAACACCACATATCCTTAAAAGGGTCTCTTGCCCTTTTCACAAGCAGAAGTTCATGCTCATCATTGCTTACAATGACAGAGGCTACAGGCAAAGGATTTTCATAATAAATTTGACCACAGTTCTTACATAACTGTCTTTTCCTGCCTTCAAGAAATTCTACTTTCAGGGGATTGTTGCAATAATTGCAGAATAGTTTCTTCCTCATTTTCTCACAAAAAAAATCCTGTCGTTTTTGTTGAAGCTAAGGGTTCCTCTTTCCTGCAGTTCATGAAGCAGTTTATCTCTTACGACTTCAGGAAATACATCCTTGGCAATGAATTCCTTTTTGAAATTAATATAATCTTCGAGTTCACTGGCGTGTTCCCTATCGAATATAAGACGGTTATAATAATCTATATATTCCACGTGACGGAAATATTTCCTGAGCATATCTTCGCCGTTCTCTGATGAAAACCTCTTTATAAGGGCTCTCAAATTCTTGAACTGAAAAAATCTTTCACCCTCCTCAAGCATTAATTCACTGTGGGTTATAATAACAAAAGTGCCCTCCGGATTCAGAATTCTCTTAACCTCCGGCATAATTTCAGGAAAAAAATAAAGAGAATAGGCCGAAACAATAAGATCATAGCTATCAGACGGTAATTCAATTGGGCATGGGAGCAGCATCCTTAGAAAAACTGCATTTTTAGAAATAGGTTCCGTTATTGATAGAAATTTTGCTCTGTTTTCCTCAAGATATTCAATCCCGACAATCAGATCAAATTCGCCGTCCAGACCCTCCTCAAACCATCCGTAGCCGCATCCTATATCAAGGATATTATTGATCTTTTCAAAATGAATGGCCTTATGTACAACTTCCTTGATTGAGTGCCTGTTTTCTGAGTGCTGTTTTATTATCTCACCGATTTTTTGATGAAAGACAAGGTTCCCATAACAGGCAGGTATACTTTTTTTATTCATATTCAGCTTAAAAACGAGAGAATTCAATCAAAAAGGTAATTTAAATCTAAAACATAGAGGAAGACTAAGACAGTTAAAATTATAATATGTTAAGGAAACTTGTCTGTCAATATAGAACAATGCTCAAGTCATTCAACAATCCTGATTTCCAATTATACCTTGACATACAAGGGCATTATTTGTAATGTTTTAAAGAGTATGTTTATCTTGGGAAAATTTGCAACATTTAAAATATTTATCTAATCTATCTAAATAGGGGGATCCATGGCTTGGGATTGGGATAAACTTCAGTCGCAGAGGAAAAGTAATCCAGACAGGGACACTGGGATTCCTCCGGGCATAGAAGATGTTTTTGAAAAAATAAAGCGCTCAAAAGGAAAACTTCCTGGCGGCATGTGGCTGATTATACTGGCAGCCATTATTATTTTCCTCGGCTCAAGCTGTTTTTATACGGTTGGAGTCAATGAGGTTGGAGTAGTGCAAAGGTTCGGCAAATTTGAAAGAATTACAAAACCAGGCCTTAATTTCAAACTGCCAAGGGGAATTGAAAAGGTCACCAACGTAAAAGTTGATTTTGTGTTCAAGGAAGAATTCGGTTTGCGAACTCTGGGTCCGGGAGTCCGGACACGGTATGCCCCAGGCTCAAGTTATCTGAATGAATCGCTGATGCTGACCGGCGACCTTAATGTAGCTGTAGTTCCATGGATTGTTCAGTACCGGATCAAGGATCCATATAAATACCTTTTCAAAGTAAATAATGTTACATCTACCTTAAGAGATCTGGCCGAATCAAGCATGCGCCTTATTGTTGGAGACAGCAGTATCAATGAAGTCATAAGCAAAAGAGAGGAAATAGCAATCCAGGCTAAGAATTTTTTGCAGAAGGAACTGGATAATGCTGAAACCGGCATCAAAATTGTTGCAGTAGAAATGAAAAAGACAAATGTTCCTGAACCTGTTCAGCCTTCATTCAATGAAGTAAACCAGGCCACCCAGGAAAAAGAAAAGGTGATCTACCAGGCTAAGGAGCAATATAACAAGGTCATTCCAGCCGCTAAAGGTGACGCCGAAAAAACAATAAGATCGGCAGAAGGCTATGCCCTTGATCGTGTTAACCGCGCAGAGGGAGACGTTTCAAGATTCCGCTCTCTTTACACCGAATATGCCAAGTCAAAAGATGTTACCCGTAAACGCCTTTATCTGGAAGCAATAGAGGAGATCCTTCCAAAATTGGGGGAAAAATATATTGTTGACGCTAATCAGAAAAACCTTCTCCCTTTACTTAATCTTGGAAAATCTCAAGGAGGCAGTAAATGAAAATAAAGATATTGATAGGCGTTATTGTTCTTTGTCTTCTGGTAATATACTCAACAGCATATATAGTAGACGAAACCGAACAGGTTGTAATTACACAGTTTGGCGAGGCTATAGGCGAACCTAAGTTAAATCCGGGCATATATTTTAAGATTCCAGTCATACAGGTCTCAAATTATTTTCCCAAAAATCTGCTCGAATGGGACGGTGACCCGGGACAGGTTCCAACACTGGACAAGACATTCCTGTGGGTGGATACCTTTGCACGATGGAAAATTATTGATCCACTAAAATTTTTCCGGACAGTAAACAACTTAACCGGAGCCATGGGCAGACTTGATGATATTATTGATCCTGCTGTCCGCAATTTTATTACATCTTTTCCTTTAATAGAGACTGTGCGTGCCACCAACCGGGAAATGGACACCTTTGAAATCGGTGTGGACCAGTCAAAAGATCAAGAGAGAAATTTAGGCGAAGTTAATACCGGAAGAAAGAAAATTGTTGAAGGCATCTTAAAACAAGCTCAACCAAAACTGGATCAATTCGGCATCGAATTGGTTGACGTTGCCATTAAGAGACTTAACTACGTTGAAGATGTACAAAAATCCGTTTATGAAAGAATGATTGCTGAAAGGAAGCAGATTGCCGAGAAATTTCGATCAGAAGGTCAAGGTGAGGCCCGAAAAATTGAAGGCAACGTCGAAAAGGAATTAAAGAGGATAACCTCAGAGGCATATAGAACTGCACAGGAAATAAAGGGTAAGGCCGATGCTGAATCCACCTATATTTATGCTCAGGCATACGAACAGGACCCCGATTTTTACTACTTTCTGAGATCACTTGAAGTTTACCGCAAATCCATGAAAAAAGACACATCGCTTATCCTCTCAACCGACTCGGATTTGCTGAAACTTTTCAAGGATTATGAGTCTGGGCGTAAATAGACTTAATGAGATATCAATAGCCCCTATAAAAAAGCTTCATTCTTCAGATCTTTTATCCTGAGCTGTATATTTTCAAATCCCTGCCACATATTCAGCTCAGGTGTAAATACCATGTCTACAGGCTTTCCATCAAGTGGATATAAATTTGATAGATTGAAGCCAATGGCATCGAATATATTCTTCCCCTGCCCTACTCTAAGTTTAAGATGACGATCTCCGACAATTCTTGCGCTGTGAACCTTTAATGATCGCGCCAGGAATAGAGGTTCAGGATTAGCTTCTCCAAAAGGGGATAATGCCCCTATCTGGCTGATCATTTCAGGGGTTACCTCTTCAAGTGCAATTTCAGAATCAATATCAATCTTTGGAACCAAATCCTTATCTTTCAGTCCTCCTTCAGGGGATACTGCAATTCGCTCCAGTTCATTTTTCAAAAGATCCACCCTGTCTGACCTTAAAGTGAACCCGGCAGCATACTTGTGCCCGCCAAATTTTTCAAACACATGACCAATCTGACATAAAGCACCAAAAAGATCGAATCCATGCACACTTCTTCCTGATCCAACTGCAATACCGTCTTGTATATTCAGTACAATTGATGGACGATGGTATCTGTCCACAAGCCTTGATGCAACTATACCTAAAACACCCTGATGCCAATTCTCACCTGCGAACACCAATACCCTGCGCTTATCAATTGAATCCATTCCCCTGATTATCTCTTCTATATCATTAAAAATATCCTTCTCTATGGTCTGGCGTTGATTATTTGTCCTGTTAATATTTAACGCCAGTTCCCTGGCTGACACCGAATCATTAACGGTCAAGAGCCTTATGCCTGTTTCAGGATTCCCAATTCTGCCTGGAGCATTAAGGCGGGGTGCAAGCCTGAATGCAAGATCGCCACCCGACATTTCTGAAGGCGATACATCAGCAGAATCCATCATTGCAGCCAAACCAGCCCATCTGGACCTGGACATGGTTTCCATACCACTTGCAACAAGTATCCGGTTTTGATCTATAAGAGGGACCCTGTCCGCCACTGTACCCAGGGCGACAAGGTCAAGATATTCCCTTAAATCAGGCTCTGGTTTTATCCCGAACAAACCCTTTTCACGAAAAGCAGACCTTATTGCGACAGATAGAAAAAATGCTATACCAACACCGGCAAGGCCCTTAAATGGAAATAAACAACCCTCCTGATTTGGATTTATTACCGGACAAATTGGCTGAAACCCTTCCGGTATTTGATGATGATCAGTAACTATGACATCTAATCCCAAACTCCTAGCCAGATATATTTCGCTGCTGTTCGATATACCACAGTCAACGGTAATTATTAACTTTGTGCCATCTCTTGCTATATACTTAATTGCTTCGCTATTAAGTCCATATCCCTCTCTTAGTCTGTCAGGGATATAATGGAATACCTTGATGCCGAGGCTTGAAAAAAAATTCTCCAGAAGGGCTGTTGAAGTCAGCCCGTCAGCATCATAATCCCCATAAATGGTTATCTTTTCACCGTTTTCTATGCACTTAAAAATAAGAAACAATGCTTCATCCATCCCCTTAAACAGCATAGGATCAGCCATATTAGCCAGGCGTGGATTCATAAAGGATTCAGCCTTTTTCGGTTCAGATATACCTCGATTAATAAGAAGCTGTGCCTGTAAAGATGTCACACGGGCCTGCCTGGCAAGAATTGATGCGAAAGGACTTGGAGTTCTTACATTCCAGAATTTATTTACTGACACAATTATGACCTCATAGAAGCAGATAGCCGATGACTAATTAACCTATTGCTTCTTCAATCTTTAATATATCTTCCGGCACATCTACTTCGATAGAGTCAAAAGGAGATTCAAGGACCTTTATCTTAAAACCATGCTCCAGTGCCCTTAATTGTTCAAGTTTCTCTATGTACTCCAGATCTCCTTCAGAGAGCTTGGTGTATTGCTTAAGGAATTCCATTCGAAATCCATACAATCCCAGATGTTTATAGAAAATCCTTGTGGAATTGACATCCCTGAAATAGGGTATGGGGGAGCGGGAAAAATACAAAGCGAACCCATTCCTGTCAGTGACTACCTTCACATGGTTCGGATTTTGAATATCATTTTCGTCTGTAATCCTGTATTTCAATGTTGTCATCTGGATCTGAGTGTTCTCTAAAAGTGGTTTAACCAGCAGGGAAATAATAGATGGATTAAATATTGGCTGATCCCCCTGGATATTCACAACCAGGTCTTCGTTTTCCAATCCAAGTTTTATCGCAGCTTCTCTTATACGATCGGTTCCGCTCCGGTGGGATTTGTCTGTAATAACAGATCTGCCTCCAAATGCTGAAACTGATTCAGAGATCCTTTTATCATCCGTAGCCACCCAGACTTCTGAAAACTCAGGACAGGAAAGAGCACATTCATAAACGTGTTGAATCATGGGTTTGCCTGCAATCCTGGCTATAGGCTTGCCCGGAAAACGCACAGAATCATACCTTGCAGGAATAAAACCGAATATCCTCATTTTAGCCTCATATTTATGTTATGTTAGGGGGCCTGTTGTAATCACATGAGGCCCCAGATCAAAAAGAAAGATACAATCGCCTGATTTTTTCAGGGCTCCATGTAACTGGCGCTGGCAGTATCGGACTCCCAAACTGTGACCTTGCTGACCCTGACATTTTTATTGCTAAGTTCTCTGGAAAGAAATTCAAAGATATGGCGGGCGATGTTCTCTGAGGATGGATTTTGTTTTTTAAATGGTTCAAGTTCATTCAAATACTTATGGTCCAGTTTTTTTAATACCTTATCCATTTTCTCTTTTATAATCTTAAAATCAATAATTAACCCGTCTTTACCCAATTCATTTCCTGACACAGCTGCTTCTATCTTCCAGTTATGTCCGTGAAGATTTTCACATTCACCTTTGTGATCCCTCAAAAGATGGGCCGCCGAAAACTGTGACATCACTCTTAATTCATACATAATACTTATTGTTTTGCCCTTCAATTAATATAATTTTATCACCCTATTCAACTTTTTTTCCGCATTCGCTGCACCTTCCATCAATTATGATCCCTGTACAGGTGCCATCTGGACAAAGAACCCTGTCTTCAATAGAGAATTCATTTTCATCCTCAGTCATTTTGCCTGATTCTCCACCCATAAAGGTGCCGCATTCCATACAATAATTGGCGCTCTCAGGGTTAATAGCTTCACATTGCGGGCAAGAGACACCTGGTATTTCTTTTTCACAAAATGGGCATTTCATGGTAAATCCCCCTTTATAAAATTGAAGTTATAATTTTCCCGTATGAGATAATCTTTTTTATAAGGTGATAAGCTCGCTGCTAAATCCTCTTAAAACTGTCTTGCTTCTCTGTCTATTCGATAATTCTCTATTTGTCAATTTCCGTATCTTAGATCACCAGGCCTATGGCATATTTTTTCCATATCCAAGACCTTTAAAGTTATCTTCATCACTGAATCAGGATTAAGAGAATTGTTATTTTCATCGAATATCTTTCAGGATGAAACAGTGCTATAGGATGAACCTTTATATAGCTACTTTTATTAAATAAATTTGTCTTCTGTCTAGATTCCTCTGCCATGTTTGCCCATATTTACCTTTCAAGCACTGCACCAAGGTCGGCGCTTGAAACACCCTTTGAATAACGTGCAACGTATCCGGTCTTTATTTTCGGCTCATATTCACTTACTTCTGCTATTCTCATGTCAATTTCTTCATCAGAGAGCCTCACATTCAAGCTCTTTTTTGGAATATCAATTTCAATCATATCTCCTTCCCGAATTGCTGCTATAGGGCCTCTGGCTGCGGCCTCGGGTGATATGTGGCCAATACATGCTCCGCGTGTAGCCCCGGAAAAACGCCCGTCTGTAATTAGTGCAACATCCCTGTCCATACCCATTCCTGCCAATACGGAGGTTGGAGAAAGCATTTCACGCATTCCGGGACCTCCCCGAGGACCTTCATACCTGATAACCAGGACATCTCCTTTGCTGATTTTCCCTCCCGTAATTGCCTCTACTACCTCCTCCTCTGATTCAAAAATCCTTGCCGGACCAGAATGTTTAAGCATTTCATCATCTACTGCAACCTGCTTGACAATTGATCCATTGGGAGCCAGATTACCGGTTAAGACAGCTAACCCGCCGTTTTCATGAACAGGATTATCAATACTGCGAATTACCGAAGTATTTTTTATCATGGCCTGAATCTCATCCAGCATTTCACCCATTGTTTTTCCATAGACAACAAATTGCTGATCATCCACCAGGCCTGCTCTCCTCAACTCCGCCAGAATTGCAGGAACTCCCCCAGCATAAAACAGGTCCACAATATGATGAGGGCCAGCAGGTGCCATGGAAGTCAGATGAGGTACCTTATCAGTAAACTGATCAAAGTCTCTCAGGGTCAAGTCGACTCCGGAATAATAGGCAATTGCCGGGATATGTAACGCAGTATTTGTTGATCCACCAAGTGCCATATCAAGTGCAATAGCATTATAAAAGGCCTCCTTTGTCATAATATCCCTTGGCCTCACACCTCTGTTTACCAGTTTTACAGACTGATACCCCGTTTGCTTTGCTATTCTAATCCTTTCCGCAAAAACAGCTGGAGCACTCCCGTTAAGCGGAAGAGACATCCCAAGCGCCTCTGAAAGATTGCTCATGGTATTTGCCGTAAACATGCCAGAACATGAGCCTGCTCCGGGACATGCATTGCATTCCAGTTCGTACAGGTCTAATTCGGATATTTTTCCACTTCTAAGGCTGCCTACGCCTTCAAACACCTTATCCAGACCTGTGTCTTTTCCAAATACCTTTCCGGGAAGCATAGGCCCTCCGGATACAAAAATAGAGGGGATATTCAGTCGGGCTGCTGCGATAAGCATGCCTGGAATTATTTTGTCACATGAAGACAGGAGTATCAACCCATCAAAAGGATGGGCCATTGCCATTACTTCTATAGAATCAGCGATAAGTTCCCGGCTCGGAAGAGAATACTTCATTCCCTCATGGTTCATTGCAATCCCATCGCATACACCGATTGTATTAAAGGCAACAGGGGTTCCTCCTGCCGCATAAACACCGGCCTTCACTGCTTCAACAAGTTTATCCAGATAAATATGCCCGGGAACAATATCATTAAATGAATTCGCAATCCCTATTATAGGTCTTTCCATCTCCCAATCCGTAAATCCGTCGGCGCGTAGAAGTGCACGGTGAGGTGCTCTTTCCGCCCCCTTAATCATCAGATCACTTCTTTTTTCCATTTGTTTTCCCCTTTTCCCAAATAACAGAATGATCAGTTCTTTTATGCATAAAATGTAAACAAACTTCTTATCAAAGTGGAAAATTCATTTCAAATGAAGCAACCTAAATAATATTATTAAGTTGCTCAAGATTATTTATGATAAAATCAGGGACTGGATCATCTGCCAACATAACGGATGGTCCTCCATTGGTTAACAGAGCGGTCCGTGAACCCGCTGCCTTACCGGCAATAATATCAAAACGAAAATCTCCTACTACCAATAGTTCCTGTGGCAAGAGCCTCATAAATTTTGCTGCACGGAAAATACCATCAGGGTCAGGCTTTGGTAATGAAGAATCCCGTGTAATAACAGCATCAAAATCTCTGATAGTTATGCTATCAAATTTCCGCAAAGCCTTTTTAACCGAATTGAGGCTGTTCCTTGTCAGGATCCCCATAGCCATTCCCATCTCCTTCAGAGCTGAAAGACACTCCTCAGCACCATTGTTCGGGCGGGATGTTTCTGCTGCCTGGTCTTCTTTTTCTTCCAGTATCTTCATTAGTTCATCTCTCTGAGGATTATTTAAAGTCTCAATGTACTCAAGGATTGGTTCATCTGCAGGGCACCCGATAATGCGCTTTATTGCCTGAAAATCCAGGGCGCCAGGATGGGTCAATGTCCCGTCAAAATCAAATAAAACGCCTTTGATGGCTACGTGTGTTTTGTTTCTATTCATATACCGACTTCCGAACAAGCACCAGACAGATCTACTTAATACACCAAATCATACTTTTTAAGAATTTATTATAATGGTTTTAATCTAAAAGTAAATTTTAAAGGTGGAAAATGCATAACTTACATTTGTACATATGTAACCGGGGTTCCTTAAAACAAACATGAGCCTGCATTTCACCAGAAAATTCCTCAAGATATATTCAATTCAACTATTATTAAATTACCATATCTAATCATTTTCCAACAATAAGAGCTGACGTTCCATAATTTCTTGTTTTTTCCAGAATAATTCTTATTTTATTAAGAAACGATATTAATTCTGACTGGCAATGGCAGAAGCACTTTTAAAAAGTTGAGTTCATTAAAATTGGAAATATAGTATGGCAGGGCGATACAGGAATATATAGTATTCTTTAACATATGATAGTGAGCATATAACAGTTTTTTTAAATATAGGAATATTTAAATGCATAATAAAAAATTGGAAAGGGGAAAACCCATGGGAATCTGGTTATTCATTTTGTTCATAGGGGTTTGGATACTTTTGCAGGCTTATATTTTACCAAAACTCGGTGTTTCAACATGACTGAGAACCAGTTGCCAGGTTGGCGACAAAAAATGTGAGATACCTGGGTCAGGAGAAAGGGCACCTGTTAACAAAGCACCAAATTTCAATAAAGAAAACGGTCCTGAATGATCAGGCGTCTCTGCCTGCCTCATACACCTTCCGGCAGCCAGAGATATACTAATTCAAATCCAGTATATTACAAAAAATGAAAATACTTATTTCTGAATAGTTTTGCTTATCTATATTGAAACTATTGAAATCAGATGATATAATTGTATAATTTACAACTATAGCTGAATAGTTTCATTCATTCTCCGCATAACATCAAATGGAAGAAAAAAAACTTTACATTGTAATGGTAGGCTTACCTGCAAGGGGTAAATCAGTAATTGCATCAAGGTTGAAAGAAAATCTTGTCAAGGATGGAATCAGGACACAGATCTTCAACAACGGCGATTTGAGAAGAAAATTGACTGGAAAAGATACTTCTTATCCAGAATTCTATCATCCTGAAAACAAGGAAGGTGTGGACCTCAGAGAAAAAATCGCATTGATAAATATAAGGCGCGCAAAGGAGTATCTTCTCAGAAATGGACTTGTAGCCATTCTTGACGCAACAAATGTAAGTTTCAGGCGTAGAGAAATAATTTCTAATTTGCTTACAGACCATCCACTTCTATTTATTGAATGCATAAACTATAATGAAGAAATACTGGAAGCAAGTATTCAGCAGAAAATTATCCTTCCTGAATTCAATCACCTTGAAAATAAAACTGCTTTTCGAAGCTTTAAACAAAGAATATCCTATTATGATTCCATTTACAGCACTATCAGGAAATCAGAAGGAAACTACATCAAACTGGATTCCTTGAATAATCGAATCATAGAAGAGGAGATTCGGGAAGAAGTTCCATATTATGAGAGGATTAGAGATTTTCTTGTAACCGATTCCATTAGAAACCTTTTCCTAATAAGGCATGGTGAAACCTTTTTTAACCTGGAAAACAGGATTGGAGGGAATTCCTGTCTTACAGAGCGCGGAGTCAAACAGGCAAAGGCTCTGGCCAGATATTTCCAGAAAAAAAAGATACCTGTCATTTTTACCAGTAAAAAACAGCGGACAATTCAGACTGCAGAACCCATAAAGCAACTGCAAAAAAACTGTATTATTATTCCACTTGAAGAATTTAATGAGATCGACGCCGGAGTCTGTGAATGTATGACATATGAAGAGATACGAAACAAAATGCCAGATGCTTACTTTGCAAGGAAAAAAGACAAATTTAATTATATTTATGAAAATGGAGAAGGTTATGTCACAATGAGAGAAAGAGTGGACAGAGGTATCAAAAAGGCAATATACTTAAGCAGTAATTCTGAAAATATAATGATTATTGGACATAGGGCTGTTAACAGAATGATACTTTCCAATTTTCTTTATCGAAGGAAAGAGGATGTGCCCTATATTTTTGTCCCACAGGATAAATTTTATCATATCGTAGCCACCCAGGATGAAAAACTTTTCCATTTAGAAAAATATGAAACCGAAAAACCGCTCTGATCTGGTTTTTAGACAATAGATAGACGAAATTAAATCATAAAGTACAACATTGTGAATTCACCCATGATATATACATATTATCGGTTTATTAAATAAATCCTTTTCCTAATAATTCACTTTATAATGAAAGATCCAATGCTACAAAAAGTATTGACTGACAAGGAAAACCTGGTACGAATCCTTGACAACCTCTCTGAAGGTATTATTGCCCATGATAATGAAAGGCGAATCCTGTTTTTCAACAGGGCCGCAGAGGATACAACCGGTTTTAAAAGGGAGGAAGTCCTCGGCCGTGACTGCCACGAGGCATTCGGAGGTCCTTTTTGCGGGGTTAAGTGTTCTTTCTGTGGAAATCCGCCACCTCACCTGGGCACCTTGCATTATCCTCTCAATATTCTTACAAGAGATGGCAAGCCCCGCAGGATTGAAATGACAGTAACAGAAGTTAAGGATGGTGAAGGAAATTCTTTTGGAGTTATAGCAGCATTCCATGACATTACCGACCTGATTAGTCTACAAATACGTACCGGGGAACTTAAGAGCTTTTGCGGTATAATTGGCCGACATGAAAGCATGCTGCAAATATACAGCCAAATCCGTGAACTGGCAAGAACTTCCTACCCGGTACTGATTACAGGAGAGACCGGAACAGGAAAAGAGCTTGTAGCCTCAGCCATCCATGATGAAAGCAGGCGTAATGGATGTCCTTTTGTTCCAATTAACTGTGCAGCACTACCAGAGACTATCCTTGAAAGCGAATTATTCGGGCATGTGAAAGGTGCTTTTACCGGGGCTGTACGAGATAAAAAAGGCCGTTTTGAACTGGCTCATGGAGGAACAATATTCCTTGATGAAATAGCGGATCTTCCCAAATTTATTCAGGCAAAACTCCTGAGGGTGCTTCAGGAGGGTAGTTTTATGCGCGTCGGAGGCGAAGAAACATGTTCTGTAGATGTACGCCTTATAAGCGCTACCAACAGAGACATCAAGCATGAGATTAAAACTGGTAATTTTCGCGATGACCTCTATTACCGGATAAACTCTGTTCCAATTCATATACCACCTCTCAGAGAAAGAAAAAGTGATATTCCTCTACTGGTGGACCACTTCCTTTCAAAGGCAGCTGAAGAAGGACAAAATGCTCGGGGCATTTCAAACGAGGCACTTGACATAATGATTGGTTATTACTGGCCTGGCAATATCCGCGAACTTCAAAGCGCTATCCGGTTTGCAGTTGTCAAAAGCAAGGGGCGCATAATTAAGCCTGAACATCTCCCAATTGAAGTTAAAGAATGGCAGGAAAATCGAGTTTTTCGTGGAACTTACAGAAAACTCAACCATGAAAGCGTACGAGAAGCTATTGCTAAAACCGGGGGAAACAAAACTCGTGCTGCAAGGCTTCTTGGCGTTGGTAGAGCTACTCTTTATAGATTTCTTGCAGATACTCCGGATGTCTCATGAGACAGTTTTGTCTCACTATTAAATGAGACAGATTATTGCCTTTTTTTTGCACAAGAAAAGCATCCAAATTATATCTTCTAAATATTCCTTTAACATATTGTTTTCTTGTGTTATTTCCAAATTTGCTTTTTTAAGACTGTTAGATAATTAAAATTTTGCAGGATAGCTTTCCATTGTCTAATCTATATAACGTATTTATATTACAATATATTTTATATTCAAGTCAAATCGTCTCAAAATGTCTCAGACCTTATGAATAAATATGCTTTTTTAAAAAGAAAAGCCCTTAAACTTCTGATATTATAGAGTTTTATTTTCATTCCAGTATTTTTTCATGATGGCACGCATATTGTATATTAGTTCAACAGGGTTGCCAAGCATAGAGGTATCAGGAAGATATATTTAAAATGAAAAAATGCGACAAAATTCTTAAAAAGACCTTTGAACTCGCAAGTATGATGCTGGACTTGGCCGATGAAGGAGATAATGCACGTGAAGATCCCGGATGTGGAATTCTTTACGGAGTTGTCAGGGATTCGGCATATAAGATCAGACAACTCGCTGACTCCGAGATGAAGGCACATATCAAAAAAGGGTGGTTAAAAGGAGGAAAATAATGCAACTGAAAGGAACAAAAACAGAAAAAAATTTACTAATGGCATTTGCAGGAGAATCACAGGCCCGGAATCGATACAGCTATTTTGCGAGCCAGGCAAAGAAGGATGGCTATGAACAGATCTCCTTTATTTTCGAAGAAACAGCCAGCCAGGAAAAGGAACATGCCAAGAGGCTTTTCAAGTTCCTGGAGGGAGGAGAGCTTGAGATAACGGCAGGCTTTCCTGCAGGTATGATCGGCAGCACTCTGGAAAACCTCAAGTCTGCGGCTTCAGGAGAAAATCATGAGCACAGCGTTATGTATCCCGGTTTTGCTGAAACTGCACGGGAAGAAGATCTTGAAGAAATCGCAGGAGTATTTGAAGCTATTGCTGTTGCTGAAAAACATCACGAAAAGCGTTATTTAGATCTGGCAAGAAATATTGAAACAGGCAGAGTATTTAACAGGGACACTCAAACTGCCTGGCGGTGCCGAAACTGCGGCTATATTCATGTCGGCAAAGATGCGCCGGCTGAATGCCCTGCCTGTGCACATCCTCAGGCATACTTTGAGCTGCTTGGTGAAAATTATTAATCCATATCTTCAATCAATTAGGTTTCAAATTTGATAAATAAAGGCTATAATATTGATTCATTTAATTAGTTCAACCAGGTCAATAATTTTATAGAAAAGGGGGAAGAAAAAATGGCGGAAAAACTGGAAATATATAAATGTGAAAAATGTGGCAATATTGTTGAAGTACTGCACGGAGGAAAAGGAGAATTGACCTGCTGCGGTGAACCGATGAAACTTTACAAAGAAAATACCGTAGATGCTGCAAAAGAAAAGCATGTACCTGTAATAGAAAAAACTGCGGATGGTTTTAAAGTAAAGGTGGGTGAGGCAGCACATCCTATGGAAGAAAAACACTTCATAGAATGGATAGAGATAATTGCTGACGGGAAGGCCTATCGTCAATTTCTTAACCCAGGGCAATCACCGGAAGCTACCTTCAAAATTGATGCAGTAACGGTAACAGCCAGGGAATATTGCAATGTTCACGGGCTATGGAAAGCATAAAATGATGCCAGGGACACAACCCGAATCCATCATGTAATTTATTAGTTATTAAAAAATGAAACCATTAATTTATGCAATATTTCTGACCATCAGGAAGGGATCAGGCAGCTGATCAGTTAGACAACGTCACAGGCTATGAGAAACAACAGGGGCGTATTAATAATTCAATCCATCCCTTTTTCTCGCGGCAAGGAATATGCCGACAAGCATATGGTGCCTGAATGGTGGTCAGGGTAAAAGGAGGGAAATATAATGGATAAATATGTTTGTTCAATTTGTGGTTATGTTTATGACCCTGATGCTGGCGACCCTGATAACGGAATCGAGCCGGGGACAGCATTTGAAAAGCTTCCCGAGTCTTGGGTTTGCCCTGTCTGCGGGGCATCTAAAGATGAATTTGAAAAGGAAGAATAAGAATTTATTTATTTTCCCAGAGTATAAAAGGAGCAATATATGAAACCGCTGAAAATTTCCGATGGCATATACTGGCTTGGTGTTATCGATTGGAATGTAAGGAATTTTCATGGCTATTCTACTTATCACGGAAGCACTTATAACTCGTTCCTCATAGTCGATAAAAAAATTACCCTTATAGATACTGTGAAAGCTGAATTTGGAGATGAGCTGATTTCAGCGATATCCCAAATAGTTGATCCGAAAAAAATTGATTACGTTATAAGTAATCACACTGAGATGGATCATTCCGGATCACTTCCAAAGGTAATGCAGGTCATTGGTGAAAATAAGCCCATATATTGCTCAAAAATGGGACAAAAGAATCTTTCAAGACATTTCCCGGTAAAATTGAATTACAAACCGGTTGGAGACGGGGATAAATTGAGTCTTGGGGATAAAACACTTACCTTTATTGAAACAAGAATGCTTCACTGGCCAGACAGCATGTTTACCTATATAATTGAGGATAAAATCCTTTTTTCCAGTGATGCCTTTGGTCAGCATTATGCAGGACTGCAACGATTTGATGATCAAATAGGCGAAGCCATAATGCCTCACGCAAAAAAATATTTTGCCAACATCCTTCTCCTGTATTCACCATTGATCTTAAAACTTGTTGATAAAATAGAAGAAACAGGACTGGCTATTGATATGATCTGCCCTGATCATGGCATTCTCTGGAGAAAGGAACCCTTAGAAATAATCAATGCCTATGTTGAATGGAGCAAACAGAAGCCAAAAAACAAGGCAGTGATCATTTATGACACCATGTGGCACAGCACTGAACAGATGGCCATGGCAATAGTGAGCGCTCTTGCTCAAAACGGTGTGGATGCCATGCCAATGTGCCTGAACAAATGTCACAGGAGTGATATTATGACCGAAGTGATCGATGCTGGAGCGATTATCGTTGGTTCTCCGACACTTAATAATGGCCTGTTCCCTTCTGTAAGCGATTTTCTTACATATATGAAAGGACTGAAGCCTAAAAACAAGATAGCAGCCGCCTTCGGTTCATATGGCTGGAGTGGAGAAGCTGTCAACCTTATCAATAAGGAATTCGAGCAGATGAATTTTGAAGTCGTTGGGCCTGGGCTTAAAATACAGTATGTGCCAGACAAAGAAGGCGTTGAGGCCTGCTATGAGCTTGGGCGAAAAATTTCAGCAGCCATGCCTAAATGATTTTTTATGGTATCAGGGTATCAGGTTACTGAATATGGTTTAAATAATATGCTTTTTTAGCTCTTATATTTCATGACGCCGTAACCCTAAAATATTGATTAAGACAGGAGATGCATATGGACTCTAAGACACTTCACAAGATCGGATATGGGCTTTATGTTATAAGCTCAAAAATCGGAGAAAGCTATAATGGACAGATTGCCAATACTGTATTCCAGATAACTTCAAAACCTCCTACAATCGCTGTTAGCATAAACAAAGATAATTTCACATACAGCTTCATTAATGAGAGCAAAATATTCTCCGTTTCCATCCTATCCAAAAATACGCCTATGAAATTTATTGGTCTTTTTGGATTCAAGAGTGGTCGTGATATCTATAAATTCAAGGATACAGGCTATAAAATAGGAATGACCGGCTCACCGGTTGTTCTTGATAACTCCATCGGATATATGGAAGCAAAGGTTATTGACAGTCTTGACGTTGGCACACATGTTCTTTTTGTTGGTGAAGTAGTTGATGCCCAGATTCTGAATGATGATGAACCTATGACCTATGCCTATTATCACGAAATAAAAGGCGGGAAATCACCTAAAACTGCACCTACATATATTGAAGAAAACAAATCATAATAGAATCTGAGCCAAAGCATTTTTCTAAGCATACGCAGTTTTGTAATGCTGTTTAAATGATAAAAATCAGGGTATGAAGAAAAAAATATGCCTGAAACATCTATAATTATAAAATGCAGTAAATGCGGAACAAACAATAGAGTTCCAAGTGACCGAATCGATCAAAAACCTGTGTGCGGCAGATGTAAAGCCCCCTTGCCTGAACAAAGCTTTTTCGATCAACCTGTTGAAATCACAGACAACACATTTAACTCTGAAGTCCTGTCTTTTTCAAGCCCTGTTTTGGTTGACTGCTGGGCTCCATGGTGTGGACCGTGCCGAATGGTTACACCAATACTTGAACAAATTGCCAAAGAGTATGCAGGCAAAATAAAAATCAGCAAACTTAACGTAGATGAAAATCCTAAAACTGCATCGGAATATTCTATTCAGAGTATTCCAACTATGCTGTTTTTTAGAGAAGGGAAATTAGTTGACAAAGTGATTGGAGCTATCCCGAAAGCTGAAATTGAAAAACGATTGCAGCAGTTTATCTGAGCCATTTAATAGAAACAGCATTTACGCCCAAACTGTTTTTTAAGGAGGTAATTGTTATGGAACCGAAGATCAAGATTTATACCTCGCCTACCTGACCCTACTGCAAAATGGCGAAAGAGTTTCTTTCACAAAAGGGAGTTGATTTTATCGCCTATGATGTTACACAAGATAAAAAGGCGCTCAAAGAGATGATGGAAATCTCCGGTGGTGCCAGGAGTGTACCGGTTATATCTATTTGCAATGAGGTGATGGTCGGTTTTGACAGCCACAAGTTGGAGCATTCTCTCAATTGCCTGGAACAGAGTTCAACAGTTTAATAATTTAATATTCAGAAGAGCGTATTTCTTATGGATGAGCTTACTATCTATACAAGAAAAGGGTGTCCTTTCTGTGGCAAGGCAATATCATTTCTAAGAGAAAAGGGGATTGATTTTTCGGAAATCGATATTGCCGAAGGATCAAAGGCCTTAGAGGACATGAAACAAAAAACCAGCAGCGCATCCCCTCCTCAGATCCTGCTGGGTACTGAAGCCATAGGTGGCTATAGTGACCTTGTATATTTGTACACCAGCGGAGAACTACATAGAAGACTTGGACTCCGGCCTGATGGTCACGAAGTCCCCGTTTATGATGTGCTAATAATCGGAGGTGGTCCTGCAGGATTGAGTGCGGCTATATATACTGCACGGAAAGTCCTCAAAACGGTCTTAATCAGTAAAAATATCGGCGGTCAGGTAGCTGACACATGGGAAATCGATAACTTTCTTGGATTCAGCCAGATAGAAACCTCGGATTTGATTTCAAAGTTTAATGAACATGTTGAAAAATATGGCATTGAAAAAATTGAAGGGGCAAATGTAACTTCACTTGAACTTGACGGAAAAATCAAGAAGGTTTCTGTAGATAATGGCAATATATATTTTGCCAAGTCTGTTATCATTGCAACCGGTAAAAGGCCAAGACCTTTGAAAGTACCGGGCGAAAAAGAAATGGTCGGCAAGGGTGTTGCCTATTGTTCTACCTGTGATGCTCCTTTATTTTCAGGAGCCGATGTGGCAGTTATAGGAGGAGGAAATTCAGCCCTTGAGGCAGTAATCGACCTTGATAAGGTAGCTAATAAGATATACCTGGTATCATTGACTCCCATAACAGGTGATCAGATTATTTATGATAAGGTTAAAAACTCCCGGAAAGTTAAAATATTTACGGAATATGAAACGAATCGTATAATAGGAGACACGTCGGTTGAGGGTTTGGAAATAAAGCCCATTAATTCAGATGACATATCAAGGCTTGATGTTGAGGGGGTTTTTATTGAAATAGGGCTTTTGCCAAACTCCGAATTGGTTATTGATACCATTGAAACCAATCGACAGGGAGAAATTATTATAAATGATTTGTGCCAGACAGGTGTATCAGGTGTTTTTGCCTGTGGTGATGTCACAAGCATTCCATTCAAGCAGGTAATTATTGCGGCGGGTGAAGGAGCAAAAGCCGCTTTGTCCGCATACAACTATTTAATCAACCAGAGGTGAAATAAGGATATCAAAAGGCAATTATAGCTATATCAATAACACTGGAACAGATTATGTCCATCGATAAGTCTTTTTTTAACTTATATTAAAAAACGGGGAGGAAAATTTGAAATGAGTTATGATTTTAATGCAGATGAAATATTCCAGATAGCAGAACAGATCGAAAGAAACGGGGCGACGTTCTACAGAAAAATGTCCGAAAGCGTATCGGATGAGCAAATGAAAAAAGAACTGTTAAACCTCGAATCCATGGAAAAAGAACATGAAAAAACCTTTTCCTCTTTAAGGGCGAATTTGTCAGCACAGGAACGCAAGCAAACCGTCTTTGATCCTGAAGGGGAAGCAGCTTTATACCTGCAAGCCTTGTCGGATATTCGAGTATTTGACAAGCAAGCTGAAAAAGATTTCGTCATACCGAGCGGGTCTTCTGAAGAAGAGATAATAAGAAAAATATTCCGTGAAGCCATCAACCTTGAAAAAGAATCAATAGTTTTTTACATTGGAATGAAGGAGTTGGTCCCTGAAGCTCTTGGTAAAAAGCGAATCGATGAAATCATAAAGGAGGAAATGGGACACATCAGGCTTCTAAGCACTAAATTATTCTAATATGTTGACTGTTTTTCAGACAGCAACCCAAATTGCGGGTTCATTTTATGGAATCAACCAGATTTTCAATTCCCAATATAAGTTGCGGTCATTGCGTGATGAATATTAAAAAAGCCCTGATTGAAATTGAGGGGGTTTCAAAGGTCGAAGGTGACCCTGCAGAAAAGACCGTAACTGTTGAATGGGCTTTGCCTGCAACTATTGAAAAAATCAAGTCCACATTAAAAGAAATTAGCTATCCGGCTCTTGATTAAAGGCAAATATTATGGCCTTAAAACATGTCACTCTTCCTGTCACAGGAATGTCATGCGCTAATTGTGCCTTGAATATTGAAAGAAGTGTCAAAAAACTTCAGGGAATCAATGATGTAAATGTAAACTTCGCCACTGAACAGGCTGATGTAGCATATGATCCGGATAATATAGAAGTTAAAGATCTGGTTGCTAAAATCAATGACGCAGGTTACGGGGTACCTAAATCAACAGTTAACCTGGCGGTCACCGGAATGTCCTGTACAAACTGTGCAGCCGCCATTGAAAAAACCTTAACTAAAAAAGTGCCTGGCGTCTTAAATGCTTCTGTCAATTTTGCCTCTGAAAATGCCCGCATTGAATACCTTCCTAATATTTCAACAATAGATGATGTTATAGATGCTATCGAAAAGGCAGGATATGGCGCTATACGACCGGATGAATCTTTAAACTCTGAGGATGTTGAACTTGCAGCTCGAAATGCTGAAATAAGGAACCAAACGCACAAGTTCATAGCAGGCCTTATATTTACTGTGCCTTTATTTTTTCTCAGTATGGGGAGAGATTTTGCCCTTTTTGGATTATGGGCTCATTCCGATTGGGTAAATTGGACATTCCTGATATTAGCCACACCCGTTCAGTTTTACACAGGAGGAGATTATTATAAAGGAGGATGGTTAAGCATTAGAAACGGAACAGCCAACATGGACGTCCTTGTTGCAATGGGTTCCTCTGTAGCATATTTTTACTCCGTTGCTATTCTTCTCCTTCCCGGTTTTGGTAACCATGTTTATTTTGAAACTTCTGCTGTAATTATTACTCTTATCAAGCTTGGCAAGATGCTGGAGTCAAGGACAAAAGGCCGCACTGGAGGCGCTATCAGAAACCTTATTAATCTTCGCCCTAAAACAGCAAATATCATTGAAAACGAAAGAGAAAAGCAGGTGCCTCTATCGAAGGTCAGGATTGGAGATATTGTTGTGGTTCGCCCTGGCGAAAGCATACCGGTAGACGGCACGATAATAACCGGTGAGTCCGGTATTGACGAGTCAATGTTGACAGGAGAACCCCTCCCCGTAGATAAACGTCCGGGTGACAGCATTGCAGGTGGCACTATTAATGGGCAGGGCTTTATTCAATTCAAGGCAACAAGGGTCGGAAAGGATACAGCGCTTGCAGGGATTATCAGACTGGTTCAGGAGGCGCAGGGAAGCAAGGCGCCTATTCAGGCTCTGGCAGATCGGGTAGCGGCTGTATTTGTTCCTGCTGTAATAGGAGCAGCCCTTTTAACCTTTATAATCTGGTGGACAAGTCAAGGCGAATTTGTTCCTTCAATGATAAGATTGGTGGCAGTCCTTGTGATAGCATGCCCCTGCGCCCTCGGTCTTGCAACGCCAACTGCCATAATGGCTGGTACAGGCAAAGGTGCTGAAAAGGGAATCCTTTTCAAAAACAGTGAGGCTCTGGAGACGGCCACAAAATTGGATACTATTGTCATGGATAAAACCGGGACACTGACAATGGGCAAGCCTTCTGTTGGCAAAATATTACTTTTTGGAGCTGTTGCAAAAAATGAGGATGAGCTGTTAAGTCTTGCCGCTTCAGCCGAAAAAGGTTCTGAACACCCATTAGGAAAGGCCATTGTTAAAGAGGCTGAGGATCGAGGGATCTACCTTTCCCAGCCTGAAAATTTTATGGCCTCAGGTGGGTCAGGAATTGAGGCAAGGGTTGATGATAAGAAGGTCCTTGTGGGAAAACCTGAATGGATAAATGAAATCGGTATAAATCTTCAGGGTTCAAAAGAACATATAAATTCTTTTCAGAATGAGGGCAAAACAGTAATGCTTGTTGCGGTTGGACAAAAACTTGCGGGTCTGATAACCGTTGCCGATAAGATTAAACCGGAATCAGCAGATACAATTGAAAAGCTGCAAACACTTGATCTTAAGGTTGTCATGCTCACCGGTGATAACATAGAGACCGCAAAAGCGATTGCATCAATTATTAATATCCATGACATCGAAGCAGAAGTGCTCCCTGAGGAAAAATCTGCAAGGATAAAAAGGTTACAGGAAAAAGGTGAAAAGGTAGGAATGGTCGGCGACGGCATAAATGACGCACCTGCGCTGGCTCAGGCTGATGTCGGCATGGCCATAGGTACAGGTACGGATGTGGCGATTGAGGCAGGAGATATTATCCTTTCAAGTGGAAATCTGACAGGCATATTCAAGGCACTCAATCTAAGCAGGGCAACTATGAGGACCGTTAAACAAAACCTTTTCTGGGCCTTTTTTTATAATATAATGCTTATCCCTGTTGCAGCAGGAGTACTTTACCCTTTTGAATTTCTGCCCCAGTTTCTAAGGCAGCTTCATCCCATTCTGGCGGCACTGGCCATGGCTGTAAGCAGTATAACCGTTGTTTCCAACAGTCTTCTCCTTTACAGGGCAAGAATTGATTAATGTCGAGTTTTTTGTGAAATGTAAACACCGAAATACGGAGGTTAATCATGAATGTACTGACAAAAACAAAGTGGTCTCCTTATGTCGCCGGAGGTATCGCAGGTATCCTGTTATGCCTGTCGGTACTGGTAGCAGGGCATTATTTTGGGGCGTCTACAACATTTGTCCGCTCGGCCGGTCTTATTGAAGGCATATTTGCTTCCGAACACGTTGCCAGTGTTGAATATTTTGTAAAGACAAAACTTAAAATAGACTGGCAATGGATGTTCGTTGTTGGTGTTTTCTTCGGATCACTGTTATCCTCAAAGATTTCAGGTGATTTCAAGGCAATGGCAATTCAGCCTATGTGGGAGTCCAGGTTCGGCACTAACAGGGCATGGAGATGGATTATTGCATTCTTAGGCGGAATAATCCTTATGTTCGGAGCACGGATGGCCGGAGGGTGACCGAGCGGTCATGGATTGAGCGGTCTTGCTCAAATAGCGGTTAGCGGCTATATCTCTCTGATATGTTTTTTTATTGGGGGAATTGTTATGGCAAGGATCCTTTACGGAGGAGGTGAATATAAATGAGCACATTAATTTGGGGACTTATTACAGGCATCATCTTCGGATTCCTTCTCCAGAAAGGACAGGTATTGAGATATGAAAAGCAATTAGGAGCGCTTCTTTTTAAGGATTTTACTATAGTAAAATTTATGCTTTCAACAGTTATAATTTCAATGATAGGTATTTATCTTCTTTATGATATTGGTCTGATCAAGCTTAGTATAAAATCAACCGGCCTGGGAGCCAATATCATAGGCGGACTTGTTTTCGGAATAGGATGGGGACTCCTGGGATATTGCCCTGCCACTGCAGCAGGCGCCCTTGGTGAGGGAAGATGGGACAGCCTGTTTGGGATTATAGGGATGCTGTTTGGTGCTGCTTTCTATGCTGAGGCATATCCTGCCCTTAAAACCAATATACTTGCATGGGGTAAAAAAGGCGAAATCACCCTCTACGGTATTCTGGGTATCAACCATTGGATTGTTATCCTTATATTGATAATTATTTTTTGCATCGTTTTTTACTGGTTTGAAAAGAAAAAGCTATAAGATGTTTATGTAATAAATCAATTTTGATGAACTCGCAAAAAACCATAAATTGCTTTTTTTCGTCATTCCGATCCCGCGCTTGATTCGGGGCCGGAATGACGATTGTTGGACCTTTTGCGAACTTGTCAATTTTATTTTCAGCAAATCTCGGGAAGATTGAATATAGTAATAAATCCAGGGCTTGAAATTTGATTTCATCATAAAGAGTCAATAATAACTCAG
>DAINAR010000044.1:17938-25145 GCA_036733345.1 Deltaproteobacteria bacterium | reverse complement strand
GTCTATTATCATTGCATTTTCATTTCAAACAAGTATAATTAGACAGCAATAAAATGTATTATACAATTTAACATATTAAATTAACAGGTGTAATATATTTGACACAATGGTTAGATAGACAATCTGCTAACGAAGTGCGCATTATATTTAGACAGTCTAAAGAGGAGTTTTGGCATGCAGTCTTCTTCCTTGAATCAAAAATGGTTAACAAGCAAAGAAATACTACAATTAACAGGTATTTCAAGGGCAACCCTTAACAATTACATTAAGATGAATATACTTCCGAGGCCTGTTGTGCAAAAACCAGTATATAAAATGAAAGGTACTAAAAGAATAGGGTATTTTCCGTTTGAGGTTTTAGACAGAATAGAGCTTGTTAAGTCTTTAAAGGCGAAGGGCGGCGCCATGGAAGATATAGTAAAAGACCTGAAGACCAGAAGGTATGATCAATCATACATCAATGTCACAGACAACTATGTTGAAAGGAGTTTAATCGAGGAAAATGAAACATGCATGAAGCATGGAAAAGAGATATCATTAACCTTTACTGATTTACAGCACCCTGCATACTTACTGGGTTATGATTTTCATATCAAGTGGTTAAATAATGAAGCTGAAGGCATAATTTTCAGGCAGCAAGTGAATGAAATAAAAGACTCAGGGCGTACAAGTATTTTCAAGCTTTTTTTCCACTGGGAGTTTCACGATATCGTAAAAAACTGGAGAGATCTGGTTTTTTTCCATATGGGATTTGTAAAGGCATTATTCTCAAGGGAGCATATCTCCGAACTTTATAATGGAATATCCAACAGGGAAATCAATGTCTTAGAGGAAATATATGATATGGTTACCATTCATCCAAAGACAGCAATCAGAGACAGCGTATTTCATCTTTTAATGAAAGACGGGACAACTGAACTTTATAGAATATACAGCATGAAGTGTAAGGAAGGATTATTTTTTATTTATAGGAAAATTGAGCCAGGTGAAATGTGGGAAAGATGACTTTAACCGGAAACACAAATAGACTTGCTTCAAAATAGATTTGGGGTACTATTGACTAACGTATCGCACTTGGATATTTTAGAATTGAAGCAAGTCAATTCATTTTACTGAATAATTTAGAGAAATCAGAAAATAAGGTAATATTGTTTATGAGTGAAATGATTTTTAATTTTGAACAGGGTCCTATAAGGCCACCAAATGAGGCACAAAGTCTTCTCTTGAGGGTAACTCGAAATTGCCCATGGAATCAGTGCCTTTTTTGTTCTGTCTACAAAAAAGTTAAATTTTCATTAAGAAAAATCGATGAAATAAAGCAGGATATCCTCACTGCCAGAGAGATAGCAGACGACATAAAAGCGCTTTCCTGGAAGATGGGGTACTCTGGAGAAGTCAATGGCCCTGTGGTCAGATATGTTTTTGAAAATTCTAATTATAGTGACAGCTATCGAAGCATTGCTGCATGGCTTTACTATGGAACAGGTGCCTGTTTTTTGCAGGACGCCGATAATCTTATTGTTAAAACATCGGATTTGGTTGAAATCCTTGAGTTCCTGAGAAAAACCTTCCCGGAAATTATCAGAGTAACAACCTATTCAAGATCAAGAACTATAATTCGTAAGTCATTAGATTCTCTTAAGCAAATTCGAAACGCAGGACTGGATAGAGTACATGTTGGTATGGAGAGCGGGTATGATCCTGTCCTGAAATTTATAAGAAAAGGGGTAACTGCTGATCAGCACATTGAGGCTGGCAGGAAAATTATTGAAGCAGGTCTTGATCTGTCTGAGTATGTTATGCCGGGTTTGGGAGGGCAGGCTATGTGGCGGGAGCATGCTGTTGAGACAGCAAAGGTATTAAATAGTATAAATCCACATTTCATAAGGCTTAGAAGTCTTAGAATACCCGAGCGTGCCCCTCTTTACCGGAAATTGAGAGACGGCAGTTTTATCATGCAGACCGATGATATGCTGGTCGAAGAAATCAGGCTTTTTCTTGAGACGCTAAATGGGATTACCAGCACTGTAACAAGTGATCATATTATGAATCTCCTTGAAGAGGTATCAGGTAAATTACCCGAGGATAGAGATAAGATGCTTGAGGTTATTAGAAAGTATCAGGAACTGTCTGAATCCGAACGTCTCATATACAGGATCGGGCGCAGGGGAGGTCTCTATTCTTCCACTGATGATTTGAATCGAGACCCGTCTGCTTTCCATAGAATAGAAGACCTCATTAAGGAAGTCACCGAAAAGGAAGGATCTGATGGTGTTGAAAAACTGATAGCTGACATGGTTGACCAATATATTTAAGGAGTGAGATGGGCTATTATCCTATATTTATCGAACTTGAAGGGAAAAAAATCCTTGTTGTAGGGGGAGGAAATGTCGCCCAGAGAAAAATTGAAACATTTCTTGAATTTGGTGCTTCAGTTGACATTGTCAGCAGAAAATTGACTGCAAAGCTTAAAGAACTGGTTGAAGAAGGCAGGGTCCGTCATATTGGCAGGGAGTATGATGAAGAATATCTTAAAGATGCATCATTAATAATTATAGCCACTAATGATAAACAGTTAAACCATAGAATCAGCAAAAGTGTCCGGGAAAAAGGTATGCTGACAAATACTGTTGATCAGCCTTCTGATTGTAATTTCATCGTTCCCTCGATTGTCAGAAAAGGGGAACTTTTAATTGCAATTTCAACTTCAGGAAAAAGCCCTGCCCTTGCAAAAAAAATCAGGAAAGAGATAGAATCACAATTCGGTAGTGAATATGATTCTCTTCTTTATTTAATGGGTATTATTCGCAAGGAGGTATTGAAAAGGGGATTACCTCAGGAAAGCAATAAGCGTATTTTCAATGAAATCATTAATTCGGATATTCTTGATGCCCTGGTCCGAAATGATCAAGAGCGAATTGAAGATATATTAAGGGATATAATTCCCTGGGAAATATCTCTTGATGAGTGTCTGAAGAAAAGAAGCCTTGGCAATGATTAGCTGTTATGGTTTTCTGAAAGCTGGTAAAAAATCTTAACTGCGCTATTTAATAAATATTCTGTCTTTTAGCATGCAGGTCTCCTTGAAAATGAGGATTTTTCATGGAAAATGTCTTATATTATCTATCACTTTTTTTAGAGCTATTTGCATCATTAGGATTAGTTTTATATATTTTCCGACAAAAAAAAACACTGTTCTGGTGTTCCTACTGGATTCTGTTTGCAGGGTTCATCTGTCACACCGTTTTTTTAGGTTACAGATATTATTTGTCCGGGATGGCACCTGTTATACATTTTAAAGCGGCGTTATCTTTTTTTTCATGGAGCATAATAGGTGTCTACCTGATTTTCCAGTTTAAATTCAAACTTAAGGTGCTGGGGTCTTTTGTAGCACCATTTGCAGTGTTTCTGATGATTTTTTCATCAACCATGCCCTGGATAGATATCCCTGTAAGGCCGATATTCAAAAGCCTATGGTTGACAACCCATATTGCAGTTATTTTTATAGGTAATGGGATGCTTGCAATAGGTTTCCTGGCTGCCATCATGTATCTGATCCAGGAATACCAGATTAAGCACAAAAGGGCTGGAACCTTCTATGAACGGTTACCTTCACTTGCCACCCTGGATACAATAAATAATTACTCAATTGCATACGGATTTGCTTTTATCTCTTTCGGAATAATAATAGGTTCAATTTATGCTCAACAGGTGCTTGGAACTTATTGGCAATGGGACCCAAAAGAAGTCTGGTCTCTAATCACCTGGCTTTTTTATGCAGCCCTTCTTCATCAAAGGCTTGCGGCTGGCTGGCAAGGCAGGAAGGTCGCAATTATGACTATTATCTGTTTCTTTATCTTAGTCTTTACCTTTGTTGGAGTAAGCCATTTGCTGGGAGGATATCATAGTTTCAGGAATATGGGATTGCAGGAAACCATATGATTAAGATTATCAACATAGGCATGAACCATGAAACAGCTCCGGTTGAGCTGAGAGAATGTCTTGCGTCAGAGCAGGATAGTGTTCTCAGGACACTTGGAGCAATAAGGAATATTGATTGTATTAAAGAAGGTCTTTTTATTTCTACCTGCAACAGGGTGGAAGCGCTGATTACATCTGATAACAGTGAAGAAGCAAAAAAATGCATGATTTCTGCCATGTCAATGATTGGAAATATCCCTGAGGATGATTTTTCATCAAACCTTTATACCTATGAGGATATGGATGCTGTTCTACATATTTTTAGGGTTGCTTCAAGTCTTGATTCATTAATTACAGGAGAGCCTCAGATTCTGGGCCAGATAAAAGAAGCTTATGCAGAGGCAACCAGGGAGAAGACAGCCGGTGTTATACTGAACAGACTGATGCATCGTGCGTTTCATGTGGCCAAAAGGGTAAGGACTGAAACATTTATATGTGAATCGGCTGTATCAGTAAGCTATGCTGCTGTTGAGCTGGCAAAAAAAATATTTTATGAGCTTAAAGGGAAAAAAGTGCTCCTTGTAGGAGCTGGAGAAATGGCAGAGCTGGCAGCCAGACATCTGAAAACACATGGAGCTGAGTCAATAGTTGTTGCAAACCGAACCTTTGACAAAGCTGTCAGAGTTGCAGAACTCATTGAAGCAAAGCCTGTTTCATTTGAGGAAATAGAGTCGCAGCTATATGAAGTGGATATTATAATTACTTCAACCGCATCGAAGGAATATGTAATTACGTATGAACAGGTAAAAAAATCGATAAGGAAAAGAAGAAACAGACCGCTGTTTTTTATTGACATAGGGGTTCCAAGAAATGTCCAGCCGGAAATAAACAGCCTGTCCAATATCTACGTTTATGATGTTGACGATCTAAAAGGTATTATCAGGATGAATATGGACCGCCGCCAACAGGAAGGCATCAAGGCGGAAAGAATTGTAAGGGAAGAGGCCGTCAAATTCGAAAAATGGGTTAAGACACTCGCAGTAGTGCCTACGATTATTTCACTGAAAAACAAGAGCGAATCAATAATTCAGGCTGAACTTAAGAAGAGTAATGGTGCATTGTCTGAGATGACATCTGAACAGAAAGAGGCTGTGATAACCCTTACAACTTCTATTGCTGAAAAGATTATTAACGATCCCATTCTTTATTTGAAAGGGAAGGTGGACAGGCCAACATTGGATCTTTATCTTGATATGACCAGGAAACTCTTTAATCTGGACCAGGATAACTGAACAGTCACTTTTAACAAAAAGAATTAAATTTTAACCTGAAGGAGATAAAAATATGGGCATAGAAGGTATGATTCTTTCAATGAAGAAACATCCTGATTACATAAAAATGGGTATGATTGCAAGCCATCTGGGTGTAGTGAGGGGGTTTTCTCTGAACGGAGAAAAGGTATCAGAGATAGATGTTTCGTTTGACGAAAAAGTTGTTGATAATATAATTAACGATATAAAGGGAATGGTTGGCATAGTTGAAGTAATGGTAGAGACTTATGGGGGCCGTCTTAAGGTGGGTGATGATGTGATGGCTGTTGTTGTGGGCGGTGATACACGCGAACATGTTTTTCCAGCTCTTATCGAAGCTGTTGATCGCATAAAGAAAGATGGATCTAAAAAAAGGGAATTTTTTTAATTTGTTGAGGGTGAACATATGGGTACTGTAGATATCACTGAAAAACCTGTTATAAAACGATCAGCCGAAGCAGCGGGAATAATTGATCTTTCCCGTGATACAATAAACAAAATCAAGAGCAGCGCGGTTAAAAAGGGAGATCCTCTTCTGGTGGCGGAGATATCGGGGATTAATGCAGCCAAGCAGACACATCTATTGATTCCCCATTGCCACCAGATACCACTGGATGCAGTATCGGTTGAATTCAGACTATCAGAAACAAGTATTGAAGCAAGGTGTCTCGTAAAGGCACAGGCCAGAACTGGTGTTGAAATGGAAGCGCTTGTCGGGGTTTCTATTGCGCTTAACACTATCTGGGATATGGTAAAGTATCTGGAAAAGGATGAAAAAGGCCAGTATCCTTTTACAGGCATCAAGAACATTAAGGTTCTATGGAAAAAAAAGGATTAGCGAAAAAAAGATGAAATATAATAACAGGGAGGTAATGAAAATGGCTATCAAGATTACCAGCACTTCATTTGAAGAAGAGGGCATGATACCGGCAAAATATACATGCGACGGGATAGATATTTCTCCTCCTCTTGAATGGAGTAATGTCCCGGAGCGTGCGGAAAGTCTTGCACTTATATGCGATGATCCTGATGCCCCAATGGGAGATTGGGTTCACTGGGTTATTTTTGACATGCCTGCAACCGCCAACGGACTCCCTGAAAACATGCCAGCCGATAAGGTTTTGGATAACGGTGCCAGGCATGGTTTAAATGATTTCAGAAAGTTCGGTTATGGCGGTCCATGCCCCCCCAGTGGAACCCACAGGTATTTCTTTAAGATATTTGCGTTAGACAGACAGTTAGAACTCCCGTCAGGGTCTACAAAGGGAGACTTATTAAAGGCCATGAAAGGGCACATCCTCTCCGAAGGTCAGTTAATGGGCAAATACAGGAGATAGGAAATAATATTGACAGTGCAATATATAGATATGTTTCAATATTACTAATCATTAAAAGTATGGCGTTAGAAAAATGAAAAAAAACACGATTATATTTTGTCTTATTTTTGGCATATTTTTAATCGCTCAAACGAGCCTTGCAGAAAAGGCTTATGTTACCGATTCAATAAAGATTACTTTTAGAAGCGGCCCCAGCATTCAGAACAAGATAATCACATTCCTCAGCACAGGGCAGGCAGTGGAGGTTTTGGAGACCAAGGGAAACTGGACTCGTATTCATCTCCTTGAGTCAGATAAGGCAGAAAAGAATGGCTGGGTAATGAGTCGTTACCTGATCAAACGTCTGCCATGGGAATCAGAGGCAATTTCTCTGAGAAATGAAAATGAAAAGCTAAGGGAAAAACTTGACAGCATTGAAAAAGAATGGAAAGAGCTGAAATATTACGCTGAGGATTATGACAAACTGCGAAAACAATATGATTCACTGATGAAGAATTCCGAGGATTATCTAAATGTAAAGTCGGCATATGATGATGCTGTTCTAAAGCTTGAGACTGCAAGAGCAGATCTTCAATCACTGGACATGAAATACAAGGCTCTGACATTGTCTCAACGGAATAAATGGTTTGCTGTCGGTGC
>DAINAR010000044.1:0-17838 GCA_036733345.1 Deltaproteobacteria bacterium | reverse complement strand
TGAAATACAAGGCTCTGACATTGTCTCAACGGAATAAATGGTTTGCTGTCGGTGCGCTTGTTCTTCTTGTTGGTCTGCTGATCGGAGTAGCAGTAGGAAGACAGCAGAAGAAGAAAAGGACAATTTATTAGTACTATTATATACATATTGTTATAGCGTATAGTTAATGCCATAGGTTAAGAAGTCGTGATTATAATTCTTATTGGCAGACAAACGGGACAGGAATGGAGGAAGATATGGATAAGCCGATCGAAAACTATTGGCAGAAACGAATTAATAAACTGAAGACTGCCCTGGAATTAAATAATTTTGAAGTCTTTCTGGCTGAAAATACAGGAGATGCAAAAAGGATTGTTGAAGATGTCATACTCCCGAAGGTAACTCCAAAGACTGTTTCATGGGGCGGGTCAATGACCTTCATGGCTACAGGGCTATATGAGGCTATAAAAGTAAATGCTGAATTTGAAATCCTGGATGTATTTGATAAAAGCAATCCACCCGACAAGATCATTGAAATGCGACGGCAGGCACTGCTTGTTGATCTGTTTATTACTGGTACCAATGCAGTAGTTGATTCAGGTGTCTTGGTAAATCTTGACATGTTTGGTAATAGAATTGCGGCCATTACGTTTGGCCCCAAAAATGTTGTAATACTTGCAGGAAGGAATAAAATCGTCTCTGACCTGGACGAGGCAATGTTCAGGATAAAAAATTATGCTGCACCTGCAAATGCCATGAGGCTTGATAAAAAAACACCCTGCGTTAAAACCTCTTTCTGTGAGGAATGCAGAAGCCCGGATCGAATATGTAACTCCTGGGCAATTACTGAAAAATCATACCCCAAAGGCAGGATAAAAATAGTTTTAATTAACCAGGATCTGGGTTTATGAATATGATACAGTTGTAGAATGAAGAGACTTTTCGGAACAACACTGGGGCTAAAGTCAAATCAGATTCGCAGGCTTGAAAATCTGTATCGTCGCCGCATACCTACGGAGTTTCTTGTTACACCTGAACTGTCACGTGAGATATGTTCCATCTCACAGGAAATTCGTCGTCAAATAGGGCTTCTTATAAACCGTTTAGGACGAATCGAATTTGTAATCGTTGGCAGACAACAGCGTATTATTATTCCGGATACAAGTGAATACAGAACGGCTCCAGGCAGGCTGAAAGGCTTAAGGTGCATACATACACATCTTAAAAGTGAACCGTTAGACAGGGATGATATTACAGACCTGGCACTTTTACGACTTGATCTGATGGCAGCAATAACAATAAATGAAGAAGGCCTGCCGGATCACATATATATAGGGCATATACTGCCTAAGACTTCAGATGGAAATTCCTGTCAGTTATTACCTGCCATTAATAATAATCAATTAAGCATAGGATGCCTTGATTTAATCCAGGCACTGGAAACTGAGCTTTCCCATTCAAGGGCTTTGCATGACGCAGATTCAGGGAGAGAAAGGGCGCTGCTTGTCAGTGTGACAACGGCATCCAGAAAAAAAGCCGAAGAATCCCTTGCTGAACTGGAAGAGCTTGCCGAATCAAGCGGCATAGATATAGTTGGAACTGTACTTCAGCAGCGGATAAAAGCTGATCCGAGATTTCTCATGGGCCTTGGAAAACTTCAGGAACTTGCCATTCTTGCACTCCAGAAGGGATCTACCGTTATTGTCTTTGACCAGGAATTGAATCCATCTCAGGTGCGCTCTATTACTGATCAGATAGAGCTTAAGGTCATTGACAGGACTCAATTGATTTTAGACATCTTTGCCCAGCATGCACAGACCAGGGAAGGGAAACTGCAGGTTGAACTTGCTCAATTAAAATATCTGCTACCCCGTCTAATTACTAAAAATACTGCCATGTCACGATTGACAGGGGGGATTGGAGGCCGTGGGCCGGGAGAAACAAAACTTGAAATAAACCGCAGACGGGTCAGGGATCGCATCCGGAGACTGGAAAAGGGCCTGGACACTGTAAAAAAACGCCGAAGACAGCAAAAGGCAAAACGAGATAAAATCAACCTGCCTGTTATTTCAATAATAGGATACACAAATGTAGGGAAGTCCACGCTGCTCAACACGCTTACAAAAAGCAATGTCAGAGCTGAAAGCAGGCTTTTCGCAACACTGGATCCTTCCAGCAGGCGACTCAGGTTTCCTCAGGACTTCGAGGTAATTATTACTGATACCGTCGGATTCATCAGGGAACTGCCAAAAGACCTGATGGTGGCTTTTCGTGCAACTCTTGAGGAGCTTGAAAGTGCCGATCTCCTTTTGCATGTTATTGATATAAGCAACCCACGTTTTGAAGACCAGATCAAATCAGTTGAAAAAATACTTGTGGACCTAAATCTGAACCATATCCCTGTAATACGTGTTTTGAACAAACAGGATCTGCTTGAAGACAATTACGTTGACAAATTAAGTAAAAGCCTGAATGGTACAGGCATATCTGCAAATAATAAAAATACGCTGATGCCCTTGATTGAAAAGATAGGTATAATAATAGAACCTGTTTTTGAGAGGACGGTAAATTCATAGGCTTTAGTCACTTTATGCATGTTTAGGAAAATTCCTACAAAGCCTTAAACTACTGTCATGTCAAAGATATTTTGTTATTTCGAAGGAGTCTTAACAACTTAGAAATCTTAGCTTTCTCCCTGCGGTCGAAATGACATTTCTTGATTTACACGATACTAGAAATTATACGGAGTAATATTTATGATGGAAAAAAGATATTCCAACTGGGCCTGGGTTATATTGGCGACCTGTTTTGTGGATCTTTTTATTAATTATTCCGTGCGGCTTGGCTATGGAGTAGTCCTTCCGGAAATGATAAAAAATCTGGGATTCAGCCGAACTGCAGGAGGTTCCATATATAATGCCTATCTGTTTTCATACATAGCACTGACCCCGCTGACCGGCTATCTTACAGATAAACTGGGAGCACGTCGAGTCATTGCTGCCTGTGCCTTTATCCTCGGCATTGGTGTCTTCATGATGGGCAAAGTCGAGACTCTCTGGATGGCATGTTTCGCTTATGCCATTGTAGGACTCGGGGCTACAGGGATGTGGACACCGGTTCTTACTGTAGTTCAGCGCTGGTTTGCTCCCAAACGGAGAGGTATGGCATTAGGCATTCTTTCCACAGGATACGGACTCGGTTTTGCAACAATGGGCGTTGCCTTTCCATGGATAGTCAGGAATTTCAGCTGGAGACATTCATGGTATTTTTTAGGGATCAGTGCCCTTTTAATGGTTATAGGAAACGGAGTTTTACTGCGACGCGACCCCGAATCATCGGGATTTCTGCCCTGGGGACAAAAAGATGAAGTTGACAGGGATGAAAAAAACGGGGGAAATTTCTCTGAGGACTTTAATATTAAGTCGATTTTAAGGACCCGGATATTCTGGGTGATAGGTATTTCCTACTTTTTTATTGCCTACAGTCTGTACGGGATCACAACCTTCATGGTTGACTATGCAAAGTATCAGCTTGGCCTGCCCCTGGAGAAGGCAAGCTTTCTGGCGACTATACATGGTTTGTGTCAGATAATAGGTGTATTAACAATTCTGCCGCTTTCCGATTACCTTGGCCGGAAAAAGACAATCATAATTTCTAATTCCTTTATAACCGTTTGCCTGACAGGGATACTTTTGAGCGGAAATTCCTGGATAATGCTCTATATCTTTGTCGGTATCCTTGCAGTATTCTACGGAATTACATTTCCCATGTATGGTGCATGCGCCGGGGATTATTTTCCGAAAGAGGTTATGGGAACGGTAATCGGAGCATGGACGCCCTTTTACGGTGTCGGTGCGATAATGGTCCACTGGATAAGCGGCATGCTTCGCGATTCGAGCGGGAATTATACATATTCTTTCATTATAAATGCGGTTATGGCGTCACTGGGGGCAATCGTATTCTTTGCTGTAAGGAAAACAAAAAGTCAGTAGATTGATTTTATATAGATGGTAAAACTGAAAAACAAGGCCAACCCGCTGATAATTATGGAGGACTTTCCTCCAGTTTTCAGGTATGTTTGACTAATAATCCAAGGAGGTTATTCCAATGAAATGTCATGAAGTCGATTATGAAATACTGGGCCATGATATGCAGATTGTTGAGGTGGAACTGGATCCTGGTGAAACGGTCATTGCTGAGGCCGGCGCCATGAATTACCTGGAAGACGGTATTACCTTTGAAGCAAGAATGGGCGACGGGTCTGCAGCCGGAGAGGGACTTATGGGCAAACTCCTGAATGTGGGCAAGCGGGTACTTACTGGGGAATCGATTTTTTTGACTCATTTTACCAATCAAGGCAGCGGAAAAAAACGCGTAGCCTTTGCCGCTCCCTATCCGGGAAAGATTATCCCTGTTGATATGAAAACAGTGGGCGGAGAGCTTTACTGCCAGAAAGACGCCTTTCTTGCAGCAGCGCTCGGAACACAGGTAGGAATTGCTTTTACCAGGCGGCTTGGGACCGGCTTTTTTGGCGGTGAGGGGTTTATCCTTCAGCGGCTTTCAGGGGACGGCATGGTTTTTGTCCATGCAGGAGGCACAGTTATTCGGAAAGAATTAAAAAACGAAACACTTCGTGTCGATACCGGCTGTCTGGTAGCTTTTACAAAAGGCATAGATTATAATATCGAACGTGCAGGTAATCTTAAGTCAATGTTTTTCGGAGGTGAAGGACTGTTTCTGGCAACACTGAAAGGAGCCGGAACGGTTTTTCTGCAGAGTCTTCCTTTCTCTCGGATGGCAGACAGAATACTTGAGCATGCACCATCAGCAGGCGGAAGTCAAAAGGGTGAAGGTTCTGTCCTCGGGAGATTAGGTAATCTGCTGGACGGTGACTAGGCTGGTTTTAGTTGATTTAAATTAAAGAAAACGTCCGAATTTCATTATATTCTTATTTATACTCATCCCTGTAAATTCATGAACCATTTCATGGCCCGTGTCTTTAAAGGGGAGATAAACAAGCATCGAAGATTTTATCTTAAACCGCACTTCAGGCAAAAGAGGAAAAATATCCCTTTTATTCAGGGCTGAAGCAGCGAGTGTGATTTTCATGCTTTGAAGGGCCTCTTTTTTGGGCAGTGTTACGGGGTAAATTGAATTATTTGGAAACGTATTAACGGTTTTGAATTCATTCTGTGATACTGTGGATTGTCTTGACAGATTTAGAAATATCTTCGGACGAATTTTAAAGGCAGGGCACCAGAAGCTCATATCCTGATTTTCCATCTCCTTTCCGGGAATCCTTGGCTGATTTGTAACCCTGATAAAATCACTGAATGAGTTGATTTCAATCCCTGTGACCTTAACGGAAATTTTCCAGAAGGGCAGATAGGCCGACTCAGAACCGTCTCCAGGCATAACCGCAAATTCGACCTGGGAAAATTTGGCTTCATAGGCTTCCCATGCCGAATTGCAGTTTTTACACGTCAGAACAACACTGTCCCTTTCGCCATCAAGGTTCCATCCGCACACCGGGCACAGTGTTGCCATAAACATAATCCTCCACCTTCGAGGATTTTTTTCTATTGGATGCTCAAGGATACCAGCACCATCTGAACCTTCGGCAAGAGGCCTGTTTAAAACGGCATCAAAGATTTTGCAGTTTTCAACAAAAACAGGGAGATACACAACACTGAGTGCTTCTCCAATATATGCATGGTGAAATAGCCTGCCGGTCATTAGATGAGATGGCCGAATAACTGCCTTTGAAAGTATTTCTTTCGGATCAATAGAGAACCTCAGAAACGACCCATTGGCATCAGGTGAAAAAAACCTCAGCTTCATTGCCTGAGGTCTGACGCCAAGAGAAATGGGAATTCCTTTATGTGAAAGGCCCGGACGGGTAATATCCAGATAACGGCAGGTGAGATTTGAATCATTACAAAAATAAATATTACCTTTGAATCTGAGATACGGGGTATAAAAAATTTCTTTACCCGGCGCCTTATGCGGCAGGAGAAAACGATAAAAGTGAGGGGCAAAAAGAAAGTTTTTTACACCGCAATACGGACAGAGCATTATGTTGTCTGTTTCATCCAGCTCAATCGGCGCTCCGCATTGCGGGCATTCCTGTTCAACTGTTAAACCCATATCAGGCTAATTTTTCTCCGCAATTATTGCAGAAAGACGCCCCGGGCAGATTTTCCGTTTTGCAGTGGAGACATATTTTTGGACCGGGCTTTTCTTCTACTGGATGGCCGCATCTTGAGCAAAACCTTGCATTTGGCGGTATATTTTTGCCGCAATTGACGCATCTGTTAAAAACCAGTTGCTGATGCCCGCAGTCAGGACAGAATCTTGCGTCCTTTGGGATTGCATGTCCGCAGTCAGGGCAGGTAACAAATAATGATGCATCTGTGCGTTCAGCATTTTTTGAACTGCGCTGGCCTGTTTTGGACCTGAACGACTCGGCGAACATTGCAGGCATCATGAAGCCCATACCCATACCCATACCTGATCCTGCATCGCCGGTAGATTCTGACGCCTTTTCCATGGCCATTGCCGCCTTTAATTTGATAAGGCCGTCCAGATCATTGAGAACGCTGAGACGGCTTTTGTCGTCAATGGCCTTTTGAACGTCCGGAGGAGGCGTAATAGAAGTGATATAGAGATTATTGAGCGCAAGCCCGAAATATGCAAAATCATCCTGGAGGCGTTTCTGAAGACCAGTGGAAAGGTCATCATATTTTCCCGGCATATTTAGAAGACTATCCAGATTTTCACCAAGGTGATCGTTGAAACGTGAAACAATGACCTGTTTCAGGTATTCTTCAATCTCCTCAGTTGAATATTTTCCCATGGTTCCGACCAGGGTGTTTATAAAGAGCACTGGCTGGACTATCTGAATATTAAATACTCCAAAGGCCCTGAGCCTTATAAGCCCCAGCTCGGAATCCTTAAAGGCTACCGGCTCCCTTGTGCCCCATTTCAGGTTTGGAAATATCTTCATATTGGCTATATAGATTTCAGCGCGAAGAGGGCTTGTCATTGCCCATGGAATGGAAAGGATCTTGGTGAGCACAGGTATATTTGCAGTTTTCAGGGTATGCCGGCCTGGCCCAAAAGCATCACAGGCCTTGCCTTTGTAAAACAATACGGCAGCCTGGCTCTCCCTGACGGTCAGCTGCGCCCCTAATTTGATTTCCCCTGACCCCTGTTCGGGAATCCTGTGAACAAGCTCTTTGCCTGTTTCATCAAACCATTCAATAGCTTCCAGGAATACAATATTATCCGTGCCCATCTGGTCTCCCTTTATTGAATGTAAATGTAAAATTAAGTATAAAGACAAAAATAGATGCCTGTCAAGGAACAAGGTGTTGTCAAATAGACCATTAAAAGGCAGAATATTTTGGCATGAAAAGGGAAATGCCTACGAAAAAGCTTTTACGATTAAGGCCACTCAAGACAGATAAACCTCATAATACAATCATGATAATTTTGAAATCCATAAACAACTGAACCTGATCGGCCAGATGTGAGCTTTTCTTCCCTGATGCATCAATGAATCCACTTGTTACCGGGGCTGTAATGTTTGTACCCTGATTGTCTCCCGGCACAACAAAAATAGACATAACACTAACTAGTATTTCCTGATCATTCAGAAATCTCCATTCACGGCTGTGTTTTTTTCCATCTTCTGATAAACAAAATTGCGCCTCCGGCTATCAGTAATATGAAAAGAATCATCCCTGTTTCTGAAAGAGTGGGAATATCGAAAGAGGCCAGAAGATAATCCAAGGTGGTAGCAACGTTGATGCGGGGACCTGATGAGGGCTCAGTGTCACAGCCGGAGTCTACAAGGACTCCGCTATTTTTCATGGCATCCTCGATATCGCTGACTGTAGCTTTTGGAGCGGATTGACGGAAAATGGCCCAGGCACCGGCCACATGAGGTGCGGCCATACTTGTTCCGGTTCTTATGCTGTAACCCGTGTCGGACCATGAACTGGCAGAGAAAATGGCCACTCCAGGGGCAAAGATGTTCTGCATAACCGGGTGCCAGTCATTAAACCAATATGCCTGGTCATTTGAGTCCGAAGCGCCTACAGCTATGGCAGACGAAATGCATGCTGGAGAGTTCAGGGCTTCGCAATAACCGTCGTTGCCGTTGGCCACAGTCACTGCAATTCCGGCCGCCCTCAGATTGTCAATGGCAGGTTTTCTTGGATCATAATCACAGTAATCACTATAATAGCCCGATCCCAGGCTCAAATTGGCCGCGGCAATACAGTGATCGCCCCGCAGACCATATACATATTCCAGACCCTTGATCTGGTCGGAAAAGAACGAACCTACGTCATACCAGTCTTCGATATAGCTGAAAACCTGGACTGCTATGAGATTGGCACCGGGCGCTACGCCCTTCATATCGCCCCCTAGCTGGCTGCCGACGGCAATGCCGCTGACATGCGTGCCATGACCAAATTCGTTTGGCGGAACGGCTGATCCGGGACCTGTTGCCTCTGCAGCGCCGCCGGGGCATAGAGAGGTTGAAAAGCCAGCCCACGTAGTGCTGAAGCAGGCTTCCACAATATTTTTACCCGCGAACATCTCGTGGCTGGTGCGAACGCCCGTGTCGAGCACGGCCACATGCCAGCCTCTGCCGTCATAGCCTCTTGCCCACGCCTGGGGGGCATTGACGATATCCACCCCATAGCTTCCCAGAGCTCGGTCATTTAAGGCATCACCCGAAGGCTCAGGTTCAGGAAGGGGTATGGCTTCGTCCTCAACCACCCTTATAACCTGCTGGCTGCCCTCCATGACAAGCAGGTCATTATAATCGGCCTGGATGACTGCAAGCGACACTGTTTTAAATATATGCTCAATCTTTTTTTCCAGACCCAGTCCCGCAAAAAGACTTAATGCTGAACTCCAGATAGCCCCGGCCAGGTCTTCATCGGCTTTTTTCATCGCTGCGATTTCGGACGAAGAACTCCTGATATCAGGAGAAATGACTTTCAATGATCGCGACGCATGTAGAAACTTTTGAAGTTCAGGATCATTGAAAGAGACGATGACCCTCACAATCCCTTTTTCCCTGGCTTTAACTATGAGGTAGTCGCGGTTGAACAGCTTTTCTTGACCATTGGCTTGACCGGACAGCCAGAAGGACAACAGCGGTATTGACAGTAGCAAGAGAGCAATAATTTTCCGCATGATATAAAAATTCCTTAAGCCCAGAGGTGTGTAAAGATAAAGAAGATATGAAAATCGACCTTGAGTGTCAAACTGCAAATTTCTACGATACACAAAAATCTATTGAAGATGCCCGGGGAGCTTCAATGGCTTTGAAGATGAGGCCAGGTAGATGTTGACCCTGTTGAATTCGTCCGACTCATGGAGGTCCGGTACAGTCCAGAGGGAAATTTCACGGATTTTTTGATAGGACTTTACCGGCATGGTCTTAAGACGGGAGTCAGCCACCATTACCTCAGGGGCGATATCCAGAAATTCATCAAGAAAATGATGGTTATCCCTGTCATAGAGTACATCTGCGGCCAGTATCAGGTCAATATCATCGGATATCTCCTCAATGGATTTGCATGTATGAAGAGTTACATTATTCAGCAGGGCATTGGCCCTGGTGGAATCAAGGGCATCATCGTCCAGATCGCAGGCAAAAACCTTCAAAGCACCTGCCATGCCTGCGGCAATGCCTGCAACCCCTGAGCCTGAACCGAAATCAAGGACCCGTTTACCCATTACAAGCCCCGGGTTCTGGAGGATATGGCAGGCCATGGCCTGACCGCTGGCCCAGCAGAGGGCCCAGTAAGGAGGATCAGACAGGATAATCCTGACCTCTTCTGAAGAGAAACTCCTGTGCATATTGCCGGGGTCCAGCAGTAACAGTTCAATTTCCGGGCAAAGGGTAAGCCTGGTCCGGGTAAGAACTGCATCGGGAAGGATCCTTTGTATATTACGTAACAGTCTCTCCATTTATATCATACCATCCTGAATAACTTCTCCGGTGTTCTTCTATCTCAATAAGTCTCTCCAGGCCACTGCTTTCCCAGGGAAATGCTGCTTGCTAATAGAATTTACAGGCTCTTACATAATTAAGCCAGAGATGTCAATCAGGAGAACAGGAAGAAATCCGGAACGCCGGTTTGTTATTAAAATTTACCTGAGTTTTACCTTGACATTCGTAATGGGATTTTGTCTAATTTATATGAGACTAAGTGTAAGTTTCTATCATTTAATAACCTGCCCTGACTATCTATTATCATTACGGCTTTTTATTAACCCTTTTTTAAGAAACAAGGAGGAATAAAATGTCTGTTAAGATCCTGATTAAAAGAAAGATCCCCACGGAAAAAGTAAATGATGTTGTAGTTTTAATGATGCGTTTAAGGGCGCTTGCGTCAAAAGAACCGGGTTTCATTACAGGAGAAACATTAAGAAGCTTATCTGACCCGCAGAATTATCTGGTGATCAGCACCTGGGAGACCATTGAAGACTGGAACGCATGGCTGGCAAGTGAAGATAAAAAAATAGTTCAGGAAAAAATTGATAAAATTCTGGGAACAGAAACTGGTTATGAGGCATTTAATTATCCTGAAAAACGGCGCATAAACTGGCCCAAACTTTCAGAAGGGTTACTGATGATGGAAGAAGAAGAATAGGCATTATCTGTTAATAAAAGGAGGTTTGGGGGGGCGTATTGCTTCAAACCTCCTTTTTTTTAAAAGCTATATCCGTGCATTGCCCGTTTAACTTTTATAAAATGTTGCCCGAAATTTAATCTCTATCTCATTGCGCCAGGATTTCGATAATCCTTGGAAAGATATATTCCGCTACATCCGCACGGTCACCCCCGTGGGTTAATACAAGATACCTGCCGCCGCATATCTTTTCCGCGCAGGTCTTTACTTCCGCAGCCAGCCAGGGAAAAAACTCCTGTGATAGGCCCCGGTCACCATAATCTCCCATGCATGTGTCATGGCCCAGATTGTGAAGGATCATGTCGGGCCTGAAATCTGCTGCTCTTTCAAAGAACTCCTCTTTAACTCTTTGCATGTACGATTCATCACTGCTGTACCATCCTGTATCCACACATATCTTGGTGCCTTCACTTTCTATTGTGTTATAGTCGCAGAAACAGACATGGAGCACGTCCAGATCCTCCCGGAAGATACTCCTCGTACCGTTTCCGTGGTGGCAGTCCGTGTCAAGGATCGCAAATCTCCTGGGGCCTGACTTCCTGCGTGCATTGTATACTGAAGGGCCGGCGCAGGAAGCATATGTCCCGCCCCAGGCGTAGTTCTGCTCTGCATGGTGACCTGCCGCCACTGTAAAAACAAGGGCGTTTTTAATCTCGCCTGAGAGTATTTTTTCTGTTGCCTCAACACACCCACCCACAGAATAAAGGGCACCTTCACAATACCAGGCCCTTTTCAGGTCTTCAACTAACCGCGGAGTATGGATTTTGAGCAGGAGCTCTTCAGAAACCTTCTCAGGAATAAACCACCTGACTCCTTCCATACTGAGAGCATCCTCCATTACGCCTGGAAAATTACGGAACTTATTCCCGATAATAATCCATTCCTTCCCGCTGAAGGAAGGATGGAAAAAGACGCCTGTTTTTGTTTCCGCCATAAGACACTCCTGTTAATTACTGCCCGATTTTCAATAACGCATCTTTATAGTGATGTACCTGAAAAACCTTCTTTTTATATATATTTAAGTGAAAATACATCCCAAATCAAGAATTTGTTGCTGCCAACTAATAGTTAACAGAAAACCAGGGCCCGATTTCCGCTGACTAAATTTCCCTTGACAACATTCAGGCACACTATTTAATTTAAAGTCTCTGCGATTGTGCATTGCCAGTCCGGATATCCTGAATTGATATTTAACTGCGGTTGTCAGGAGGAGTTTTGAAATACAGATCTGTTGGACTTCTTACTCTGGCCCATATGTCAACGGATATCAATCAGGGTGCCATCCCGGTTCTTCTTCCTTTTTTTATCGCCGCACACGATCTTACCTATGCCGCTGCCGCAGCAATCGTGTTCACTACGACACTTGTCTCGACAATTACTCAGCCTGTATTCGGGTATGTTGCCGACCGGCTCTCTAGACCGTGGCTCGTCCCGATTGGTGTTATCCTTGCAGGCTTTGGTTTATCCTGTGTCGGTCTGGCGCCGACTTATGGGACTGGTCTTATAGCTGTCGGATTGAGCGGCATCGGGGTTGCCGCATTCCATCCTGAAGGTGCCCGTCTTGTAAACCGCTTCGCAGGCGCAAAAAAGGCAACCGCCATGAGTATTTTTGCCATCGGAGGCCTGCTCGGGTTTGCCTCAGGGCCTCTGGTTGCCAACTTTGCCCTCCTCAGGTGGGGTTTAAAGGGAACTGCCTTCCTGGCTCTTCCGGCAATTACCGTGACTCTATTGCTGGTCTTTTTCCTTCCCGGGCTGTGGAAACAGAAGGATGCGGGAGTGAAGACAGATATACAGGAGCAGGTAAAGGGTACTGATGAATGGGGCTCTTTTTCATGCCTTGCTTTTCTGGTTCTTATTCGTTCTGTTATATTCTATGGGATAAATACATTTCTTCCTCTTTTCTGGATTAATGTCCTCAACCAGTCCAGGGCTGCAGGTGCGTTTGCTTTGAGCCTGTTCTTCACCTCAGGCATAGTGGGTAATATTCTGGGCGGGAGGTTGGCGGACCGGGTGGGCCTGCGAATTGCTGTGGTGACTGAATTCTTAATCCTCACGGTCATATTTCCAATATTCGTATATACCTCTGATCCTTTATGGGCCATGTTTATGCTGATTCCCATTGGACTTCTCAATTCTGCCGCAACGGGCCCCCTGATTGTACTGGGTCAGACCTACCTGCCAAACCGTGTTGGTTTTGCTTCCGGGATAACCCTCGGCCTGGCTTTTTCCTTCGGTGGGATTATAACTCCTGTTCTCGGGTGGATTGCTGATCACCACGGCCTGCATGCTACATTTACAGTGCTGGCTTTCCTGCCTATAGCGTGCACAATTTTAGCTGTGTTGCTTCCCAGTGATAAGCGACAAAATCCTGAACGTTAATCCATTTAGCATTCAGATTCATGCAGGTCCCTGTTTAAAATGAAAATAAAACAGCAGAATTATAGGGAAGGGCAGGGCAGTTGTCCCCCTACTCGAACCCTTTGCAAAAGGAATCCGTATTCACACCTATTGCTTCATGGTTGTAGCCGCCTTCCAGGACAGCGTATCTTCGTCCTTTGCAGATCTTCTCGGAATATACCTTCATCAGTCTTCCAAGCTCTGTGTAATCCTCAGGATACAGAAGGGAGCCCCAGTCGGAGATTCCCTGGTCAAAGCCTGCTGATGCCGCAAATATATCGACATCCTTAATATCTTTCATGTATTCTTCAACTTCCTGAAGATAGCTTTTCCTGTCCGGCGAACCAGGATTGAGTATCTGGACTTTAAATCCGTCCCTGCGGTTCTGGAGTATGTTTATATTCCCGTCTCCGGTGTGGAGATCAAAATCAAGGATAAAGGCCTTTTTAATCTTCTTATCCGAAAAAAGCTTAAGCAGGCTTATTGACATATTGTTGAAGTAACAGAAACCCCAGCATGAATCTGCCGATGCATGATGCCCGGGAGGCCGGATCACCGCAAAAGCAGGATCTCCGTCATACGCAGTTTCAGCTGCCCTTATTGCCCCTCCGGCGGCTAATGCCGCCAGTTCATAGAGCAGGGCGTTTCTCCTGATAAGCTCATACTGATCCCTGCCGTGGGCCCTTAAGATGTCATCTTCACCGGCCGGGTACGGCGTGATAATCTCATACTGTTCAGGCTTGCTTTTTATTAATGCCATGATCCCTTCCAGGCGCCACTCGGCAGCCGCAGGGTCCATTGCATAACTGGAATTGTAATAGCGTTCATGGAATATTATTTTCATGGTCATGTTTCCTTAAGAGATGATTTTGTCAATCATGGATATTGATGAAGAAATATCTCTTTTAACAGTCTCCCAAACAATTACCATATCTACATCATCATATTCATTGATCATAATATTTCTCTTTCTCATTCGATATCGGCCAGAGCATAGCTGGTGCTTCGCCCTCCGCCCGGCTCTTTGATCAGGATATTCCGACTTAAAAGATTGTCAATATCGCGTAATGCCGTATCTTGAGAGCATTTCGTTAATTTTGCCCACCTGGACGATGTAAGTTTGCCTTCAAACTTGTCCAATAGCCTCATGATAATAGCGCGTTGCCGTTCATTGAATTGCTCGCCCCTGTGCACCTCCCAGAACCGTGCTTTCCTGAGAACCGCTACAAGAGTATTTTCAGCGCCGTTAATGGCTTGAGCAAGACATTCAAGGAACCATTCAAGCCAGTTTGTTATGTCCAGATCCTTCGTTTGTGTTGCCTGAAGGATATCGTAGTATGAATTCCTTTCTTTACGCATCCGGGCAGACATGCTGTAAAAACGTTGCGGGCTCTGTTCTGAACGCGCCAGCAGCATATCAGCGATGGCACGGGCTATTCGACCGTTTCCGTCGTCAAATGGATGGATAGTTACAAACCATAAATGGGCAATTGCCGCTTTCAGCACTGGATCACTGTCATCTTGGCGATTAACCCATGAAAGAAAAGAGGCCATCTCCTCCTCAAGCCTTTCCGCGGCAGGCGCTTGATAATGTATACCCTCGCGTCCGACAGGTCCTGATACAACCTGCATGGGTCCGGATTGATCAGTACGCCAGGCGCCCACCGTTATTTTTTTCATGCCGCTGTGACCTGTCGGGAAAAGAGCCGCATGCCATGCAAACAGGCGTTTGGATGTAAGCGTTTCACTGTATTTTTCGACGGCATCAAGCATCATTTCTACCACGCCTTCGACATTCCTGTCAGCAGGCGTAAGGGCACCGATATCCATTCCAAGGCGGCGCGCTATTGACGAGCGCACCTGCGACCTCTCCAGTGTTTTTCCCTCGATCTCGCTCGACTTTAACACTTCTTCAGTAAGGGTGTGCAAAACAGCCTCTTCCCTTAAATCAAAACCAAGAGCTTCCATCCTGCCGATCAGTCTGCCCTGCTGATGGCGCACGGCTGCCAGCCTTTCGGCCAGCTTTCCGCGGTCCCATCTGAAATCAGGCCAGTCATCTAATTCATGGATATACATCATATTCTCCGCACGTTTTACGGTAAATATACCCCTTATTCTCCGCAAAATCAATTTTTTTCTCCGCATTTATTGCGGTGAAAAACCCTCTATTCTACGCATAGATTTTAATGATCAACTGGTTCAGGCTGATGCAGGTGAGGTTGAGGAAGGTGATTTTTGATGTCAAAAACACTAGTCTAAGCCAGAAAAATAATGGAATTTTAGACAATATTGAAATCATATTAAGGTGTTATCTTAATCCGCGTCGAACGCGTCGACAAGTCGATAAGTTCATTATTGAAGTATATAGGGCAACATGATACATTTTTTGAAGGCGAGAGGCAAAGTACTACAGCTTCGCCCTGGACGCCCTGGATCTGCGGCATCTTCGACTTTTGCAATGTTAGGGTCCAGTTTTTCAAGGACCCGGGAGCGGTGGTTTTTTATCCCTGGAAATGTTTCCATAATTCAAGCAGGTAATGTGATCAAATGCAATGTGTTCTGATCGATTCTCCCGTTTACAAAAAATCTATTTTCGGCACAAATCATCCTCTGGCCATCCCCAGGTCCGGGCTGGCAATGGACCTGATACGGAGCTATGGGGCACTCAGAGCCGATGAAACGGTCCGGGCGCGCAGGGCCACCCGTGCGGAGCTGGAATGGTTCCACACCCCCGACTATGTGACGGCTATCGAGCGCTGTGAACGGGAAGGGGGAATCTTCAAGGCCTATCGGGAACGATATAATTTGGGAAATTTTGAAAACCCATGGTTTGAAGGGATCTTTACCATCCCCGCAACGGCCGTGGGCGCCAGCATCCTGGGGGCCGAACAGGTGATCCAGGGTAAAACGGTTTTCAGCCCCACAGGCGGGATGCATCACGCCATGCCGGATCGTGCCCGTGGCTTTTGTTATTTCAACGACGCGGCCCTGGGAGTCATGCGATTTCGGCGTGAGGGCATGCGTGTGATATACCTGGACATTGATGCGCACCATGCGGACGGCGTGGCTTTTGCTTTCCGTAATGACCCCGGTGTTCTGGTGGTCTCCGCGCATATGGATACGGCCTATGCATTCCCCTTTAAGGGAGGAGGCATTGAGGACAAGGGTCCGGTAGAAAACGAGGTCAACATTCCCCTCCCCAGAGACACAAACGACAGTGAATACCGCATGGTGCTTCGAACCCTCTGGCCGCGGCTCTTCCATTCCTTCAAACCGGATGCGGCCGTGCTTCAATCCGGGACGGACATGCTCTTTTGTGATCCCCTGGGAAAGTTTCGCATATCTAACCGGTTCTTCCTCGAAATCGTTCACGAGACCTTGAAACTGGCCCCAAAAAAGGGCCAGGAGGCGTCGCCTGCCCTCCTGGTGATCGGTGGGGGCGGGTATCACCCCATCGCCCTGGCCAGGGCATGGACGGGTATTTGGGCCATGCTGAGCCGCCGTACGCTTCCGGAAGAAATTCCCCCTGAAGGGATTCGGCTATTGCGTGGGGTACCCTGGGATGAGGACAAAAAGGAGGCATATTTCGAAGGCCTCTTTTTGAACAGGCTGGACGAGCCGCTTGACGGACCGATAAGGACCGACATCGAAGCGCTGCTCGAAAGGTTGCTCAAGACCCATCCGATTTTAAAACCATGATATAGGGCACGTACATAAGATTATAATGAAATTGGGTTCTGCCCTTGATAATAAACTACCCCGCCGCAGAGCAGCGGGGTATCTTAAAAAGCATTGAACGCCCCAAGGGGCGGGGACTTGTCTGCCGCTAGGCACGGCTTGTCTGCCTGAGGCAGGATCGAACCCTCGTCCGCCTTTTACCAGCCTATGGCTGGCTGGCGGATTGGACGGTTTCCTGCATCAACGAATCCATTATTTCGAAAGGATTGGTCACAGGAATTGGTATTTAAAGAATAGCAATATGGTGGAGCACCCCGGGGCCTGTCTGCATGCGGACACACAAAGGCAGGCGTCTATTCTTGATTGACGTGGCATTCTTCACTTTTATCACAATGAACACAGCAGGTAAATATGTCACGAACGTTACCCATTACCATAAAAGCAGACGTAACCACACTTCCGGCCTTTTTATTATAGGTCACATTATTTTCTCAATGGGCTGGAAATGGGCTTTTTCCTTATTAAAATTTTAAACAACAGTCAACCGTAGATCTGACCACATTCTAGTATGTCATACATGCCCTATGACCTGTTAATCACTGTTCAAGACGTGACCCCGTTCACTGTTCATAAAAAAATCGAATGGTTATGTTGAGCCTATCAGGCTTTCGTATGGTATTCCCATCTCTTTATGTAGCTTTTTAATTTGGGGTAGTGACAGGGTCCTCTTTCGATTTAAAACATCGCTGACTCTGCTTCTGGGGCCGAGAAACTGCTCAAGTTCTTTCCGCTGCATATCCATTTGTTCCATCCGGAACAGGATCGCATCCACAGGGTCCGAAGGAGGGATAGGACAGTGTTTTTCTTCGTAGGCCTCTATCAGGACTAATAAAATATCCAGTTCATCCCCTTCAGGTGTATCCTGTTCTGCTCCCCAAAGTTCTTCAATACGTTTTAAGCTGTCTTTGTACGTTTTTTCGTCTTTAATCGGTTTCATTCGATCACCTCAACATTTATCAAAAAATAAGCTGAAGACCAGGGGCGTTAGCCCGTGGATGAAAGCGTT
>DAINAR010000043.1:0-25376 GCA_036733345.1 Deltaproteobacteria bacterium | reverse complement strand
GTTTCCGCAGCAACTGGATGGCTGTAATAATCCATGGCATCGAGGCCCCAATTGCTTTTGTGGTTATTCTTGGAATTATCCTGGGATAAACTGATAGAATGACCCGGAGCTTCATTACTGACAATGATTAAAGAGCATATCAAATAAATCAGCTTGATTGGCCCTGCACTGAATATCCGAAAGCCACGTTTCAATTGATCCGGGAATTGTCAGTTAGTCGAATGTCTTATAATAATTAACTTGAATAAATTTTATTCACTATATAGATACAGAAACAGTCATGTGAATTATAGGTTATGAATAATGAATGAAATTATGAATTCAGGCATTTTCGTTTATGGAGTAATACCTCTCTTGATATGCCTTGCGCGTATTATCGATGTTACATTAGGCACAATGCGTGTGATAATGGTAACAAAAGGGAGCAAAATTCTTGCACCGATTCTCGGATTTTTCGAGATACTTATCTGGCTTCTGGCAATCGGGCAGGTTATGCAGAATCTTACAAATATAATGAACTATTTTGCATACGCTCTCGGATTCGCTCTTGGAAATTATGTTGGTATCCTTATTGAACACAAGCTTGCTCTTGGAGTGATGGCCATTCGAATAATTACCCGGAAAGATGCTTCGGATCTTATCGAGTTTTTAAAAAATTCCAATCTCGGTGTTACAGTAGTTAATGCTGAAGGCACTACAGGCCCGGTCCATGTGATTTATACAATTGTAAAGCGTTCAAATCTGCCAAATATAATTGTTAACATTAAGAAGTTTAATCCAAATGCATTTTATTCACTGGAAGACATCCGTTTTGCCTCCGGAGGGGTATTCCCCGCAAAAAGTCTGTGGTGGAAATCCAAATTTGTCCCTTTTTTTGATATACGGAAAGCAAAATAAGTGACAGGTCTTAAAGCTGCATAATTCATACAATCACCAAGAGAAAATACCCATCCATGAAAATCAAGTCATTTGATTTCAATCTGAGAGAGCTGGCCGGATCAATGGGTGACTTTGGCACTCTTTTTCCCCTTGCAATCGGCTATATTGCAGTCTGCGGTCTTAATCCGTCAGGATTACTTGTGATGATGGGTCTGGCTAACATCGCAACAGGCCTTGTTTATCGTCTTCCTGTGCCTATCGAACCAATGAAAATCCTTGCCATAGCAGCGATTGCCCAGCACTGGTCTCCCTCAATGGTCTATGCATCCGGATTCGCAATGGGGATAATATGGCTGATCTTCTCTCTTACCGGAATAATAGGCTGGATTGCGAAAATCACACCAAGGCCCGTAATCTGGGGTATCCAGATTTCACTGGGTGTCCTCCTTGCCGTTGAGGCCCTAAAGATGCTTTCTACATGGTGGGCGCTTGGAATAGTCTCCATAATAATAGTGCTGGTGATGAGAAAAAATCGCTATGCCCCTGCCGCTGTTATCCTCATGCTTCTCGGTGTGATAATTATGCTTTCCAAAGGCCAGCTCCAGCAGGTCGAGCCCCCAGGGCTCGTTTTTCCTTCTCTTTCATGCTTTCGGTTTGAAGAAATCTGGCATACACTCATACTGGCCGGTTTTGCTCAGATTCCGCTTACAGCTACCAACGCGGTTATAGCCACCTCATCATTAATAAAAATATACTGGCCGGAAAAACCTGTAAGTGAAAGGCACCTGTCATTGAATATGGGTATCATGAATACAATCTTCCCTTTTTTGGGAGGTATGCCCCTGTGTCATGGTGCCGGAGGTCTGGCCGGTCAGTACTACTTTGGTGCAAGAACGGGAGGTGCCAACATTATTGAGGGTTTGATTGAAATATCAATGGGATTGTTCCTGGCCAGTTCGATCTCCGCACTGCTTGCCGCCTTCCCTACGGCCATAATCGGAGCCATGATGTTTCTTGTAGGGATAGAACTCACAAAGTTCGCCAGAGACATTCGCTGGAACATCGACCTTATCCCCGTGGCAACGACTCTTATCATTTCACTGGCAGCTAATATGGCTTACGGTTTTCTGGCCGGGCTGGCAGTATATCATCTGCCCAGATTTGTTTTTGGAAAAAAGATTAGCAGAGAGCAATAAAAAAGGAGGCTGGAATGGATAATCAGGCAAAACCCCGAAGCCTGGTGCAGCTGGATGCATCTTTTGCAGGACCGCTCTTCATGCTGTCTGCTGCATTACTGTTTACACTGCTTAATGTATTTGTCAAGCTTCTGGGCCCCTCGTTTACAGTCTGGCACATTGGGTTTTTCAGATTTTTCGGGGGACTCATAGTTCTTCTTGCTATTTTCGGCCGCCGCAGAAATCCTTTCAAAGGACATAACAAAAAACTTCTCTTTATCCGTGGGTGCGTCGGGTCGATTGCATTCATCTGTCTTATTACATCGATCCGGATGCTGCCTCTATCTACAGCGCTAGTTATCTTCTATTCATTTCCCGCATTTTCTGCTGTCTTCTCCTTTATCATTTTCGGCGAACGCATCAGCAGGCTTCAGATTGCGTGCATTGCCGCAGTCATAGTCGGAATAGGAATTATTTTTGATTTCCGTCTTTCAGGAGGTCTTCTTGGCCAGACAGTGGCATTAGTAGGCAGTGTTTTTGCCGGTCTTACTGTAACTCTTATCAGGTCGCTCCGTGCAAAAAACGGCCCGGTTGTAATCTATCTATATTTCTGCACCATGGGTGCAATTATATCCCTTCCAAAATTCATTATGAATCCGATATTACCCTACACACCTATGGAATGGGTCATGATTCTTGGAATAATTTTCTCCTCCGTGACCGCACAACTTCTAATGAATCAGGGCTTTTTCTATTGCCGGGGATGGGAAGGCGGTGTATTCATGTCCAGCGAAGTAATCTTAACCGCCTCATTTGGAATTATATTTCTTGGAGACCCTGCTGCACTAAGCTTCTGGATAGGAGGCTCGATTATCTTTGCGAGTATTGTAGCATTGAACAGCCTAAAGGCCGATGTACAGGGAGTAATCCAGAATACATCGAAAACAATAGACTGCTGAATAGCACTCCTTAAATATTTTATGTAATCAGCAGCAACTTTTTGAGAAGGAAAGAATGAAGTTTAATTCTGTAAATTCCAACTTCAAGGTATTGTTCCTGCCACGATACCGGAATCGTTGGGAGAACGAAAAGGCAGGCGCTTCAAATCCATGGCCCCGGCATCCCTGAGCATATCCATAATCTGCTCCTCAGAGTAGGACCTGCCTGATTTTGTCCCTGTCAGCATGTTCAAGGAAAAAAGTGCGGGATGAAGAGGTCCGGCCATATCATTGTTAAGGATAAACTCGTGCACAAAGATAAGTCCGCCAGGTTCAAGCACAGAGACTGCCTTCCTGATCATCCTGCGGCATGATTCAGGCCCTTCCCCATGAAGGATCTGAGACAGCCATGCTACATCATATTTCCCTTTTATCTTATTTTTATGATAATCACCTTCCATAAAATCAATCCGTTTGCTTAGACCAAACCCTGCAATAGTCTTTTCAGCAAAAGGACGCGTTGAGGAAAGATCGAAGACAGTAGCCCTGAGTCCGTCATTTGCAAGGCAGAAATGTATTGCCCAGGTCCCCGGACCCCCTCCAAGGTCCAGAAGATGCTTTCGGCCTGAAAGGTCTATCTCCTTGACAGCCCCAGGGGCCTGACCCATGGCAATGTTAAACATGCCCATCAGAAAGGCCTCTCTTTCCTCTTCTCCCCTCATGGAAGATCTGGGACGTGTCTGTCTACCTTTGATTACTGCCTGATCAAGCCTGCGCCATGAATCGACAAGATGCATGTAGTGCATAATTATATGGCCCATGTATTGCGGCAGACTCCTGCAAAGATATTCCGAACTAAACAGGGTGTTTGCAAATTTATCATCCGATTTATCAAGGAGACCCATGGCAGCCAGTGCATTCAGCAATGTGGCAACGCCTCTTATATTGCCTTTGATTCGCCTTGCTATTTCCTCGCAACCCAGAACTTCATTACCGATAATTGTAAATATGTCTAATTTTACAGCAGCATGAACTGCGAATGACCCCCAGTAAGCACCGCTTATTTCCATAAGCCTGCCAAGCGTCATTTCTGCTCTTTCCATAGCACCTCTCCTGCTTAAAAATTCCCCGCCAGGATGTATCAATCATAACATCCACCTGCAGAGAGCACGCTTTTTTGAAAGCATTATAAGTAAAAATGTATTTTTCTCTTCATTCATGAAGAATGAACTACCCCGCCGCATAGCAGCGGGGTATCTTAAAAAGCATTGAACGCCCCAAGGGGCGGGGAATCGAACCCTCGTCCGCCTCTGGCGGATTCAAATATTGCTTCTGAATTCATAATGAAAATCTTTGAGTCAATCTTAATCCAGGGATTGATTTATATTTTCTGCCAAAAGACTAAACCATTATAAATACTTTGTCCATTGACTTCTCCATCACGATGTTTTAATAACCAGAGACAGTTTTTCTAAAGAACCCCGTGTTCAAAAAAGTATAAAAATCAGCACGATATTGAAAGGAGAATGTAATGAAAAAACCAATTGTTGCATTTCTTTTCCTTATATTCTTTTCTATCAGCATCTCCCAGGTATTCTCGGGAGAAATTCGACAAAAAACCTTTACAAAGGAAGAGGTTAAAATGATGAAAGACACAAATGCAATAATAAAGACAAGGCTGGGCGATATTACGATTAAATTTTTTCCTGAACTGGCACCAAATCATGTAAAAAACTTCATTGACCTTGCAGAAAAAGGCTTTTACGACGGCACAATCTTTCACCGGGTCATACCAGGCTTTATGATTCAGGGAGGAGATCCGAACTCCAGGGATCAGGACAGAAATAAACATGGGATGGGCGGCCCCGGGTACACAGTAAAGGCTGAGTTCAACGATAAACCTCATAAAAAAGGAATCCTGTCCATGGCAAGATCTGCTCACCCGGACAGTGCCGGCTCTCAATTTTTTATATGTGTCTCGGACGCTCCTCACCTTGACGGACAGTATACGGTATTCGGGGAGGTGACTTCAGGCATTGATACTGTTGATAAAATAGTTTCTCAGCAGAGGGACAGCAGAGATAATCCTCTTGAAAGGATTGAAATGACCGTCAAGGTAATAACACCAAATAGTAAATAAGTGAATATAAGCTGAAATACTACATGATTTTGATTTTTTATACACATAATTGAAGAACCCGGCAGCAGGCTGCCGGGTTCTTCAATATTTATCCAGGTTTTTCTGTTTTTACTTACTATCCCCGCTGAAGCAAGCAGGGCCGGCATCAATTGCTTTGAAATTTTAACAAAATTTCAATTCTGCATTTACAGCTAACAGCATTCCGAGGAACAACTGCATCCGCTGCCGCAGCCTGTTGATACCTGAGTCGGTATATCGCTGATCCCCATGATTTCAATTTCGAAATTCAATTTTTCGCCTGCAAGTGGATGATTCATGTCTACGGTGACCTTCTCATCATTCACCTCCACAACCTGAGCAGGAATCTGATGCCCTTGCGGTGAATTGAGCCTCACCATCTGTCCAGCCTCCAATTCTATATCATCCGGGATATCCTTTTTTGCAAAAGAATAAATAAGACTTTCGTCTCTTTGACCATAAGCGTCTTCCGCCTCGATGGCAAATGCCTTCTTTTCATTCACCGACATACCCATAAGCGCATTCTCAAAGCCCTTTATTAACTGTCCTGCACCTATTTCAACCTCAAGTGGCTGTTTTCCATGACTGGAATCAAATGTCTCCCCGTTTTCAAGGGTTCCCTTGTAATGGACGCTCACAAACATGCCGCTTTCGACTTTTTTCATTAAATTCTCCTTTAAAATTAATAAATTTAGGTTAGCATAACAGAATACAATTTCAGGTCAAGGTAATTTTCAAAATCTAAAAAATGCACACTTAAAATACACAATACAATGAGTGAAAGATTGACATTTCATAATGTTTTTGTTATGGAAAGCCCACGTTTCTCAAAACAGGTATTAATGACACGAATGAGCTCCATCAGATAATTATTACATGTGTAGACAGGCGTACCATATTGCAATGCCCATAGTATGAAATCCTTTTCATGCCACATTGGCTGTATCCTTCCGATTGTTCCTATACCCTGCTCTGTCGGGAACGTGTGCGCAGCATCGCCAACCTGTTTAAAATAAAGGAATAGTCCTTTTAAATTAAATATGGTCACTTCCATTCAAGGGCAAGGGGGAAGGATTTTAGCCACAGGAGCATATTGAATATTTCGAGGATTAATCAGCCTTTGACTTGTTAAGGCCCTGATGGAACCTAGGAATCAGTCGAAAGCAAACGATTTTCAAAGGCTCGTGGTGAAAAAAACCTTGGAATATCCAGGCAATTAAAACTGTATAATAATAGGAATGCCAAATTTCCTAAAACTAAAATATAAAATGAAAGGTTGACTGGCCTTATTATGCCAAATTCAATTATCACAAAAACAGGCAGCTATATTCCCACTCTGAAAGTGCCCAACGCGGATTTCCTTAAACACGATTTTTATGACACTGACGGCAAAAGACTTACAAAGTCAAATGCCGAAATAATAGAAAAATTCCAGGAAATAACGTGCATCAAAGAAAGGAGATATATTGAAGACAACCTTAACACATCTGACATAGCTTTCCTGGCGGCTGAACAGGCACTGGATGGGGTAGACAGGGAAACCCTTGATTACATACTGGTGGCACACAATTTCGGTAATATATGTGCAGACAATATAAGATCTGATATGACTCCAACTCTTGCGGCCAGAGTAAAATATAAACTGGGGATAAAAAATCCTTATACAGTTGCCTATGATGTTCCCTTTGGATGCCCTGGATGGCTTAATTGTATGGTAATAGCGGACTATTACATCAAGTCCGGCGATGCAAAAAAGGTCCTTGTGATCGGCTCAGAAACACTTTCGAGGATCTATGACCCTCATGACATAGACGGTATGATTTATGCTGACGGTGCAGGGGCGGCTTTAATCGAATCAACAGACAAGGATGCCGGAATACTATCTCATGTAACAAGATCCGATACCTTCAATGAACTGGATATGCTGAATCTTAATAAGTCATATAACCCTGAACATAAGGGGAATGAGTTATTTCTGAAAATGAAAGGCCACGAAGTCTATAAATATGCTGTTAAAACGGTACCGGTGGTGGTCAGGGAAAGCCTTGAAAAGGCCGGATTGACATTAAGTGATGTTAAAAAGGTATTGATTCATCAGGCGAATGAAAAAATGGATGAGGCTATATTGAAAAGGCTGTTTAAACTATACAAAACCAGGGATATCCCGGAGCGTATAATGCCCATGATAATCTCCTGGCTGGGGAACAGTTCGGTAGCAACATTGCCAACGCTATTCGACCTGCTTCAGAAAGGAAAGCTGCATAATCATATACTTCATACTGGAGATATTGCCGTTTTCGCTTCAGTAGGTGCAGGTATGAATATAAATTCCGTGGTATACAGAATGCCATAAGTTAAAGGTTTTTCTTTCAGATCCCGCCTTCAAAAAACCTACAGCAAAAAGCGGCTTTCTTGCTGTGCGAGACAGCCTGATTCACAAAGGCATGCAGTTTAAGCACCATGAAATGATATCATCTCGTGTCCCTGTGGCTTTATCCTTTTGCGTCTCTATTTCATTTACAAAATAAAGTTGAAGTCTTATCCTGATATGCAGGAGATTTCATCACAATCCCTTAAAGGGACAATAATGCAGCTTTTCATATATTGAACTGGTGCCCGTTAAGTGAGAAATACGATGAAAGCGCTGATGATTTCCGCCAATACGGAATATATTAACATGCCGACAATGCCTCTGGGACTTGCCTGTGTGACTGAGGCAACACGAAGAGCAGGACATGAGGCCGAGCTTGTTGACCTCTTTCCTGGTCACAATCATGAAGAAACTATCAAACGTTCCATACACTCATTTTCTCCGGACATCATCGGGATTTCAGTTAGAAACATAGACGACCAGTGCATGGAAAACCCGAGATTTCTGCTCGATCAAGCCAGGATAATTATCAGTTCATGCAGAAAATTCTCCAGTGCACCTGTCGTAATTGGCGGTGCAGGGTACAGTATATTTCCCGAAAGTGCCTTAAAATACCTCGGAGCAGATATGGGGATAGAGGGAGAAGGTGAAGCCTGCTTTCCTGCTTTGCTTGACTGCCTCCAGCATGGCCGTTCTCTTTCAGGATTGCCGGGCCTTTATCTCCGCGATATTGGAATTCAGGGGCACAGGGCCTTTGAAAAAGCCCTGGACAGATTTCATATGCCGGAAATGGACCTTTTTTCGGCAAAGGTCTATAAGGAAGAAGGGTTCTGGCTTCCTGTTCAAACGAGGCGGGGATGCCCTATGAATTGCAGTTACTGCTCTACCTCAAACATCGAAGGGAATATTATACGCAGACGTTCCCCTGAGTCTGTTGTCGAATGGCTTGCAAAATGTGTTGAGGCCGGGTTCCACCGCTTTTATTTTGTTGACAGTATATTCAACCTGCCGCCATCCTACGCGCTGTCCCTGTGCAATCTTATTTGCGAAGTCTCCCTTGACGTAGAATGGCGCTGCATACTCTATCCAGGCAATATCAATGAAACCCTGATTAAAGCAATGAAAAATGCAGGCTGCAGTGAAATAAGCCTCGGTTTTGAAAGCGGGTGTGACAGGATACTGAAAGAGATGAATAAGAGGTTCACCCGGCGGGACATCCTTCGCGCTTCCAGCATAACTGCGGATTATGGCATCCGGAGAATGGGCTTTTTGCTCCTCGGTGGACCGGGCGAAAATGAGGATTCAGTGATGGAAAGCCTGTATTTTGTCGATTCACTTGATCTCGAATCTACTATGCTGACTCTCGGAATCAGGATCTATCCTGACACGAAACTTGCAAAGACTGCATCTATGGAAGGCATTATCAGCCATAATGACGACCTGCTCATACCGAAATTCTATATTGTTAAAGGGCTTCAGGAGTGGCTTAAGAAAACAGTGGATGAATGGATCAAAGATCATCCGGACTGTATCATGTAGAATGAATATTTAATTGATATCCTTGGAAATAAATCCCTTAAGATAGCAGCAAAACGAGGTGTTGCATAAATGGCAAAACGATTTAGTGCAGCGATAGCATTTATGTTATGTGCAGTCATGCTTTCCTTTATATCATGTTCTCCCGGGGATGATGAAAAGGCCCTGATAGAACTGGTGGAAAAGGCTGCCAGTCTGGCAGAGAAACATGAAATCGGAGAAATCATGGCCCTTGCCACTGAAGATTTCAGGGCATATCCCGGCAACCTGGACAGCAGGGACGCAAAAAGGGTCCTCTTCATGGCCTTCAATTACTACGGGGAACTGAAGGTAATCCATCCCGAGCCGGATATCGACCTTGAACCCGAGGATGGCAGGCCGACTGTGACAGTTCCCTTTCTAATTCTCAGAAAGAATCAATCTTTGCCGGAACTTGAAGGAATCTACAAAAATCCCGGGGAGTGGCTGGAAAAGGTTGGAGAAAACGCAGACCTTTACCGCTTCAAACTGAAGGTCATAAAGGCTGACGGCGAATGGTTTGTAAAAGAGGCATATCTTGAACGATTTACAGGACTGGGTTTCAATCCTTGATACATGGATAACAAAAATGAAAACTGTGGTAATAGATTCCCCTGTAAATCGAATGTCTAATTTATGGATAAAGACTGATTATTGGCTGCCGGTTATCAGTTGTTGCTCATGGAAAACACTGCACCTTGTACCTTATACCCTGAATCTTTCTTTTATACTGACCGTGCATTGATTTATCTTTAAGACTTCGAAGTTTAATCAGATTTTACACAGCATGCTCGACAATTGCCTTTAAAATCTGCGGCCACACCTGAGGAGTATCTGAAACACTATGGCCCATGCCCTCTATTATCATAACTTTAGCCCCGGTTATGGTCTCGGCCATGTCCATTGCACAATCAACCGAAATCAAAGGATCATCACTTCCGTTAATTATAAGGGTTGGAATACAGATGTATTTGAGACTCTCCCTGTTGCTTCCGGCAGCCATTAAAGCAGCAGCCTGACGTATTTCTCCTTTAGGATTAAAAGCCCTGTCAAAGCATCTCTCCGCCTTATTCCTCACATAAGACTCATCAATTCGAAATTTTGATCCGTTTAGCATTTTGCAAAGGGCAACATAATAATCAATAAACTCTGTTCTGTCTGTGGGCGCCGGCTCGAAAAGTGTTTCAATGGCCTCCGGGTTTGGAGGAGGAAAAACGCTTTCACCCATTGTGGATATCATGCAGGTAAGTGTTCTTACCCTTTGAGGGAAGTTAATGGCGATGAGTTGTCCGATCCTGCCTCCCATGGAGGAACCTAAAAAATGGGCACTTTCAATTCCTAATGCATCCAGCAACCCAACAGCATCCTGTGCCATGTCCATGAGAGAATACGGAATTTCAATTGTTTCACCCTTTTGTTTTGCCTCTGCAATCCTTTTGAGATCAGGCACACCTGAATCATCAAAACTGGTTGAAAGTCCTGTGTCGCGATTGTCGAAACGTATCAGCCGGTACCCATGTGCCGCAAGCTGAACGCAGAAATCATCATGCCAGTTGATCAACTGACTTCCAAGCCCGTTTATCATCACAATGGGCGAAGCATCATCATTGCCAATAGACTGCCAACAAATCTTAATTCCGTTGGCATTTACAAAATATTCCTGGCCTGCAGTGCAATTTAAAGCCATAAACCTGGCTCCATAAATCTTAATTAGCTCAAGTTTTTTAATTCGGACGGGGATTATTTTCTCAGGCACATCCAAAAAATAATAGCTTATTCAAAAATAGATAACCTGTCAATATTTCGAAAAAATACCTGATAACCACTAGGACATCATCTTCCACTAGACAGGCTCACTGCATTGAGAAAATCCTAAGTTTAGAGTTGCCTTGATCGTTGCTCTGAATTTATGTGAAGAACTTGACTTATCATCATTATGAGCGTATTTGATTCTAAAGGAACAATATAATAATAAACTGCAATACCCCAAATACGGGATTGCTGTCTATGCTGGATCTCAGGCCCTTGCATGAGAGATTCTGTGTACGATCAAAAAGGAGGTAGGACATGGGAAAATACATTTTTAGAATGACTTTGTTAATATTACTTGTCTTCATCGTGTCATGCGCCTCTACTCCACCTGAGCATCAAAATACGCAAAAAGGGGCATGGATAGGGGCTGGAGCAGGCGCCTTGATAGGTCAGGCTCTTGGTCACAATACCCATAGCACTCTTGCCGGTATTGCTGCGGGGACAATACTTGGAGCACTTGTTGGAAACGCCATGGATCAGGATAATGCGGCAGCGGCAGCAGAAGATGCAGCATTGTATGACAAAAAGGTTATTCACTACGATGAGCATGGCAATGCGATTGAAGTCGTTCCCGATGAAAGTGATCAGCGCACTCATTGTCGTAAGATTACAAAACGTACATGGAAAAATGGAGAACTCGTAAGCGAAACAATCGAGGAAATCTGTGAAGGCAAAAAGCGTTCAAAGGAATACTGACAGCCTCTTGATAAGGTTTAAACACTGAAAAATGATTGCCGCTGACAAACTGATCCCTTTGCCGGACTATCATATCCACACGCATCTGTGCAGGCATGCTGACGGAGAGCCATCCTTATACAGAACAGCCGCAGCAATTCAGGGAATACCCGAGATCTGCTTTACTGATCATTGCCCTTATCCCGATGGTTATGATCCCCTTCACAGGATGGAGATCGTCCAGTTCAATTTCTACAGACAGATGATTACTGAACTGCAGGATGAGGAAAACCCGTTAGTCCTTTTTGGAATTGAAGCAGATTACTATAGCGGGTGTGAGGAATTTCTTGGCAACTGGCTTCCTGCACAGGGTTTCGATTTTGTTCTGGGTTCTGTCCACTATATCGGGAATTGGGGATTTGACAACCCTGACCAAAAAAACGTCTGGGACAGTATTGATGTAAAATCGGCCTGGAAGGAATATTTCAGGCTTATTGGAAGGCTCGCCGATACGCGGCTATTCGATACAGTCGGACATCTTGATCTGCCTAAAAAATTCGGACACCGTCCCCACGATAAAATTCTGAAGGAGATGGCACAGCCCGTTTTGGACAAAATCGCAAAGTCAGGAATGGGGATTGAATTAAACACTTCCGGGCTCAGAAAACCTGTTGGAGAAATCTATCCCTCCCCACTCCTTTTATCCCTTGCATACGAAAGGGAAATCCCGATCTGTTTCGGATCAGACGCCCACACGCCTGAAGAGGTCGGAGCAGGTTTTGGTCAGGCACTGACACTGGCACATGAAATCGGATATAAAGACTGCTTCGTGATAAGGCAAAGGAATAAGCAAATCATCAGCCTTCCCTGAACACCTGGTAAAATAATCAATATAACCTATTCAGCTTTCTGTGACCGATAAACATTTTACAAAGGGATGTGCATTGACCAAATCCGAACTCGATAAAATTTATAGCACTTATAACTCCCGCAAATGGGTCCATCCTGATCCACTTGAATTTCTGTATAATTATGATGAATTGAGGGATCGGGAAATTGCAGGACTTATAGCATCATCACTTGCATATGGAAGGGTAGCTCAGATTTTGAAAAGCATATCTCAGATACTTGAAAAAATGGGACCTTCTCCATACAGTTTCCTGGAATCAGCAACACCGCTAACACTTAATAGACATTTTATGGAGTTCAAACACAGATTTACTACCGGAAGAGAGCTTATTCTCATGCTTAGAGGCATTAAGTGCGTTATTGAACAATACGGATCTCTTTATGAATGTTTTCTCTCCGGTTTTAAAAACGAGGATGAAACAGTACTTCCGGCCCTTTCCTTCCTGGTAAAAAGGCTTATAATGCCTTTCAACGCAAATTCAAACAGCCTTCTGCCATTGCCTGAAAATAGAAGTGCATGCAAAAGGCTGAATCTTTTTATGCGCTGGATGGTAAGGGAGGATTGTGTTGACCCGGGGGGGTGGAGTGAGGTAAAACCATCTCAGCTGATTATCCCTCTGGATACGCATATGCACAGGATATGTCTGGGCTTTAATCTAACTGCACGGAAGTGTGCTGACCTTAAAACTGCACTTGAAGTCACTGATGAATTCAGAAAGATTGATCCCGCTGACCCTGTCAGGTATGATTTCGGTCTTACAAGATTCGGGATTCGAAGGGAAATAGAACTAAATGCATTTTTAAAGGATTGCACATAGAACCCAGATACAAAGTTTCACTTACATATAATTGATGGACTCAAAAAAACAGACCCAGGAACCGAATTATGACCAATATTCGTAATTTCAGTATTATCGCACATATTGATCACGGAAAATCCACTCTTGCCGACCGCTTCATTCAATTGACGCATGTTGTGGATGATCGCAATTTCCACGACCAGATCATGGACACAATGGACATTGAGCAGGAGAGAGGAATCACAATTAAAAGCCAGGCCATAACTCTCCCTTATGTTAACAGCAAAGGAGAGGAATTTGAGCTTAACCTCATAGATACTCCCGGTCATGTTGATTTTTCCTATGAAGTATCAAGAGCTCTGGCTTCCTGTGAAGGGGTACTGCTTCTGATCGACGCTTCGCAGGGAGTTGAGGCCCAGACTGTTGCAAACCTTTACTCGGCCATGGAGCATGATCTTGAGATTATTCCAGTAATCAATAAAATTGATCTTCCTTCTGCCGATATCGACCGTGTCAGGGAGGAAATAGAAGTTGATCTGGGCCTTGATTCAGACCTCGCCCTGTTATGCTCTGCAAAAGAAGGAACAGGAATCGACGAGATTTTGGAGGCTATTACGGATTTATTGCCGGGGCCTTCAGGAAACCCTGACGAACCATTGACTGCACTGATATTTGACGCCCAATATGATTCCTTTCGTGGAACAATTGTCAGCTGCAGAATTTTTAACGGACGTGTCAAGGGCGGTGATACAATACGCCTTATGTCCAACAGGGCTGCTTATAAGGTTGAAGAGGTAGGCATCTTCCGGCTTGAAAGGTCTCCCGTGAAATTTCTGTCTGCCGGTCAGGTGGGCTATATAATCGCAGGCATCAAAACCGTCAGTGATACAAAAATCGGGGACACCATTACCCTTGATTCCAGTCCTGCCCCCAAACCTCTTCCCGGCTTCAGGGAAGTCAAGCCCGTTGTCTTTTCTTCTGTTTACCCTATCTCTTCAGAAGACTATCAGCCTCTGTCGGACGCCCTGGAAAAATACAGGCTTAATGATGCAGCCCTTGTATTTCAAAAGGATTCATCCGCAGCACTTGGTATGGGTTTTCGGTGCGGGTTTCTCGGACTCCTTCACCTTGAAATCTTTCAGGAACGTCTTGAAAGAGAATTCGGACTGTCCATCCTTATGACCGCACCCACTGTTCAGTACCGTTTCGTGCTTACAAACGGAGAAACCCTTAATATTGACAACCCGGCCTATTATCCTGATCCAGCCAGTATAGATAAAGCAATGGAACCTTACATAAGGGCCGGAATCATAGCGCCGGAACGCTACATGGGAGCGATAATGGAAATCTGCTCCGAACGGCGAGGCACTAATTCAAGATTCAACTGCCCCATACCCGGTCGACTGGAAATCCAGTTTGACATGCCTCTGGCTGAAGTGATTTATGATTTTTATGACCGCCTTAAAACGGTCACCCAGGGATATGGCTCATTTGACTATGAACTCCTGGACTATCGTGAAAATGATCTGGTAAAACTGGATATCCTGCTGAACGGAGAAAGGGTTGATGCACTTTCCCAGATAGTTCATCGGGACAGAGCAAGGCAAAGGGCCCTGCAAACCTGCGAGAGGCTTAAGGAAGAAATCCCAAGACACATGTTTAAAATTGCCATCCAGGGTGCCATAGGAGGAAACATTATTGCCCGGTCCACAATCTCACCATTTCGCAAGGATGTGACCGCCAAGTGTTATGGAGGCGATATCACGAGGAAACGAAAGCTCCTGGAAAAGCAGAAAAAAGGCAAAAAACGCATGAAGATGGTAGGCTCAGTCTCGGTTCCTCAAAGTGCATTTGTAGCCGTGCTGAAATCAGAATCCAAATGATTTGTCAGTTAAATACGTTATGCATCTAAGATATATTGTACAGAGTATAATGCGTAATTTGTTTGATATAAAATTTGACAATGGGCACCAGCCATGCATGTTTAAAGCTCAAAACTGAAAGATTATCCCCGTGGCTGGACTTGCTCCCAGGTTGCTGGGCTGAATCGATAACCAATAACTTATAACTAATAACCAAGAACCTGTCTATGCATGAACCCGTTAAAAAAAGCCCAGGGCTTTATGTCCACATTCCTTTCTGCAGGAACAAATGCCCTTACTGCGGTTTCTATTCCATATCATCTAATTCCCTGATAAAGCGATGGCTTAAAGCATTGAAAACTGAGGTTACCCTGTATAAAGGGCATTTTAACCCGTTTGACACTATTTATCTCGGCGGCGGAACGCCGACTTTGCTTGAACCTGAAGAATTATCGGATTTGGTTCAATGTCTTATCAGCTGTTTTGATTTTGCCCAGGATTCGGAAATCACAATTGAAGCGAATCCAGGTGATCTGACAAATGAGAAGATAAAAATCATAAGGGAACTTGGTTTTAACCGTATCAGTCTGGGTATCCAGTCCTTCGATGATCATACACTGTCATATCTTGGAAGAAAACACACGGCCAGAGAAGCCGAAAATGCACTTGAGAAAATAAGAGAACATGGATTTGAGAATATCGGGATAGATCTGATTTATGGGATTCATGAACAGTCAGTGAAGAAATGGGAAGCTGCTCTTATGCATGCTCTTGAATTTTGGCCGGAGCATATTTCCTGCTATCAATTGACAATAGAAAAAGCAACTCCCTTTGCGGGGATGAAAGAAAAAGGGGTATTTAATTCCCTGAATGAAAACGAAGAGTATAAATATTTCGTTTTAACTTCAAATATCCTCGAAAAAAAAGGCTATATACATTATGAAATCTCGAATTTTGCCAGGGATGTAACCTTACTTTCGCGACACAACACCAAATACTGGCATCATATTCCATATTTAGGTCTTGGCCCGTCCTCTCATTCATTTGACGGATGCAATCGCTGGTGGAACGTCAGTTCCGTCAGAAAATACTGCGAAGCCCTTGAAGCCGGAAGCCTGCCTGTTGAAGAAAAAGAAACCTTAACCAATAAACAGATAAGGATTGAATCCATCAGCCTTGGTTTAAGGAACACAAAGGGTTTTGACAGGGGGATTATTCCGGCTGGCAAAAAAATAAACGAGCTTATCCGGATAGCCGGGGAACACGGGCTTATTAAATTCAATGAAAGCAGGATAATACCAACAAAAAAGGGCTTTGCCGTAGCAGACCAGCTGGCGAGTCAATTATGTGCAGCTTTACAGGATATGGCTGATTGATGTTTAAGGATGCCTTTCTATTTATACCCTTCAAGTATATGCCTTATCTTTTTAGAAAGCTGCGATATATTGAAAGGTTTCTGAACATAGCCATTACAGCCTCTTTCCATTATTTTTGCAGCCTGCCCAATGAACTACCCCGCAGCAAGCTACGGGGTATCAACCGTCATTCCGGCCCCGAATCAAGTTCGGGGCCGGAATGACAGAAAGAGAGCATTTTTAACTTTTTGCGAGTTCATCAATTTTTGCAAACCCGTTTTATTTGATTTGATTATTAGATAATTTTTTTCTAAAAGGAAGGCTTTTTTGCCTGGCAATAACTTCTCTAATATTGATATAAGCATTTTGGAATCAAAAAAGTCGATTTTAGCATCCCGGCTCAGTGAACTGGGATCTCTAATTGTAGCATTCTCCGGTGGACTAGACAGCACCTTCCTGCTGGCCGTTGCAAGCCGGATACCAGGGCTTGAACTGACAGCAGCCACTGCATCATCCATCCTGCATACAAATCGCGAAAAAAATCTTGCCACAGACTTTTCAGAAAAAAATGATATTCGTCATATTATATTTCAAACGAACGAACTGGACATACCGGAATTTGTTGCTAACCGGAAAGATCGCTGTTATCACTGTAAGCGAAACATGTTCAGGAGGCTTTTTGAAATTGCAGAGGAAAATGACATCAAATATGTTGCACATGGTGCCAATACGGATGACCTTCAAGACTTTCGCCCCGGTTTTAGAGCTGCTGATGAAGCGGGTATAATCGCCCCATTGATTGACGCACGCCTTAACAAGAAAGAAATCCGCTTTCTGTCAAAAAAAATGGGGCTTCCAGCGTGGGACCGCCCTGCCATGGCCTGCCTCGCAACAAGGATACCTTATGGAAGTCCTGTCACGGCAAACAAAATTATAATGGTTGAGGAGGCAGAGGAATTTTTAGGACAAAATGGATTTAAGGACGTCAGGGTCAGGCACTATGGGCCAATGGCCGTGATAGAAGTTAAGGGCCCAGTAGAAATGAAAAGAATAATGAACAAAGATGTTAAAAATCCCATAATCCGTAAATTTCGCGAAATAGGTTTTGAATTTATTTCAATGGATATTGAAGGCTTCATTTCAGGAAAAATGAACCGGACCCTGACTCACAGTTCTGCACTGGTAGAGCCTGTTAAAAAATACTAACGACTTATGATTGTTCAGATTTACGAAATACAAACACCGCAGGAAGCCGAAAAATGCATCAATCTTGGCGTAGATCATATCGGCAGTGTTTTGCCTGATAATGACGAATGGCAAATACCTTCTTTAAAAACGGTTATCCGCCTATCATACCAATGCGGAACAAAAAGCAGCCTTATTCCTTTGTTTCATGATATTGACAGGGTTTCAAGGGCTCTGGATTATTATTGTCCTCATTATTTACATCTGTGCGAAAATCTTACAGATTATACAGGGAATGAAATAGATTTGAAAGGCATCATTGAATTCCAGTCTGATCTCAAAAAAAGATTTCCGGAAATCCAAATTATACGTTCTATTCCCATTCCACCTAAAGGAATGTTGTCAGGATTCCCCTCTCTGAATATTGCAAAAACACTTGAACCTGTAAGTGACATTTTTTTATCAGACACCTGGCTTGGGAGTGAACCGGTTGAAGGGTACATAGGCATTACAGGCAAAACTGTTGACTGGCTGAAGGCAAAACAGCTTGTGCTTCAAAGTAAAATTCCCGTAATCCTGGCAGGAGGTCTTTCTCCTGAAAACGTAGCGGAAGCAGTAAAGGAAGTTATGCCTGCCGGAGCTGACAGCTGTACCCATACTAACATGACCGATGCAGGTGGAAGGCCTGTAAGATTTAAAAAAGATTTCCGCAAGGTTGACAAATTCGTAAAGGCAGTCAGGCAATTTGAAATAAACTACCCAGCCGCAGAGCAGCGGGGTATCTTAAAAAGCATTGAACGCCCCAAGGGGCGGGGAATCGAACCCTCGTCCGCCTCTGGCGGATTGAAGTCCAGGGATTGAGATTATGAATCTGGCCTTGAATATGCCCCAGGAGCATCTACCGCCAATCATTTCTAACCTTTAAGAGCTATGAGGAAACAAAAATCGGATCATCCAAAAAACTTCTTGAATCTGAAGGGAAGTGCTCCTAAAATGACTAAGGATAAAAAACAATATCCATTGAACAGCTTACAAATAAATAATGGAGGGTTTGCCATGGTCAAACTTACCTCATGGAAGGAACATGAGATGACCAAGTGGAGAAGGGACATCGACCATCTTTTCAGCCGGTTCTGGTCTGATTACGGAATAAGGCTCTTTGCGGGCCAGATCACACAATCCCCGACTGTCGATATTTCTGAAACCGATGATACTTTAGTCGTCAAAGTCGAGCTTCCGGAAACAAAACCTGAGGATCTGGATATTTCTGTTGATGATGACATCCTGACAATAAGCGGAGAAAAGAGATCCAATTCCCTTGAAGAGAATAATAATCATTTCAGAGTGGAAAAAAGAGTTGGTTCTTTTTCTCGCACTGTGAGCCTGCCCTGCAAGGTGGATTCTGATAACACAAGAGCCACGTATCAAAAGGGCATACTGAAAATCGTCATGCCTAAACTTAAGGTTAAAAAATCTCGAGGTGTAAAGATCGAGGTCATGTAAAACATTTTTATATCAATCCCCAAAAGGTATTTTAACACTTTGCCCGTTTTGATACTAACTCCTGCTCTCTGTTATTCAGGCATGAATAAAAATCGGGCCTTTATTTAGCAATTAATACCAATCTAGGAGAATATAAATGCCCAGGAAACAATCAGTTACTGAAGTCCCTGTTGAAAAACTAAGATGGAGGCTTGATCAGGCCAGTTTACCTTTCGAAACCACTAATGATCTTGAACCTCTCAAGGAAATCATCGGGCAGGAAAGAGGAGTTGAAGCATTCCGGTTTGGAATGGGAATTGATAAGCCTGGTTATAATGTTTTTGTTACAGGCATGGCCGGCACAGGCAGGATGTCTACTGTAAAAAAACTGCTCAAGGAAATGTCCAAAAACGATTCAGTGCCTGACGACCTGTGTTATGCAAACAATTTTGAAAATACGGAAGAGCCTGTACTTCTTCGTCTTAAAGGCGGAAAAGGCATTCAGCTCAAAAAAGACATAATTGAAGTTATCGAAACACTTAAGAAAGACATACCCCAGCTTTTTGAGAGCCAGGAATATATAAGTGCAAAAAAAGAGATTATGGAGGTATACGAAGGCAAAGGTAAGAAGTTCTTCAAGGAACTGGATCAGAAAGTAAAGGATGAAGGTTTTGCCCTTGTTGATATTCAGATGGGACAATATAAAAGACCGGAAGTAATGCCCATTATTGATGAAAAGCCGATGCATATTGATCAGGTTGAGGAAATGGCTGAAAAAGGCAGATTTCCAAAAGATGAATTTGAAACTATGAAAGAGAAACAGAATATGCTGAGGTCCCAGATAGATCAAATTCTGCTTGAGATTAGAGACCTCCAGAAAGAAGTCCAGAAAAAGATTGAAGAGATGGACAGGCTAACCTTTATGAAAAATGCTTCTGATTTAACTGCTCCAATTCAAAAAAAATTCAAAAACAAATCGGTGACAAATTATATAAATTCCATGCTGGAAGATATGGCTGATAATCTGGAAATCTTCAGGCCGCAGCAACAGTCATCCGCTGCCGGAATATTTCCTGTAATCTCTGAGGGAGGAGATGCATTTCAACCTTATAAAATAAATCTCCTCGTGGATAACAGCGAACAAAAGGGTCCCCCGATAATAATTGAGGACTATCCTACATACAGAAATATATTCGGCAGCATAGAGAGAGTAGTTGACCGCAGCGGAGTATGGAGAACCGATTTCAGCAAAATCAAGGCCGGATCGTTTATAAAGGCTAATGGCGGCTATCTTGTAATAAACCTGCTTGACGCCATTATTGAGCCTGGAGTATGGCAGGCGCTGAAACGGGCATTGAAAAGCCGGAAACTCGAGATACAGACATATGATCCCTTTTATCTCTTCACCACCTCCGGTCTGAAACCGGAACCTATTGATATGGATGTTAAGGTGGTAGTGATATCCAATTCACATCTTTATTACCTTCTTTATTCATGGGATGAAGATGTCAAAAAGATCTTCAAGGTCAGGGCCGATTTTGATTCTTTAATGGATAAAAATGAAAAATCCATCAGGCAGTTCGCTGAGTTCATAAAAATGAAAACCGACGAAGACAATCTCAGGCCATTTGACAGATCAGCCGTTGCCGCGCTTGTGGAACAGGCAGTGCGTATGAGCGAAAGGCAGGAAAAAATCTCAACCAGTTTCTCAGGCATCATTGATCTTATCAGGGAATCCGACTTCTGGGCAAATGAGGACAAAAAACCTCTGATTCAGGAAAACCATGTGGAAAAGGCAATAGAAGCCAAAATCTACAGATCTAATATGATCGAGAAGCATATTCAGGAAATGATCGATCGCGGCACCCTGATGATAGATGTTGATCAGAAAGTAGTAGGACAGGTCAACGGACTTGCCGTCTATCAACTGGGCGATTATATGTTCGGAAAGCCCTCTCGAATAACCGCTTCCACATCAATGGGCCGTGCAGGCATAGTCAATATCGAACGTGAAGCGGATATGTCCGGTAATACACATAATAAGGGTGTGCTTATTCTCGGCGGTTATCTGAGGAAAAAGTATGCACAGGACAAACCCCTGACTGTGAGTGCAAGCATTGCCTTTGAACAGTCATACGGTTCTGTTGACGGAGACAGTGCATCTTCCACAGAGATATATGCGCTCCTGTCAAGTTTGGCGGGAGTCCCCATTAAACAGGCTATTGCCGTAACGGGCTCAGTCAATCAAAAAGGAGAAGTACAGGCTATCGGAGGTGTGAATCAGAAGATTGAAGGTTTTTACGACTGCTGTAAGGCAAAGGGACTCTCTAAAGAAAACGGCGTCATAATTCCTGATAGCAACATCAAAGATCTGATGCTTCGTAAAGATGTTGTACAGGCTGTAGAAAAGGGAAATTTCCATATTTATGCGGTAAAAAATATCGACCAGGGAATTGAGATACTTACCGGTAAAAAGGCTGGAGAATTAAAGGCGGACGGTACATATCCAAAGGGAACAATCAATTACCTGGTTGACAAGAAACTGAGTGATCTGGCCGAGGGTTTAAAGAATTTCGGCAACAATGAAAAAGATAAAAAGGAAGGAAATAAAAGAAAAAGCTCAGGGAAAAAGAAAGTTTGATAAATTCCGCTATTAATTTGAATCTGAAAACTTCCGCAACTGTTTTTCATAGTATTCCTTATTCCTGGTCGCAGTGTCTATTGCTTCTCTTATGGTCTTAACAGCCTCCTGATTGAAACCGTTTGCATAATAGGCCTCTGCCAGGGTATCAAGGAATACGGGCGATCTGTCCAGGGCAACAGCCCTCTTTGACAACTCCAGAGCGCGTTTTTCGTCGCGCAGATCATCATCCGGAGCGGTCACCATAAGCCATGCAAGGTTGTTTAATGACACAGGATCCTCAGGATTCAGTTCAATAATCCTTTCGTATTCCTTTTTAGCTTCCATGTATTTTCCCATCTGGTGGTAAAGACCAGACAGGGCCTGGTGCAGAGAGATATTTTCAGGGTCTTTCTGAAGCTCCTGGATAAGCACTCCGCGGATCAAAGAAAAGTTCAAATAATGTTTCACAGGCCCCGAATTCAAAAAATACCCCAGTCCGGTTATGCAGATCAGATAAATTGAAAATGAAACTGCCAGGAATCGGTTGTGCCGGCTTGCCAGACCGGGCTCCCTTTCGGCACGCAAAAGGCATTCTACCCTGCTGCCTATACTGAAATGGTGCCAGTTCGGGATGTTCCTGCTTTCTCCGCTAAGATAGGCAATCTTTTCCAGAGAACTTATGATGGGAAAGGATGACCCTAAGGCTGTAGCCGAATAAAGATCAGCCTGACGCTCAAAATTACGCATAAAAAAACCTACAATATATCGGAAGTAAAGAAAAAGAGTCATTACCAATGGGATCGATAATATGAGATAAAAAAGGCTTGCAGATTGTGGATCTTTGCTGATTATCATGTTCAGAAAAAAAGGATGAAGATTCATCAAACTGAAAAATGCATCCGATAATCCGAAGGAAAGTACCATGAAGCCCAGGAAAAAAAATACATAAAAGATCAGATGATGGTATCTGGCATGCCCCATTTCATGGGCAAGAACAGCCTTAAGTTCTTCAACTGTCAGCGCATCCAGAAGAGAATCGGTAATCAGGACATACCTGAACCTGGGCACAATCCCCATTATTCCGGCAGTCATCATTCTCCCTTCAAAAACAGGCCATTTTAAAAGATGGCGATATTTAAACCCTCTCTCACGAAGGAAGGCATACAGTTCTTTTATCTTCCCCGTTTCCTCCAATGGCCTGCACCCCCACCAGAACTGAATAAGACCTGGAATAAAAATTATTAACAGACCTACAAAGCAAATGAAGAAGACGATATGTCCCGCTATTGTGTTCAAAAAGCTGTCAGGGCCGAAAAACGGCATTAAAGAAATAATATCATATACAAGTGAAAGGAATATCCACGGAAAAAGGATTGGAAGATTCATCCTGAAATTGGATTTGATAAATGAACTTCTTTTTATATCTGAGTGAAAGATAAGCCGGTATGCCGGACAAGCAAAATAATATATTGTGCCCAGATAAAAGAGAAAGAGCATCATGGCGAGAAGACCATGAAAAACTGAAAAGCCTTTGATCCATGGAATAGACTCGAACCAGTATTTTATATTGAAGAGATAAACGGCCAGAGCGAATAAAAAGACTGCAAGTACTGAGAGCCTGGCAATCATGGCATGATATCTGCCGGCAGGAGCAATATATTTTCCCGAATATTGATATCTGCTTTTAAGTTTTTTTTCAAGGTCCCTGAAACCAAGCTGGCAGTAAGCTCCAAAAGCCAGCCAGGTCAGGAAAAGCATGGTCAAGGAAAAGAACAGTGATCTTTCAGGGGCATTGTCAGGATATTTTATGCTGAATATGAGGAGTACAATAATAAAATATATAATATTGTTGAACATATTTCTCGTTCTTAATCTGCAGGCATTTAGTGGTCATTTTCTTCAATAAATTCCAGGTTGCCGCTTCCGGGCGGGAGTGAAGGATCTCCCTGTAAAATTATGCCAACATCATATCGAGTTTCAAGTTCAGCCAGTTCCTTTCTCTTTTTGTTCTGAAGATATGTAGCGACATCAGCAGGAAGAACACCTTTTACCTGTACAACTCCTTTGTTTGAAGCACCCATCCAGATCTGGCGCAAAAATGATACAGCCGCAGCCTCCACTGAAAGGACAATCCCCCGGCCCTGACAGTATTTGCAGGTCTGGTAACTCCTGGACTCAATGGAAGGCCTCAAACGCTGCCTGGAAAGTTCAAAAAGGCCGAATTTTGATATATGACCCATATCTGTCTTAGCCCTGTCCTCCTTGCTCTTCTCACGGATTTCTTTTTCAACTTCCCTGATGTGTTTTTTATCTTTCATATCAATAAAATCAATTACTATAAGGCCGCCCATATCTCTTAAACGAAGTTGCCGCGCAATTTCCGCCGCGGCCTCAATATTTGCTGTGAATGCAGTTTGTTCAATACTCTTGCCCGATCTTCCTCTTCCGGAATTTACATCTATGGAAATCAATGCCTCTGTTGGATCGATAACAATTGAACCTCCTGATTTAAGAGGCACCCTGCTGCTGTAAATAGTTTCAATCTGTTTTTCTATCTCGTAATGAGCAAAAATGGGGCGCCTCTCCTTATAAAGCTTCACTCTTCTCTGGTGCCTGGGGGAAATGATCTTCATGTATTTCCTGACTTTGCCATAAATTTCCTTGTCATCCACCAGCACCTCGCTGATCTCGCTTGAAAAATAATCACGCAGTGTGCGAAGACATATATCCTCCTCCTTGTGAACAAGAGATCCTGAAGACGCCTTTCTAACATTTTCCTTTATACTTCTCCACATCCTCAAAAGACCGTTGAGATCTCTGGACAGCTCCCTTTTATTCTGCTTTATAGCCGCTGTCCTCACAATATATCCGATTTCCTCGGGGACCTTTAGCTGACTCATAATGGATTTGAGCCGAAGCCGCTCTTTTTCATCTTCGATCTTCTTTGATATTCCGCCTGTACTTCCCGGCATTAAAACCAGATACCGGCTTGCCAGTGACAGATATGTCGTCAAATATGCCCCCTTGCGTCCCGGCATCTCCTTTGTTACCTGTACGAGGAGTTCCTGTCCCTTTTTAATTACCTTTTCAATTGCTGGTAACGCCTGATCTTTTTCCACTCTCTGGGTTTCCGAATAATATTCGGGATGAATTTCACTATGCGGCAAGAATCCGTTCCTGTCACTTCCAAAATTCACAAAACAGGCCTGTAAACTTGGTTCAACACGTTCAATTGTTCCCTTGTAAATATTTCCGATCCTCTGCTCGGTGGCAGCGGTTTCAATATGGAAACCATCCAGCAGGCCGTCCTTAATCAAGGCAACTCTATATTCTTCTGGCTCAACGGCATTGATGAGCATTTTTATTGTCATATTATATTAAATCCTTTCTAAACTTATGTTTTTTAAGTTCATATCCTCACTACCCTGCTAACGGCTTATGGCTGGTTCTTTTTCAAGTCCGCATCAAAATTACTCGGGAGTTTATTTTGTGTCCCCCTCGATTTTCATTAACCAGCAACAGGCAGGTATGACTTCGTTTAACGCGAATACTCAAATCTGATTTCTTTCACAGGCCAGATTACGTCGCCAGACTGCCG
>DAINAR010000042.1:0-25432 GCA_036733345.1 Deltaproteobacteria bacterium | reverse complement strand
TAAAGCTTTCCTGGCAAGCACATACTAAAGAGTAATTGGCGCCGCTCTGTATCATTTTGATATAAGCGGCGCTTTTTTCGACACCCTCTATCCCGATTTATTAATGAATTGCATAATGATATTTAACTGATAGATATTTGATGAACTTACAAAAATTCGAAAAGCACCATTTTCCGTCATCCCGGTGAAAATCGGAATCTACACTGATTTCGAGCAGATAACTCCGGATCGTGATCCGGGGCAGGCTTATCAGGCCCGGCATGACTGTTGATGTTTTTAATCGCCGTAGCAATAAAAGGTTTGCATAGCATAATTATCATCGCATATTAATCCTAACGCCAAACTCTTTTTTCAATGCATTTTTTCCGGATCCTCTAAATACTGTGCCTGAAGAAAATGTTTTTTGTTGAATCGTAAAAGTATTCATGACATATTTATCTATTTAAAAAATATTATCTTATTTTTACAGAAAAAGTATAAGATTCAATTATGAAATCCTTCTTTACAGTTAAAAAGCCTGAAGAGGTGTTAAAATTAATCGATCAATTTACTCCCTGCGGTGTAGAAATTATTCCAGTTGAAAATGCTTTAGGCAGAATACTGAGCCAGGACATAATTGCTAAGGAAAATCTGCCGGATTTCTTCAGATCTTCAATGGATGGCTATGCCGTAAAAGCTGAAAATACATTTGGTGCCAGTGAAAGTCTTCCCTGCATCCTTGAATTAGCTGGAGAAGTACTCATGGGTCAGGCTCCAGGCATGACTCTCGCTGAAGGACAGGCGGTAAAAATATCCACTGGCGGTATGCTGCCTGAAGGTGCAAATGGAGTAGTAATGGTAGAATACTGCCACCTGCTTGATGACAAAACAATTGAGGTAAGCCGCACCATAGCACCCCTTGAGAATGTAATTCAACCAGGGGATGATTTAAAAATAGGTTCTACTGTTCTTAAAAAAGGTTGTAAATTACGTCCGCAGGATTTAGGGGTAATTGCAGGGCTTGCATATTCTAATATATCGGTGTTTACAAAACCTAAGGTTGCTATCATTTCTACTGGAGACGAGATTATTCCTATAAATGAGACTCCCGGGGTGGGCCAGGTCAGAGATATTAATAGATATACGCTTGGAGCATTTTGTCAGATGTTTGGAGCCGATCCCATTTATGCGGGTATTTGCCGTGATGATTTTAATGCTTTAAAAAAAATGATTGATAATGTCATGGAAAAAGCAGATAGCATCTGGATTTCCGGAGGAAGTTCGGTTGGAACAAGAGATCTGACTTTAAAGGTTTTTGAATCACTTCATGATTTTGAATTGCTTGTTCATGGAATATCTATCAGTCCCGGCAAACCTACTATTATCGGCAGATCAGAAAGCAAACCGATAATAGGCCTTCCCGGGCATGTGGCTTCAGCCATGGTGGTTGCGCAGGTTTACCTGAGGCATCTGCTTTTAAGACTTTCAGGTTATACCGATTCTTCAAGTGCTTCCAGGTATCGAATCAATGCCATTATTAGTCAAAATATAGAATCCGCAAGCGGGAGAGAGGATTATATTCGTGTGAAACTAACCGAGAAAGGAAATGTATTGATCGCAGAACCTGTCTTCGGGAAATCAGGGCTGATTTCTACTCTTGTGGATTCCGATGGCCTTGTAAGAGTTGATATGAACACGGAGGGGCTATATGAGGGTCAGATGATTGAGGTATTGCTGTTTTCTGCTTGATAAGGGAACTCAGACTTTTATATTTTTTTAATAAGGAATAAAGGATATGGCTGTAAAAAATGGAGACAACTGGTGAAAAGGCAAGTATATCTTTCCATGAAGAGCCTTGAAGAGGCCAGAGAGATATTTTTCAACAAAATTAACCCTGATCGAAAGACCGGGATTGAAACGATTAGCACAAAAGAAGCTTTAGGCTATTTTACGGCTGAACCGGTTTTTGCCAAGCTTTCATCACCACCTTTCCATTCAGCGGCTATGGATGGCGTTGCTGTCCTGGCCGAAAAGACCTATGGGACGACCGAGAGGAATCCCATGATTTTAAAGCTGGGTACTGATGCTGTTTGGATAAATACTGGCCAACCCCTTCCCGAGGAGTTTAACTCTGTAATAATGGTGGAAAAAATCCACCAGAAGGATGATGATTTTCTGGAAATAAGGTCTCCAGCTTACCCCTGGCAGAATGTTCGCAAGGTTGGTGAAGACATAATAGCTTCTCAATTGCTTTTACCTCAAAACCATCTTATTCGGCCATTCGATCTGGGGGCGCTCATATGCGCCGGCATATTCTCCGTCAGAGTTCACCTAAGACCTAAAGTAGCAATTATTCCTACAGGCTCTGAGCTTATAAATCATGAGCATATTGTTGAAACGGGAGAGTTGAAAAAAAGGCGTATAATTGAATATAATTCCGTGATCCTTGCCGGACTGGTACGGGAATGCAACAGTATACCTTTTGTTTATGACATTGTACCTGACGTTGAAGAGGATATCCATAATACCCTGAAAAAGGCTGTTGAATCTGAAGTCGATGTAGTGATTATTAATGCAGGCTCCTCAGCTGGAAGTAAGGACTTCACAGCACACATAATCAGTGAGATGGGAGAAGTGCTGGTTCATGGTGTTGCCATGATGCCGGGAAAACCGACTATCCTTGGAATTATAAAGGGAAAGCCTATCATAGGCAATCCAGGCTATCCTGTCTCTGCAACACTTTCCTTTGATCAATTTGTAAAACCTCTTCTTTTTCGTCTTCAGGGTGCTTATGCTCCAAAGCGGGAATCAGTTAAAGTTCAGCCTACAAGAGATATACCGTCAAAACTCGGCACGGAAGAATTTTTGAGAGTTAATATTGGTAAAGTGGGCTCAGGTTATGTTGCCACTCCGCTCTCAAGAGCGGCAGGTTCCATAACAACACTTACAAAAGCAGAAGGCCTGATAAGAATCCCATCCACTTCAGAAGGAATATCACAGGAAGAATTAATTGAAGCGGAACTGCTTGTAAGCGAGGAAGAGCTTCTTAACACCGTGGTTGTAATAGGCAGTCATGATATTACCATTGATATCCTGGCAGATGAAATAAGGCATAAAGGCCATAATATCCGTATTTCATCAAGCAATGTTGGCAGCCTGGGCGGTCTTATGGCTCTTAGAAAAGGGATGTGTCATATCGCAGGCACACATCTGCTGGATACCGAAAATGACCAGTACAATATCTCTTTTATCAAGAAATATCTGAAAGGGATGACTGTCAGCATATTCAACCTCGTTCTGAGAGACCAGGGCTTGATTATAGCTAAAGGCAATCCCAAAAATATTCGTGGAATAGAGGATCTGGCAAGAGATGATGTCGTTTTTGTTAACCGCCAGGCAGGATCAGGGACACGTTTGCTTTTTGACTACAGGCTCAATAAACTTGATATTAAATCTGAATCAATCACCGGATATAAAAATGAGGAATTCACACACATGGCAGTTGCGGTGGATGTCCTGAGTGGAAGTGTGGACTGCGGTATGGGCATATTTGCAGCTGCAAAGGCATTAAACTTAGATTTTATCCCTATGGAGCGGGAACAATATGATATTGTTATACCTACTTCAATGCTGGATCAGATGAATATACAAACTGTCCTTGAAACAATAAGATCGAAGCATTTCAAGGAGCGGGTTATATCACTGGGCGGATATGATCCCTCAAACAGCGGAGATCTTTGGATTGAAATTCAGGTATAGCTTCCATAACTACATTATTTATTATCTATTCTGAGGTTTCATATGATAAGCGTCCCTTTAATTGGTCATCCATCCGGTTTTTCGATACACAGTCTCTTTGGCAAAGATATAATAGACATGCTAATTCATGCCGGCCCCATGGCAGTCTTTGTCTTATTGATCCTCCTTGTGTTTTCAATAATCTGTTGGGCCATTGTTTTTTTAAAATTCAGATTGATTCGTAAGGCAACTCGACAGACCGCAGATTTCATGGAGCTTTTTTGGGAAACAAGGGAGATGAACAAGGTATATAATTCTTCTGAATCCTTCGAACTCAGTCCGGTTGCTCGTCTTTTCAGGGCTGGTTATTCCGAACTTAAGAGAATCCAAAAAATACGGCTTTCAATGAGTTCTGAAAAGGAACAGGAAAACACAGATAATGATAAATTGCAAAGACAGGGCGATACTGTTAATTCAGGGAAAGACTGGTCGCTGCAAAAGCAACACAGCATAATGGAAAACCTGGAGAGGACTTTAAAAAGAGCTGCTCTTGATCAGATAAATAAAATGGAAAAAGCGCTTAATTTTCTGGCTACTGCAGGAAATACCGCCCCCTTTATTGGACTGTTTGGGACGGTTTGGGGACTTATGGAGGCCTTCAGGTCAATAGGTCTGAAGGGGTCAGCGAATCTTGCTGTAGTTGCGCCTGGTATTTCTGACGCCCTTATTACAACGGCTGCCGGCCTGGTTGTTGCAATTCCGGCGGTAGTTGCGTTTAATTACTTTGTTCACAGAATTCTGTCTATCCGGGCGGAAATGGATATCTTCACGTCTGATTTTTTGAGCATGGTTGAGAGGCAGTTTTTTAAGGATAATTTTTAAAATGATATCCTGAATATCATCATTAATCTTTGTCCCATAAAAACTACTGCGCTGTAATTATTTAATAGGTGTATAACCTTTGAGCCAAAATAAATGGATATCTTGTACTATCAATCTGACATTTCTTAAAATTATTTATAATTAATCAAGTCATTGCAAATGGATCAAGACGGAAACAGCAGAAAATTTATGTCAGACCTAAACCTCACGCCTCTTGTGGATGTGATGCTGGTCGTGCTCATAATCTTTATGGTCACCGCACCCTTACTCATGCAGGGGGTGGAAGTAAATCTCCCGGAGACTGCCACAAAGCATATAAAAACACGTGAAGATCCTCTGATACTTACAATTACTAAAAAAAAGGAGATATTTCTTGAAAAGCATCAATTCGAGATTGACAGCCTGGAAGAAAAAATCAGGAAAATTTTTGAAAACCGCAGAGAAAAAGAGATCCTCTTGAAGGCCGACAAAGATGTACCATATGGCTTTGTTATCAAAGTCGTTGCTCAGGTCAAGCGGGCTGGTATTGACAAATTAGGCATGATCACCGAGCCTGTGAATTAATTCCTATGGAAGCCTTATTGATTGATCCCGCTTTCACTAAGCTAATGGAACCGAAATGGAGCAAAATGTTTATCTTGTCCCTCGTATTTCACTTGGGACTTTTTTCTCTTATCTTTATTGTCCCGGATAACATTCCTACCAGAGCTGTTAAAGATATCGTTTATGAGGTGAATCTTGTTGAAATGCCAAGGACAAAACCTGTTAAGGAGGTCGCAAAACCAACTGCTTCCAGAAAGGTAAGTCAGACAAAAAGGATCAGCAGTCCTAAAGAAAAGCCTAAAAAGGTTGTTGTTGCCAAGCGGGTTGTTGAGGTAAAAAAACAAAAAGAAAAAAGGCCTGCAGTTACTTCAACAAAACTTATTGAACAGGCTATATCAAAGATTGAAAAAAAAGTTGAAGTTGAAAAAAAAGACCATCTCAATCAGGCTATTTCAAGGCTTGAAAAACAGGGAGGAATTACCCAAAAAAAACCTCAGGGCACAGAAATAGAGGATGGTATAACAATCAGGCTCTATCAGGTTGAAATTGCCAACTGGATTAAGAGTAACTGGTCATATCCTGTGGCCATGGAAAGTCCGGGATCGAAAAAAGATCTTGAATCGCTCGTTGTCTTAAGCGTTAAAAAAGATGGATCTATTTTAAAATCATGGTTTAAGAAAAAATCATCTAACCCTGTTTTTGATCAATCGGTCACAAGGGCTATTGAACGATCAGATCCCCTGCCCCCTTTTCCTGAAGGCTACAGAAAATCCTATGATGAAATCGAAATCAACTTTAATCTGCGAGAATTGGAGGGGAACTAAACCATTGAAAACCTACTTGAATAAGCAGCATAACTTTTGCAGTAAAGGAGATTATTCCTGTTTTGGACTTTTTAGATGGATAGTAATTCTATCCTTTATTTTTTTATTTTTTCCAGCTCAAGTATCTGGAAAGATGTATATCGATATAAACGCCCCATCAATCAGGAAATTTCAGATTGCCATACCTGATTTTAAGGAGTTGTCCTTACAAAATAGTCATCCCGAATTGTCTGAAAAACTTTCGGAGATAATCTCCAATGATCTCGATCTCAGCGGATATTTCAATCCCATAAATAAAGATGCCTTTCTGGGGGGTAAGGTAGCGCCCTCAAGCAATGAAGCAATAGCATTCAAAGACTGGTCTGTTATAGGAGCTGAATTACTTTTAACAGGCGGATATACATGTATAGGGAATAGTCTACAGGTTGAGGTCAGGCTTTTTGATATCTATGCGGCTCGACAGATTTTTGGAAAAAGACTCTTGGGGGATATGAACCATTACCGTTATTTGATGCATCGAATTGGGGATGAAATCATAAGGACTCTTACAGGACATGACAGCATATTTCTCACCAAGCTTGCATTTGTATCGAACGATTCGGGAATTAAAGAGGTTTGTACCTGTGATTTTGACGGTCATAACTTGAAACAAATAACTGCACATGGAAGTATCACCATTCTTCCCGAATGGTCTCCCGACGGTAATATGATTGTATATAATTCCTATAAGGAAGGAGGTACCATACTTTACCTGCATGAACTTGCAACAGGCAAGGTCAGGCCTCTTTCGGCAAGAACGGGACTGAACTCCGGTGCATCTTGGTCGCCTTCCGGCAAAGAAATTGCACTGACATTAAGCCATAAAGGTAATCCCGAGATATTTATTATTGATTTGAAAGGCAATATAATAAAGCAGGTAACCGATCACTGGGGTATCGATGTTTCACCTTCATTTTCACCGGACGGAGACAGGGTTGCATTTGTTTCAGGCAGGTCCGGATCTCCTCAGATTTATACTATGGATTTGATTAGCGGAACGCAGGAAAGGCTAACTTTTGAAGGAAATTATAATGCTTCTCCTTCCTGGTCCTCTCTGAATAGAATTGCCTTTGTGTCAATGAGTCAGGGAATTTTCGATATCTACACTATGGATGCTGATGGCGGACAATTGAGGAGATTAACCGAAAATCAGGGCAGCAACCAGGCCCCTTGCTGGTCTCCTAACGGACGTTATATTGTATTCAACTCAAACAGAACAGGCCGTTATCAATTATACATCATGACTGCCAGCGGGGAGAACCAGAGAAAAATAACCTATATGGATGGAGATCAGACTTCACCTTCATGGGTTCGTTAATTAATGCCATAACAGTTTGAAATTATGCCTTGTTAACAGCAAGCCGCCAGTCTTATGTCCATGGCGACAAGAACTGTCAGGCAGGCAGGATAAATCCTGGCCAAGAAACAGAATTTTAACTGAAATGTCGCTTTATTTTTCTTTTAAATTGAGATAGCCTCCTATAATTCTTGAAAAAATAAAAAAGATATGTTAAAAAACAGCATTGATTTTTTTAGAGTCGTCACAGAGTGAAGTTAGGCAGGCCTTAATCGCTGATCCATGAAATAAATTTCAGGGTCTATTGGTTATTAATCCTTTTTTGATTCAAATAAATCAGGAGGTAAAGTGAGCATGAGGGAAAAAATTATTGTTGGTTTCATAACCATGGCGTTCTTGTTTTCATCTCTTTTTCTGATGGCAGGCTGTGCAAAAAAACAGGTCGTTTCAGAGGAAGGCGTTAAACCGTCTGTTGAGGCAACCCAAAAGGCACCAGTTAAAGAAAAAGCTGAAACTGTAAGTGATGATGCTGCCACAGAGGCTGAAAAACAGGCCAGACTTAGGGAAATCGAAAAGGCCAAAATATTTGCAGAAGAGATTCGTGCTTTTGAAGAAGCAAATATCTACTTTGATTTCGACCGCTCGGAATTAAAGCCGGAAGCCCAGGCAAATCTACAAAAAAAGGCAGAATGGCTTAGAGCTAATCCCATGCACTCAGTAATGATTGCAGGACATTGCGATGAGAGGGGCACAGCTGAATATAACCTGGCATTGGGCGAGAGAAGAGCAAATTCAGCAAAGGAATATCTCACAGCCTTAGGCATTTCAGAAAACCGTATCGAAACCATCAGCTATGGCGAGGAAAAGCCTGCAGATCCAGGTCATAATGAAGAGGCCTGGGCGAAAAACAGGCGGGCTGAGTTTTCTCTTTTTAAATAAAAATCTTGCAAGTGAATATTTTTCTTAGCGTTGATTCAAGCACATTATTCATTAATCTGACGAGCCGGCCTCTTATTATATCACCTTTCCTGATTATGAGATATCCTGCCTGCCGAGGAAAGATTTCGGCGGGCAGGGCTCGGCTTTATTTATTTAAACATGAATTATAAGGCAAAAATGACAGTATTTACTTTTTTTAAAGCTTTTGTGAAATTTCCGCTTTTGTTTATTGTCCTGCTGTTTCTGCCCTCATGTGTTACTATTGAAAAAGATATTTTATACCTGAACGACCAGGTAAAAGCCCTCAACACACGTGTGAATAAAATTGAAGGCTCAGTAAGTAATGAACTTGACTCAAACCTGGTGTCGATTCGGGAGAGGCAGGCAGAAATGGGGGCCGAACTTCATACAATCAGGCAGGAAATGCAGAACCTTTCCGGACAGGTCGATGATTATTATCGGACAGTCAGGCATGCCGTTGAAAGGGACACTACGGAACAGGATGCTGTGAAGGCCAGTGTCACTGACCTTACGCAAAGAGTCTCCGATCTTGAAACCGGTTTAAAAGAAGTGGATAAATATCTTGGCCTCGAAGTAGTTCATAAACAGAGCCAGCTTATCTCAAAAGAACCTGATGATAAACTGCCCGTCGACAATGAAGACAAGCTCACATCTCAACAGGAAGAAGTATCTCCGGATACCAGGCTATATGATATTACCCTCAGAATATATAGGGAAGGCCAATATGAAAAGGCAATCACTGGTTTTACAGCCTTTTTGGAAAAATACCCCAATTCAGATTTGGCGGATAATGCCCAATTCTGGGTTGGCGAGTGTTACATGGCCTTGAAACAGTTTGAACAGGCAATTTTGGCTTATCAGGAAGTAATAAAAAAATATCCAAAAGGAAATAAGGTCCCTAATGCTCTTTTACGACAGGCACTCGCCTTTGGTGAAATAAATGATAAGATTAGTTCAAAATTATTGTTCAAAAAAATAATAAAAAACTATCCTGACACAAGTGAAGCAAAAATTGCTGAAGCTAAATTAAAAACTATAAAGTAGATAGGGAGTGGAAATAAATATATTTTTTAAGTCATTAAAACCCACTGAAAATACCATAATGGCCGCTTTAGCAGTTTTTGTTGGGCTGGCTGGTGGTTTCGGCGCTGTAGGATTCCGCTATTTAATAGATTTCTTTCAGGCAGCTTTCTATGGCTCTGAGGGTAACTTAATTGATATTATAAGCTCTACTCCATGGTATTTAAGGATATTGATTCCGGCTTTAGGAGGGTTAATTGTCGGGCCCCTGGTATATTTCTTTGCCAGGGAAGCAAAAGGACACGGTGTTCCTGAAGTAATGGAAGCTGTAGCCTTAAAAAGCGGTATCATAAGAAAACGAATTGTCTTTATAAAATCTTTGGCTTCTGCAATATGTATTGCATCCGGCGGTTCTGTTGGAAGAGAGGGCCCTATAGTCCAAATTGGTTCGGCAATTGGATCGACCATAGGGCAAATACTCAAGGTTTCAGGTGATCGAATCAGGACACTGGTTGGTTGCGGAGCTGCAGCAGGCATCGCCGCCACTTTTAATGCCCCAATAGCAGGATCGATGTTTGCTCTTGAAATTATCCTGGGAGATTTTGCTCTAGCCACATTCAGCCCCATTGTCATTTCATCTGTTACTGCCACTGCGATATCCCGCCATTTTCTTGGTAATGCCCCTGCTATCATTGTTCCCACCTACCAACTTATAAGCGCCTGGGAATTTCCCCTTTATGTATCCTTAGGGCTTTTTTGTGCAGTACTTGGCGTAACATTTACAACCGTACTTTATCGATTTGAAGATCTTTTTGAAAACCTAAAATTCCCGGAATATTTAAAGGCTGTATTGGGTGGGTTTATCATAGGAATCATGGGCCTTCTTTTTCCTCATATCCTGGGAGTTGGTTACGGTGCTATTGATCTGTGTCTTTTAGAAAAGCTTTCATGGTGGATCATGCTTCTTCTGGTCTTTTTCAAGATATTATCCACATCGATAACAATAGGTTCAGGAGGTTCGGGCGGTATTTTTGCCCCGTCTCTTTTCCTGGGAGCAATGGCTGGAGGCTTTTTCGGGTCTGTTGTTCACAGTCTTTTTCCAAATATTACAGCAACTCCGGGCGCCTATGGTATTGTCGGAATGGGTGCCATAGTAAGTGCAACGACTCATGGCCCTTTAACCGCCATTTTGATGCTTTTCGAAATGACGGGAAATTATAAAATCATTCTTCCTCTTATGATTGCCTGCATAATAAGCTCACTAGCTGCGGGCAGGCTATTGAAGGATTCAATTTATACACTCAAGCTCTCAAGGAGAGGAGTAAATATAAAGGCTGGAAAGGAAATCAACGTCCTTAAGTCAATTCTGGTCAAAGATGTTATGAATACAGAGGTAGATAGCATACAGGAAAATCTGAGTCTTAAAAAACTGGCAGAGAAGATATCTAAAAGCAAACATAACAGTTTTCCTGTGGTGGATATTGAAGAAAACCTGACAGGAATCCTTTCGTTTCTTGATTACCATGATATAGCATATGATGAAAATCTAAAGGATCTTGTTGTGGCTAAAGATCTCGCCACTTCAAAGGTAGTTACTGTAGCTCTTGATGATAACATATATAATGCCCTTGAAAAAATCACCCAAAGAGACTTCTCCATTCTACCTGTAGTAGCAAAGGAAAATTCCACAGAATTAGTTGGAGTTTTAACGCGTCGTGATATTATGGACGCCTATAACAAGGCCGTAATAAAAAAATCTATCTTTGCTGAACCTTCAAAAAAAGGTTGACTATTTTCTGATTTTCAATACTCAAGCCCTGTAAAGACAATCAGACTTCTTTTGGCAATAAGTCCTTTTATTTAAAAAAAGGCAGCAACCGTATATCTTCCTTATACTCACATCTTTTAGTAAAATGAATTTTCAGGAACGTATAAGGCCATAAAAATCCTTAGATTCATAATTCTATGGATTACAATGTTTGCAGGGGCTGAATCCATGCCAAAATGCCTCTTTGCGGGATTTGAATTTTATCAAATTTTTTCTGCTTATTTTTTTTCCAAAAGGACAATTAGTTTTGTGGAATCTATGGGAGGATAGATTACCCATGTATAATTTTTCCTTCTCTATTTTAAGTCCGCTCCAAATCCCTATTTCCTCAGTCATAGCCTTTCGTTGACATTCAAGAAGAAAGTCTTTGTATTTGTGATCCTGACTTTTAATTAATACATAGGCCATCCCCTTCCTCACCAATAATGCATTCACCATATCCCCATTTTCCAAAAAAACATAGGCAAGCAAACGGCCATAATGATCTTTTTTTTGTCGATCATACTCCAGGTTTACTCGTTTGGCCGAAACTAATTCACGATTGAATTTCATAGCTGAGATTGCCATAAATTCACTTTCTTGGCCTTCATGTGCAATTTCAGGAGCATCTATACCTGTATATCTTACCTTTTGGCCATCACTTAAAAGTATTGTGTCTCCATCGAAAACATATTTGACTTCATACGGAATCAAATTAATAAAAGCGAGGCAAAATAAAATAAATGGCACAATTAGCATATAAAGATATTTTCGATTCATAATTTATTTTAATCCCTAATTATTAAGAATAGATGTTGGGAAAATATAAAACAAATAAAATATAAAAGTTTAGAGTGTTTTTATTGTCTATTAACAGATTTTTTATTGACTTTAAAGGTTTTAGGTATTAAACATGTTTTAAGTGGTTAACTGATATTGTTTAGTATGAAAATAAGCCAACTGAATAAAACTTTATATAAGGAGTGTATTACTATGCCAGAGATAATGACAACAAAGGAAGTTGCGAAATATTTAAAGTTACATGAAATAACTATCTGTAAATATGCCGCAGAAGGCAAAATTCCTGCAATCCGGATTGGCAGGGTTTGGAGATTTGATAAGGAAGCTATTGACAGATGGATCGGCGGGGGGCAGGAAAAATAATAATCCCTTTCTTCTTTTGACGACCAATTTATAAATGTTTTAATTAAATATTTATCCTGTTTGGAAGTTATTATGAATAAATGAGGAATGGCTTTCTCCAATCGTCAAAAGATTTGAGGTCTTCCAACCATTTTTCTTTTATTATGGAGAGAGCCGTTCCAGACTCCAGCTCATTTCTAATTGACACGTCGCCCATTATTAAATCAATGGGCTTTTTTTTGAATTCATACTCATACGGCGGATCTTTCCACTCGAAATCTTGTTCGTGAATCTTCATAACTGCCCTTAAAAGTCCGATTGAAGTCAGATATGGTTGGAATGAATTACGATCGAGGACATGTATCATAAAACCATGACAGAGTTCTCCTTGCCATTTATTGAATACCGGACGAAATGAATATTCCTGTAAACAGCAGCCAATAGTTGCCTCTGGTTCTAATTCCTTAATGAGCACTTCCGGGCAAAAAAAAGGGGCTCCAAAAATTTCAAATGGTCGGCATGTCCCTCTGCCTTCGGAAATATTTGTACCTTCCCATATTACCTGGCCAGGATAAACAAATGCAGTCTCTGGAATAGGCATATTTGTTGAAGGCATAAACCATCTTAATCCAGTGTTATTCCATAACATTTCACGGGTCCATCCATGCATCGGTATTATTTCAAGATTACAGCCCAATTCAAAAACATGGTTAAAAATGCGGGCCATTTCACCCATTGTCAGACCGTGACGCATGGGAAAACTGTAAGATCCAACAAATGAATATAACTCGGGACGCAAAAGGTTGCCCTCGAGGTATTCTCCTCCCAGAGGGTTGGGTCTGTCCAGGATAATAACTTTTTTGCCATATCTTGATGCCGCCCTTAGACAGTTGAGCATAGTGGATGCAAAGGTGTAAACTCTTGTTCCAACGTCCTGTAGATCAATGAGTAATATATCAATAATCTCAAGCATATGATGAAGAGGCTCTCTTGTTTCCGAATAAAGACTGTAGATAGGTATATCAAGAGTCCTGTCCTCTGAGTGGTACGTTTCTATCATATTGTCCTGCTCTTGTCCGGCGTATCCGTGCTGGGGCCCGAAAAGCACCTTGAGTTGACCGGGAAGCAGACGCGAGATGATTTCTCTTGCAGTATTTAAATTACTGTCTAATGATGCCTGATTTGCGAGAAGGCCTAATTTGTATCCCTTTAGCTCCTTCCAGCGGTATTCGCGGAGAAAATCAAGCCCCGTTAAGACATTATTCATTAATAATTTTTCCTTTATTGATAGACACTCTGAATAAATTTATAAATAATCAATATATATATGAATAGAATATTATGTAATCTGCAATCCGTTTTCAAGGCTATTTGTTTTTTTAACATGCCCATATGAAAAAAATATATCTGATTCTTTTTCTGGTGTTTACAATTGGTTTAAAGGGAAACCTTTCCGCAGAAGAGCTGCATTTTATTGATAATTCAAATTTAATGGTTTATTTCGATCCTCTTCTTGAATCAGCAGCAATGAATGTTATTGATATCTACCCTGAAATCAAAAGCGATGTTGAAATAACCATAAGATGGAAATATGATTTCAGACCAACAGTATTCCTTATAAAAAACAGAAATCATTTTTTTCAAAATGATCTGATTGTGGCATATGCCGTACCTAAACAAGCCGCAATTGTGATTGACTATTCCAAAGCGGGTAAATTTCCGTTCCGTCTTGAAACTATTTTAAAACACGAATTCTGTCATTTACTCCTTAATTATCATATTAAAAAAAAGGTATTACCCAGATGGCTTGACGAAGGTATTGCCCAATGGATAAGCGACAGTATAGGCGAAATCATATTTGACCAAAAGAGATCTCTTTTGAACAGGGCGGCTTTTAGTGGCAGATTTATCAGACTTGCATATTTAAAAAACGGTTTTCCAGATGACAGAGAGCCCATGCTCCTGGCATATGAAGAGAGCAAAAGTTTTATTGAATTTATTTTAGGCAATTATGGCAGAGACAGCATATTGACAATACTTAATTATTTGAAGAATGGCGAAGAGGTTGATCCAGCCTTTATAAAGGTGCTGCCTGACAGTTTAGAAGGCCTCGAAAAGCAATGGCAGCAGTCTCTCAGAAAAAAAACAACCTGGGTTACCTATCTAAGCTACCATGTTTATGAAATACTATTCGCGTTTATGGCGCTTATATCGATTTTTGGCTTTATAAAACTATTGATGAAAAAGCATTCTTATATGAAAGATGAAGAGGAAGATACAGCTTGAAATAAATATTGGCAGAGTGAAAAAGGGTTTTAGCGTGAAAAAAGCTAATAATTGAAAAAAACGATTAAGCGATGTAAACAGATCATTACTCAGGACTTCAAACATTACGGATAGTTGACATGTTTAAATCAATATGCCATGCTAAATCAAATACTTTTTCATCTATATTATATTAGCAGGACATAATATGACCTTGACCAAAATGGATATTGTCAAAAATGTGATGCGCAATGTTCGTTTCAAAAACAGGAGTAAAAGCACACAACAATTTTTATTCCCGGAAATGAACTGTACTTTTTTAAGCGAGAGCCGTGCTAAAAATATCATTAATACCCTCTTCGAGACTATCAAACAAACCCTCGCAAAAGGAGAAAATATAACCATCTCAGGTTTTGGAAAATTTCAGGTTAAATTTAAATGGGCGAGAAAAGGAAGAAACCCCCAAACCGGTGAAATGATAATCCTCAAATCACGAAGAACGATTAAATTCAAGGCTTCACCAAAATTGAAAGAAAAACTCAACCCCCATGGGTATATTCATAAATAAATCAGGATTAAAATCAGGCCCTTATCTATTATTTCAAATATTCTGCAGCCTTCCTGTTACCTAATTGCATCGACTTTTTAAAATCTGCGTCGGAATGTTCTTTGTCGCCTTTACTCAAATAGGCAAGAGCTCTATTAAAGTATATATCCGAATCATTTGGTTTAATTTTTAAAGCTTCCGAATAATCACTAACAGCTAAATCCACTCTCCCTAAAAGATAATGGGAATTTCCTCTGTTACAATATGCGTCAGACGCACCTGAATCCAATTTGATAGCTGAATCAAAATCCTTTACAGCTTCTTCATATCTTTCCATTTCTGCATACAGAAGACCTCTGTTGTAATAGGAGTCAGCGTGTTTCTCTTCAATTTCCAGGGCCTGAGAGTAGTCTTTTATAGCCTGAGGAAAATCATCCTTAGCCGCATAAAGCCTTGCCCGATTATAAAAAGCATCTGCATTCCTTGAATTTTTCTTTATAAAATCGTCAAGTTTTTTGATTTCCTGGTCAAGAGCGGGATTTTCTTTGTCAGGATAATTCTTTTCGACTTGGGTTTTGGTAGATTTGGGGACTGCATCAGTCTTAGGGCTAATAATGGGGGAAACTATTTTTCCTGCTGGACTCACCACTTTGGACGTCTTGGATACTGCTGTGCCCTTTTTAATAATTTTTGCAGGTTTTGGTGTATCCAAAGACCTGGTTTTAATAGATTCTGCCTGGTCGAGTGCAGTTCTAACTAAAAAGAAAAGCCCAAAAAATAAGACAATTCCGATCAGTATAAATACAATAGTCACAAAGGCCCTTACCTTCACAGGTGGAAAGTGTTTAACATCCCCGCTCTCACCGACCGCTAGGCCATTAATCTGCCACCTGTAAAACAGGCAGACAGACCATGGAGAAAAAAGGTTGAATGTAAGGGTGTTTAAAATCCAACTGATTAAGTAAATCTTTAAAAATTGACCGAATCCTCCACCAAATGATGTCCTTTCTCCACCATATTTAGTATGTTCTTCCTTCCACACAAAAAGCCTATAAAAACCTAAAATACTATAGATCCCCAATGTCAAAACAGGAAGAATCAAAAGATGAATGATGTAAATAAAAAAAAGTGAGCCGCCCGTGCCTGCAAACTGACTGGGAGTGCCTTCTATAAGTGTATTTTTTGCCAGCCAGTTGAACAGGTTGCAGAGAGCCCACGGCCCATAAATTCCAAGGGTGATGAGAGTCAAAAACCCGTTAACAAGGAGGAGCATAAAAAGCTGACTGCCGGTACCTGAAAAGTTAACTTTTTTCCCATTAATAGCAGTATGATCTGCCTTCAATCTTAACAATTTCACCCAGGCCCACGGCAAATAAATGCCGAGCGTAATAATACTTGTTAAAAACAGGTGAATAAACACAGTTGCGAAATACTGACTGCCGCTGCCTTTAAATTCACAGTTTCCTTTTCGCATAAATTCCCCTATGGATTTTTAGCCGCATATTATTTTAATAAAATATTGAGAGTACCCTGCCATCCTTTAAAAATTCTCATGATACTAATCAAAGTTGATCATGGCCTCTATCTACCAAAAACTCAATTATTTTTTTGTCTGGAGGCGAAAATGAAAATTTCGAAAGATCAACCGGCTCAGTCCATTTGAATTCCTGGCTCTCTAATGCATTTGGTTCACCCTGCAAGACTATACAATCAAAGACATGCAGAGTTATCAATTTATCCCCATAGTCATGGTATAATGACATAATGAAACGGTTTGCCTTAATCTTAATCCCTAACTCCTCTTCTATCTCCCTTTCAAGACAAGCCTTTAAAGTCTCTCCCTTTTCCTGTTTTCCGCCGGGGAATTCCCAGAATCCTTCAAGATGAGTGCCTTTAGCTCTTTTCGTTATCAAAATCCTTCCATTTTGCCTTATTAAACCGGCAGTCACATGAAAATGTGGTTTTCTATTTGGATTCTTCATCTTGAACGCCCTTCAGCCTTAGCCTTAGATAGCTTTCCTGAGCATCCTCATTATTCGCTGATAGCTCCAAAATTTTTTTATATGCTTTCAATGCTTCTGATAATTCATTTCGTTTTTCCCTGAGTTTTGCTAACTGAAGCCATAAATCTATATCTCCAGGTCTTATCTGAAGTATCTTTTCCATCTGCTTAATCGCCTGCTTTTCATCTCCACTTTTTAAATAGGCAAATACCAGATATTCTCTCAAATCATAGTTGTTAGAATTTGCCTCTAGACCTTTCTCCATTATTGGAATTATCAAATTATAACTGCCCCTGGCGTTCAGATAATCAAAAATAAATTGGTACAGACTAATATCGTTCGGTTTAAGTTCAACAAGAATCCTTGCCTCTTTGTATGCCATCTGATCGTTTTTTAACCTTTTATAAATGTCGAAAATTATTTCATGTACAGATACATCGTTAGGGTATAACTTTAAATAGCTTATAAAATAATTCAAACCATCCTGTAAATTTCCAGCCTCATATTCAAGGCTGCCCAGATTATAAATAACTGTCTCGTTTTTAGGCTCCAGAGAGAGTATCTCTTTATATACTTTTTTCAGGCCCTGTTTATTCCCCTGTTTTTCCATAACCTGGGCCTTCAATAACAGGGCCTCAATATTATTTGGATTTATCTCCAGCACTTCAGAAAGATATTTGATGCTGTCGGAAAATTTCCTTTTTGTGATCTGCCACTGCGCAATTTTCAAAAGATTATCTACATCTTCTGACTTCAACCTCGTGGCCTTCTCTAAAAAATAGTAAGCCTTTTCTTCCTGATGGAGTTTTTCATAAAGATAAGAAAGATTATAATAGAGATCGGCATCATTCTCGTCCAGCTTTGCAGCCTCCAGATAATTGAAAATTGCCTCATTATATTTACCTGCCTTTGAAAAAAGATAACCGAGTCGCTTATAAACTGATAATTTTTGCTTATTTGAAATTCTTTTAAGGAGTGCCTGGTTTTCCTCAATAGCCATCTTCAACTTGCCATTTTCCTCCAGGGCCTCTGCTAACTGGTTTCTAGCCTCCAAATCATCCGGAGCCCCTTTAACAATCCTTTTTAAAACGGAAATTATCCCATCTTTGTTAGACATAGATCTATATACATCCAGCAATTTATCAAGGATCTCCCTGTCATATTTATTTTCTGCCAGGGCTTCGAGCATTAAAGCAGCCTGTTGCCATAAATTTTGTGATATGTATTCATCTATAAGCCTTTTCCCTAACCTGATATCATCTGGAAACAAACGATGCCCTCGTTCAAGAATTGATAATCGCTTGGCTTTATCTATAGTCCTGTTTGCCTTACTCAGCCAATCCTCTAAATAGGGCTGCACTTCCAAATCTATGAAACCTAAACCTGTATTGCGGTGTTTTACCCAGATACGGAACTGATGACGATCAAATATATCCCGTCCATCCAGCAAATCAGAAAAACTCATTTCTTCAAATGCTAAGGATTCAACATCAAAACCTTTTGCCGTCAGCCTTATATCGACATTAAATAGTATGTTTGTAGAAATATTGAGGAATTTTATTCTGTCCCTTGGATGAATAACGAGGGTTTCACCGGACAATATCTTTTTGGGCTCGTTATTTATTTGGATCAATAGTGAATTGAAGCGGGGAGAAATAATATATATATTCCGGAAGATCAGCCAAAGTATGACTGCAGCGGTAATTAACAGAAGACATATCAAAAAAAAAGATAGTCTGAACGACGATTGTTTTTTATTACTCTTTTTTACCAACCGACGACACTCAAAGAAATAGCGATTAACTGATTAATCCTTCCTAAATTAGATTAATGGCATCTTTGGTCCGGTTTTACGTTAAAAAACAAAAATTAAGTTAAGCAACTAAAATATTAGTTAATATACACAGATTAAATAAAAGAGAGCCTCATTAAGACTTCTTTGCACAGCTCAATTATTGAGCAAGGCTAAAATGAAAAAATCTTCAATTTCCAAAGGATTTCCAAACCTCCATTAACTATGCCTTTCAACTTAAAATTACTTGTCATTTTTGGAAGTCTTACCTTCCCAGATTAAGAGAATCGGGCTTGCAACAAAAATAGATGAATAGGTACCAACTATTATTCCGGTAAGAATTGCAAAGGCAAAATCATGAATAACGCCTCCGCCCAGGACAAACAAGGCCAAAACAACAACAAGGGTTGTTGTAGAGGTAAGGATGGTGCGACTTAAGGTTTGATTTATGCTCATGTTCATAACTTCTATAAGAGGCCTCTTTCTTAAACGCCTTGAGTTTTCTCTTATCCTGTCAAAAACAATAATAGTGTCATTTAGTGAATAGCCAACAATTGTTAATAATGCCGCAATAATAGAAAGAGATATTTCCCTGTCAGTCAAGGCAAAGATTCCAACAGTAATCGTAACATCATGAACAAGGGCTACAATCGCTCCTAATGCAAATTTAAGTTTCAGAATCCAGCAGAGAGCCAGTGTTACAATTATAGCAATTATTATAAGCCACGTAACGCTTACCCCTAAACTTGAAGAAATATATACTATAAAGGCCAGGGATAAAGCCATAACAATACTCATAAGCCACTTTAGTTCAAACCTGCCGGAAATGTATATTGCAATAAAGAGGGTGGCATAAAAAATGGCAAACAAGGCCTTTTGCCTTAGGTCTTCGCCAACCTTGGGACCTACCATTTCAACTCTTCGGATTTCAACATCCTGGCCAAATTCAGAACTCAAAGCCTGATCAACCCGATCACCCAGGCCTGTCAACTCAATATCTGTCTGTCTGACTCTAACTAAATATTCAAAAGCATCTTTTTCTCCAAACTCCTGAATGATACTGTCTTCAAGATGGACTGATTCGAGAGCCTTTCTGATTTCGGCAATGGTTCTATTGTCTGACAATTGCACCTGGATTAAAATACCCCCAGAAAAATCAACACCGTAGTTGGGTCCACCCCGCCATATTAATAAAAAAACCGTTAAAATTATCAGACTGGCAGAAAAAATATATGCCATTCGCCTCTTTCCAACAAAATCAATATTTATATTCTGCTTTATGAATTCCATTAACTACTCCATTGACATCATAACTGCATCAACTTATTTGCTAAATACTAATCTTTTTCAATTTTCCATGGCCATATATATAGTCAAAAATGATACGGGTTACGAACACAGCCGTAAACAGACTGGCTATAACTCCTATACTCAAAGTAACTGCAAAACCCCTGACAGGCCCTGTCCCAAACTGAAACAGCACCAGGGCAGCGATTAGAGTTGTGATATTGGCATCAAGAATTGTGACGAGGGCCTTTCCATATCCACCCTCAATAGATGCCCTGGGGGTTTTTCCAAGCTTGAGCTCTTCCCTTATTCGTTCGAATATCAATACATTTGCATCAACGGACATGCCTATTGTCAAAATAATTCCCGCAATTCCCGGGAGAGTTAATGTGGCGCCGAAAAATGCAAGGCCTGAAATAATAAAAAGGATGTTTAACAAAAGAGCCAGGTCAGCAATAGCACCAGATATCTTATAATAAATAATCATAAAAAGAATTACGATTAATCCGCCTATGAACATGGATTTAAAGCCTTTTTGTATTGAATCTTTACCCAAAGAAGGTCCAACTGTTCTCTCCTCAACTATTTTAACAGGCGCAGGGAGAGCTCCTGCTCTAAGAACAATAGCGAGATCCCGCGCTTCATCAGTCGTAAATCGCCCGGTAATTTGAGCTTTACCACCAGATATTCTATCCTGAATAACGGGGGCGGAATTTACTGTATCATCAAGAACAATTGCCAGCCTTTTCTTGATATTCTCCCCTGTAATTTTTTCGAATAGCTTGGCTCCTCTTCCGTCAAATGAAATAGATACATAAGGTTCATTATACCGGCTGTCTATCTGCACTCTTGCATCAGTCAAATATTCACCGGTAAGTACGGACCTTTTCTTCAATAAAAAGGGAATCTTGGTCCTGCGACCAGTCTTAGGGTCAACTGCCATCTGATAAAGTATTTCGTCCCCGGGAGGAATGTTTCCCTTTAATGCTTCTTCAAGACTGTTTTCCTCGTCAACCAGCTTGAATTCCAGAATAGCGGTCTTGCCAATTAGATCAATTGCCCTTTTAGGGTCCTTTATTCCAGGCAACTGGACCAAGATAGTGTTGTCCTTTTGAGGTCTGATATCCGGCTCACTGACTCCAAACTGATCAATCCTGTTCCTAATCGTTTCCAGAGCCTGATCAACAGCCATTTTCATGATACGTCCCTTTGCCTTATTAAGTAACGCCAGAGAAAAGGCTGTCTGAGATGGATCTGTCATTACACGTTTTTCTTCAAAATCAGGGTAATTTGTCTTTAGCAGGTCCTGAAAAATATCTGCATCTTCAGGCCTTATCAACGTGATAGCAATTTTGTCCGAGCCATCCCTTTTTAAAACCATGTAACGGATTTTGTTTTTGCGCAAGTCCTGTTTTAATTCATCTACTACACGTTCCAAATGGTTTTCAACGGCCTTTATCGCCTCCACCTCCAACATAAGATGAATACCCCCCTGAAGATCAAGGCCAAGGTGAATCTTCTCGGTTGGAAGAAGATTGGACCACCATGAAGGGAATTCTTTTGTAAAAGAAGGTGTAAGATAAAGGAATGCTATCAAAACACAAATTAAAACAATTATGGCTCTAAAACCTAATTTATTCAACACTTGCTACTCCCGATTGAGTTTCTTAGTTTTTAAATATTTAAGAAATAAAACCCTAAAATTCATCTTCATTCTTTGTCAGTCGAAGCAGACACATTTGAGCTCATAACACCTGAAATTGATGCCCTTGATATCTTTACTCTCACTTTTGGTGCAATTTCCATTGTTACTGTATCATCTGTAAGACCGGTAATTGTCCCATAAAGGCCCCCGGAGCTTACAACCCTGTCACCCTTTTTTAAGGACGCAAGAGTTTGTTTATGCTGCTTAGCCTTTTTTTGCTGAGGTCTTATAAGCAGAAAATAAAAGATTGCAAACATGAGAATCAGGGGAATAAAGGCACCAAAACTGCTTGACTGCCCCCCAGTCCCTCCTGCTCCTCCCATAGCATAGGCAATAAAATTCATTATGAAACCTCCTTATTTTGTAATTCATAAAACTTTTTGCGGTAATCAGCAAAATTATCTTCCAGAATAGATTGTCTTATCTCATCCATCAGGTGAGTATAATAATAAATATTATGAATAGTATTCAATCTATAGGCCAAAATTTCCTTTGCCATAAAAAGATGCCGTAAATATGCCCTTGAATAATTTGAACAGGTGTAACATCTGCAACTTTCATCAATTGGCCTTTTATCATCAATATACCTGGAATTTTTTATGGTCAGCTTGCCTTTCCTGGTAAACAGCGTTCCGTTTCTTGCATTTCGTGTTGGCATAACACAGTCAAACATGTCAACTCCCAACATCACAGCTTCTATCAAATCCGCAGGAGTGCCGACTCCCATCAGGTAGACAGGTTTATGATATGGAAGAAAATCCTTTGTTTCGTTTATTACCCGCAACCTGGTTTCGGTGTCTTCTCCTACGGAAAGGCCGCCAAGGGCATATCCGTCAAAATTCATGGCAACTAAATCCTTGGCACTCATTTCTCTCAAATCACTGTACATACCACCTTGAACAATGCCAAAAAGAGCCTGATGATCATTTGTCTTGTTTTCAATACACCTGCGAGACCAGAGAGTCGTAAGTTTAACAGAATTTAAGACGTACTCGTAATCAGCCGGAAAAGGAGCGCATTCATCAAAGGCCATAACAATATCAGCACCCAATGCCTTTTGTATTTCCATGGATTCCTCAGGGCCTATGAAATGCTTCGAACCATCAATATGCGATTGAAAAGTAACCCCTTTTTCTGAAATTGACCTTAATCTGGACAGGCTGTAAACCTGAAATCCTCCGCTATCAGTCAGGATGGGCCCATACCAGTTCATAAATCGATGAAGTCCGCCAAGCTTTTTTATTACCTTGTGACCTGGCCTCAGATATAGATGATATGTGTTGGCCAGAATAATCTTTACATCAGCTTCCAGCAAATCATCAGGTGAAACCGCCTTAACCGACCCCTGGGTTCCTACGGGCATAAAGACAGGTGTATCAAAACACCCGTGAACTGTTTCTATTTTTCCAACCCTGGCGTTACATGATTGGCTTTTATGAATCACCCTGAATTTCAATTGTATATGTATATATTCTAACTTAATAAAATTAGATGATCAGCATTGCATCACCGTAGCTGTAAAAGCGGTATTGTCTTTTAATTGCCCAACTGTAGGCTTCTCTCGTAAAGCCGACACCAGCAAAGGCTGATACCAAAAAAAGTAATGAACTCCTTGGCAGATGAAAATTTGTTACCAAGGCATCCACTACCTTGAAAGAAAAGCCTGGTGTCACAAGAAGACTGCTTCTTCCTTCACAAGGAATAATAGAACCGTCACATGCTGACGCAGTCTCCAGGGCTCTGACAACCGTAGTCCCGACAGCAATCACCCTTCCGCCATTTTTTTTTGCATTCTCGATTGCCTGAGCTGTCTTGGCCTCTATCCTGAAAAACTCTTCACCAAGAATATGTTTTCTGACATCCTTTGTTCTGACAGGACTAAAGGTTCCATATCCTACATGCAGAGTTAAAGAGGTGATTGAGATCCCTGCCTCTTTAAGGCTTTTAATCAAACGTTTTGTGAAATGGAGTCCTGCTGTCGGAGCTGCTACCGCACCCCTTTCTTTAGAAAAAACAGTCTGATATCGTTCCTTGTCAAGCCTTGAAAAATGTCCGGCGCCTTCTCTCTTTATATATGGGGGCAAGGGCATATGCCCCTTTTTTTCCAGAATCAAATCAATAGATTCATTGCCCTTAAATAATATCTTAACGATTCCATTACCAAGAACCTCTTTTATCTCTCCTGAAATACCGTACTCAAAAAACAGGAGAGCCCCAATTTTTGGAGGCTTGGAGGATTTCAGCAAACAAGAACGAACAGACTGTCCATGCTCAGTTGAATCAGAATGCTCCAGTACCAGTATTTCAATTTGACCCCCGCTCTCCTTGTGGCCAAAAAGCCTTGCAGGTACCACCCTGGTGTCGTTGACAATTAAAAGATCGCCAGGTAGGAGCAGATTCGGAAGATCAAAAAAATGCTTATCAGAAAATGAACCCCTTTTTCGATCCACTACAAGCAAACGAGAACTGTCCCGACGTGAAGCAGGAACTTGTGCAATCAGGCTTGGCGGCAGTTCATAGTCATAATCGTCTATATCAAACATTCGTTTTTTTAAAACTTATAAGCTAAACAAGTAACTCTTTAAAGTCAAATATTTTTCTTCAAATTATAATTTTAAGCCAAGTATTAAGTTAAATAATTCCTTCTTTTAAAAAATCAGGGTATCAGCTGGCTTAAATGCATTAGTAGAAATTCCCTTGCTTTGAGATTTTCATATTCACTGCAAAATCTTTGATGTTTTCATATTTTTAAGCAAACGCTATTGGAAGCCAGATAAAAAAATAGAGCGCACAAGCCTGAAACGGCTTTCAGGTGGCTCTTTTGATATCCTTTTATCGTTATTTTATATCATAGTAATAAGACATAAATATGTCAACCAATGACATTTGAAACAAGCACATTTGAATTTGATTATAGTTCTTGATCTATGAAAAAAGATCAGTTAGCCTTATAGTATTGATTTAGTAGAGCTATTGTGATCAACTAAAATGTTTTTATTAGCCCGTCAATAATATATATTAACTGTGTCATTCCGGCCCCGAAATGACAGAAAGAAAGCATTTTTGACTTTTTGCGGTTTCATCAATTTTGTTCCGTCTAAAAAATAAAAGGGTACTTAAGCAGCAAAAAAAAGCTAATATGCTAAAAGAATTAACGATGACGGGTACAGCATTTATATCCCTGAGGAATCATATCTGCCTGACAATGAACTATCCCGCCGCAGAGCAGCGCGGGGTATCAACCGTCATTCCGGCCCCGAATCAAGTCCGGGATAAACTCCAGCCGGAATCCAGAAACATGCTTGACTGGATCCCCCCGGATCGGGGTCCGGGGCAGGCTTATCAAGTCAGGGATGACAAGACGAAGCAAGCTTCGGGGATACTTGTCCGCCGTGTTTATGGCGGGCTTGTCCGCCGTGTTTATGGCGGGCTTGTCCGCCGTGTTTATGGCGGGCTTTTCTGCCGTGTTTATGGCGGGCTTTTCTGCCTTTTACCAGCCTCTGGATGGTTTACCAGCCTCTGGATGGTTTACCAGCCTCTGGATGGTTTACCAGCCTTTGGTTAGCTGGCTGGTGGATTAAAAGCACAACTCGGGAGATGA
>DAINAR010000041.1:4667-25685 GCA_036733345.1 Deltaproteobacteria bacterium | reverse complement strand
GGGACTTGTCTGCCTGAGGCAGGATCGAACCCTCGTCCGCCTCTGGCGGATTGAACCCAAAGACAACACTGAATCCCTGCTTTAAGTTTCAAAGCAAAGTGCTCTTTTGTCAAGAAAAGATTGATCTTTTGAACAACTCATACGTCCCCTTCGTGCTTGACATCTTCAGCCCTTTCCTCTATTGTTCGTATCCTGTAATGCGCATATTATTTCTGCCTTTGTCTGCCCTGAATGCATTGCCTGGCGAAGGCTGGGGTATGGTTTTCCGTTATTCATGCCATAGATAAGGAGTCCACAGATTTAATGGAATATTCAATCAGTCCTGAAGGAGAAAAATTCAAGATTCCGGAAGCAGATGATTACAAAAAGGAATTTGATAGCCTTGAGAAAACGGTTCAGTTAAAACGTGAACAGGGCTTTGAGATTGTTGTGGTTATGGGCCTTGGATTTGTGGGGGCAGTAATGGCAGGTGTTGTGGCGGATTCCGGTGATAAAGAAACAGGCAAATCAAATAAGTTTGTTATAGGCATGCAGAGACCAAGCCCCAGGAGTTTTTGGAAAATACCTCTTTTTAATCGCGGCATATCACCGATCAAGGCCGAGGACCCGGAAGTAGCCCCGATGATTGAGAGGTGTGTAAACCAGAAAAAAACCCTGATTGCCACCTATACCTATGATGCACTTAAACTTGCCGATGTCCTCGTAGTAGATGTCCAGTGCGATTTTATAAAGCAGGAACTGGGGAATTTAAGGAGCGGTTTCGCAGAGATAAGTGCCCTTGAGGATAGTTTCAAGATAATGGGGGAAAAGATATCCCCCAACTGCCTTGTGCTTATAGAGACAACAGTACCTCCGGGAACCACTGAGTATGTCGCATATCCTCTTATAAAAAAGGCATTCAAGGCGAGGGGTATTAAAGATGAACCCCTGCTGGCTCACAGCTTTGAACGGGTAATGCCTGGAAAGGACTATGTTAAATCGGTAAGGGACTTCTGGCGCGTTTGCAGCGGCATCAATCAGAAAAGCAGGGAAAAAGTCACAAACTTTCTCTCCCAGATTCTAAATGTTGATAAATACCCTCTTACCGTGCTTGATAAGCCTATTGAAAGCGAAACATGCAAAATCGTGGAAAACAGCTACAGGGCCACTATTCTCGCATTTCTCAATGAATGGAGCCTCTTCTCGGAAACTAATGGTGTGGACATCGTTAAAGTTATAGATGCAATCAAAGTAAGACCTACACACAGCAATATTATATTTCCCGGCCCGGGAATCGGGGGTTATTGCCTCCCTAAAGACGGCGGTCTTGGGCTCTGGGCCTACAAGCATTTGATGGGGTTTGATAATGATATCTTCAAAATTACACCTGAAGCCATCAATATCAATGATACAAGGGCATTACATGCAACTCAACTGGTTCGTGACTGTCTCAGGAATATGGGCCGCACTGTAGCTGCTTCACAGGTAACAGTATTGGGAGTATCATACAGAGAGGATGTTGGAGATACCCGTTACAGCGGATCTGAGATCATTGTTCGGAAACTCACCGAAATGGGAGCCGATGTGAAGGCCCATGATCCATATGTGAAACACTGGTGGGAGCTGGAAAACCAGGAAACATACCCTGCGGTTGGTGTCAGTTGGTCAAGGTTTTTCAGGAATCAGGAAGAACTTGAAAACTTCTCAATGACACCTGATCTCGCAAATGCTCTGAAAGGTTCTGACGCTATCGTCCTTGCAGTTCGGCATCGTCCATACATGGAACTTGAACCTGACGATGTAGTAAGAATGGCAGGAGGTCCCCTGGCTGTAATTGACTGCTTTGGCATCCTGAATGATGCAAAGATAGAAAGGTTTTTTGAGCTTGATTGCGAGGTCAAGGGATTAGGCCGAGGACATATTAAACGAATAAAGGATAAGGTAAGGAAAAAATAGAACAGAAAGGATAGCTTATTTAGTCTGATCCTGATTGTCTTTTTTAATTTCAGACTAACTTTTGTCGACGTTCATCAGGAAATCATTTCAATTATGGGTGATCTACAGGCAAATAATTGCAGGGAGGTGCATATGGAAATTATTTATAATAAAGCAGGCAAGGCTTCTGTTGTCTCTGTAAGCGGCAGAATGGATGGCGTTTCTGCACCCGAATTTGAGGAAAAACTGTCTGCCTGGATAGCTGAAGGTGAAACCAGCTTCATTATTGATTTCGGATCTCTGGATTACATAAGCAGTGCGGGCCTTCGCAGTATTCTGGTTACGGCAAAGAAACTTAAAGCGAAAAATGGACGTCTACTGCTCTGTACCCTGAAAGATACAGTAAAAGAGGTATTTGAGATTTCAGGTTTCAGTTCCATTGTTCCAATATATGAATCGGTCAATGCAGCTGTTGAACAAATTTAGGAGAAATCTTTAAGCTCTCCGCCACTGTGGGTTATATGACATGGGAATTTCTGAAATATAATCTCCTTTTGTTGTGCGGTCGCAGAATTATGGTGCACTGCCAACAGAGTAACAGGCGCCAATGTCAAAAATAATATTGCCTGCCACAATAGAACATCTTGAAAATCTGGTTGGGTTCGTATCCGAATGTGCCAGAAAAACGGGTTTCAGCAATAAAAGGCTAAAAGAAATTGAGCTTGCCTCAGAGGAATCGCTCGTCAACATTTTTAACTATGCATATCCTGAAAAATCTGGAGAGGTAACAATAACCTGTTTTTCGCAAAAAGATACCCTGTTGAAAATAGAGATTATGGATAAAGGGATACCATTTGATCCCCTGTCCTTACCGGAACCGGATCTTCATGCCGATCTATCTGAAAGAAAAGTAGGCGGTCTTGGGATTTTTTTCATCAGGCAAATGGTAGATGAAATTCAATACAGACGGGAAGACGGCAATAATATCCTTACACTTACTGTTTTTATTAATAAGGCTGTATAAATGCGAATCATTAAAACATGTCTTTTTTTAATTTTTCTCATTATAGCTTCTGATGCCCTCGCAAATGACATCCGCCTGCAAAAAACTTCTTTTGTCCCCCAGTGGGTGCCGCAAGCCCAGTTTGCTGGTTATTACATTGCAGATGAACTGGGATTTTACAGAAAACATGGCATTAATCTGAGCATGATTAATGGAGGGCCGGATAACCCTCCTTCCGAACTTTTAAAAAACGGCCTGGCTCAATTTGCCACACTGTGGCTCTCCTCCGGGATACAAATGCGTGCTGAAGGCATAAAGGTCGTTAATATTTCTCAAATTATGCAACGCTCCTCCTTAATGCTTGTAGCCAAAAAATCAAGCAATATAAAAACGCCTGCCGATATGAACGGCAAAAAAGTGGGCCTTTGGGGCCCGGACTTTCAAATCCAGCCAAAGGCATTCTTTAAAAAGTACAACCTTGATATAAAGGAGATTAGACAGTCCTTTTCGGTTAATCTATTCCTGCGTGACGGCGTGGATGTTGCCTCCGCCATGTGGTTTAATGAGTATCATACGATCCTTAATTCCGGGCTGAATCCTGATGAATTAAAAACCTTTTTCTTCCACGAATATGGCCTTAACTTCCCTGAAGACGGTATCTATACGCTTGAAAATACGTTTAAAAACTATCCCGGCCTCTGCAGAGCCTTTGTTGATGCATCTATTGAGGGCTGGAAGTATGCATTTGCCCACCCTGATGAAGCGCTTGATATTGTGCTCAAAAATCTACATAAGGCACATATCCCTGCGACCCGGGTACACCAGAAATGGATGCTCATGAGAATGAAGGATCTTATCTTTCCAGATGATTCCGATGTCCCGATGGGACAGCTGGTCCCCGAAGACTACTATCGGGTTGCCAGCATACTTAAAGAAAATGGCTTGATAACCCAGGTCCCGGACTTTAAATCCTTTTATCAAAAGTGCAGCAGTCATGGTGATAAATAGAGGCATAGGCCTGAAACTTATTTTACTTATTCTTACAAGTGTTACGCTTATTTTTTTTGTCATTTTTGGCTATAATTATGTGGTTTCGCGAGACCTCATCATCAAGACCGCTGAAGAAAACGCAAGGAACCTTGCCAAGGCAACGGTGAATCGGATTGATACGGTTTTAATCTCAGTAGAAAAAATCCCAAAAAACCTTGCATGCTTTATGGAATTCTTTTTCTATGAAGGCGGCCAGATAATTGATCTGGTAGGATCAGTAGTAGAAAGCAATCCTGAGATATTTGGCTCTACTATTGCCTTTGAGCCTTATTCATACAATAGAAACTCATTATTTTTTGCCCCATACTATTATAGAAATAATGGCAAGATCGATTTCTCATACATACCTTATGACTATTTTTACTGGGACTGGTACCAGATACCCAAGCAGCTCAATCGCCCGACATGGAGCGAACCGTATTTTGATGAAGGTGCCGGCAATATAGTTATGTCAACTTATTCTGTGCCATTTTACAGAACGCTCCTTGGTGAGAGAAAGATGATGGGCATTGTAACTGCGGATGTCTCGCTGGCATGGCTCCAGGAAATTGCAGGCTCTATAAAAATAGCACAGACAGGATATGGATTCCTGATCTCCAAAAACGGTACATTTATTACTCATCCCGATTCCAGCCTGGTTATGAATGAAACTATATTCAGTGCTGCTGAGGAAAGAAACAGTATGGAACTTCGCGAACTCGGCAGAGAAATGATTAAGGGCAACTCAGGTTTTGTTCCTTTTACCAGTCTTGTCACAGGGAAAAGATGCTGGATGGTTTATGCGCCTCTGGCCTCAAACGGATGGTCATTTGCTGCTCTTTTCCCGCAGGATGAGTTGATGGAGGATATAACCCGTCTTAACCATATCGTCATATCCCTGGGTATCGCAGGATTCATATTCCTTTTTGCAGTCATTATTTTGATAGCGGGATCTATCACCCGGCCGCTGAGAGCCCTTTCAAAGGCATCCGATATTATTGCAACAGGAAATCTTGATGTCGAACTGCCGGTTATCAAGACAAGGGACGAGGTAAGAAAACTGGCCGATTCCTTTAGCTATATGAAAACCTCTCTAACCAGGTATATCAAAGAGTTAACTGAAACGACAGCAGCAAGACAGAGAATCGAGAGTGAACTGCAGATTGCCCGTGACATACAGATGGGAATCCTGCCAAAGGTTTTTCCACCTTTCCCGAACAGGACTGAATTTGATATCTATGCTGTTCTGGAACCGGCAAAAGAAGTTGGAGGAGATCTTTATGATTTCTTTTTTCTGGATAATGATAATCTGTGTATTGCTGTGGGAGATGTCTCGGGAAAAGGCGTGCCTGCATCGCTGTTTATGGCAATAACAATGACACTTATCAAGGCAAAAGCCACAAAGGGTTTACCAATCGGTGAAATCTTAAGCATGGTCAACAACAATCTTTCTCAGGACAATCCTTCATTAATGTTTGTTACTCTCTTTTTCAGTATTTTTAACATCAGCACAGGTGAAATCGAATACTGTAACGGCGGACATAACCCTCCCTATCTTATTCGTTCCGGCGGGGAGGTAAAACCTCTTGAGACGACTAACGGTATTGCACTTGGCGTAATGGAAGATTTCTCCTATCAATCAAAAAAAATCGTCCTCGAAAAAGGGGATATGGTATTTCTTTTTACTGACGGTGTTACAGAGGCCATGAATGAAAAGGATGAATTGTTTTCAGAGGAAAGATTAGAACGGGAAATTGCCAGACTGAAGGAAAAACCCCTTAAAGAAATGACTTCAGGAATGATGGAGGAAATCAAAAACTTCTGCCAGGATGCACCTCAGACTGACGATATCACAATGATGATATTGAAATATTTTGGGAAATGATTGACGGCTTTTGCATATATTCTTTAAGGAGTAATAACTGCTGAAGCAAGAGCGACTATGACCGAGACAGTAGCTGACACAGGTGAATTTAAATTGATTGACAGGATTCATGCAATCCTCCGTAATGAAGGCGTAATGGCGACCTCGGTCAAGGTTGGCATAGGCGATGACTGTGCCTCTTTCTCCCCCCGTAAGGGTTATGAAATGCTGGTCACCTGCGATTGTGTGGTGGAAGGTAAGCATTTTCTGCCCCGGTACTTTTCTCCCGTTGAACTGGGGCAAAGGACAATGACTTTGAACATCAGCGATATAGGTGCTATGGGAGGTAAGCCCCTTTATGCTCTTGTATCTTTAGGCCTGAAAAGGGATACTCCAGTCTCATTCGTGGAAGCCCTGTACCGGGGTTTTCTTTACGAGCTGAATCCTTTCGGAGCATCAATCATTGGAGGCAATTTAACTGAATCAGGCGGTGGTATCTTTATAGATGTTACCCTGATAGGAGAAGTTAAACAGGGCAGAATTGTCCGCAGATCCGGCTCCAGGGCTGGAGATGCTATCCTTGTCACAGGTTTTCCGGGAGAATCGGCCGCAGGTCTGAAACTTCTCCAGCTCTCCATTCCTGACAAGGATTTTGACAGGCATCACCTTGTCACAGCATACAAGAATCCTTCTCACCGCGCATGTGAGGGGCATGCAATAGCGGAATCAGGCTGTGCGACGGCAATGATTGACATCAGTGATGGCATCATCGGCGATCTTGGACATATATGCAGAGAAAGTCGTGTGGGTGCAAGGCTTTTCAAGCAGAATATCCCGATAAGCGAGCATATGCATAAGGCAGCATCGTATCTTGGAGAAGACCCCTATGAGATGTTCATGAAAAGCAGTGATGATTATGAACTTATTATTACCTGCCCTCCGGACTGCATTGACAGAATCCGTGCAGCCGTTGCCTCAGCAGGTAATGTCCCTGTTACGGAACTCGGAATTATTACCGACGAAAATGAAGGCATAAATTTAATATCCCCTGATGGATCACAACGCAGGATCAAACCTTCCGGATGGGATCATTTTTCCCGGCATTTAAAGATTTCATAAAAAAACCTGAACGCAAACAGTCACCCGCCAGCAGAAAAATATTCTACTTCCAGTCTGATGTCTGTGGCTGTGGCAGCTGGAACGACATTAAATGCCTGATATAAGAATTAAAACCATCTTCACCGTTCTTCTCCAGCCGTTCGATCTCACGGGAAACCTCCTTTAATACCTTCTCATCCTTTACCGAATCAATCGGCCTTTGAAAAACAGGATAAGACCTTTGCAGAAGTGAATAGGCCTTTTGCTGCTCTTTTGTTAATGAAAGAAATCTGTCCAGTTCCTCCAGCATCTCACCCTTGCTGCTGTCAAGATAACCATCTACCTGCATGAGGAGATTCAGACTGAAATCTCCGCAACGGAAATGGCTGTGCATCTCATCAAGATTTTCAACAAGCAGTCTTATTTCAGCAATAACTTCCTCATCACTCATATGGATAAAAGTCCCATCTTCAACCATCTTTTGCATTGGTGACATTGGATGCATGGCAAAGGTCCGAACCCTTATGAAGTCCGGCCTGATTATATTGAGCACTCTGGCTGTCTCAAGCGCATGCTCTCTACTCAAGTCCCTTCCTCCGACACCGGGCATTATATATTCAGAAAGGGAAATGCCGGATTCCATAACTTTCAAACCTCCTGCTATTATATCCTCAGGGGTTGACCCTTTTTGAATCATCTTTAACACCTTTTCGGATCCGCTTTCCATCCCTGTATGAATCCTGTTAAGCCCAACCTCCCCGAGTTCTTTAAAATGTTCAATACTTATTTTTTTCAGGGTCTTCGCACGGGCATATGTGGTAATCCGTTCAATTTTGGGGAATCTGGTTTTGAGATGCCTGAGTATTGACAATACCTCCGGAATTGGAATTACCAGGGAATCAGCATCCTGCAGGAACGCTGATGTAATCATATTGATTTGGGAAGAATATTCTTCCGCCATGCTGTCGATATCTCTTTTAACTTCCTCAACCGACCTTTTTGAAAAACTAACACCTTTATATGCCGGACAAATAAGGCACCTGTTCCATGGGCAGTTTCTCGTTACCCTTACCAGAAGGCTTGCTGCCTCACTGGGCGGCCTGATCACACCCTGTTCAAACATAAAAATCGCTCCTCTCCCGTTTTACCCGGAATTACTGAAAATTCAAAATTGATGGTCTCGCAAAAAAGCAATTTATGACTTTTTGCGAGTTCGTCAAAATTTAAAGATTCTCTAAAGAAATATTTTCAATTGATCATTAGTATAAAAACTGTAACTGTCAATAGGAATAAGATAATACCAGAACTGGGATAAGCAAGAAAAAACGGAGAAAAACATCTCCTCCTGAATCAGATTTAAACTATGATATCAGGAAGTTAAGAACATCTCAAAAAGTGAACAGGACACCATTAATCACTTCACAAGCTTGAGCACTTCCTTGAATTCGCCTGTCCCGGCCTTTTCCAGAAGTTCATATATTACCATTTCCGTGGATGTAATGGTTACTCCACACTGCTGCATCCGCATTATGGCAACTTCATAATTCCTGTTGGAACGAGATGATATGGCATCGCTTACTACATGCACTCTAAAATCAGGAACAGCATGCAATGCAGTCTGTGTCACACATATATGAGCCTCAATGCCGGCAAGGATTAGTGTGTTTCTGCCCAGCCTCCTGATTTCTTCCGAAAAAGCATCAGCACCAAAGCAGTTGAAGTGCATCTTGGCAATGGGTTTAGCTTCCGAGAGTTCCTGGCGGATCACGGGGACAGTATCGCCGAGTTTTTGCTGTTCTGTAATGACAACCGGAAGGCCGATAATGCGAGAGAATTTGACCAGCCTGACGGTATTTTCAATAATCAGTTCTTTTTCCGCTACAGCAGGGACAAGCTTTTCCTGCATATCAATAATAACTAAAACTGAATCATTTCTATTTATTAAGGGATATCCGGATGAAATATCTTTGTTCATAAGAAGTCTCCTTTTTCCAATTTCATTTTGCTCAGCTGATTGCTGAGGAATTTACCTTAATAGATAAGGCTGAAATTTCAAACAAATAAAAGATCTTGCCTGTTGACTACTCTTATTTTATGGTCAACATATATTAAAATTTGACAATATTTTTGTTCCGTTATACCCAATATGAAAAAGTTCCCGGATGAAGTTATTTTCCTGTCCGGGGATCGTGATATTTTTTTCACAAGGATAAAAGGAACCTGTTTATTATGTCAAGGGATGAACTGATAGGGGTAATCAGTCTGATTTGCGGAGTAGGCCTGTTCAGCACCGTGGAGGTCACGGGTAAATTCATCGGAACAAGGATAGACCCTATTGTACTGACCTTTATCCGTTTTTTTATTACCGGAATTGTCTTGATAATCATTTCCATTCCCATCCTGAGGCTGAGAATGAATCCGCTTGGCCTGAAGGATTATGGAATTTTTTGTCTTAACGGTTTCATAGGTATTGCATCAGCAATATCTATTTTTCACATTGCACTTCTTGTTTTTGAAAAGGCTGCGTCTTCGGCTGTTGTCTTCAGTGTTAATCCGGTATTTGTGATGATTATTGCAAGGTTTGTAAATAATGAACCATGGAAGTTCCAAAGCTGGATCAGTGCCATTGTCGGGGCAGTCGGAGTGTCATGTTTCGCATGGGAATCCGGCAGCTTGACACTGGACTCTCTTAGCGGTCTGGGGCTTATGCTCCTTTCCGCATCGCTGTTTGCATTAAGTATCTGCATTGCAAAACGTTTTATGGCACTGTACGGTGCCACCCTGCTCATGGGCTTTTCAGCACTGTTCGGCAGCCTTATGCTCCTGCCGATCATCTTCATCCGTATGCCCCTTCATGGTTTTTCCGGCCTGTGCCAGGTCTGGATTCCGGTCCTTTATATTTCACTCGCCGGCACGGCCCTTGCTTATGGCCTGTATTACTTCGGGCTTTTGAACACTTCTGCTAACAAAGGATCCATGACCTTTTTTCTGAAACCTGTCCTTGCATCCATATTTGCAGTAATTTTTCTTGATGAAACGATAAATATCTATATGATAATTGGTACCTGTCTGATTCTATCGGCACTTTTTTTTGTTATATTTGCGCCACAAAAATAGTACAATTCCTTATGTTATTACAAAACTTAAGACTTGTCCGTATGTGTTTGTGACAGATCTTTCCCTCCATGTCGCTGCTTTACTTATAAGGTTCATCCGGCTAATGAGTATTTACAGCCTTGAAACGGTGACTATTTGGATGGCATTCAAGGCCATATACAAATTCCACCACGTCCCAGACTGGGCTTGTAAACCTGCCATAAATACAGGCAGGTAAACTTCCGTGCAAGAGGAGCTGAGCCTGTCCCGGGCTTGACTCGGGAACACGGAATCCGTTTTTGCTCCGTCACTCCGGTGCAAACCGGAGTCCAGTTGTTATGTAATTGGTTGATTACCGCCTATGCTGGACTGGATACCGGATCAAGTCCGGTATGACGACATAAAGGTAATAGATGCCGGTTGTAATTTGCTCCGCATTTGATGCGGGGCCGGTATGACGGCTCTGATGGCATTTTAGTCAAATACAACACAAACTTGAAAGCCTAAATCCATAGCAAAAGATATAGTATTTATTAGCATCTTCGAATCCCTTAGCAGATCAAAGAGTACTCATTAACCGGATGAACCACTTATAACTGGTGTCATGTCATTTTTACCAAGCTAATGATATTTAAGGCCTTGAGGCTTTATTTTTTCAATAAAAACTCATTGACGTTTAGCCTGTTTTAGATTTAACTGGAATAGTTGAGAATATGATCCAGCATCTTTTCCAAACCAGGTGAGGGTTTTCTCATGGACAGGAAAGGAAAAAGGCACGCGGGACGTAAAACTGATGGATTATCAATAACAAGCCTCCTCAGGAAAATAATAAAAGCTGGAGTTTACAGTAAAGAAATAATGATTCCAGCCACCTCAGCACTTATAGTGCTTTTCATCCTTTTATGGCTGGATGAAATATTTGATTTTCCGCGCTTACTCTTTACATCCGCAACCACCCCCTTCAACTGGCAGGAAGCAGTATTAGAATCGCTTATTGTTCTCGCAGTCTGGCTTGTAGCCTTATCAATCATCTTCAGGAATATTTACCTCCGACAGGAGGCTGAAAGAGAATTGCTGGAATCAGAAAGACTGATAAAGGAGGTCATCAACTTTTTGCCGGACCCGACCTTTGCGATAGACATCAAAGGAAATATTATTGTATGGAACAGGGCAATTGAAGAAATGAGCGGCATCAAATCCCAGAACATGCTGGGCAAGGGAAATTATGAATACTCGCTCCCCTTTTATCAGACCAGACGGCCTTTATTGATTGATCTGGCACTCAAATATAATGACGGGACAGCAAAATATTATTCATTTATTCGAAAAGAAAATGACTGCCTAATTGTTGATTCGGTCGACCTTGTAATAAATGGACAGAAAAGAACTCTCTGGGCAAAGGCAAGCAAGATATTTGATCTAAATAATAATATCGTAGGCGCAATTGAATCCGTGAGGGATATTACTGAGAGAAAACATATGCAGGAAGAGTTGCTGAAAGCAAAAAAGCTCGAAGCAATAGGAGTGCTTGCCGGAGGCATGGCACATGACTTTAACAACCTGCTTTCAGTTATTCTTGGCAATATTGATTACGCAAAGATGTATGTAACACCGGGGAGTTTGATTGACAGATGTCTTTCTGATGCCCTGGAGGCATCCACGCGCTCATCTGAACTGGCACGCCTTTTATTGACCTTTTCAAAAGGAGGTAATCCGATTAAAGAAACAGGTTCTCTTAGGAAAACCATGCAAAATATTAAACAGAATTTTTCATCCGATTCAAATAAAAGGGTAGAGGTATCTCTCCCTGATGACCTCTGGCCAGCTAATTTTGATGAGTTACAAATCAACCAGGTCATGTACAGTCTTATAAGTAATGCAAAAGAGGCCATTAAGGAAGAGGGCGTGATAAGAATAATGGCTGAAAATATTATCATCACTCCTTTAAATCAGTATCAGATAAGCGCAGGAAAATACGTAAAAGTGTCTGTTGAGGATAATGGTATCGGTATACCTGAGGAAATTATTGAAAATATCTTTGATCCCTATTTTTCTTCTAAAGATATGGGAAACCAGAAGGGCATGGGCATGAGCCTTTCAATATGTTATTCAATAATAAAAAAACATAGAGGCAATATTGGAGTAAGATCCAGAGTTGGAACCGGGACAACTTTTTATTTTTTCCTCCCTGCGAGTGAAAATATATCAGTTCAAAAGCAGGATTCTGCAGACACCTTTTAATAAAATGGCCTTCTGCATAAGGAAGAGCGAACGTTTATCCGCCAGTGTTTTGGCGGGAAGGTAACACCGCAGATGATGCCTTGATGGTGAATCAGGGGGGTCTATTTATGGTTGACAAGAAAAACACAATGGATAGTATGCTTACAAGACAAATACTTTTTTAGAAAACAAAATAAAATAGCTGAAACCGGAATAATGATATAGGAGTGATAAGCCTGATGGTGTATGCACTTGGAATTGATATTGGGTCCGCCTTTTCTAAAGGCATAATTCTTTTTGACAAAAAGGTCCTCGTTTCTCACGTTATGCCTTCGGGCGGTGATTTCAAACTTACGGCAAATAGAGTAAGAGAAAAACTTCTGGAGATGGCAAAACTGTCTCCTGAAGATATTTCATATACGATCGCCACCGGGTATGGTTCAAAAAATGTGCCCTTTGCTGACAGCCTAATGACTGATATTTCCTGCCATGGGAGAGGCGTTTTTTCTGCTTTCCCTTCAGTAAGGACTCTGGTTGACGTAGGTGATCTCTACAGTAAGGCGTTTAGAATTGACGGGGAAGGGAGTCTGACAAATTTCCTTTTAAGCGGAAAATGTGCCGGAGGAAGCGGGAGAATCCTGCAGGTTATTGCAAAGGTACTGCATGTTAAGGTAGAAGATATTGGTGAGCTTTCATTAAAATCAAAAAACATGGTGGAATTCAGCACCGGGTGTGTTGTCTTTGCGGAATCCGAGGCAGTATCCCGAATTGCAGAAGGCGTGGCAAAGGAAGACCTTTTAGCTGGTATCCACAGAGCCCTTGCAGCCCAGCTGAACAGTTTGCTCGAGAGGATAAGAATTGAAAAAGACCTGGCCCTTGTAGGAGGAGGAGCACGTGACACGGGGCTTATAAAAGCAATGGAAGATACTGCAGGCTATAGGATTATTGTTCCTCCGGAACCCCATATGACCGCTGCCCTTGGCGCTGCTATTGTTGCCTCGGAAAAGGCAGGGGCATAAACAGAAACATTGACTGCGATTCAATATTATTTCCCTTAATCCTGTTCGGATCATTCTGTTCTAAAACTGCAGCCAATATGCCTGCAGAGAAAAGAATCGCAAAACAGGATGACACATAACCTAAATACAGTAATGTGGCAGCAATGTGGATATTTTTGTTGATATTCATGGATCAATATCCTAATCTACGCAGTCAGTGAATGGAATTAGGGAAAGTTACTGGTGAAGGGCTTATTACCCTGACATAAAAGGGTAATATTATTAAATCTAACCTATACCTGCCTGCCTTGTCTTGGTTGGTCCAGGCAGGCTGATCTCTTGACAAAATATTTGGTTGATACCAATTCTGACTAAGGTACATCCAAGCGACAACGAGATATATAAACAACCATCTGACCTTTATCATATTCTTTAGAATTTCAAAAGGAGATAAACTGATGAATGACAAAAACAGTATTATTTCATCCAAGGTAGAAAAATACTACCAGGATTATGGAGCAAGGGCAAAGGAACTTAAAGCTCAGGGAAAAACCATCATAGGCTGGGTATGCTCCTTTGTTCCTCTTGAGATTATAACTGCTGCCGGATGCGTACCCTTCAGAATAAGAGGGGATATCCGGGAACCGATAACCAAAGGAGACAACCTCCTTGAAACAATTGTATGCCCATTTGTTAGGAGTTGTTTTGATCTGTCAGTAAAAGGCAGATATGATTTTCTTGATGGTATAGTCATACCCCATGCCTGTGACAGCATGACAAGAAGTTACAGCACCTGGATGTATTCACTGGAACTACCTTTTTCTCAATTCGTTAATATTCCATCTGTTGTAAAGGAATCTTCATTTGAGTTTTTTAATGAGGTTTTAAATACCTTCAGACAAACACTGGGAGAATTTGTCGGGAAAGCTATCAGTGATAATGATATCGCTGAAGCTATTAAACTGCATAATGAAAACAGAGACAAGGCAAAAGCGCTTTATGAATTTAAGAAATCAGACCCGCCTGTAATTTCCGGAGTTGAACTCGCAAAGGTACTGACAGTAGGGTCGAGCCTGCCAATCACGGAGTCAAATTCATTGTTTGATGAAGTTATTGAAGAGCTCAAAAACAGAAAAGAATCACCTCGCAAAAAAGGGCCACGCATAATGATTGATGGCGCCTGTCTGGATAATATTGAACTTATAAAGCTGATAGAAGATACTGGTGCGAATGTGGTTGCCGACACACTTTGTAATGGAACAAGAGATTCCCTTCCTCATGCTGATGTTGACCGCGATCCCATAGATGCACTGGCTCACAGATATCTTGACAAAGTCAATTGTCCCAAAACCTACATAGACAATAAGGAGCTTAACCTTCAAAAAGACCTGGAGAACAGATTCGGTGATATAGGTTATTTTGCTAAGGAATTCAAGGTTGATGGATCTATTCTTTATGTTTATAAATATTGTGATCCTTTTGGTTTTGAAGTGCCTGCACGCAAGGCCTATTACAATTCGATAAATATCCCTCATCTATATCTTGAGGATGAATATACAACTGGAACAATCGGCCAGCTGAAAACACGGATACAGGCTTTTCTTGAAATGATTGCATAATATTACAATTAGTTGCCCATTGTCCGTTACACCTGAACAGGTATTTAACGTTAAGCAATGAACGACTAATAAGGAGGGTTAATTCAATGTCTGAAGAAAAGAAAAAACATAAAAAAAGAAGAACCGCGACCCAGGCCGCAGCTTCAATCGGTCCAATGGTCAAAGAATTTATAGCTGGCACTATTCGCGCAAAGGAAGAAGCCAGACAGAAAATCGCATTTACGTTTATTGTCTGTCACCATGAAGAAATTCTGGCTGCACTTGATGTTCTGCCATTATGGACAGAAAACTTTGCAGGAATCTGCGGTGCGATAAGAGACGCCGAGAGATTCCTTCAGAGAGCGGAATCACTGGGTCTCTCAAGGTCTCTTTGTACTTATGCTCTCTGCGGTATTGGTTTTGATCAATGGAGAGAAGAAATAGGAGAAATGCCGCCTAACCCACCCTGGGGTGGCCAGGTAAAACCTGATTTTATGGTATCCACCGGCCAGATTTTGTGTGACCCGAGGGCAAAATGGTATCAGGCAAGCCAGTTATATATGCCTGATGTCCCTATTTATAATATTGATATGCCTTATCCGCTTTTTGATCCCAAAAGAGATCACAGGGATGTATGGGGCTATTACCATAAATATATTGTCAAGGAACTGCGCGGGTTTGTAAAGTTTGTTGAAGAGCAGACCGGAAACAAAATGGATTATGATCGACTTACCGAATTGGTCGACCTGAGTGACCGCACCTGGAATCTTATTGACGAAACTTACAAGTTGAGGGCTTCAGTACCTTCCGTAATGGGTACGGGTGATGCAATGAATACCATGGTTCCCATGTGTTTCAGGATGGCCAGCCAGGAGGCGTATGATTTCTTCTTCAATTTGAAAAAAGAGCTTGAAGAGAAAATCGCCAAAAAGGAAGGCGAAGTCGAAGATGAAAAGTACAGGCTTATGTGGGGAGGCGGACTGCCATCCTGGTTTGCACTTGGCGATTTCAATTACTTTAACAGCAAAGGGGCTGTATTTCCAGTTGAGACCACTTATCGAATGGTGGCACCCTTGAATGAAATGGACCTGCCTGAAACTAAAGACCCGATTGAACGCCTTGCATGGAAATGGCTGGGATACTGGACATTCTGGTATGACAAGGCAAGAAAGCGTCCTGGATCTGAACCTGATGTGGAACGACTGATTAACTGGATTGAGGAATACAAAATCGACGGAATCGTAATGCATGAGGCATTTTCATGCAGAACCTGGCATGTAGGCCTTATATGGCAGTTAAATCAGCTGGCAAAGATTTATAAACCTATCCCTGTCTTGACGCTGGGCAAGGGTGGTGAAAAAACTGTAGAAAACAGGGAGCTGCCTTCCCTGATTCTTGAGAGCGATATTATTGACATAAGCACCTATTCAGAGGTTGATACCAGGAACAGAATAGACGCTTTTATTGAAACCCTTGAATCCGTTCGACAGAGTAAGGCCGTTTAGCCCTGTAGATGATATGACTGAATACTTTGCAGGTATTGATATTGGATCAACCATGACAAAGGCGGTGATCCTCGATAATGAAATCATCGCCTCTGTTATTGGTCCGACCGGTGCTGAACAAAGGAGGCTTGCCAACAATGTTATGGAAAAGGCTCTTAAAGAGGCCGGGATCCCTTTTGAGGCTATAACCTATATTGTTTCAACAGGTTATGGGAGAATCAACGTCCCTTTTGCCGACAAACAGGTAACTGAAATCAGTTGCCATGCCAAGGGAATAGTAAGTTTGTTCCCGGATGCAAGAACTATTATTGATATTGGAGGACAGGACAGCAAAGGGATAAAGATTGATAAGGACGGAAGACCTACAGATTTTGTAATGAACGACAAGTGTGCTGCAGGTTCCGGTCGTTTTCTGGAGGTAATCGCCGACACCCTGGAGATTGACCTTGAAAAAATGGGGGAAATATCCCTGACAAGCAAAAACCCTGCTTCAATAAGCAATCTCTGCACGATATGGGCCCAGCAGGAAGTTGTTGCAAGGTTGTCGGAAGGAGTGCCCGTAAATGATCTGGTTGCTGGAGTACATGAATCACTGGCCAACAGGGTCTCAAGAATGGTCAGACGTCTAAATATTGAAAGGGAAATAGTTCTCACAGGAGGAGGGGCAAAAAACATAGGGCTTGTTAAAGCACTCTCTAATTATATGGATTACCCGATATTAGTCCCGCCCGAACCTCTTATAACAGGAGCTCTTGGTGCGGCTTTGATGGGAAAAGCAATTACCGAAAAAGCTAAAACCCAGGGAATCCAATTAGATACAAAAGAGCGTTCTTTGCAGGTTGTTGAAATTTTATAGAAGAGGGTATTGGTACATCAAACGGGTAAATAGCCTTTCAGATCCTCCCTCGTTACTATACCCTCTCTTAATATCCTGGCAGAATTTTCCGTGATATCCAGAACTGTCGAACCCTTTCCTCCCTGTGTCTTTCCTCCGTCAAGGATCAGATCAATTCCTTCTGAAAAGGCATTATAAACCTCTTCTGCATCCACACATGCAGCTTCCCCGGATATATTTGCGCTTGTTCCCGTAATAGGCACACCTGCTGCCCTGGCAAGACTGGTAGCAATCGGATGGCTTGAAAGCCGGACACCTATCTTCCCTGTACCGGCAGTCAGTAATGTGGAAATATTAGGCCCCGCCTTAAATATGATTGTCAGGCCGCCCGGCCAGAAATCCTCCATGAGTCTGGCGGCCAGAGGAGATATATCTGCTGCATACTGCTCGAGCATTTCTTTTGAAGGAATCAGGATCAAAACGGGAGAATCAATATCGCGTCTTTTAATCCCGAAAAGACGTTTGATAGCCTCCTCGTTGGTTGCATCAACCGCAAGGCCGTAAAAAGATTCGGTGGGATATGATACTATACCCCCGGAAAGAAGAACCCCGGCAGCGGTATTTACTGCCGCTTGAGCATCACCGGAAGCATCCAGCCGAAGGATATAAGAATTCTTTTTGCCGTTTACTGCTTCCAATCTAATGCCTTTTCAGCAGCGGCCTGTGTTAGTCTCTTACGATAATCACTTAATTTGTCTGCAATATCCGGGTATTTCAGGGCAAGGATCTGGGCTGCAAGGACTCCTGCATTTTTTGCACCACCCTTTCCTATAGCCACAGTCGCCACGGGAATTCCCTGCGGCATCTGTACGGTAGACAAAAGAGAATCAATTCCTTTTAAGGGTGATGAATCAATGGGAATACCAATAACCGGAAGGAGTGTATTTGATGCTATGAATCCGGCCAGATGGGCAGCCCATCCGGCACCGGCAATGATAACCTCGATACCCCGGCTGGCTGCTGAAACAGCATATTCCCTGGTGAGGTCTGGGGTGCGGTGTGCTGAAAGCACTCTTGTTTCATATGGGATATCAAATTCCTCGAGGACATCTACACAGGGCATCATCACCTCCAAGTCATTTTTACTTCCCATAATTACGCCAATCAATTTTTTCCCGGAAGACATATCACAACCTCGCAAGAGAAATTATTATTTTTGCCCGAAATAAGACCCGCCTTTCAAGACGGGCCGGACTTATAGTCATCGGCCGCCTGAAATCGTACCCTATTTTCCTTCTCTATCGTGAAATAATTATATTCCCGTTTATCGGAATAAAATTCAAACTCTCTGGATTTAAAATCCTAAATGACTCATAAAAACTATTTTGTTATAATAAATAATCTCCATAAATTACAAGGTGAAATTCCCTGATTTCTCTCATGATATCTGAAATGAATGATTAATTCCAGTTCAGGAAATTTAACTTTGAATAAATGCTTAAAAAAAAGTTTAAAGAACATGGCCCGAAGAAAAAAAAGGAAAATTGATTCCAAAGGAAAAAACCCTTCTGCAAAAAGGCCTGATATTTTCAACCCGGCTTTTAAGGGATTGGCATCATTAAGTGAAGAGAATAGCCACCAGGCACCCGAAGTACCGGAGGAAAGACAAAAGCCAGTGTCCGTCGTTGAGACTGATGAAGCCAGTATTTTTCTGGAGGCAATGTCAGATGTTAAGCCTATTACAGGGGAAAAAAGTATTATTCGAAAATCAGGCCTTAATACTGCCCCTTCTCATCCTCCAAATACAGATGAGATAGAAGTGATATCCTACCTCTCAGATCTGGTAAGCGGTACAGCTCAAATGGACATTACTTTCAGCGATGAATATATTGAAGGCGCAGTCCAGGGATTCAGTCCTAACCTTATGAAAAAACTCCGCCAGGGCCGTTTTCCCATACAGAGTCATATAGATCTGCACGGGCTTACAAAACAGGAAGCGGAAGTGAGGATCAGGGAATTTCTTATCAAAAGTCACCGTCTCGGATTGAGATGTGTACTTCTGATCCACGGCAGAGGATTGAATTCAGAAAATCATATCCCTGTACTAAAGGAACGGATACCCGTATGGTTAAACCGCGGGCCTATAAAAAAAATTGTTCTGGCCTTTTCAACCGCAAGACCTTATGACGGAGGAACGGGCGCGATCTATGTATTACTGAGAAGAAGAACGGGAGTTGTTTGAAAAAAAATAATTAACAGGACAGATATGCCGGTCACATTCAAAAAATCAATCGAGTCAATCCTGTTGATCATGTTTAAAACAGCTTATGAGCTTGTAAATTTCTGTATATATGATAATTAAACTTGAGGATTTAGCGAAAAGTCGTCACTCCGGTGGAAACCGGAGTCCAGACGCTACGTAACTAAATAAAAACGCTGGATTCCGACTTTCGTCGGAATGACGGAAAATGGTACTTATCGACTTCCAACGAACTCAAGCTCGTTGTTCATAGGATGCCGCGCACGGCATATATATTAGCTTTTTACGAGTTCATCAAACTTCACAGCTGAAATAAATTACGTCGCTGCAAGGCTGCTTCATTATAACAGATATTTAAGAACTATTAATTATTAACATATATGAGGTTTCAACCATGGATAAAATAAAAGTCGGCATCATAGGAGCAGGAGGATATGGAGGCTGCGGAGCTATAGAGCTTCTCCGGAACCATCCTCATGCTGAAATCAGGGCCCTTATCGATAAACAGGACACAGGAAAGCCAATAAGTGAGCTTTACCCTCATCTCACAGGATTCTGCGACCTGCCACTCACTGCTCCCGATGATCCTGAATGTCCGGATGATTTTCACGTAGTCTTTTTTGCAACACCGGATGGGGTGGGCCAGAAAGAAGCAGCCCGCTGGCTGGATAAAAATGTCAAGATTATTGATTACAGCGGTGACTTCCGCTTTAATGACATTGAGTCTTACGCGGGATATGCTTCAAGGATTGGAAAATCACAGGAACATGCCAATCCCGCACTTCTTGCACAGTCTGTTTATGGCCTGGCCGAGCTGCACAGGAACGAAATATCGGGTTCCAGCATTGTAGGGAATCCAGGATGTTTTGCAGTAAGCTGCATACTAGGCCTTGCCCCTGCAGTAAAATCAAAAATTATTGAACCAAAATCCATTATCTGTGACGCAAAGACCGGTGTATCAGGTGCGGGCAAGACTCCAAGTCCGACATTTCACTATCCGGCACGCTATGAATGTATAAACGCCTATAAGATATCCGGTCATCAGCACGTCTATGAGATTGAAAGGGAGCTGGGCCTCCTTGCAGATCAGGATATCACGGTCACATTTACTCCGCATGTCGTCCCTATAAGCCGGGGGATACTTTCTACCATATATGCAAGGCTTGATGAGGGCCAGGGCATTAAAACAGCTATCGAGGCCTATCGGGAATTCTACAGGAATGATCCGTTCATAAGGGTATTTGGACCTGAAAAACCTCAGGCCAGTGTTAATGTCAGGGGAAGCAATTTCTGCAATATATCGCTTAACGTTGATGAAAGGACAGGCATGCTAATCATCGTAAGCCTGATAGACAATCTGGTAAAGGGCCAGGCAGGCAGTGCTGTTCAAAATATGAACATCCTGTTTGGATTCGATGAAACAGCAGGACTCCTGCATCCTGGAATCTATCCATAAGGCCGAGAACCTGTCGGACTGCAGATCACAAAAACATGTAATATGAGACAGGCATGTGAGGATTTACCCGCCGGTGTTTGTGGAGGGTTTACCCGCCGGTGTTTGTGGAGGATTTACCCGCCGGTGTTTGTGGAGGATTTAC
>DAINAR010000041.1:0-4567 GCA_036733345.1 Deltaproteobacteria bacterium | reverse complement strand
CCGCCGGTGTTTGTGGAGGGCTTGCCCGCCGGTGTTTGTGGAGGGCTTGCCCGCCGGTGTTTGTGGAGGGCTTGCCCGCCTTTGTTTATGGCTGGTTTATCCGCCAACTGATAACCGATAACTGAGAACTTGTAACAATCCTGCGCAGAAAGGAGCTGTAATTGTGCTTATAGACAGCCATGCCCACCTGGACATGAAGGATTTTGATAAAGACCGCGAAGAAGTTTTTAAACGGGCAAAAGACGGCGGTATTACGCATATAGTAACAATAGGGATTGATCTCGAGAGCTCGCTTGATGCGGTAAGACTTTCAAAAGAGTATGACTTTATCTATGCAACAGTGGGGTGCCATCCCCATAACGCCGACACCTGTACATCTGAAATCCTTGACAGGTTGGCACAGACAGCATCAGAAACGAAAGTCAGGGCATGGGGAGAAATAGGCCTCGATTTTTTCCGCAATCGTTCTTCCCGTGAGAGCCAGCTAAAGGTTTTCCGAAAACAACTTGAGCTCTCTGACAGTCTTGGTTTGCCTGTTGTAATCCATGACAGGGAAGCCCACGATGATGTCCTTTCTATCTTGAAAAAAATGGGTAAAGGCGACAAAAAGGGGATCATTCATTGCTTTTCAGGGGATGTGGACATGGCCTTTGAATTGATTGATATGGGGTATTACATTTCAATCCCGGGCACTGTGACATTCAACAAGGCGCATCAGGTCAAAAAGGTGGCCTCAGTTATCCCGCTTGACCGTATGCTTATAGAAACGGACTGTCCTTTCCTTGCTCCGGTGCCAAAAAGGGGAAAACGCAACGAGCCGCTTTTTGTAAATTACACTGCGAAAGAAATTGCAGACCTAAGAAATGTGCCTTTTGAAGAAATCGCCAGAGCCACATCTGACAACGCAAAGATAATTTTCAATCTTGAGTGATATTATGACCTATCCCCTTATTAACCGCCAAAACCCGCTGATACTTGCCTCTTCTTCCCCGCGCAGAAAGGAATTGCTTGCACGGATCGGCCTGCCCTTTCATCCTGTTGCGAGCAGTGTAATTGAAGAGGATTTTAATGAAGACCCGGTTCAGTCGGCCTGCTCTCTGGCGAATCAAAAGGCCGTTGATGTCAGACCAGGATTTGAAAGCTCATGGATACTCGGGGCTGATACTCTTGTGGTCGTCGATAATAAAATTCTTGGCAAACCGGAGAATGAGGAGAGCGCAGTTGAAATGCTCACCCTTCTTAGCGGAAGGGATCACAATGTCATTACAGGGTTCTGCATCTTAACCCCGTCAGGGAAAGCTCTTCATTCCGAGGCGGTCATTACCAGGGTCCTTGTAAAAGAACTCAACAGCCAGGAAATAGTGGACTATATAAAGACGGGTGAGCCCTATGGCAAAGCAGGAAGTTATGCGATCCAGGGCATAGGTGCCTTCATGGTTGAGTCAATATCAGGGTCCTACACCAATGTTGTGGGACTGCCCGTATGCGCACTAATAAAGGCCCTTATCATGGTCGGAGCACTTGAATCCTTTCCCATTCCCAATGATTCTCCATAAAAACAAGGTCAAATATAAATTCGAATTCTCTGTCTATTTAACCATAAAATACAAATATCATATAAGATTTAATATGAGAATATCGCAATACATAAATTGACGGCCAATTTTTATTAAAAAACTTCTTATCTTTAAACTATTATTAAAATTTATGTCCTGCAAAAAAAATAGCTGATTTTATTTCACAAGGGCTAATTAAAGTAAATTTAAAAGATATTGAATTTCTCAAGGAGTTATGCGAATGTTTCGCAAGGGGGAATGTTCATACTGAACATGCTTTTGTTTTACTATTATGTTAGAGTATTATGATTAATTCATATACCTTAATCAGCCAGATTATATACATTCTGGATTTAATCCCATTGACTCATTGAGAACCTGCAGCAGTATGGAAAAATGTTAGAATGAAAATACTTGCTGTTTCAGATCGAGTTGAAAGCATACTGTACGATAAGTTTGATGAGGCAAACTTTCCAGGAATAAACCTGATCCTTTCCTGTGGTGATCTTCCCCCGGAATACCTCTCATTTCTTGCTGCCAGGTTCAATGTCCCTCTCTATTATGTGCTGGGGAATCATGATATACGATTTGATTCAAAGCAGCCCAATGGCTGTACAGATATACATGCCAGATTAGTTCAATTCAGGGGCATAAATGTCCTGGGGCTGGAGGGCTCGCGCTGGTATAATGGGGGTGTACATCAGTATACAGAACCCCAGATGAGGAAAATAATCAGACGCCTTCGTACAAAAATTTGGAGAAAAAAAGGTGTGGATATTATTATCTCACATGCACCACCACGCCATATTCATGATGCAGAAGATCAATGTCATAAAGGGTTCTGGGCCTATAAGTGGCTAATTGACCATTATTCCCCCCGCTATTTTATCCATGGCCATATCCACCTCAACTTTACTGACTCCTCTCAGCGTATAAGCATTGTAAAAGAAACTGAAATAATTAACGCTTATGGATATTTCATTTTTGAGTTAGAAAATGAATAAACTGCTAAATAAATTTTTATTATCCTTAAGGCATTGCCACGACCAGGAAAAAATAAAGTCTTTCGATGAGAGCCAGAAAAGTGAAGAGGCCTTTGATACTATAGATCGAGGTATTTGTTCAGTTCCTGTTAACCAGATCGTGGGAAGCGTTGGGCGGTATCATGATTTCGACAGCAAATTCCGGCTCAAGCGCAACATTCCTTCAGAAAAGCTTCAGAATATTAGAAATGCTGTCAAAGCAGGCAAACCCATGCCGCGTGTTAAACTATACAAGATCAAAGATGATTACTATGTCCTGGATGGCAACCATCGTGTTGCAGTTGCAAAAGAGTTTGGATTTCGTGACATCGATGCTAAAATTGTTGAATTTATTCCTTCAAAAAAGACACTGGAAAACATACTCTATTGCGAAAAATCTGAATTCAGGGATAGGACAGGACTTCCTTATCCAATAGAACTGACAGAGGTGGAACAATATGCTCATTTGATTAAACAGATTATCCAGCACCAGGATTTTCTGGGGCAATCAATAGGGGATACTGTTTCATTTGAAAGAGCGGCGGCGGACTGGTATGAAACTATTTTTAATCCTTTAATCGCACTTATTGAAAAGGCCCGCCTTGTTAAGGCCTTCCCTAACCGCACAAATGCCGACCTTTATACATATGTCACCTTTCATCAATGGGAAAAGGCATCGGCACGAAACTATGGCAGCGGGATTGATCAACTAATTTCAAAAAGCATGGAGGATTTTCGAGAAAAAATGGCTAATAAAAAAGGACTGGAATATCCTGAGATGCGTCGGGAAATAACCGCGTTTATCCTGTTGAATGTATCGGCAAGAAGGGAGTATAGAATTGTCGATAAACTGTTTGCCATGGAGGAAGTCATGGAGGTACATTCCGTTCACGGCGATGTAGATATCCTTGTTAAAATCGTTTTGACGCGTGATTTAGTATCTTCAGATGCTGAGATTATCGGGGATTTTGTCCATAACAGGGTTAGACAAATCCCGGGAGTAATAAGCAGTCAAACCCTTATCCCAGGTCTCTCGAAAATGAAAAAAAGCACAGAGCAGAAAAATAATAAATTGTAAACATTCAGGGGATTCCAGCAAAAAAGGTTATGGATCGCATGATCCATAACCTTTTTTGTTTTTGATAACTGTGTAACTCTACTTCTCGCCCAGAGGCAGGATGACCCTTCCATAGTTTTCATTCAGGACCTGAGCCATAGCGCAATAGATTGCCGATGCGCCACAAAAGATTCCTTCATAGCCGGTCAGTACAGCCCAGGCTCCGGTCCAGCCAAAGGCATCGCGCGCGGCAAGCATCCAGAAAAGGATGGTCAGCGTCAGAAAGACCACCTGGAGGCCCCTGTTTGCTTTCCAGGTTCCAATCCACATGAAGAAGGTAAACAAGCCCCAAAGGAAGAGATACCAGGCCAAAAAGCCCATTTCGTTGCCGGGTATTCCAAATTTCCCATTAAAGTAGATGAGATATACAAGCGTCAGCCAGAATAGGCCATATGATGTAAACGCGGTGGTGCCGAAGGTATTACCCTTCTTGAATTCCATGCACCCCGCAATTATCTGGGCGATTCCCCCATAGAAAATCCCCATTGCCATAATGACGGCGCTGATCTCGAACAGACCGGCATTGTGCAAATTCAAGAGCACCGTCGTCATACCGAATCCCATCAAACCCAATGGTGCAGGATTAGCAAGATTATCCGACATACAAAAATCCTCCTTTAATATAAATTTTAGGCTACCATAGTAAACTCAGATGAGTTAGTCAAACATGTAATTACAAAATTAATGATTGAAAACCATGCAAAGACATATGAATTGAATAAGCAGTCAACTCAATAACCATTCCCCTTGTTTCCCTCATTCTTTTAATACGGCTGCATGGCACTCAATAATATCTAAAGCTATGAATCAGAATTTTGTAGGCCAGTTTGCAAGATAATGCCTGCTTAAGCCCCTGTCTCTGGAATCACGTA
>DAINAR010000040.1:0-29197 GCA_036733345.1 Deltaproteobacteria bacterium | reverse complement strand
TAAAGAAAAGGCCCGTTCTTGTGAAGAACAGACCTTTATTGTTTTCTGGCTCCCCAGCACGGACTCGAACCGCGGACCCAGTGGTTAACAGCCACTTGCTCTGCCGACTGAGCTACTGGGGAATAAATTATTTAACAACCTCGTTTCCCCTGTTTAAAACCATTGAAAAACTCGGTATATTTGATAATACATAAAATCGAAAAGTATGTCTAACAAAATTGTGTTTCCCAGTCAATCAACTTTTTTAAATATTTTTCTCTCCGTTATACGGCTTGACAGCAAACAATATTCCTTTTATTTAATTAGTTTAAAGATGAATATAATAGAAGGCAGGGATTTAACAAATGAAACAGATAGTTCTGGGTACGGCCGGGCATATAGATCACGGCAAGACATCTCTTATAAAAGCGCTTACAGGCATTGATACGGATCGCCTGAAAGAGGAGAAAGAGCGTGGAATTACTATTGAACTGGGATTTGCACACCTTGATCTGCCCGGAGGAAAGACTCTTAGCATCATTGACGTCCCGGGACACGAAAAATTTATAAAAAATATGGTAGCCGGAGCAACAGGTATTGACCTGGTCGCTGTAGTAATAGCCGCAGACGAAGGCGTTATGCCCCAGACCAGGGAACACCTTGAAATCTGCAAACTCCTGGATGTTCATCATGGCCTGGTTGTGCTCACAAAAATAGATATGGCAGATCCCGACTGGCTTGACCTCGTAAAGGAAGACGTCACCGAATACCTGTCAGGAACATTTTTAGCCGACGCCCCGATTTTAGAAGTCTCTTCAGTTACAGGACAGGGGCTGAAAGAGCTGATTCAGGTCCTTGACAGGCTGATTCAGGAAATTCCCGAAAGGGATCCAGGCCATATTTTCCGTCTGCCGGTTGACCGTGTATTCACAATGAAGGGTTTTGGCACTGTAATTACAGGGACAACAGTTTCCGGACGAATCAGTGTCGGCGATGAAGCAACGATATACCCTCAGGTCATTTCTTCCAGGGTAAGGGGTATACAGATTCATAACCAGGATGTAACCGAAGTGAGGGCAGGACTCAGGACCGCAGTAAATCTTCAGGGACTTGAAAGGGCAATGATCCAGAGGGGAAATACACTGGCAGCCAAGAACTCGCTTCGACCGACTTATATGACTGACGTAGTACTTGAACTTCTCTCCAGCTCTCCACGAAAGCTCAAGAACAGGGCCAAAGTTCGTTTTCATTCAGGCACTTCAGAGATAATTGCCACAGCGGTCCTTCTGGACAGGGATGAACTTGATAAAGGTCAGACATGTTATGCCCAGATAAGACTTGAAGAACCTACCGCACTGCTCAAGGGTGACCATTACGTACTGAGGAGTTATTCACCTGTCCGAACCATCGGCGGCGGGGTCATACTCAACGCCCTTCCCAATAAGAAGAAGCGGTTTTCCAAAAATGCACTTTCTGAAATGGAGACGCTGCATAAAGGCGAACTGAATGAAATAATAGAAGTATTTGCATCCATAGGCCGTTTCCAGGGGGTTGATCACATCGAACTGCCTTTTCTGGCCAACACGAACAGAAAGAGGATTGATGAGGCATTGAAAGGTCTCCAGGCAAAAAAAAGGATCGTTCAATACGACAAAGAACGCGGAGCACTGATCCATACGGATTTTCTTAAAAAGGCACGGGATGAAATACTGGATACCATAACCCGCTACCATAATGATTTCCCGCTCAAAGCCGGCCTGATCAAGGAGGAACTGCGTTCCAGGACAACAGGGGCATCCAACCAGAAGCTTTTCAACTTCATCATAAACCAGTTAACCCAGGAAGACGTAATAGTTCAGGAAAAGGAACTCGTTCGTCTCAAGGAACACCGCGTCACACTGGCAGAAGACCAGGAGAAAATGAGAAAAAAGCTGGAGGATATTTACAGAAAAGGCTGGCTCCAGCCCCCCTACTTCAAGGAAGTGAATAGCGAATTTCCGGGGAATAGCGGACAGGAGGTTCTTGAAGTTATGGTCAAGGAAGGCGTGCTTATGAAAATCAAGGAAGACCTGTATTTTCACAGCGAGGCAATAGAGGATCTTAAAAAAAGCCTGATTGATTTTCTGAACACAAACGGTGAAATTACTACCCCTCAGTTCAAGGACATAACCGGTGTATCTAGAAAGTATACAATCCCTCTTATAGAACACTTTGATCGCTTGCAGCTTACGGTCAGGGTCGGAGATACTCGTATTCTAAGGAAAAAATGATGACCCATGATTTAATTTCCGCCTTAGGCCTGGGGCCGAAAGAACACATTGCAGTTGTCGGAGGTGGAGGTAAAACCAGTCTGATGTTTTCCCTGGCCGAACAGATCAGGCTCAGGCAAGGCAATGTGGTGACCACAACAACAACTAAAATCTGGCACAGAGAGGCCTGTAAATCCCCATTGATTGTTTTTTCCGATTCTGATACAGGCTGGCATAGCCACCTTAAAAACGGCCTTCAAACCCACGGGCATGTCTTTGTTTGCAAGGGTGTCCTCGAATCAGGCAAAGTTGAAGGGATACCTCCCGGGCTTGCCGATCATATCTTCCAGATCCCCGAGGTGGAATATTTGATTGTTGAAGCGGACGGGGCAGCCGGCCACCCTGTCAAAGTGCCTGCCGATTTTGAACCTGTTATTCCATCTTCTGCAACTGCTGTTCTTGCAATTATGGGTCTTGAGGCCATAGGAAAGCCCCTCGGGCCTGATGTTGTCTTCAGGATTGAGCTTTTTAAAAAGCTCACAGGGCTCCAGCATGCTGAAGAACTGACCCCCAGGGTACTTGAACGAATCTTTCAATCGCCTGACGGGGTTTTCCGCGGAAGCCCGGATGCTGCAAGGCGTATAGTGCTATTAAATAAACTTGATCTGGTTTCAGACAACCTTCAGGCATTTGAACTGGCTGAACTTCTGGTTAGAGCTGAATCCAAAAAGATAGAAAGAGTATTGACAGGGTCTCTCTTTAAAAACAGTTACAGGCTTTTTACAAAAACGGAATTATAATGGATGATTTCTATTTAAAACTCCTGAAATTAATTAAAAACGGCCATATCCTGGTACTGGCTACGATTATTTCTCAGGAAGGATCATCACCCAGGGGAGTCGGAACCAAATGTCTTATAGTGGATGACGGCTCTTTAGTCGGTTCTGTTGGTGGAGGCATTTTCGAAGCCTATACAATACAGGAAGCGAAAAAGGTCTTTGAAACCGGCCTTCCGGTACGCGTCTCTTTCTCCATGGATGGCTCTGATGCTGCCGTTAATGATATGATCTGCGGCGGTCACGCTGAAATCTTCCTGGAACTTATTTCCACTGATAATCAGGCCTATATGTCGATATTTCAGGAAATCGTAAACATTAAAGGTGCTGATGAAACAGGTCTGCTGGCCACTGTAATTGATATAGATAAATGGCAAAATAATGAGCTTCAAAAGGTGTTTATAAAAAAGAATGGGGAAATAACCGGAGACCTGTCTCTTGCTGATGTCTATCAAAATGCCCTCGTCAATAATGCAGGGAAGCTTCTGCAATCGGGAAAGGCAATGATTTTTGAACTTTTTGAAGATCAAAAGGACCGCGTAGAGATATTTGTCGAACCCATAGGTATGCGTCCGTTTTTGTATATCTTCGGATGCGGCCATATATCAAGAGAAATAACACCTCTTGCGAGCCATATGGGTTTTAATGTCATTGTTATTGACGACCGATCCGAATTCGCAGATCCAATCAACTTTCCTGATGCCATAGAAGTACGTATGCTTGATTTTAGCGGGGTCATGAGCAATATTACAGTTGATGAATCCTCATATCTGATTATTGCAACAAGGGGCCATATGCATGACATGACAGTCCTGGAACAGGCCCTTAAAACAAATGCAAAGTACATAGGCATGGTAGGAAGCAGCCATAAGGCCAAAATCATTTATGAAAAACTGCTCAAAACAGATTTTACAAAAAAGGATATAAACAGGGTATATTCCCCGATCGGTATTGATATTGGGGCTGAAACCCCGGCAGAGATTGCAGTCAGCATTGTTGCAGAACTTGTTATGGTAAGGTCAGGGAAAAAGTCAAATGCTGTGAGCATGAGACTCTCCTGTAAATCCGATAATGAAATATCATGAGCACACTTAATATTTGTTAAACAATTTCCATTGAGGGGAGCAAAAAATGGTTGATACAGACAAATTCTGGCTTTGGGAAAAACATGGGGAAAGGTGTATAAAAAACCTCGCAGCACATGGTTTTGACGCCCATTTCGTTCAAACAGCGGAAGAGGCCCGTGAACTAGCCCTCAAAATAGTCACCGGCTGTAAAACCTTCGGATTCGGCGGATCATCAACAGTCAGAGAGCTTGGCATACTGGAAGAACTGAGGGCAAAGGGAAATATCATCCATGACCACTGGCAGGATGGCCTCACAAACGAACAGATCCTTGATATACGTCTCCAGCAGGGGCGCTGTGACTGCTTCTTCTGCAGCGCAAATGCCGTGTCGATTACAGGCGAAATTATCAATGTGGACGGAGTCGGTAACCGTACGGCCGCAATGAGTTTCGGCCCTAAAAAGGCAATAATTATCGCAGGCATGAATAAGGTGACTCCAGACCTTGAATCGTCGCTGAAAAGGGTAAGAGAAATCGCCGGGCCAATGAGGGCGAAAAGTCTTGGATTAGAAACGCCCTGCGCAAAAACAGGCATATGCAGCGACTGCAACTCTCCTCAGCGCATCTGCCGAATTACAACCATACTTCACCGCAAACCTTCATTAACCGATGTAAGCATAATATTGATTAACAGGGAGCTTGGTTTCTGATGGAAAAACACACTCACCGATTTGTTGAAGAATATGATGAGCTCGTTGGTTTCGGTCTGGATCGCGAGACAGATGAGTACGCCCTGACCTACTATCTTCAGAAGTTCTCAGACGACAGTTTTATGGCCCTCATAAGGGAGCGCATGACAGACGAGGATATCGGCTCTCTTTTTGATCTCCTCACGAAACTGATCAAGAAACATCTGACTGGAGAGGAATATCACCGCTGTTTTCTTAAAGATACATAAATGTGAAAAAGCCCAAACATCTCTCATTCAGGGGCCGAAAGCCCCTCAAGAAGACCTTTTAAGTCTTCTTCCAGAGGTTTAACTTTTCCATCTTTTTGTTTTTCTCCTGAAAGCATTTTTTTTAAATCAGATTTCTCAGGAAGATCTTTTCCAAGCTCCTGCTGCAGCAGTCCCTTGAGATCAGCGCGGAACTTGGGAGAAGAAAAGCTTCCTGTAACCAGCACAGGTACGGTGATCCCTGAACGCTGTTTGGTATCTCCCTGTCCCTTCAGGGTGCCCACAAATTTGGGCTCTATTCTAAAATTCAGTGACTCTTTTACCAGATCGGCCTTCCCCGCCATCAAAACCCTTAGGAATGGGGATGTCAGGCTCGTCTTATCCGTGTTTACAAGTCCGTTTGTTACTGTGAAAGGAATACTAATCTCTGAAAAGTCCGTGCGGGGCTTTTCCCCTCCTTTTTCATCAATGCCCAAAGCGGCCGTAACGTTTCTCACCATCCCTGCGAGGTCAATCCCTTTGATAGCGCCGTCATTAAAAAGGAAATCACCCTTGCCGTTCAGGGTCTTTTTTATGGTCTTTACATCATCTCCTTTAAGTTCGATATCCAGCTCCGCCTTTAAGGCTCCCTCCAGAAAATCCTTATCCAGCAAGTCATTTAAAAGCGGATTGGCCTGTATCCCTTTTGCCCGAAGCTCTATTTTGCTCCAGGGGATATCTTTCTGCACATCAAGAGATGCCTTTGAGTCAATATTACCCTCATACAGTTTAAGTGCAAGTGGTTCCAGTTTAAAAATACCACCCCTGCCTGTGATTTTCATATAAAGATCCTGGACATTTGCCCCATGAGCCTTGAGTTCTTTCACACGAATTTTACCATCCAGGATAAGCTTCCTAAAAGGGCCATAATCAATCTTTTTTGTTTCAGTCGTGGATGGCTTTTGACTTTCCTTCTTTTCGGCAGATTTCTTTTCATCTGACGGAGGGAGATATCGGTCAATGTCAATCCTGTCCAGGTTAAGATCAAAAGCAACGTCAGGCCATGAAAAATCCCTGACACCGGCCGTGAAATTAAGGGTTGAATCATCAATAATAAGGACACCATCCGATATTGTTACATTTTGGGGATTTCCTTTAAGATTCGCATTAAAGGCCAAAGAATTCAGGACCTGGGAATCAGCTGTAACCATGGGTAATTTCTTGCCCAGTGCGGCAGCCAGCTTTCTTGGTGAAAATGGAGACAATTGTATTTCAAGGTCAAATTCCCGCCTTGAAGCGGGATCAATGATCTTACCCTTGAGATTCATTGCAAGCTCTTTCAGGGCCCTGACACTCACGTCAATTGCTATAGTACCCTTTCCAGGGGTTTTGCCTATGGGACCGGCATTTCCCTTTAACTCGATTGGGTAGCCATCGAGACTTGCTGAAAGGCCAACTTGAACCGGCTGATCCAGGGAAATATCCTTGAGGTCCAGATTTACATCCGAGATTTCCTTTCGATCTCCTTTGATCCCATCTAAAAAGAGGATGGCACCATTCGTTATTAGAAATTCACCCACCACAAGGTCTTTAATAGGCAGGCCTTCATCAGATTTTGATTCGGCAGCCTTTTCTTCCTTTTTAGAAGGTTTCCCGGCTGTTTCCACTGATGGTTTTCCTATATCCTCCCAGTTTGCCACACCTTTCCTGTTCTTCTCAAGGACGATTCTTGGGCCTTCCAATATAAAGCGTTTAACCTGGATATTTCGGGACAGCAATGGAATAAGCTTTACCCTAACCTCGAAGAAATTGACGCTCAGGATATCCTTTTCCTGAAAACCAGGAGGATTTCCCAGATGTAAATCCGAAAAAGAGATTCCAATCCAGGGGAAAAGGGAGAGGTTCAGGTCCCCTTTTATCGTAAACGGACGTCCTGTTATCTCCGAGACCTTGTTTTCGATATCCGGTTTGTATTTCTGGACGTCTATGAACATCGGTATTACAATAACAGCCACAATAACCATTACGATAAGTGCTGCAACTGCTATCAATAGCCATTTGAATGCTTTTTTCATGGTAACCTCCGCCTTAGATTTACATCACATTAAACGGCAATTATTATCCTGCAATTCCCAATGTCGCTATTTTCCTTTAAATACCTTTCTGAGCAGTTCCGTCACACGTGCTGCAGGATCCTGCCGGATCTTGCGCTCTTCTTCCGCCAGCATGAGAAATAGTCCATTCAGTGCCTTGTCGGTCACATATTTGTCCAGATCGAAATTAACAGGATCTGCAAAAGGAATATCCTTAATCCTGTTGTTCAGGTCCTGATATGAACGTGTAACACCCACTTCAGACATGGTTGAGTGTACGATGGGCTCAAATTTTTCAAAAAGTTGACCTCTGGTCTTGTCTTCAAAATAAAGGGTGGCTTCATTTTCCCTCCCATTCAGAATCTTCCTGGCATCGGAAAAGGTCATATGTCTTATTGTTTCCAGAAAAAGATCTTTTGCACTGGAAGCTGCCTGCTCTGCGGCCCTGTTCATACTCAACTCAAAGGCATCCACCTTTTCCTCATATCCAGCCACCAATAAAATTTTTTTCACTTTTTGGACAGATCCTGGGAGGGGAATCCTTATTTCAGGGTTTTGATAGTATCCATTCAGTGCCGAGACCATTTTTACAGAATTGCCGGTGCCTATCTCAAGGGCCTGCTTGAGACCCTCAATTATCTCGTTTTCTGAAATACTATCAACTCCGCTTATATTATCCTGTATATCTCTGAGAAAATCTCTGAAATCCGCAGAACCTAAAGGAATGGGCAGGCAGATGGAGGATATAAAAAGCAGAAGGATAAATTTCCCGACTGGTTTCATTTTTTTCTCCAAACTTTGTTGCAAGTGCTGTAAAAAGTCTTTTGCACAGATTTTATCATTTTTTTCAAAATTAAAACAGTATAAGTTATTTTCGTGTTAGAAGCAGGAATAAGTCAAGGATGAAACTGGCCACTTAATATGCCTTAAAGAAAAATATTCAACCAGTAAAGGGAATGGGCGACTTAATATTATACTCCGAAAATACGATTAAATATGTACCGGTAGACCTTCATCACCTCCTGTCCAAAGCATACAAAAACAACTTCGAGCGTCTTGTTGGTTTCAAGAGCCCGTCTGGTTTCATTCAATGCTATCTCTGTGGCGCGCTCCAGTGGAAATCTGTATGCTCCAGTACTGATGGACGGAAACGCTATTGTGTTAATACCCAGCTCCGAGGCCGCCTTGAAACAATTCCTGTAACAGTTTGACAGTAGGGCTTCCTCGTTCCTGTTTCCGCCTGACCAGATCGGTCCGACAGTATGGATCACCCATTTTGCAGGGAGGCGATAACCTTTGCTGACCCTGGCCTCGCCCGTAGGGCATCCGCCTATCTGCCGGGTCTCCATGAGAAGCTCGGGGCCTGCCGCCCTGTGGATTGCTCCGTCAACCCCGCCGCCTCCTAACAGAGAAGTATTGGCAGCATTCACAATAGCATCCACATCCTGTTTTGTAATATCTCCTTCAATAATCTTTATTCTCTCTTGCATTATATTGTTCCTTTCTATACAGATCAGCTATTAGAGACCAAGCAATTTTACAGCATTGCCCCCTGTTATCTTTTCCTTTGCATCGTCCGTAAGAAAAGGGAGTGAAAGAAAAAAATCAAGCTCTTCCTTTTGATCCGTCCACGGGCTGTCTGAGGCAAAAAGGACTCTTTCAACAGGGTGTCTTTCGAGAAATCGTTTCAAAATGGCAAAAGGCATCTTCTGCAGTATAAAGGCAGTATCCATATATATATCCGTTCCAATCAAACACTCTTCGGCTTCCTCGTATACACCCTCACCGCCCATGTGTGCGGCAATTATGCAGAGATCAGGAAATTCCCTGCGAATCTTTGCAAACCGCGCAGGTGTTCCATGGATAGGATTTGGAAGGCCCCTGTCAACTCCAGCGTGAAAAAGTATGAACATCCCTTCTGCCTGGGCTGATTCATAGAGAGGATACACCTTCTTATCATCAACATAGAAGTCCTGATAATCCGGGTGCATCTTGAACCCCTTAAACCCCTGTTCCTTCAATTTTTTTATAGTATCCGGTACCCTGCGCGACCCGGGATGAATCGGAGCAAGGGGTATGATCTTTGGCTGCGCGATACTGCTGAGCCAACTGGTTATTGAGGCAGCCTGACGAGGTTTTGTGGCGACGCTGGAAATAACCGAGATATCTATTGCCGCCCTGTCCATAGAATATAGCAGTCCGCTCAGGGTGCCATCTGAACGGGCATTTATATTTGACCTTCGGCATACTGCATCAATCGTTTCCGCTGCGATATTATCAGGGTATATATGGGTATGAAAATCAATTATCATTAAAAAAACTATTTTTTCCGCTCTTCAAAATCCCTCAAGGATTCCTGCCTTTCTTTTGTTGAAACACAGGCAAGACATGCCTCAACCTCGTAATTCATAAGTGCTTCCATGCTCATTTCTCCGCATGCCATGTTCAGAGCCTGCTTAATCATTTTTATGGAAAATGCTGAATTTTTCGATATCTTCAAGGCCATTTCTCTTGCTGTTTCCATAAGCTGTTCAATGGGAACGGATTTGTTGACAAGGCCTATTCTCTCCGCCTCCCTTCCGTCAATATATTCGGCAGTAAAAAGGAGTTCCTTGGCCTTACCAGGTCCTACAAGGTCCTGAAGGAGCCGCGTAGCACCTCCTGTGACAGAGGACGTAACCCTGGCTTCGGGGGATCCAATTTTTGCATCATCTGCGGCAATCCTTATATCACATGCAAGCGCAAGCTCATAACCAGAGCCAAGCGCATATCCGTTTATTGCTGCTATAATAGGCTTTTCAAAATTGATTATTTTTCTGGAAGTTTCCTGAAGTTCGATAAGATAATCACGGTAGCTGTCGATATCCCTGCCCTTTGAATCCTTGAGGTCCGCCCCTGTAGAAAACGCCCTTCCCTCGCCTGTTATGATTACTGCTTTTATTTCAGGATCTTTCCTCACATCTTCCAGAGCAGACTGAAAATCCAGCCAGAGCTGTTTATTCATCGCATTCAGGACATTAGGCCTGTTCAGGCTGATCGTGGCAACAGCCTCTTTCTTTTCGAATAAGATGCATTCATATAACATGTGATCCTCCTTAAAAATAATACCAGATTGTGTCATAGTCATCCGGATTTTCGCCATTTTCAGAGAGTTTTTTCAGGTAGTTGTATATACTTACATCAGTGTACAGATAATCTTTATAAGCCCTTCGCCCGGTTTCCCATGAATAGAAACGGTATACCCTTTTCCCATCCGGCAGGATCATAACAACCTCATGGTCCTGCCATGCCCTTAAGTATGATTTTCCCAATTTCGGGACATTAAATACCGGTTCATCCGTCCTTATGACACCGGGGAGAAGCCTCGCCTCTTCTTTTCCCTCCTGTTCAATCCGGGCGATTGGAACCCTGAAGTCAATTGTTTCTTCTTTTCCCATACAGTTAAAGGAGTAATATGGATCAACCCCGCAGAGTTTCAGTATCTTTCGCATGAATGCACTTTCAAATTTTCTGCTGTTATAAAAGGTGAAAACCTGCTGGTTGTAAATGTTTATACCGAGGTTCCGTATTTTCTTGATTGCTTCAAGGTTGTCGCTCGTCATTTCGATCGGGTGTTCAAAATGGGTCATAATGACGATTTCCCTCTTACCCCATTCATGGTATTTCTTAAGTAGTTTCAGGAAACCTTCATCAATTCTCATGGGTAATGTTACAGGCGTCCTGGTACCTATTCTTATCCTCTCCAAATGGTCAATAGAGGCAAGTTCATCCATGATCCGGTCTAGATATTCATTATCAAGGGTCAGGGGATCCCCTCCGGTAACCAGAACCTCTGAGATTTGTTCATTTTCCTTTATCCATGCAAGCGCATCCTTAAGCTTACGCTTTGGCAAGGCTACTTCCTGATCAATATTTTTTATCTCCCAGTTCCTCTGGCAGTAGACACAGATCTGAGGACATGAATTGAAAGGTTTCAGGATGACAATTTTAGGATATCTTCTTGTTATACCATCTATGGGGCTTGTAGATCTCTCACCCATAAAGTCCATATCCTTGCCTGAATCCCAGTTATCCAGAACATTATTTGCATATCGGCTGCTGGGAATGACCTGAGCCCGTACGACCCTGTCATGCTCCGAAAGCCCATCCTTATTGAAAAGGGACAAATAATGGGGTGTAATCTCAAAAGGTATATGTCCTTCAGTGGCAAGTTTTAATCCCTCAATCTCATTGTCGCTCAAGGTTACAAGAGAAGAAAGGACATCGATGTCTTTGATTATATGGGATAAATGCCAGCGGTAATTCTGCCAGTCATCTTCATTTGCATTAAAATATCCAATGATTTCCTTTTTCAATTCCTTCCTTTTTCTGGCTGTCTTTGGGTTCAATCCTGACCTGTAACGCCTGAAAAAAGATTCCATTTCTGAACTTCGCTGATCCAGCTGTGCAGACCTCTCAAGAGCAGCCTCTCTTCCTTCTTTTGGCTCAGATTCACTATATTGAGTATGCCTTCTGAATTTGCCTCTGATTCCCTCAAACATACAGATATATTCCATAAGAAAACCCTCACTCACTTTTTCAAGGGAGCCCGGTTTTTCTTTTGCGATATCATATAAAAGGCTTATGGGAGAAGTGTTGAGTAACAATTCGTTTTCAGTCCGCATAATGTTTGAAAGGACACGAATACATTCTCTGGCGATTCGTTTTTCAACAACACTCAGACCGAAGAAATAAGTATCAGTCTTCATGTTGTATATATCACGTCTCAAACGATCAAAATAATCGAACATGACATATCTGGCTTCCTCAAAATGCTTTGCTTCCCGGAGGATACTCTTAACTCTTGGCTCAGTTTTCCATAACCTTTTAACAAGATCTTCTTTTGATAGAGAAATCATCGTTTTCATAAATCAATACCTCAACTTTCTTCCTGTTTATAAAGTATTTTGGAATTTATATCCGTTATGTAATCAACGAATTGAACTGGACGGGGTGATTTGGAGTTTTTGTATTTCACTGCCATGCATGTTTTCTCCAGGTCATTTTCTGTAATATATCTTAATGAGGACAAATCGCAAGAAAAAACATGTAACTGCATTTGGATCAGGCAGATATACTCAATTTTGAAAACAGGCTCTCACTCGCCATAAAGATTTATCGGTACGGACTGTGAAGCCATGCTTTTTAATTCGAAGTAAAGCCTGGCTTTTTAATATCATCCTCTACTAAAAAATACTGTTGAAAAAGTATATCCTTATTTTTCTTTATGCTATTATCATGCTCACTCATGGAGAAAGGAGTACTGAAAAAATGAGATTCCTGGTATTTTTCACCATATTCACCCTTATTTACAGCTCTATGCACCTGTACGGCTTCATCAAGGCGAAAAATGCCCTTTCCCTTGGTCACGGAGTTTCAATTGGCCTCGGTATTTTTCTGGTTATCATGATCTTTTGTCCTTTTCTGGTTCGGCTATTTCAGGGTAAAAATTTTGAGCTCATACGCCTAATACTTGCCTATGCAGGTTATACATGGATGGCATTTATTTTTCTTTTTTTCTGCATATCACTTGCTACGGACATCTGTAAAGGAGCCGCATACATAATTGGTATTCTGTCAAAAGGATATGGGCATACGTTTTTACTCTCACCGACACTGGTCTTTCTGGGCAATATCCTCCTGGCCACACTGATTATATGCTATGGATTTGTGGAAGCTGCAAACATAAGGACAGAAAGGATAACAATCCAAAGCCCGAAGGTTCCGGCAAAACCAGGAAAGATAACAATAGTCCAGGTATCTGACATACATCTCGGACTGATAGTCCGGGGAAAAAGGCTGGAAAAAATAGTGAAGGCAGTCAAAAATGCAAATCCTGACATACTTGTTTCAACAGGAGACTTGATAGACGCACAGATCAATAACGCTGAACCTTTTCTTCAACAGTTCCGGTCCATAACCACGGCATATGGGAAATACGCAGTCACCGGCAACCATGAATTCTACTGTGGTATTGATCAGGCCGTCGATCTGACAAAAGAGGCAGGATTCCAACTTCTGAGAGGGGAGTTAATTAAGATACCCGGGGTTTTAAATATCGCCGGTATTGATGATCCCGCAGGGAAGTCATTTGGTCATAAGGGAAACATTACAGAAGAACAACTCCTTTCAACGCTTCCAGATGACAGATTCACAATACTACTCAAACATCGGCCAACACTTCATAAAGCATCTGCCGGGCTTTTTGACCTGCAGATATCAGGACACAGCCACAAGGGCCAGATTTTCCCCTTCTCCCTTATTATAAAACTCCTTTATCCTGTGGATTCTGGCCTTTTAAAACTGAATGATAACGGACTGTTATATGTGAGCCGCGGTGCGGGCACATGGGGCCCGCCCATACGATTCCTTGCACCACCTGAAATTGCCTTATTCACACTGATTCACGGACCATGGGACATACGTGTAACAGATTAACAGTTGAAACAGGTAACGTTCGTGCAGGACATGCATAATAGAACTGCATTGACCCATCAATATCAGGCCCGTCCTGATGGCTGGTTTTAAACAATAGTCAATCAATCTTCCCTTAACTTATGCCGTTGAATCTTGCCGGTAGCCGTAGTGGGTAATTCTTTAACAAACTCAATCCACCGGGGAAACTTATAAGGTGCTATGGAACTCTTTACAAACATCTGAATCTCTTTGGCAAGCTCTTCTGAAGGTTCAAAATCCTCCTTCAGCTCAACAAAGGCCTTGGGCTTGACCAGTTCTTTTTCATCCTTCTTAGGCACAACCGCCGCCCGAAGAACTGCTGGGTGTGAAATAAGCGTATCCTCAATTTCAATTGGAGATACCCATATGCCGCCGACTTTGAGCATGTCATCGCCCCTGCCGCAATAATAATAATAGCCCTCATTATCCACGTAATACTTGTCACCAGTATTGAACCATTCACCCAGCATTGATTTTATGGTCTTTTCATGATGCCTCCAGTAATATGCAGCAATGGAATCTCCCTTTACGAGCAGATTCCCGACCTCACCTTCCTGAACCTCTTTGCCTTCATCATCAACAATTTTAGCGGAATAACCCGGAACAAGCATGCCTGATGTGCCTGCGCGGGCATGACCCGGCCGGTTGGATATAAAGATATGAAGCAATTCTGTAGACCCGATACCGTCTAATATCTCGATGCCGAATCTTCTCCTGTATTCCTCGAATATTTCCCTGGGCAAAGCTTCACCGGCTGAAGTACAGATCCTGAGTGAAGAAAGGTCATATTTTTTTTCAGCATCCTTTACCTGAAGCATATTTGCATACAGAGTAGGCACTCCGAAAAAGACAGTAGGATGGTAATCAGTTATGGTCTGGAAGATGGTTTCTGCGAGAGGTCGATCAGGTAAAAGGATTACGGAAGCACCTGTACCGAATGGATACAGGAAGCTGTTTCCAAGTCCGTAGGCAAAGAAAAATTTGGAGGCTGAAAACAGGATATCATCATGGGTAATGCTAAGGACACCTTTTGCATAGTTCTCAATGCATGTGGCCACATCATTCTGAAGATGAACCGCTCCTTTTGGAACGCCCGTGCTTCCCGACGTATAGTTCCAGAATACAGGATCATCAAGGGTCGTGAATGCTGGACTCAATTCATCGGAACATCGATCCACAATATCATAAAAAGATATATGAAATGACCTGGTTTTCCGTCCAACAACTACTGTATTCTGCAGAAAAAGAAATTTTTCACGCCAGCCTTCAATATCTTCAATGAAATCTTCATGCGCGATCAGTGTTCTGGCCCTGCTGTTATTGAGCAGGTATCTATAATCATCCGTTGTGTACATATAGTTAATTGGCACAGGTATGGCGCCTATCTTGATGGCCCCATAAAAGCATGCAACTGCCTCAGGCGAATCGTACATAACAAGCAAAACTCTCTGGTTCATGCCTACTCCAATAATGGAAAGGGCATTGCCGGTACGATTGATCATCCGCTGCATCTCTCTGTATGTAAATGTTTTTTCTTTATAGTATAAAGCTACTTTGTCTCCTAAACCCATTTTTACATTATCGTCGATCAAATTCGTTGTAATATTGTAGTATTTAGGTATATAGCTTTCATATTTATATTTTCTTGTCATGTAATTCTCCTTCTAATTAATATTATTTCCTTTTTGAGGAAATTGACTATAGAGCACGATAATTTTGAGTGTCAAGTAATATATAGATTTAATTCAACTTCCCACCACCAACGCCATAATTGCAACCGCAACGGGCAAAACAGCTATTAGTAACAGTAATGAACGTGTGTTAATGTTTTACCTTAGAACTTTTGAGAGGCAGAAAGAATGAGAACTGACTCCAGGATGAATTGTCCGATTCCGCCCATATTCTTCCGCCGTGTTTTTCAACGATTTTTTTAGATATATACAGCCCCAGGCCCGAGCCTTTTATCCCCTCAGTGCCTTTCTGCCTGAGCCTGGAAAATTTCCTGAAAAGCCTGCCTTTAATATCATCTTCTGAAAGCCCTACGCCCTGGTTTTTAACCGAGACTGTTATGCCTTCAGAATTTTGAATAAGACTTATCCTGATATCGGTCTCAGGTTCGCCGTATTTTATGGCATTATTTATGAAATTTGTTACAACGATCTTGAGCAGATTCGGGTCTCCATGAATCATGGGGTTAACTTCAAAATAAGTCTTCAGGCGCATACGTTTAAGATTATTTGTGTATTCAGGTATATCCAGAATCGGTTGAATAACGTCTCCAACTAAATCTATCTCCTTAATAAATGAATCTATATCATCAATCTCCATCTTTGAAAGATCAATATAGCTTCTAATAATATCTTCGAGATACTGGCAGTTTCTAATAATTGACTCAATGATTTTCTGCTGTTGCGGATCCAGCTTCCCAAAATAGCCTCTGTACAATGTTTCCGCAGTAGTATGAACTGAAGAAACCGGACTCTTGAGTTCATGAGAAACGATTGCCATGAGGTCCAGCATCTTTGCAGTGGACTTGGTCTCTCCGGCTTTAATTGCATTATGCACGACATCTCGCAGTTCAGAAGGAGTGAAAGGTTTTGGAATATAATCAAAAACTCCCAGCTTCAAGGCCTCCCTGGCTGTCTCTACTGTTGCGTATCCCGTAAAGATTATAGTAATTATATCGCTGTGTCTGGCTTTAATATGAATTATAACCACAATCCATAACCTATTAATATCATTAAATATTAACTTCAGCTATTTTGTCTGGTTGCGTTTTAGTTGCGGCTGGTTGCGAAAACAAATTATTAACCTGGTCTTTAAATTTACCCGGAATCCAGGTTGTATATGTGTCTATTGTAATATTAATTGAACTGTGGCCCATCTGATATGATACATCAGCAATATTGTCACCCTTTACTATTCTGATAGTTGCGTATGAATGCCTCAAATCATGAACTCTCATGTGTGGTAGTTCTGCCTTTTCCAGACAGGTATCTAAAGCAATTTTTATCATTCGGGTTGTTATCGGGTCACGTCCATTAAACGTAAACACCCAGTCACAGAAAGGCCTCCCATTTTTTAAAGAATCTTTTTTCCTTTCAGTTTTTAATACCTTTAATGTTTCAACTAAATGTGTTGGCATGTCTATTTTTCGGCTTTTACCATTTTTAGTGGGGTTTATTTGACCACGGCTAACTTGTCTTTCCACTGTCAGAAAACGATTATCAAAATCTATATCCCCCCATTTTAAACCGCACAATTCACCAATTCTGACTCCCGTACTAAGCAGGGTCAAAAAATGTGGATATAAAGTAATATCATACTCTCTTATTTGATCTAATAAGATGATAGCTTGTTCTTCTGTCAATGGTTGTATCTTTATATTTCGTTTGTTGCTGAAGGTCATGCCTGTTAATGGGTTCTGTTGTATGATTTCATCTGTAACAGCCTCTTTAAAGATTTGATTCAGAGGTGCTTTGATATTTTTAAAATTATTGGTTGCCATGCCTTTAATTTGCAGATTATTAAAGAATTCTTTCAGGTCTTTCTGCTTGATATCCTTCAATTCTTTATCACCTATTACTGGTAAAACATGCTTTTCCAGTGATAGGGTATAATTGGCTTGTGTTCCTTCCCTTCGCTTATGAGGCATTGCTAACCACTTCCTGGCATACTCTTTTAACGTCGGGCATTTCTTGTTAAATTCATTGATGTTTAGATCACCCAGGGTCAATTTTGCCTCAATTTTTTTAGCAATATCAATAGCAAATTTCTTGTCAGTGCCGATCTTTTTAGCTTTACGTTTGCCTCTATGATCAACAAAAACCCACCACACACCGGAACCTTTAACTTTCTCTCTGACTTTTACTGCCATAACTTACTCTCCTTTCTTTTTCTTGATTGGTTCAAGTTTTAATTTCATCATTTTTTCTGCCTGAATAACGTACCCCTCAACCATCTCATTTAAAGCTCTTCTGACTGTTGTCTTCCTGAATGCTACAGCCGTTTTTAAACGTGCATGCATGTCATCTTCCATGTGAAATGTCATTGCCTTCATTTGTTTAAAACCTCCTTTTTATCATTTATGGTTAAACTCATTTTAGTATTTATGTAAATAATAGTCAAGTTTTTTTTGAAGTTTTTTTAAAAAAAATATTTTCTTGATGGTGAAAGCCATGTCTAAAAATGAAGCCTATACGATAAAAAAGGCGTGATGTTTAATTATCACGCCTTTTTTAGCCCATCCATCTTATATCAGCAATAGAACCGAATTGTTCTTTTTCTCTCGTGTATTGATGGGTTCCCCTATGCCTGTAGCTGTCAAGTTCAGGCCAAAATACAGCAATAAGCAATTTCAGACAGCTAAGAGCATCATCTCGCACTATGTCATCATAGATATCTGAAGGTTTCAGCTCAACTTTTGCTTTTATTTTTTTACGGCATCCAGCACAAATTAATTTTGTGTTTCTCTTGGCGGCCTTTGTCAGACAGTCAAAATAGTGAGGACACCGGAAATCCCGGTATGGTTGCGTCTCATCATGCATTATATGTGCCCCGTATAATGATATGAATAATGAGGGAAGACAGTCATAAAAACTGCCTTCCCATCGGAGGGAACCTCACACCATGGCAAAAATGAGAGGTTTTATAGTCCGGTCTTTTTCGGAGAGGGGTCACAAACAATAATCTTAAATGAGGGAAAGGAGAGAAACCTCAATTACTGTTTGCCAGACCAGACCAAGTGGCCCCATGCCAACAACTAATTTTATGCTGTTATAGCGGCATCAGAAATGCCGTACAACCTTGCAACACTTCGTGGGTGAAAGCATGCCATTCCACAAATCCATTCCTGAAGCGTTCTGTAACAGACATTATTTTGTATACCTAGATCTTCAACTGTGATCGGCCCACATTCCAGACCACAGACATGTGTGCCTAAGCCGAATTTAACAATGTAAATTGATGTTCCTGTAGCGGCACCACCACCTGGACATGCTTCAGTAAAGGGAAGGATAAGTTCGTTAGATTCATCGGTATCAACAACACCTATCCTGATTCCATTATATGTTGTGACTCTCTTACCGAACTGATCAATAGTATACTGAACGTCGCCGGCCACGGCTGAAGCTCTGGCGCCAACACTCATACGCCGGGCCATAGTCTTATTCATTAATATCACGTCCGGGCTTCCGTCCACGGCATCTATTGCCTGGTCAAGGATTGCCAGTGATAGAGCATCACCGCCACCGGTAGAACCAGCGGCTATTAACTGGTCACCGGAACCGCAACGAACCTGCAAACCGTCAAACTCTTTCGGGCTGGACTCACAGTCACCCTTGACGAAGGTCTTTGTATATTTAAGGGCAATGGCTTTTGCCTTCATAGTGTCATAAATGGCTCTGACATCGTTTATACTGTCAGCACTGGTCTTGACCAGTACCCGGTCAACGTCACTGAACCCGCCTAGGATAGTGAGTGTTTCAGTGACCTTATCCAGTTTGCCGACGTCTTCTGTGTATTCCTCATTCAGTGCACGGAAATCAGCACGTCCGAGTGTTGCTTCACGGTTAAATGAATAACTGTCTGATTTAGTCTCAAGAAAGGGGAGCATTTCAAGGATAACTGACTCCCTGGCAAATGTTTCAATCACACCCAGTTGGAGTGGGTTGTTTCTTAATTTTGCGGCTTCCAATAGTGTTAAGGCCATAATATTTTACCTCTAAATCATAGGCGAAATACCGGCCTTCTGGAGGCTCCCAAATCCCTTGATTATTGAAAAATGTTTAAGTTTTATATCCAGCTCTTAGTTTTTGCTGAACGTCCATGTCAGCATAATTAACGGCTGGTTTTCCTATTGGTTGTCTTGTGTCCAGACCATTGTTCACTTGCTTATCAAAAATCCCTTTTTTGATAGCGTTCCGAATCCAGGCGATTTTTTGTGCTGGCCCCAAGTCCGGCACTAAATCCCTGTAATCTTCTGGAACATCTTCAGTCAGTAAATCAGCTACCTCCTTCAATTCGGAAAGGGCGGCTTTTTTCTGTTCATTTAGCTGGTCAAATCGGGCCTTCGGAATCATATTTTCATCACTTTTTACAGGAGTGTCACCTGGTTTGTTGGTCTGGTCTAAATTCTGATTTTCGTCTGTATCGCCGACGTTTACGTTTTTTTCATGTTCCATTTGTTACTCCTTCTGCTTTAACGTCTCAGTGGACGGATTGTTAAATTGTTTATTTTCTGCTAATATTTCAGCTAATTTCGCTTCTGCATCCTCTCTGGAAAGATCAGGGTTCTTTAACTGCAAAATATCAGTCCGGGATATTGTTCCCATCTCAAGCTCTTTTTCCCATGATTCAACTTGCTTGTCTGGACTCATCACCGGCTTTGGGTCGAAAAAGTCAATTTTCAGTCTTGCTGTATCACTAATTTTTTTATTTGGGTTGTGTGTGTTCCAGACTACACGGAGCATGTCAAACAACTGTCTTTCATACCGTCCAAATAAAGAGATTTGATCACGTCTAAGTTCTTCCAGCTCCCTATTTCCTGCAATTCTTGATAGGCCACTGGTTTGTGTAGGTTTAACACTCATACTTTCGGCTGATAGACCATTACTGATAGCTAAATTTTTAGCTAAGAATTCAATACTGCTAAGGATTTGAGCGATGGGTGCATTAGACTTTTCAAAGCTGAAACTTCCCTCTGGATTTTCAATTTCAATAGCTGAATTCGGCCCTATTTGAAGCCGTCCACTATCAGACAGACCTTTTGCAACTGGAATCCCGAATCCCTGATATTCTAAAACCAGCATCAGATCGGTTAATTTCATAAAAATTGCCTCCTGAACTGATAGCAGATCATCACCGCCACTGGCCCAAAAACTACCCAAAGCCGGGTAACTAGCCCATAGAGGTAAAAAAGGGATAATATGATATGGATTATCTTCTGTTTCAATGGCATTGCCTATATAGTCAAGCCTCTGAAACTGGTCTGCATTCCATAAGCTGTAAGTAATTTCTTCCGCTTTTCCGCTCTGTGGGTAGTGGGTAACTATAACTTGTTTGATGTCTTCGGGTGTATCACCAATAACCACGTCCACAAGATCGGGTGTCAGAATATCCAGGTCTATATCCCCTTTTCTCCAGACCGGCCTAAGCAAAATAGTCTTTAATAACTGAGTATATCGGCTGGCAGTTTTCATCTTCAAATTCAAGTTTGTTGAATTAATTATATGTAGATTTATTTCTTTATCCCTATCTGTTCCGTCAATTTCACGTTTAGCATCAGCAAGGTAAACCATGCTTAATTGATTAATGATTTTTTTAACCACATTGAAAAAGACCGGTTTGTAGATGGTGGGGTCTGTGTGCGCTTCCAGAAATTCTTCAATATAGGGGATTTGCTGATCATGGTAATAATTCAGTGCCTTGAGAGCATTTTTCTTCCGCTCAACAGTCGCCTTATATTGAGCTTCCTGTAACATTTGCTGAACTACTGTTTTTGCTGTACTGTTCCAGAGCATTATATTTTTCCTTCGTGTGGCATAAAAAAAGGCCACCTCAACGGTTTTATCCGTCAAAATGGCCTCTTGTGTGGGCTCTGATTTTTATATTAAATTTTTATCTTACTAGTAGTTGTCTTATTGCTGGTTGCGCTGGTTGTATTTTGTGCCCCTATTGTAATAAGTTTTCCGCACTTCCCGCATTTGATTATTATCAATCCTTCCTGAATATGCCCCGTACAGAGCAGTCTATTACAATTAAAACATCTTATCTCTAGTATACTGCTGTTTTCTGCGTTTGTCAAGGAAATTCTTTGATTTCCTTCATTTTTTTTGTCAGTTAATGAATCCAACATGATTAAATAGCCTGGTAAACCCTGGTTCCGGTCAATTTCACGTAAGTTTTGAAAAATTCCGGTAAGGTGACATCTGAATCAAACTGATATCGGAGAAATTGAATGTACATTTCTTTAACCATTTGGCAGGCTTCGCATTGTTCGGAACAGAACAATTCCTGATTCCCGCCCATCAAAAAGCATAGATGTTTGTTGGGTCGTTTGCTGGTGCAGTTGACAGAATTTAGGCTGTAAAGATTCATTATCTGGCTTCTTAGTGAATAAATAGCCCATGCCAGGGAGTAAATCCGATCATCATGTTGTTTTTTTGTGCTATGTCCGAAACTGAACCCCTCACCTCTAGGTGCTCTTCGATAACTGAACGTTGACATCTCTTCTGCTAAGGCAGAGGCATCTTCAGGAAAAAACAATCTATTCTCACGGGAAATTCTTGATAATTCGGGAAAAACTTGATTTTGTTTTGTGCTATGAGGTGAAACAACTTCGCATGGAATCCGCTGGCTCTCAAAATATGGGACAAGATCCATAGTTTCATAATCTTCCAGCGTTAAGTTATCAATTTTATATTTTTTGTGGGCATTGAGAATGATCTTTTTGATATTATTAGCAGTGTTTGGGATTGCATTAATTTGGTCGATAATAAAAATTTCAGGTTCCTCATTTTTTGGACTGGCTACTTTTGCCACAACTGTAATTATTGAATTGTCACCGCCAAGAGCACTACCCAGCAAAGATTTTGAACGGTCTAAGCCACATCCGATTTTATATGCTCTGCCCTGGACTAATGCCTGAAGGTTTTCTACAGGCCATTTAAAAGAACTCTTACAGCCATCTATTACTGAACCTGAAAACAAAGCGTTAACGGCATCCGATCTCTGACCTAAAATATCCCTGAGAAAATCAGGTTCCAAAACGGTTTTCTGCAATCGTTTTGCTTTTTTCCGATCAATCCAGACAGGTGCATGTTCTGCAAAATCATCAAAATCAGTGTATTGTGTATGATGACAAAAAATAGTATCATCGTTTTCAGCTTCCAGTTGAATTCCATGAACCGGCCCTCCCTTAGAATCCACATTACTATCAATCAAACATAAGGAATCTTGAGAATCCAGCAAAGAGGCTTGCATCGCATTGAAGGGCTGTAAATCAGCACAGGCATGTAAATCTGACACCCACAACACGTCTAACCGGTCACCAAAGCTGGTTGAGGGATTGTTACCGGGGGACATCTGAAGGACATTCCCCATCGCCGGGAAAAATATTTCAAAAACAAATTGATTCTTTTCAGGTATCAGTTTTGACAAGGAAGGCGTGTTGTTTATGATCTTCTTCAGGGTGTTGAACTGGACACGTCGGGTGTGGCTTTCTGTATTTCCTAAAACCTGTAAAGTTGTATTTTTCCTGCTTGTGAACAGCCACAGACATATCAAAGCAAATAATGTTGACTTGCCGTGTCGCCGGGGTTCAATCAATAAGGATAGATTATGTTGGAAGCTGGATTGCCTCTTAATTTGGTCTGTGGACGGTTCCGGGGTTTTACCCTTCCTGCTCGGCCTGGCTTTACGTGCGTTATGGGAGCGTTTAACTGGCAGGTTAACCGGTTCAGAGGTTAATGTGTCAATAGATGGTTCAGAAGCCGGTTTAAGAATTTGATCAATTAAATGTGACTGTCTTTCGGTCGGCTGGAAGACCTCATACCGGTTGTTCTGTAATACACGGGGTTTGATGTCCTGTACCCATTGCAGGAAGGCTTCAGGAGTGTTAGATTGCCATTTCGCTACACGGTCACTGGTTGTTTGTTTGAATTTTTCCACTATTTAGCCTCCACACGTTCACAGACCTTCAGGAGGTTCAATAGTGATCAGTTTTTTACGTTTTAATACCGCTTGTGAGGCCCTGAGAGGCCCCACAATCGACGTTTAGCATTGAAGGCATACTCAGCTATACCCTCGATTTTGCTCTGTTAATTAGATATAATTGTCGGTTCTGCCATGTCATTCTCCAGGTAGTCGTCAACAACTTCCGGTTCCAAAGCATAGGCCAAATCAAAGAGCAGAGTGGATAACTCCCGATTGCTGTATTGAACATACTCTGTATCACCAGGAATTCTGAGCGGTAACACAATCCTGGTTTTCGTGAATACCCCATTGTTGTTAAGTTTTGTGAGTTCGAGTTCGCCTAATTCGCCTTTGTATTCCGGGTGTCTAATATTTGTTGTTTGCCACATTGTAAAACCTCCTAAGTGTTAAATGGTTAGTAATGTTATGTTGTCCGGTTAATGATTTCCGGTTATTTTTTATTTTTTACAATTTGGGAACGTGGTTATACACCCACATTTTCACAAAAATATTTTTGCAGGTCGGCACCTCTAAAACAGGGCTTTTGAGGCTGAATCCGCAACTAATCCGCAACCACGGCCAAGACACAACCAATAAAAGATAATAAAAACATTTAGTTAACTTCAAAGGTTGTACTTTACTGTAAAGCATTACTCATCAAAAACATCATTAAAGATATCCTCTTTCGCCTCATTTGCTCCCTGGGTATCCCTATTTTCCAGCTTCATCAATTCGACCAGTGCTGTTTTTGAAGCCGTCTGAAACCTAAGCAGGTGTTTTTCTATCTGTTTATTCAGCTTTCCGGTATTATCCAGCAAACCGTCTTTAACCGCCTGGGAGAAAATAGCCTGTTCAATCGCCGTGTTACGTGCAATATAATCAGCTAAAAGTTTTTTACCGGTCGGGATGGGTGCAATATTAAGCCATTCTTTTATATAGCCTATAGTCCGGGCTGTCCGTGTCCTTCCATCAATTTTTGGATTTTCTATTGACATAATTAACCTTTTTTGTTATATTTGAACATTAAATAGCATAAAATAGGAAAATAATACCCAATATTCATGAAGCTATCCCCGACAAGACAAGCGCCGAGTCAGATTCTTTAAGGTGTACAGTTATCCTGTACACGTCCCGTTATGATACACAAAATATGGTATACCTTCTTTAACATGTACAGTTAACCTGTACAGTTATCCTGTACACGTCCCGTTATGATACACAAAATATGGTATACCTTCTTTAACATGTACAGTTAACATGTACAGTTAACCTGTACATGTCCCTATTACGATATAACACAATGCCACGCACACATTCACATAACAATACACAATATCTTGTACATGTCCCGTTTTAATACACAAAATATGGTATACCTTCTGTAAGTTGTACAATATTCTGTACATGTCCATCATGACCGGCCACACCCAGCTCTCACGGCACGCAAAAAGTGACTGATACGATCAGCTCCAGTTCCTAATGTTGAACGTGGATGTTTTATCAGGTCACACGCCACGGCCAAGATTAAATCCGCCTTAGTGTGGACATCAGGTGTGGTTTTATAGCCGGTTAAATTTGCCACAGCTAGGACATCATGCAACGAAATTTTATTACTCCAGTGGTTGTTCATATTAAATTCTCCTAAAGTTTGGTTTGATAATTCTATACATTCATTCAATATGTATATATAGAGGGCCATGAACGTATAGAATTAGTAGTAAATTCAATTAGTTGCAAACGTTCATGACCCCTTGAACGTTCACGAAACAACAAACAACATAAATTACTGAAATTATTATATAAATTATACAGTCATGACCCCTTGAACGTTCACGTGTTTTTCGTGAATGAATGTATAGATTTATAAATTTAAACAGTAGACTTATAAATTACACTCTTACCTTTGCCGGGAAATTTGATTACATTCCCCATCTCAATTGAATTAGTGATTGCCCTGATCGCCGTGCTCTGCGAACAGTCAAACGCTGTAATCAATGCTTGTATTAATTTTACTTTTGTGTCGGCCGTACCATCGAAATTTTGTTCAATGATACTCTGCACATCTTTAGGTGTGATCATGGAATCTGCCTCCGTGACATGAGATAAAAAATTATCATCTCTTTCTATTAAAATTGGTTTTAGTTCTTTACCGTGCCTTAGTGGTGCAAAGGTGACAGTCCGTAAAACCTTGTTTTCATGCTTTTTGTTGACCAGTGTACAATGCCCATCGTACCACCCTTGAATACTGGAAGCGCCTCTGGTTCTGTCTTTCTCCGTTTGATCTTTGTTGGGTTTACCGAAATGGTGAATAACGATGGAAGCGGCACCGGTCTGAACTGATATAGATGTGATCATGTCCAGTACGTTTCGCATCAGCACATTGTCATTCTCATTTACCAGGTGAAAACTTGATAAGGGGTCAATTATAAAAATATCAGCCCCGCATCTGCCGATGACTTGAACCATTTCCTTTATGCATTCAGGGTCTAATAAGTTATATCTGAACTTTCTATCAGCAAAATAGATAGAATCAGGCAGGTTACTAACACTTAAACCTTCCAGCATCTTTGATAACCTGAACTGGATTTGTCGTTCCGGGTTTTCTACCTGGAAGAACACCACCCGCCTCTTTTTCGGTATGGGAATTAAACCATCAAACATGGGTGTGCCTAATGCTAAATGTATGGCCCATTCTAGTGATAACAAACTTTTACCGGTCTTGGCTTCACCGGCAAGCAATAATCCGCATCCTTCAGGCAGGATACCACGTCCGATGACCTCCTGAATTGCTGGATACTCCATTCTGAGCAGGTCATTTGCCTCTAAGCAGGATAAACCCACCGGTTCAGGTTCTAATATTGCCGATGGTTCCCAGAGTGGGGTGTTTTTAACATTCAAGAGTAACCTCATCTTTTGGCGGTTAGTAGTGCTCCCTTTTTCTATAAAATCTGATGCATCGCCTTTTGGTGGCAGGTCTGGCAGATTCACAATTTTAATTGTCTTTGCATAATTCGCCAAATTTCGTGCCACGTCTTCAGCATGATTTTTTCCAGCTTGGTCATTATCCGGTAAAATGACTATGTTTTTTCCCTCAAAATATTGATTCAGTTCCTTTCTCCAGTTCCCGGCCCCATTGCTGTTAGTAGTAGCACACAGACCTAAATCAGTTAAAGTGTCTGCGTCCTTTTCACCTTCACAGACATAAATGGTATCTGCTTTTAGGATTTCAGGCAGGTTATACGGCACCGGTTCTAAGCCCTTAATGTGCCATATCCAGCCATCGTGTCCGCCCGGCTGTCTTTGTCTGAACTCTTTGTTCTCAAATCGGCACATCTGGAAGAGTAGTTTTCCATCTGGATTTTTATAATCATAAGTTTTAAGAAGTTCGCCCAGTCCTTTTCCATTGCCATTGATGCCTAAATCTTTAGCCAGAGATTCAACGGCTGTTCGGAAATCAATTTTGTTCTTTTTCTGGTAAAAGCTGAAAATATCGCCTTTTGCATCACACCCAAAGCAATGGAACAGACCGGTCTTTGTGTTGACACTGAGGGAGGGACTATTATCTAGATGGAACGGACATCTTGCCTGACACTCGCCCTGGTCGTTAGGCTCCCCTAAATCGTCTAAATGACTTGAGTAAAACTTTTGATAGTCAATTTTCTTTAAAACTTCATCTCTTAGGTTCATAATATTTCTCTCTTTTTAAAAATGGGTGTTCCGGGCCTTGGTGTTGGAGGTCACCGTTCTACTAATCTGTCCAGATCAGCACGGCCCGGAACTAATGCGGGGTGATGGCATTGACCCCGCATGTAACTGATTAAAATATATTAACAAATCTGCATATTTCACTTTGGAGTTCACCTTGCACCGCTTTTATTTTTTGCTGATATTCGTGCATGGAATTTTCATCTACGTATTTATTTAATGTACATTCAATTAAATTTTTAGCTATATCAGGTCGTGTAACCAAAGCGTTTGCCTCACATTTCCTGACACCATATTTTTTTATATATTCAACAACATAGGGCTTTTTGCTGTCTGGGTGTCTTGGATTAGTTAAGTCACCGCCTGAAGATGTTTGCAAATTGTCAATCCATGATAGACCTGCTAGTGCGATCAAATCAGCATTTAGACCAAATCTTTCTATGATTAGATGTTCAGGACTCCAGCTCATAGCACTTGCTATTTCATTCAGCATGTTTCTGTAATTTTGGCTTATTAGTAAACCGGCTGGGTCAAAATCACCACAGAGTAGCAAAACGCACTGCTTGCCTTTGGCTTCCCATTTTTTAAATCTGGACATCATTCCCGCACGTAGTGAAAGATCGGGCCAGCCTTTTGAACTTGCAAGCGGCACATGGAATTTTGCACAAGTTGCTTTAAAGAGTTGTAATAAATCAATTTTTTCAACAATGACCTCCACATAGAATTTTTGATTTCGCCAGAATGAGACCGGGTTGTAACTCTTCCAACACTCATCAATAATCCATCGAATCCAGCTAGTGGCTTCGTCTTCAACACTGGTCGTGTCAAGCCTCTCTAAATTATGGAACTGCCGTGAGCTGTCATCTGAACATATATTCAAAGGCAATCTTCCATCTTTTCTTGCATCTGTGATTATCTTCTGGCATACGTCAAAATCACCCTTTTGAAGCCCGTGCTGTTCCAGGAGATAACACCATCCACGGCTCCCAGGTGTGAAATCAATATCCCGCCTGATTTCCAAAATCGTTTTGATTAGCAAATCTTCAATTTTTTGACGTCGTTCAGATAAATATTTTTTAGGTCGGCCACGTCCCGCTGAATGAAACTCTAGTGTCTTGGGTGTCCATTTTTGGATAGGTTTATGCATTAAAAGCCCTCCAAAATGTCAGAGATGAAACGGTCTACAGCGGATTCAGTTATTTCAAAACGCTGTAAGTATTCGTCTATATTGGATATTTTGATTAAGATGTGGCCGCTTTTCAAACGGCTATGTTTGAGGCCATCCTGTAGCCAAGATCGGAAGGTTTTCAGACTAACGCTGCAATATTTGGCGCCTTGTGCGGGTTTGAGCCATTGTTCCATGATTTCCTCCAATAGGCATAAAAAAAGCCATGCAAAAATCATTAATGGTAATGATTCTACATGGCACCTATTGAGGATCACTCATAACTAATTAAGCATGCGCCATTCCAAGCGAACGTGACCCGCCATTATAGAACAGATTGTATATATCTATAAAATAGCTAAATTGGTTTCTAATATTTTGAGGAATTTTTCCCTGTATTCAGGCTCGGCCTCATAATATCCTTTTTCCTCATTGAATACTAATGTTTGAGGTTGATTCAGTTCATCTCTAATCTTGCGCCACACTATTTCTTTTTTTGCGCCCTCCACAATTAAATCTGTAATTGAGCAATTGTTTTTTTCGGCTGTGGCCTGGAGTTCTTCGTAAACCTCATCAGGGAACCTAAAATTTCTTTGAGTTGTTTTCATTTGTAAAACCTCCTTGTATGTGTTGCTATAAAAGATAAACATTTTTAATATATTGTCAATACCTGCCTGAAATATTTTTAACTTGCTTAGTAAATACAGTGTATAGCATCTTTTTGAAAAAGTCAAGTAAAAAATTGGCAAAAGAGTAAAAAAAAAGGAAAATAAATTATGTGTTATTATCACTGCAAACACAGAGGCGGTAAAACGTGGAAAAATGGTTGCATAACGGGTGCGAAATAGGGTAAAAAAAGCGCAACCTGAAGGGGTTGCGCTTTGGCTAAGTTATTGAAATTATTAAGGGTAGGAATATATTTATAAATTAATATGTTTTACAACTTCCATCCCGCCGATTCCCGGCATCATCAGATCTGTAA
>DAINAR010000039.1:0-29244 GCA_036733345.1 Deltaproteobacteria bacterium | reverse complement strand
TGGCATCGCCGCAGTATATGGTACTTAAACCCGGCATCGGCTCCAGCGAGCTGAAAATGGCCTTTAAGAACAGCGCTTTGGAGTCGTACGGTGTTGCCACCGACTCGCAGCTGCCTGAAAGTATGGAGGCCTTTGCGGCAATGCTCTCCAAGAGCGCCTATGCAGCACAGGCATTTGAAGGTGCTCCTCCACACACTTCGTCTGCCGTAGGAGAATCCCTCCCTGATCCGGGAACATCATTCAGACTTTTCGAGATAATCACCGGACCCTCCGGATCCGCTCTCAGGGAGGTGATGCTGGCAGGCGATAAGAAACCGGGGTTATGAAGAACAGGGTCCTAAACCGGAAGATATGGGTCTCCGGTGTACCTCACAGGGTAGGCACCGGCTGGCTTGCCCCGCAGCCCGACCTGCGCGACTATACCCCTCTGCATCGACAGATAACAGCGTTCAACAGAAAGCTGAAATTCCCAAAAGCCGATAAGAAGGATCTGGCCATGCGCTCTTTCAGGCTCGCGCAGAGCTCATCCGTTGATCTGCGTGAGTGGTGCAGCCCTATCGAAAACCAGTTGGAATTGGGAGCTTGTACGGCTCACGCCGCATCAGGAATCGTGGAGTACTTTGAGAAAAGAGCTTTTGGCAAACATATTGATGCTTCAAGGCTTTTCCTCTACAAGACAACCCGCAACCTTATGCAGGTCTCGGGCGACACTGGCGCATGGCTCCGCGAGGCCATGGGTGCTTTAGTATTGTGCGGAGTGCCTGACGAAAAGTACTGGCCCTACAAGGTGAAGGATTTTGATAAGGAGCCGACCGGCTTTGTCTATGCACTGGCTGAGAACTACTCCACAGTAAAATACTTCTGTCATGATCCGCAGGGTTCAGAAACTCAGTCTGCTGATGTTCTGGCATCGGTCAAAAGCTACCTGACGGCCGGTATACCATCCATGTTCGGCTTCTGGGGATTCGAGTCATTTGAAGAATCGACGGCACCGGGCGACATACCCTATCCGTGCCAAGGAGAAAAAGCCCAGTGGGGTCATGCGGTCATAGCTGTCGGATATGATGACGAACATAAAATCAGTAATCTGAAATGTAACCTGTCAACCAAGGGAGCACTGCTGATCCGCAACTCTTGGGGAAAGCAATGGGGTGACAACGGCTATGGCTGGATTCCTTATGACTATGTCCTTAACGGTCTCGCCCTCGACTTTTGGTCAATCCTTAATATGAAGTGGATTGATACCGGTAATTTCGGACTTTAGGAATAGACAGGCTCGCGTTTGAACATCTGATCTTGCGAGTTAGTCGCCAGGCACTTTAACAGGTAAGACAATGCTGCAGAGATACCTGCAATCAGCACTGGCTTTAGGGTTACCCAGGTAAACACAGACCCGGTATCAAGGATGTTTATTACACCTGTTAGAACAGCGGTCAGAAAGGCGATCATAAGACCCCTTGAAAAATCCTTCCAGTCGAGGGTGAGAAATTTTGATTTCATGACATTTTAGGTTTAGTTTAACTTTCACACCTATAAAGTTATGCTGAATTTCTTTGCCAGTCAAGACCTTCGGACCTTAGACCTCTAGACCTCAGACTTTATTATGGCAAAATACTTAGTGACAGGTACGGCCGGCTTCATCGGCTTTCACATGGCCAATGCTCTTCTTGAGAAGGGAGAGGAGGTTGTCGGCCTTGACAACATCAATGACTACTATGATGTCAACCTCAAGTATGCACGGCTGAACGAGGCAGGCATTGAAAGGGATGAAGTCGGTTGGGGCAGGATAACTCGGAGCGCAAAGTACCCGAATTATCGTTTTATCAGGATGAACCTTGAGGACAAGGATGGCATGATGAAGCTCTTTGCCGATGAAAAGTTCGACTACGTTGTTCATCTCGCTGCTCAGGCCGGGGTCAGGTACAGTATTGATCATCCAGATGTATATATACAAAGCAACATAGTTGGTTTCTTCAATATCCTTGAAGCCTGCAGAAATTATCCGGTTAAGCATTTTCTCTATGCCAGTAGCTCTAGTGTGTATGGCAATAATGTGAAGGTTCCTTTCAGCGAGGAGGACAACGTTGATCACCCTGTAAGCCTCTATGCTGCCACTAAGAAGAGTAATGAACTGATGGCCTCTACGTATAGTCATCTATACAGGATCCCTGTAAGCGGGCTCCGTTTCTTCACTGTCTACGGTCCATGGGGCCGACCTGACATGGCTATCTGGAAGTTCACCGAGGCGATTTTAAAGGGGAGTCAGATACAAGTCTATGCTGGCGGTAAACTCACAAGGGACTTCACCTTTATTGATGACATAATCAGTGGTGTTATGGGGGTTTTGGCCAAGGTTGATACAGAGAAACCTCCAATATTGTTGAATATAGGTAACAATCACCCGATAACTGTTATTGAACTTGTATTGAATATTGAGCAGATTTTGGCTCGTAAAGCTGATATTGAATACTTACCAATGCAGCTCGGTGACGTGAGTACTACTTTCGCAGATATTGAAAAAATTTTCAACTACTGTGGATTCATACCTGAGGTAAACCTCGAAGTTGGTTTAGAAAGATTTTGTGCATGGTTTACGAAGTATACCTCCTCAGGTTATGAATAGTAAAACCAATTTTAATTGACGTTAATCTCTGAATTATCTATTAAGGTTGAATGAGTGATAGAAGTAGAGATATTGACATTTGCAAGAAGATATTATGCAAAAATTATTTAAATTATAAAAGTACGGCTGTGTTTTTAATATGCATAAGAATTTATTAGTTTGTGTTAACCTTTATCACACAGAACAAAACATAACATTATAAAATGAGAAAATCCTTAAGTGAAACACTAAAATTTATTAGACTTCTTTATGGAAAACCAGTAGGTCCGATTTACTTGCATGAACCAGTCTTTCGTGGAAATGAAAAGAAGTACCTGAATGAATGTATTGATTCAACTTATGTAAGTTCTGTAGGTAAGTTTGTTGATCAGTTTGAAATAAAAATTGCTGAGTATACGGGTGCTGACAAAGCTGTGGTTTGTGTAAATGGCACCAATGCATTACATCTGGCTCTGATCTTGGCAGGTGTTAAAAGAGATGATGAGGTTATCACCCAACCCTTAACTTTCATTGCAACCGCAAATGCCATAGCATACTCAGGAGCACATCCGGTTTTCCTGGATGTTGACCGGGAGACACTTGGTTTGAGCCCGGATGCTTTAAGCGAATTTTTAAAGACTTCAACAGTCCTGACTTCCACCGGATGCTATAATAAAATTACTAAAAGAAGAATTTCAGCCTGTGTTCCAATGCATACTTTTGGGCATCCTTGCAGAATTGACCAGATCGTTACGATCTGCAATCAATACAATATTGAAGTTATCGAAGATGCCGCAGAAAGTCTGGGAAGTTTTTACAAGGGACGACATACTGGAATCTATGGAAATATAGGAGTTTTAAGTTTCAATGGTAATAAGATCCTTACAACTGGTGGCGGAGGTATGCTGCTCTTCAAGAATGAGGAATTAGCAAAAAGAGCCAAGCATCTTACAACACAGGCAAAGGTACCTCATGCATGGGAATTCAGGCATGATGAAGTAGGTTATAATTACCGTATGCCTAATTTAAATGCAGCCCTGGGGCTTGCACAACTGGAACAGCTTAAATCTTTTGTTCAAATAAAACGAAGGATAGCTGATGAATACTCTAATTTCTTTTCTGGTACTGAAATTGAATTCATCAAAGAGCCATTAGATTCAGAATCGAATTATTGGCTAAACAGCATTTTGTTAAAGGATAAAAAGGAGCGCGATGCATTCCTAAAATTCAGTAATGAACATGGTGTTATGACCAGACCTGCATGGGAGCTAATAAGTCGATTGCCAATGTTTTCCAATGCACAACGAGGAGATGTGACTAACTCAGAATGGATAGCAGACAGGCTTGTAAATTTACCTAGCAGTGTAATTCCAGAAAAATGAAAGAACCAATCGTACTTATCGGTGGCGGTGGTCACTGCAAGTCATGCATTGATGTAATTGAACAAGGAGAGGAATACCAAATCGTTGGTATTTTGGACGCACCAGAAAAAGTTGGTGAAAGGATCTTAGGTTATGAAATCATTGGAACAGATGATGATTTTATTATATTGTTAAAGACAATTAACAATTACCTGATCACTGTTGGACAGATAAAGTCGGCTGCTAAAAGGGCTAAGTTATATAGCATGGTTAAAAACGGTGGCGGTAGTTTGCCTGCTATTATATCTCCAAATGCCTATGTATCCAAGTCTGCAACAATTGGAGAAGGAACTATCATAATGCACAAGGCAATTATTAACGCAGAGGCTAATATAGGTGTTAACTGTATTATCAATTCCGGAGCTTTAGTTGAACATGAAGCTATTGTAGGTGACTTTTGCCACATTTCAACCGGAGCAATCATCAACGGGCAAACTAAAGTTGGCGATCGATGCTTCGTTGGTAGCAATGCAGTACTTACAAACAATATATCTATTAGTGACGAAGTAATTATTTCTGCCGGTTCAAGAGTTTTGACGGACCTAAATACACCAGGTACATATTGTGACAACAGAAGACTTTAAATCAGAAATCATCATTATTGCCGAAGCGGGTGTTAATCATAATGGTGACATTGATCTTGCGAAGAGGTTAATCGACGCAGCCGCTGATGCGGGGGCAGATTTTGTTAAATTTCAGACCTTCAAGGCAAAAAATCTGGTTTCAAAATCTGCAATGAAAGCTGATTATCAGAATAAAAATACAGGGGAAGCAGATCAATCACAGTTTAAAATGTTGAAGAAGCTTGAACTTGACGAAGGGGCACATATTGAGCTTAAGGGTTATTGTAAAAAGAAAGGAATTAGTTTCTTATCATCAGCATTTGATGAAGCAAGCGTTGATTTTCTTGAACAGCTTGGAATGGAAGTTTTTAAAATTCCATCGGGTGAAATAACCAATAAACCATATCTCCAGCATATTGCCAAAAAAGGCAAATCGGTGATTCTGAGCACAGGTATGGCTAATCTGGAAGAAGTAAAAGCTGCAATTGCAGTTCTTTTAGAAGAGAAGCTGGATAAGCAGAAAATAACTGTTTTACACTGCAATACAGAGTATCCTACCCCTATGGAGGATGTTAACTTAAAAGCCATGCTGACAATCCGGGATGAGTTGGATGTAGAAGTCGGCTATTCAGATCATACGCTCGGTATTGAGGTTCCAATAGCTGCAGTAGCGTTAGGAGCAATGGTAATTGAAAAGCATTTTACTCTTGATCGTACTCTGCCAGGACCTGATCATAAAGCATCCTTAGAACCCGCTGAGCTAAAATCAATGGTTACTGCTATCAGAAATATTGAACTGGCAATGAGCGGTAACGGTATAAAAGCGGCAAGTGATTCTGAAAGGCCAAATATTGCAGTTGCGAGAAAAAGTATTCACCTCAAGGCCAGAACCACCTCCGGTACCATCCTTACATCAGATCATTTGGTTATGAAACGCCCGGGAAGCGGCATCTCCCCAATGGAAATAGATAACGTTATAGGTCGCACTCTTTCGGTTACACTTGAAGCAGATACCTTACTTTCATGGGATCATCTGAAAAAATGAAAATTGGGATCTTGACTAGTTCCCGTGCAGATTACGGTATATATCTTCCTCTTCTGCATAAACTGAAGGATGACACCTTTTTCGAGACTGATGTTATTGCCTTTGGTGCTCACTTACTGGCCAGATTTGGGCATACTGTTGTTACCATTTACAAGGATGGTTTTAACGTACGTGAGGTTCCTGTTAACCTGGAAATAGGTGATTCACCCAAAGATATATCATTAGCAATGGCTGAAACGTTGCGAGAGTTTTCCTCCTATTTTGCCAATAACAAATATAATCTGCTATTTGCCTTGGGGGATAGGTATGAAATGTTTGCTGCTGTGGCGGCGACAGCACCTTTTAACATTCCAATGGCACATATCCATGGCGGCGAAACAACCCTGGGCGCCATAGATAATGCGTTCCGACATTCAATAACCTGCTTTTCAAAGTATCATTTTACCTCAACAGAGGAATACAAGAATCGTGTTCTGCAAATCACCGGCAATAAAGATTATGTTTACAATGTAGGAGCATTGAGCATTGACACCCTCCAACAGTTAAAGCTACTCGAGATTTCGGAATTTAGGGAGAAGTACAGTATTGATTTATCCAGGCCTACAGTTTTGTTCACCTTTCATCCTGAAACCGTTGCATATGAGATTAACAAGAATCATATTGCAGAAATAATAAAAGCGTTGAGAAGTCTAACTAAGTACCAAATCATTGTGACCATGCCCAACGCTGATACAATGGGTTTAATGATACGCGAGGAACTGGGAAAGGCAGCCATAGAATTGCCAAGTATAACTATCGTTGAGTCATTTGGTTCATTAGGTTATTTGTCTGCAATGAAACATTGTGCATTTATGCTCGGAAACTCATCAAGCGGATTCGTCGAGGCTGCATATTTCTCGAAACCAGTGATTAATTTGGGTAACAGGCAGAAAGGTCGTATTATAACCACAAATATATTGACAGTTCCAATTACTGAAAGAGACATTGTTAACGCCGTAAAAGTTGTCGAGAAGACCGAGACCACTATAGTAGAACCAGTTTACGGAACTGGAGGCACAGCATCAGCAATAGTTCAAATCATCAAACAACAACTTTCCTTAAACCATAAATGAGGTGAATACTTTCAGAAAACATCTCCTCAAAACAGGGAGCACAATCAGAGAGGCCCTTGCCCGTCTTGAAATATTAGCCAAGGATGCAATCCTTTTTGTGGTTGATGACGATGATCATCTTGTCGGGTCGCTTACAGATGGCGATGTCCGGAGAGGATTACTTAGAGGAATTATGATTGATCAGGCAGTAGATGAGATAATTCAATCTCATCCACGTTTTATACGCAAAGACGATCATGATCTGAACAAGGTCATTGAATACAGAGAAAATAATTTCAGGCTACTTCCCATCATTGACAAAAACAACAAAGTCATCAATGTTATTAACTTCAGGGAGCTTAAATCTTATTTGCCTGTTGATGCGGTTATCATGGCCGGAGGACGAGGAAAAAGACTAAGCCCTTTGACTGATGAAATCCCTAAGCCACTCCTGAAGCTCGGCGATAAACCTATCATTGAATTTAATCTTGAACGATTAGCTCTTTTTGGCATAGATGACTTTTGGATTTGCCTAAAATATTTAGGCAATCAAATTGAAGACTGGGGAGGTGATGGCAGGAACAGAAATATCAATATTCAATATGTCTATGAAGAAGAACCTCTTGGCACCATCGGGGCAGTTTCTCTAATTAAAAATTTAAGTCATGATTATGTTTTGGTGGCTAACTCAGATATTTTAACAAATATAGATTATGAGCACTTTTTCCTGGACTTCTTAAAGCAGGAGGCAGATCTGTCTGTAGTAACAATTCCATACGCCGTCGATATACCCTATGCTGTTCTGGAAACAAATAATGGGAATGTCCTGAATTTCCGAGAGAAGCCGACTTATACATATTATTCAAACGGTGGAATATATTTAATGAAGAAAGAGATTATTAATTTTATTCCAAATCATAAGTCCTTTGATGCTACGGATCTGATAGAAATGCTACTCAGGGCAGGCAGGAAGGTCGCATCTTATGCACTTGCTGGGTATTGGTTGGATATTGGCAGACATGAGGACTACCTAAAGGCACAAAAAGACATCACTCATATTAAGTTTTGATGAATATTCTTATTACAATATGTGCCAGGGGTGGTTCAAAAGGTATTCCAGGTAAGAACATAAAGCTTTTGAACGGTCTTCCTTTATTAAGTTATTCAATAAGGACCGCACAAAAGTTTCTCAATGTTCGTAAAGCGGATATTGCTCTGAGTACTGATAGTGAGGAAATTCGGAAGGTAGCACAAGACTTTGGTCTGAAAACAGAATATATGCGTCCTGATTTTCTTGCTACTGACAGTGCAGGAAAGATTGCAGTGATTCATGATCTGCTCATATTTGAGGAAAAAGTAAAGCGTAAAAACTATGATTTCGTTATTGATCTTGATGTTACTTCACCATTGAGGACACCTGTTGATATCGGTAATGCACTGCTTACACTTGAGAATGCGCCTGCTGCTTATAATATTTTTTCTGTAAGCCCTGCCAACCGTAATCCTTACTTTAACATGGTTGAAATAAATGAGGAGGGATATTGCAGGCTTGTTAAGCATGGGACCACCTACAAGTCTAGACAGGAAGCCCCTGCCGTTTATGAATTGAATGCCTCATTTTATATATACAGACGTGAATTTTTCGCAGAGGGTTTCAATTCAGCAATCACAAATCGAAGCCTTATATGGAGTATGCCACATATATGTTTTGATCTTGATCATCCCCTTGATTTTGAGTTCCTGTCTTACCTGATTGAAAATAACAAGCTGGATTTTACTTGGCAATGAAGGTTCTTATTATCGGATACGGATCTGTAGCTGCAAAGCATCATAAAGCTTTATTAAAGCTGGATAATAATGTAGAAGTAGTTGCATTAAGAAGCAGAAACACTGCGAAAGAGATAGAGAATGTGGCTTCTGTTTATACGTACAACGAAGCAAAGAGTAAGGCCCCCTATACATTTGCAATTATTTCGAATCCCACCTTTAAACATACCGAGGCAATAGAACAATTATTAAGCTTGAATTGTCCTTTATTCATTGAAAAACCTTTATCAGATACTTTGAAGTGTGGCACTTTGGTTAAAGAAATTTTTTCAGCCAAGGTGATTACTTATGTGGGCTGTAATTTACGATTTCTTGATTCTTTGGTCTACTTAAAAGAAAAGCTTTTAAAGAATTTAGTTGTAAATGAGGTCAATGTTTATTGTGGTTCCTTTTTGCCTGAGTGGAGACCAGGTTTAGACTTTAGAAACGTTTATAGCTCAAATGCTGAGAAGGGAGGCGGTGTTCATCTCGACTTAATTCATGAGTTGGATTATGTATATTGGCTTTTTGGAAAGCCTGTTTCAGTAAGTTCATTTAAAAGCAGTACCTCTTCTCTGGGAATTAGTGCAATTGACTATGCCAATTACCTGTTGGGGTACAATACTTTTTCAGTTAATATAATTCTTAATTATTTCAGGAAAGACAAGAAGCGTCAGATTGAATTAGTATGTTCTGACGACACTTATACAATTGATTTGCTAAGGAATAGTATAACAAATAATAGCGAGATTGTATTCAGGTCAGAGCAGACTATTCGGGATACCTATTTTAGGCAAATGGAATATTTCATAGACCTTGTGATAAAAGAACGCAATCAAGGAAAAATGATGAATGATATTCATGAAGCTTACGAAGTACTAAAAATCTGTCTCAAATGACACTTAAAGAAAAGATTGTAATCGTGACGGGCGGATCGGGCCTGATCGGTAAAGCTATTGTATCGGATATTCAGCAGAAAGGTGGATTATGTATAAACATGGATCTGCTGGTGGAAACTGACTTGAAAAGTGGTACAGTCAAGACGGATATTACAGATAATAAATCTATTGACAGTGCAATAGAAAATCTGATTTCTACTTTCGGCAGGATCGACGGTTTGGTCAATAATGCTTATCCCCATACGGAAGACTGGGGGACGCCCTTCGAAGACATTAAGCTTGAGTCCTGGCGCACTAATATTGATTGGCAACTGAACAGTTACTTCTACATGACTCAGCAAGTGCTAAAAATAATGCGAAAACAAAGCTCCGGAAGTGTCGTCAATATAGCATCTATCTATGGCATGGTTGGTAATGACTTTACCATCTATGAGGGCACTTCCATCAATCCAGTTGCTGCCTACTCGGCAATTAAGGGCGGATTAATTAATCTAACCCGATTTCTTGCTTCACAATATGGTCAGTATAATATTCGTGTAAATTGCGTATCGCCTGGAGGTATTTTTAATAATCAGCCAGAGTTATTTGTAAAGGCATATGAGAAAAAGGCACCAATGAAAAGAATGGGGAAACCTGATGATATTGCGCCAGCAGTATCGTTCCTGCTTTCCGATGAAGCAAAATACATAACAGGTCATAATCTAATTGTTGACGGGGGGTGGACGGCCATTTGAGAAGAAATATACTGATTATTGGTGCTGGTCAAATAGGCAGCAGACATTTGCAAGCATTGGCGTTGCTTAAGGAGCCATGCTATTTATACTTGGTTGACCCCAATGAGGCTAACTTACTAACTGCAAGGCAGAGATTCGAATCGGTTGCCGGCTATGAACGACACCAAACGAGTTTTTGCAGTAGTATAGAGAAGTTGACCACAGATAAATTCAACCTGGCTATAATTGCTACAACAGCAGATATTCGTGCTCACGTTATTCAGTCGTTATTAAAAGCTAAAGAGGTTAAATATTTAGTATTGGAAAAAGTCTTGTTTCAGGCCTTGAATGACTACAAGTTAATTGAGGATCTTTTACAGAAACACAACACTCAGGCTTTCGTTAACTGCCCAAGAAGGATGTATGATTTTTATAAAGAGGTTAAAACTTCAATAACTCCAGATACTCCTGTCCAAATGGAAATAATTGGGAATAGCTGGGGATTAGCATGCAATGGCATCCATTTCATTGACCTTTTTAGTTATCTGACAGGTGCAGACATATTCAGATGGCATAACAACCTGCAGAAAGAAATCATAAAGAGCAAAAGGTCAGGTTATATTGAAATAGTAGGTAATATTACAGGGTACTCTTCAGGAGGCAATTCATTAAGTTTAACCTGTTATAAAGAGGGGCCTCCCAACATATCTGTAAGGATTTCAACTGAACGGTTTAGATTGACCATTTCTGAAGGATTGGGTAAAGCCTATAAGGAAGAAATCTCTCAGGAATGGAAAGCTGGAGAGATAGTGTTTAATGTGCTCTATCAGAGCCAATTAACAAATATCATAACAGAACAGTTATTTGAGACAGGAAGTTGTGAATTGACTCCTTTCGGCGTCTCATCAACCTTGCATATTCCTTTTATAAAAATGGTATTAACCCACTATAATAAAGTATCAAAATCGATTACTGATATATGTCCGATAACCTGAGAGTACTGATTGTAGGCGCTGGTACAATAGCAAAAGAATATATAAAAGTACTTCTGGCACAGCATAAAGTCCCGATAGTAATCACAAGGGGTGAAGACAAGGCGTCAGATTTAAAACGGATCTATCCGGATATTGAAGTTTTAACAGGGGGTCTGGAAAACAGGCTAAACAATTTTAAAATGCCCACTTATGCAATTGTAGCCACGCCTATAGAGAGCTTGTCATTATGCACCAAACTTTTAATTCAGGCAGGATGTAAAAATATTATGGCCGAAAAACCTCTCACCTTTTATTCTGATGATGCATCCGTGATTAAACAAATGGCTTGCATTCATAATTCCAACGTCTTCATAGCCTATAACCGTAGAACTTATCAATCTGTACTTAAAGCAAAAGAATTAATAGTTGAAGACGGAGGGGTCTTGTCATTCCATTTTGATTTCACTGAGGCTATTTTTAAAATCACCCCTGCCAACTATGATGAGAACACCCTCAAATATTGGGGGATGGCTAATAGTTCCCATGTGATAGATACAGCTTTCTACATTGCCGGAAAACCAGCGTGGATCGAGTGTAGACAGTACGGAGATAAGGTAAGCTGGCATGAGGCGGGATCTGTTTTCACCGGGATGGGAGAGACTTTAGCGGGGGTTCCTTTCACCTATCATGCCAATTGGGGTGCCCCTGGCAGGTGGAATATCGAAATAATGACAGAGAAGAGAAAACTGATGTTGTCTCCTATGGAAAAGCTAAAGCAACAGAAAAAGAATGGATTCATAGTAGAGGATATAGAAATTAACGAACGTTTAGATACTGATTTTAAACCGGGTTTTCATCAGCAGGTTTCAAACTTCTTAAGCTCAGGAGACCTTTTATCCATTAATAAACTGGAAGAGGGAATATCGATCTTTAAGAAGGTATTTAATTATTAATCAGGCAATACTATTTGCAGGTCGTAGAGAATTGCATGTCTTAAATTGATGCCCAGGATAAAAAAGCGACAACATTCCTAAGGATTCTTACTAAGTCGACATTGAGAGTATAATGAAAGAGTTAATTGATGATTTATTTTCATTGGTATCAAAAGATGAGTTGCAGAAGTTGCTTTTCATACAATTGAAGAACTTCTTCATTATCAGCAAGGAGGAGTTCTCAGTTCTGAATGATATTCAGCCTCTCGTACTAAATAGACTCAGAGACTGCATTAAAGGTGTTGATAACAAACACTTTAGACTTGAAAATAAGACTTTTTTTCTCCTTATCATTCTGGTCAATACCTGATATACCTCTATTACTTTTCAAATGAAATTTATAAGCAACTAGGCTCTGATTCAACCTTATGCGATAGACTTTACTATTTGAATAAAATACTACATTCATGTGACATCTATTACGCAATTGAATTGCCGACGGTTTTCTTTCTGGAACACCCGGTTGGCACTGTGCTTGGACGAGCTAAATACGGGAATAATTTCTTTGCTATGCAGGGATGTACCGTTGGAGGCAATAAAGGTGTCTATCCGATTATTGGTGATAATGTTAAGATGTATTCAAACTCAAAAATTATTGGTAAGTCTAATATTGGACACAACGTCATGGTTGGAGCAAATTGCTTTATTAAAGACCTTGATATTTAAGATAACACGACGGTGTATGGTCAGTATCCCAATCTAACTATCATTGAAAGAAATTCATTGCCGAAGAATGAGTGAGATGGAACATTGTATAATGCAAAAGCAACAATAACGCATTGATAAGATTGGAATCATTTTTTCGAGAAGCTCTAAAATGCTTTGATAATCTCCTAAATGTCTAATTCTGTTTGTATTTCAGAACTCCTAAAGTGCTGATGAGAACGAGAATACTCTTTATTCCTTCGCTGTTTTATCTGTCAAATAAGTTATTGATTCGTATATCTAATCATCTTGGTGATCTCGAAACAATGTTTCTGGATGCAGAATATGCCCTTAATAAAAAGCATTCGTCAGATTATGATAAAGAAATTAATACTCTTAAAAGACACTTCAACCAGGTTGACCGTATTAATGATACACATGAATATGGTCTTTCAAATGAAAAGGACCCAATTCTAAGACTCAAATTCTATCGAAATAAGCGAAGGATAAATTCAAGTACTGTACAAAAGATTAAACAGTTACAGCCAGATCTAATTGTAATGACTTCCGATAGAACGGATACTTTCAAACTAGTGGTCAATTACTTTAAGGACATACCGGTGCTGGTAATCCAACAGGGTACTTTGCAAGAAGCGGTTGCACAAAAGTTAGGATTAAAAGTGAGATTGCGTTATTTATTCTTGAAAGTGCTCTTTAAATATCCTACGCTTTCAATTAATCCATGGGTTAGGAAGGCAGGCATTACAAAAAAAATATTCAAAGCATATTGGTCCTCTTTCTGGGTCTATGATCATATTACAGAGAATGTATTTTTTACCGGGAATCCTAGTTTGGATGAGGTAATTTTTTATGGCAATAACCGCTTAGAGAATATGGAGAATTATAATTTCACAGCACCAAGGGTCCTTTATACAACACAACCTTTAGCTTCTGTGTTCGACTTTCAGAAACAAAATCAGTTTAATGAGCATATTCTCAATTTTATTAATAATAAACCGGACCTTAACCTAACTATAAAAGTCCATCCACGAGAGGACCTTGATTACTATTCTGAGTTCTTTGGCAATAGTACTTGCAAGAATATACGAATAACGAAAGAAGCCGATTTAGATACACTATTTGATAAAGCAGATCTATTGATTACAGGGTATTCAGGAACCAGCTATCAGGCTGTTGCCAGAGGTGTGCCAGTCATAGCGTTAGATACAGGCGATTTGTATGATTACGGAAAATTCTTTCCCGGAGATGGAGTAATCGTTGTTAAGTCTTTTGAGGAAATGACGAAAGCATTTGACAAACTAACGTCACTTGAGGGATTTAAAGATTTTATTAATAAGCGAAGTTCTTTTTTAAAGATCATCAACACCTTTGATGATAATCAAAGCGGTAAAAGGTTAGCAGAACTGATTAGGCACTTGGCTGGCTAAGATGTTTAAAAGTTTAAGCAAAGCAAGCAAAGCGGTTCAGGAGGCACCATTTTTTGAAACACTGAACCACTCAAAAAATTATCTGATATCTTCCGTTGCCCAGGAAGGTCTCAAATTTGTTTCAATTCCTGTCTTCACATATTTATTGACAGTAGAAGACTACGGGATCATAAATATTTTTAGCTCTTATGTTTCAATTTTCGTCATACTTTTAGTATTTAATCTGCATGGAGCTGTCTCGAGATATTATTACGAGGAAAAAGAAGACTTCAACCAGTTTTTAGGATTTTCAATTGCCCTTGTAGGATGCATTTATTCTTTTTCCATCGCTGGATTTTTGATTTTTCAGCGGCACATCAGCAGTTGGATTGAATTACCCGAATCAGTAATACCTTATTTTATTCCTGCTGTACTCATGGGAATCATCTCCTCATTGTTCAGGCAGGTATATCAGCCAAGAAAAGAAACAAAGAGAATCAGGAGGGTTTCAATAGCACAAACGTATGTGGGTTTTGCATTAGCTGTTGGATTCATACTTTTACAGAAAGATGAGCTCTATCTTGGGCGTTTGAAAGGAGATGTTGCCGTTTTTATAATTTTTGGATTCCTGCGGATGAGGGATGTCTTAAGATATACTTCATTCAGGTTCAAATTCAACAAAGAACATCTTAAATACATATTAAATTTTTCTTTGCCTAATATCCCCTATTTACTTAGTGGAATTATAATTGCACAATTTGGCAGGATTATGCTTAATAATACAAATGGAAGTGAGGAGGCTGGGTTATATAGCTTTGCATACAACATAGCTACACTACAAATCATGATCTCTAATTCCTTGCATAATGCATGGACCCCAAACTATTATGCCTATATGAATAGGACAAATTATGAGGTAATGGACAATGAGAGTCATTTGATTATTAAATTGATTACACTTTCTGCTATAATACTTATAATGTTCGCAAATGAATTAGGCGCTTTGCTCAGCCCTGATAGTTATCATACTGCCCTGAATGCGATCCCTGTTATAATTCTGGGGCATTTCTTTCTGGGCATTTTACCATTTAACAAAAACGCAATTCAGTATTCAAAAAAGACCTACATTACTGCAGCAACCACGATAAGTGCCGGCATATTAAATATAGTATTAAATGCCTTATTTATACCAAAATATGGGTACATAGCTGCAGCATATTCAACTTTGGCGAGTTATGCTTACCTCTATATAATTGAAACAATTATTTCAAAATACTTTTTGAAATATCATATCTTTTCTCCAGGCAAATTGAAAATTGAATTTATAGTTCTTGGGGGTGTTTTAATATTATATTATTTATTGTTTTCGACAAGTAGCGTGTTCTCTTTCCAGAATCTAGTACTTAAATTATTAATTGTTGGTATTACTGTTACCATACTCTTTTGGAAGAAAAGGAAGTTGGTGGTTTCAATTTTCAAGACATAATAATTTGGGAGAAGGAACAAGCAACTAATTTAGGGTGATTTGATGAATAACAGTTTATTTCAAATCAAGATCAATGAATAGCGTCACATCCGAAGAACTCAGCAAATTCGAGATGGAACTCAATCATTTTAAGTTCAGAGGTATACCTATCGGTAGTCTGATTACTAGTCACTTGATTCTTGACCTTATGCAAGCCGCTTTTAATCCAAATGATTACCTTAAGGAAACGGCGATGTTTTATTATCTGAAATTCTTTCCAAAAAAGCAAATAAAAGGATTTGACTTCAATAAGCATGCAAAAAGTAAAGGCCTGCCAATACTTACCTTTATTTCAGAAAGAAGACATATTTTTGATATGTCATATCCTGTATATGAACTGATAGGCTCTGAAAACATCTTTTGTCTTATTAAGAACGAAAAGGTATTCAACTTGTTTGGATTTAGACCAACTCATTACTCCTTTCGAAATGAGCTTCCTACTTATGCTTTCAAATTATGGCGTAAAGATTTCCAGGTATTGTGGAGCCAAATTGAAAAGACGCTGACGAATTTCATTGACCGAAATGACCTCCCGATAACCTATAGACTGCGATTTAAAAATAATCTGCTGGGAGAAACAAGGTACCTTATTTCTTTTGAAATAATGCTAGAATTCCTTGAGCCTAAATACATCCTTACTCATTATGATAGATATTCGTTTACCGCATCACTTTGTTCAGTAGCAAAGAAGTTTTCAATTCCAGTTTTTACTATGTCACATGGGATTGTTGGAAACTCAATCGGATACACACCCTTAATTGCAGATAAGGTATTTGCGTGGGGCGAGCGTCAAATGCAGGATTATCTTCGCTTTGGCCTTGAGGAGAATAAAATCGTAGTGGCTGGAGCTCCACAAATGAGCCAAGATATAAAAGCTGATAAGGCTCAATTAAAAGCCAAGCTTGGAATAAAATCGAACATTAAAATTATTCTGCTTGCAACAAATCCTATTCAAAAAAAATTAAGGATCAAACTATTTGAAATTTTTTGCATTGCCCTAAATAAACTTTCTGCCAATGAGTATTATGGTGTTTTAAAAATTCACCCATCGGAGAATATGGATTTTTACACTTCATTAGAAAATATACCTCCCAATCTATTTCTGGATAGGGAAAAATCAATAAGTTACGAGGAATACTTTGCATTGGCAGACATGGTATGTAATTATAATTCCGCATTTGCTATTGATGCAATCTTAAGAGGGTTGCCATTAGTGACAATTAATGTGCATGATGGTTACTTGTTTCAAGCGAAGGATTATTTTGAAAGTGGCAAATTACCAGTTGTAACCAATGGCGAAGAATTGGCTTCTATAATTGAAGCTTATTTCAATGACAATAATTTTGCTGATAGTCTTAATAGAAGGATAAGTGAATATGCAAGTAAGTGTTGTTATGCCTCTGGTAAAGATGCAGCCAGAAATATATTACTTGGCATAAACGAGTATTTCAAAAGGAGAGAAATTCAGAATAATTAGGAAACGCTTATGATAGACGTCAGTGTTGTAATAGTAAATTGGAATGTAAAAGAATTATTGACTGATTGTATACAATCAATTATTGACACCACCAAAGATCTTAGTTATGAAATAATAGTTATTGATAATGCAAGCACAGATGGAAGTCTACAGTATCTTAATGAAAAGTTCCCAAGCATAACACTAATTAGCAATGAGGAAAACTTAGGATTTGCAAAGGCTAATAATCAGGGGTTCAGAATCGCAAAAGGCAAATATATATATATACTGAATCCCGATACTATTATTTCTAAAAATAACATTCAGATACTTACCTCTTATTTGGAGACCCATCCTCATGTAGGAGCAGTAGGGCCAAGAGTTGTTACCTTAGATGATAAGATTCAAAAGTCATGTGCAAGAAAATTGCCTACTCTGAAGAAAGTATTTTTTATGGACATATTACAACTTAAATTAATACCCTGGCTTGGCCCAATAATTGAGAAAAATTTAAGGTATCCATATAATTATGAAGTCGAGCAGGAGATTGAAGCTGGTGTTGGAGCTGCTTTAATGATTCGCAAATCTGTACTTTTTAAAATAGGACTATTTTATGCAGAGTTTCTGCATGGAGGTGAAGATAACTTTTTGTGCCATAAATTGAAGCAAGAGGGAAACCAATTAGTATATATTCCCTCAACGACTATTATTCATTATACTGCTGAAAGTGTAAAACAATCAAATATAAGGAGCTCAGTAAACAATTGTCTGAGTAATGGCTTGTATTTCAGGCTAAAAGGTGGCCAGACGCAATATTTTCTCTTTAAATTTATGATGAGATGGGTATATGTTCCACCTCGCATTATTTCCCTGTTAATGAAGAAAATATTAAGGGTTGTAAGTGAAAGAGAATTTAATGATCAATGGTCAGTCCTTCTAGGAATATTTAAGTGGGAAGAAATTAATGGATAGAATATGAGGTGTTTGGAGGATATTAAACATTATTATTCAATAAGTGGTTTTCTTGCGATCATTGATCCGGGACTTTGGTGTATTTTACTATATCGTTTAGGAAACTTACTGTTTAGGCTAGGACACCGAAAGATAAATCCCTTTTGGTATATATATCTAATCATGTATTATTTTGAATTAGTAATATTTAAGATTGAGATTCCTGCATCCGTTTCAATCGGACGAAGACTGTACCTGCCTCATCCTTATGGACTTGTAATGGGAGGTAAAACCACTATAGGAGACAACGTAAAAATTGGTCCATGGGTTATTCTGGGTCATAATTTTGATCATCAAAATCCGATCATAGGAGATGATTGTTATATCGGACCTCACGCATGTGTCTTGGGCAATGTTAGAATAGGTAAAAATTGTATTATTGGAGCGAATGTTGTAATTACAAAAGATATTCCTGATAACTCAACCATATTTAATAAGCCACAAGCCAAACCCAGATCAAATGTTTGATCAAAATTCGACACAACAACCTTACTTATTTGAGAGAAGAATTAGTAAATTCCATATAATACTTTTCTCTGCCTTAGTAATTATTATTTGTTCTGACGTTAATAATTTATTGAGCAATTTGCTGGGTATCAAAGCCTTTCTTTCTATCCCAATTTTGCTAATAACACTGCTTCTACTGATAAAGACATTAAGACAAAGAATTTTAATATCACACATTTCAATTCTTCTATTCATTTCTGTCTATGCCTGGCTTTTATTATTCGGGACGTTGATTAACCTATTGACCGAGTTTCCAGGTCAGGATACTGAGTACAGGTGGAGGTACTATATTCCCTCCCTCTTCTTATTTGTTGTGTCTTATGGGATTTCATATATTCTGATAAAGAATGGCAAATTTCACTTTTTGTTGAAGATCTTCTCATTTGCATTTTTCATAAATTCTGTTTTTATTATACTTGGTTCTTTATCAGGCATATCTTTGTTTAATCAAAATATTTTAGCTAATGGCCAAATTGAACGATTGAGCGGATTAATTGACAGCGCAAATCAGGCTGGCCAGATTACAGTATTAGGCCAACTATTCATACTTACTTTGTTTTTTAATACAGAGAACAGAAATAAAAGAAGTGTACTTTTTCTAGGCTATCTGTTGTGCGTCACTGCTGGAATTATGACATTCTCTAAGGCAGCCTTCTTGAACATAATTGTTGTCTTACTCTGGGCAATCATGTTCATTTTTAGTGAAAGGCATGAAAACAAATATCCAATTAGCTTGCGGAAGAGAATGAGATTTTTAATTTTTATAATTGTAATCCTCTCTCTTTTGGTGGTTAATTTCAATAAAATAAACGATAAGTTAACTCCAGAGCAACGTAACAGGTTTATACAATTTTCGGAATTGTGGCAAGGTAAAATTAATTCTGAGACAACATCAAGGCGATCTGATATTATTCGAGTAGCATGGGATTATATTATTAAGGATCCCATAGTTGGTCATGGTCTCGGAACGTTTCATTCTCTACCTAAAATAAAATGGGGCACTCATAATGAATTCCTTCTACTATGGGGTGAGGTGGGTTTTGTGGGGTTTTCACTTTATGTTGGCTTCCTAGTAACATTATGGATGTCCACCTCCACCGTTAGAAGAGGACATATTAAATTTCTTGAAAGAGGCCTAGTTCTGTTTTTATTCATTACATCATTTGTAACTCATAATATATTGAATACTAAGTTCCTGGTTTTAATAATAGGATTCCTCCTGGCAGTAATTATAAATAAACACCTATTGGATAATGTTAATTATGAATATGCATAATCCAGCCTACTCCTTGCCTCTGGATATTTATGATCTGTCATTTTTTGGAAAAATAATCGCTGTCATAACTATTTAACATGGGCGAAGGAATTAATGTACTATATGTCATCGGCCAATTGAGCAGAGGGGGTCAGGAGCGTCAGCTTTCCTATTTACTTTCTTCAACTAACCGGGATTGTGTTAATCCGATGGTGTTTGTTTGGAATTTGGATGAAGGTGAGGCTAATTATGATATTATTAATCGACAAAATATTAAAATTTGTGGGTCAAATTGTCATGTTTCTAGATATAGAAAATTCAAAAAGTTGCGTGATGTTATTAAGAAAAACAAAATTAATATTGTCCAGTCCTATACGTTTTATTTGAATTTTATTTGTTGGCTTGCCTCACTCGGGCTGAAATCCAAACCCATAGGGGCATTAAGACATGTTCTGAATGCTTCAATGGCGGTCCATGGGCAAATTGGCGGAACTCTTAATACTCTCTTTCCGAAGAGAATAATTATTAACAATTTTACTGGAGCTCATCAGGTTATTGAGAAGTTTGGCTGGCTTAAAGGAGATGGTATTTATATAATAACAAATAAAATTCCACTAACATCCTTTGAAGTATATGTGAAGAATTCTGACCACAGCAATTTTGTGACGGCGTCAATCGGGAGCCTGATGCCCTTAAAAAGGATTGACATATTAGTGGAGGTAATATACTCTCTGAAGCAACGTGGATACCACATACTTCATTTACATGCTGGAGAAGGCAAAGAGAGAGCAAATGTGACCAAACTAATAGATGATTATAAATTGCAGGACACATTCTTTCTCCTTGGGGAAGTATCAGACGTAAACACTCATATAGCTAGTTGTGATATTTTCCTTCATGCTGCAGATGCTGAAGGTACACCTAACGTTATAATGGAAGCCCTTGCTTGTGGGAGGCCCGTAGTCAGCACTGACTGTGGTGACGCAAGATTTTTGGTTGAGAATGGAGAGACTGGTTTTATTGTGCCTCCTGGTAGTGTTGCTATGCTTATTGAAAAGATTGAGTTCTTATTGTGTAACTACGAGAAGAGAAAACAAATGGGAATTAACGCGAGAGCTTTTGCCGAGAATAATTTTGATGTTTCCAAATTGTTTGAAGAGAATTATAAGATTTACTGCCAAATGTTAAGAAAGGGTGTTTAGGCCCCAGGCAGAGCCAATTTCGATATGTGGAATGATAGCGATCTATTTTAAGAAGGGACATTTTAGTGAACGTTGGCTGGAATATTGTATTAAACAAAAAATTCCCTATAAGTTAGTTAATCCTTATAGCTCAGATATTGTAAGTCAATTAGTAGGATGTAGTTATTTCATGTGGCATTTTGATCACATGGAATACAAAGATTCTTTGTTCGCGAAGCAACTTATTCAGTCGATTGAATTAAAAGGAATTATTGTATTTCCAAATTTTTTCACTTGCTGGCATTTCAATGACAAAGTAGGGCAAAAATATCTTCTGGAATCAATAAATGCTCCCCTTGTTCCAACTCAAATATTTTATGATAAGAAATCAGCACTAAACTGGACGGAATCAACAAGTTTCCCGAAAGTCTTTAAACTTAGAGGTGGTTCGGGCTCTCTTAATGTTAAAATTATTAAAGATAAAGCTACTGCCAAAAAACTAATCAAACAGGCTTTTCGAAGAGGTTTTCCATTGTTTAATAATTTTACGGTTTTCAATGAACGTTTGCGTAAGTATAGGCTAGGTAAAGCCTCTGGCCAAAGTGTTGTTAAGTGGTTTTTAGCAATCTTTTTAGGGCCCATTATTACCCAACAGTACGGTCGTGAGAGAGGCTACTTTTACTGTCAGGAATTCATCCCGAATAATTCTTTTGATATAAGAGTAGTTGTAATAGGCCCACGTGCTTTCGCTATCAAGAGAATGGTCAGAAGAAATGATTTTAGAGCTTCAGGAAGTGGATTTATAGTGTATGATAAAAACCAAATTGATATTAAGTGTGTTCAGATATCCTTTGACATGCATAGTAAATTAAAAGCACAAGTACTTGCCTATGATTTTGTTTTTGATTCACAAAACAATCCATTAATAGTTGAAATCAGTTTTGGTTACAACATGGAGGCTTATGATTTATGTGAAGGCTACTGGGATAAAAACCTTGAATGGTATGAGGGCTATTATAAGCATGAATATTGGATCGTTGATCTATTACTGGGTAATCTGAAATGAATATTGGCACTGATTTAAGAGTATTTATGTTACATGTTGGAAACTGTATACAAAGCCCAGGATTTTCAGGCCAGGAGCTTTATTTAAAGAGGCATAAATTCCCCAAATGTATAGACGCATGGTTTTTAAAACATGATATTATAAATGCAGATACGCAAATGCAGTCATTAATTGACAAAGGACTGAAAATTAATTATGGTCATTTTTCAAATAGAAAGTCCATTTTGAAGTTATGGCACGCTGGATTGAAAATCAGGAGGATGTGTAAAAATGATAAGTATGACCTTATCCATGTATTCTGGGGTTCGACAACGGCTTTAATGACTGTTATTTTCTCGACAAAACCGGTAATAATTTCATTTAGCGGAAGCGATCTTCTGGGCTTAAAGAATAGCAAAGGTAAAATTACTCTAAGCGGAAGAATATCAAAGGCACTTTCAATAATTGCTGCATATCTTGCCGACAGCCTTATTACTAAATCAGAAGAGATGAAAGAAACCTTGCCTGAGGGGTTGAGGATTAAAACAACAGTTATACCTAATGGGGTTAATTTTTCAAGCTTCTATCTAATCCCTTTGGCAGATGCAAGGACAAAATTAGGGTGGCAGTCAGAAAGTAAGATAGTTCTATTTTTTAGCAGCGGCGGAGCTCCTGTTAAAAATTTCAAGCTGGCATTGGAAACCTTTCAAAAAGTAAAAGAAACCATTTCTAATGCAGCACTTAAGGTAATTGACGGTGGGGTAGATCATAACGAGCTAGTGTATTACTATAATGCTTCTGATGCGATGTTGTTGACATCTTTCCATGAAGGCTCGAATAACTCTTTGAAAGAAGCCATGGCGTGCAACCTCCCGGTTATTAGTGTTCCATGTGGCGATGCCCCTGAAAGACTCCGTGGGCTAACCAATTGTTATGTTTCAAAGGAATATGATGCCTCTGAATTGGCCGAGGTGTTAATAAGGATTTTGCAGACAGGAGAACGCAGTAATGGCAGAGATTTTATAGATGAACTAAGCCTTTCTCTTGTTGCCGACAGAATTATTGAAGTGTATGAGAAAACACTGCAAGTATGATTTCGATTGTAAACTACGGCATGGGGAACCTTGGTTCAATTATTAATATGCTGAAGAAAATCGGCCAAGACTCGAAATTAGTGAGCATGCCTTCTGAAATTCGAAGCTCTGAGCGAATCATACTTCCTGGTGTAGGTTCTTTTGATAACGCAATGAGGCTTCTTAGGGACTTGCACCTTACCGAACCGATTAGAGAAGCAGCCACAAAGGGTATTCCCATACTTGGAATCTGCCTTGGGATGCAGTTGCTGGGAACAAAAAGTGAGGAAGGTGAATTATCCGGTTTGGACTTAATCCCAGGGAAAATTATAAGGTTTCCTCAACTAGATGGACTTAAAATTCCGCACATGGGCTGGAATCAAGTTAAATTTTACGATGAAAGACTCATTAGTGGGCTAGAAACCAACAGGTTTTATTTTGTTCATTCATATTATTTTGATGTCCAACAACCTGCTGATATGGCCGGAGAAACAGTATACGGAATTACATTCCCTTCTGTAATCAGAAAGAATAACATAACTGGTTTTCAATTTCACCCGGAAAAGAGCCATAAATACGGAATGCAATTACTGAGAAATTTTGTTGCTTGTTAAATGATTAATTACAGGGTAATTCCGGTTTTGCTGCTACAGAATAAAGGGTTAGTTAAAACCAGGCAATTTAAGAAGCCTGCCTATATCGGTGATCCGATTAATGCAATCAGGATCTTCAACGAAAAAGAGATTGATGAATTAGTTTTTCTTGATATAAACGCATCTAAGGAGAAAAGACCTCCTGATTTCGCCTTACTTGAGAAAATAGCCTCAGAATGTTTTATGCCGCTTGGATATGGCGGTGGCATTTCATCTATTGATGAGGTGAAGAAGATATTTAATATAGGGATTGAAAAAGTTATCTTCAATACATCATTAATTGATAATCCTGAACTGGTTGCACAATCTGCGGCACTAGCGGGCAGTCAAAGTGTGGTTGCATCAATAGATGTCAAAAAGAGCATTACCGGAAAGAGGAGGGTTTTTAGACATACAACAAAATCAATCCTGGATATTTCTGTTACTGATTATGCCCGTCGGGCGGAAGAAGCCGGAGCAGGAGAAATTATTCTTAATTCAGTGGATCAGGACGGTATGATGGGCGGGTATGATCTGGAAATGATCCGAAAAGTGGCAGATACTGTTAATATTCCTGTAGTTGCGTGCGGAGGGGCAGGTCAATTATTGCACTTCAAGGAAGCAGTTACTAAGGGCGGAGCATCTGCTGTTGCCGCTGGTAGTCTGTTTGTTTTTCATGGGCCTCATAAGGCAGTCCTGATTAACTATCCTGATCAGGATATTTTAAAAGAACTATTTAAAAATGGAGAATAAGATTTTATACTGTAAACAATGTGTTATGGATTCTGTTGGGAATCCTGAATTTGTTCTGGATGAAAACGGAGTTTGTAATTATTGCCATGAATACCGACAGAAAGAAAAAATTAGGATTAAGGCATCAGGACCCAGTAATAAAACCCTGAATGATATAGTAAGTAAAATCAAAAATTCAGGGAGGAATAAGAGTTATGACTGCATAATTGGAGTAAGTGGTGGGGTTGATAGTACCTATACTGCATACAAAGTAAAGGAATTTGGTCTTAGACCGCTTGCTGTACATTTTGATAACGGATGGAATAGTGAGCTGGCTGTACACAACATACAGAAAACATTGGAAAAGCTTGGCATAGACCTGGTAACATACGTGGTCGACTGGGAGGAGTTTAAAGATATTCAGCTTTCATTCCTCAAGGCATCGACACCTGATGGTGAGATCCCAAGTGATCATGCCATTATGGCCACACTTTACAAAATGGCCTCGAAGTATGGTATAAAATATATTATTAGCGGGAATAATTTTAAAACTGAAGGGATAATGCCCAGGTTGTGGGCTTACGGACATATCGACTGGAAGTATATCAGGTCTGTACAAAAGATATTTGGACTAAAGAGGATTAGATCATTCCCACATATAAATATTACCAAATTCGTATGGTTTACCTTTCTTAAAAGAATAAAACTCTTATCAATATTAAACTACTTAAACTATGATAGGGCAGAAGCAATAGAAACACTTCAAAACAACCTTGGTTGGCAGTACTATGGAGGCAAGCATTATGAGTCTACATATACTAAATACTATCAGGGAGTAGTGCTGCCCAATAAGTTCAATATAGATAAGAGAAAAATACATCTGTCAGCAATGATTTTAAGTGGTTCCATTTCAAGAGAGGATGCTCAGAAAGAGCTCTGCAATCCAGTATATCCGTATAAGGATATTAATGTCGACACAGAATATGTCGCTAAGAAGTTTGACATGACAGCGGTTGAATTTGATGAGTTGATGAAAAAACCAACCAGGACATTTTTTGATTATCCTAACAGTCATAAAACAATAGACTTTCTTAGGAATCTTCTTGGCATTCTTAGAAAAAATCGGCTTTATTACAGTTAGCAGATTATTTATTTCTTATTCTACTCATTTTGCGCGTCTTAATAATTAACCAGTTTGCAAGCGCACCTGAATACTGTACGGGAGCAGGAGAGCGCCATTTCTACATTGCATCAAAACTTAAGGATAAAGGATATGATTTCACCATACTTTCTGGTTCAACAAATCACCTCTTCATAAAAGATCCGCCCTCAAAGAAAATCTTCAATGAGGAACTGATTGAAGGCGGTAGATTTATCTGGGTAAGATTGAGAAAATACAAGGGAGAGAGCTTTGCGGGACGTACCGTGTCGTGGATAGAATTCCTGATTAAACTTTTCTTTTTCAAATTCACGCTTGCCAATAAACCTGATATTGTAATTGTGTCATCAATGTCTCTTCTGCCGGTTCTGTATGCCACCTATTTAAGAAAAAGATTAAAGATCCCTTTTGTGTTAGAGATCCGTGATATTTGGCCCTTAACTCCGATTGAAATAGGAGGTTTTTCTAACCGCAATCCCCTCATCTGGGCATTTGAGTTACTAGAAAAGTATGCCTACAGAAGAGCTGATGCAATCATTTCTCTTATGCCTGATTTTAAGGCTCATCTGGAAAGAACGATCAAAAAGTCCAGACCTGTTTACTGGATTCCAAATGCCATTGAACAGGCTTTGGAGGTGAATATATTAAATAGCAAAACATCTTCATCCTTTGGGGTGTTTACAATCGCATATGCTGGCACACTAGGCAATGCAAATGCTATGGAATGCTTTATTAAAGCAGCAGACTTTTTAAAGAATGAAGAGATAATATTTCTCATTATTGGAGATGGACCAGAAAAATCAAATCTACAACGACTGGCAAATCTTAATTCCAAGGTCAAGTTTATTGACAAGGTTCCCAAGAATGAGGTTTTAAGTATATTATCCAATGTTAACGTGGGATTTATCAGCTGGCATGGTTTGCATCTGTATGATTATGGTGTTTCTGCGAATAAGTATAATGATTATATGATCGCAGGCTTGCCAATTATTTCAGCAAGTAATATTCCCAGCGAGCCGGTTATGGTGGCCAAATGCGGTTTGCAGGTGCCTGCAGGTAGCGAGAAAAGCATCGCCGATGCAATCATGACCTTATACAAAATGAGCCCAGAAGAGCGAAAAGCTCTAGGTAGGAACGGATATGACTATGTCTTACGCCATAATACATATGAGCAGGTCTCCGAGCTATATGAAAAGTGTATTTTGGAATTAAATGAAAAATATTCAACAAACTAGAAGAATATGACTGAAGCAACTCATACATGTTCAAAATGTTTCATGACGCAGAAATTTCCTGATATTAAAATAAACGAAACAGGCATCTGCAATCATTGCCATAGCAGTGAATTCATGGAATCTGTGGAATATGAGACAAACTCCAACTTGAGTGTTTTGATAGAAGAAGTAAATAAACTTAAGAAGCAAAAGCAAGGGAAATATGATTGTATTATCGGAGCCTCAGGAGGACTTGACAGTTCCTACATTATTTATGTAGCAAAACAGATGCTGCGATTGAATCCTTTGGTTATTTCATACAATCATGGCTTTACTTATCCTGCGGCAATTAATAATGTAAAGCATATTTGCAAAGAACTGGATATTGATCTTAGAATCATTTCAAGCAATGGGCGGCATGATTTTAAATTCATAAAAGCCATGGTACGTGGTCTAAGCCAGATTGATTCTTATTGGGGTATCTGCAGTTTTTGCCACTATGTTCTGCCTGCGGTTGTATACAAAACCGCCTCACTGGAAGGTATTCCTATATTATTTACTTCGAACAATATGTATGAGGCCAAACTTCATCTGTCGGGAAAGTTTAGACTGCGACATATGCTGAATTCACTTAACTTCAGGAATATATGGAAGTTCCCAATGATTGTGTTAAATATCATCAAAGCCCAATACCATTTTATTAATTTAAAACTGGAATTCTATTTACCTCCGGTTTCCAATTTATTTAAAAGAAAACCAGTTTGCCCGGTATATGATATTAACATGACACAGTATTTGTCCTGGGATATAAAAAACATGACAGATACTTTAAACAACAAATTAGGGTGGCAACTGCCTCAACATCCAAATATTAACATGCGATTTGATTGCAGGATCGAAGACAGTTTTATCAATTACACATATAAAAAAGCAACAGGAGCAACTGTACATTCTATTATAGCAAGTAATCTTGTTAATGGTGGAGTTTTTACAAAAAGTGAAATGGAAGAGGCAGTGAATTATTATGATAACATTATTACTGACAGCAAAGAGCAGATGTTTAAAGATCTCGGGCTCTAAGAGGCTTTTTTGATTGCATTGTTAATACTTGGTATGAAAAGATACAATACCTTTTTGTTCATAATATTCCTCATTCTAATAGTATGCTGTTTTGTGGGGTGTCGTAAGGCAGGGCATTGGTTGGTGTTGGATAGTGTGCCTGCACATGCTGATGCAATAGTGCTCCTGATGGGCAACTTCCCGGAGAGAGTGCTTGAAGCAGCTGACCTGTATCATGAAGGCAAGTCAGGCAGAATGCTAATTGTTTATGAGAGCATGGGACCTTATCAGATTCTTGAGTCACGCGGTGCAGAAGTAGTTCGGACAACACAACAAGCTTATAATTCCGCAGTTGCCCTGGGAGTCCCCGCAGACAGAATAACAATGCTCCCCGGTGATGCCAGAAGCACACTGGACGAGGCGTTTGCTGTTAGGGAGTATATCAAGGGAAATCCCGATATTGATACCCTGCTACTTGTATCTTCCCCTGCACACATGCGCAGAGCATACATGATATACAAGAAAGTACTTCGGAACTCTGAGAAACCCGTCTGCCTGGGCACAAGTCCTAGTTCTTACTCCAGCTTTAATCCGGATAAGTGGTGGAGACGAAAAGAGGATGTTCAGAGTGTTGTCAGCGAGATGGTCAAAATATTAAGCTTTCTTACAATAGAGCGAAGAGAATACAGGGAATAATAATGTACTCAGTATGCAGTTATCACATCTGATGCTTAAAGAGCAGTATATATGAGATTAACAATAGTGGCCGGGGCAAGACCTAACTTCATGAAGATCGCTCCGCTTATACATGCAATAGAAAGGAGATCCTCCTACGCTTCCTCTTTCGCCGGGCTACGAAGGACGGGGAAGGCTACGGAGGAAAGGGAAGGGTTAAAGTATAGGATTGTACATACTGGACAACATTATGATCCGAAGCTGAGTGCCACTTTCTTCGAGGAGCTGGGAATACCGGAGCCACATGTTAACCTGGAGGCTGGCAGCGGGACACAGGCGGAACAGACAGCCGGTATAATGCTCGGTTTTGAGAAGGAGTTGATGGCTCATCCTTCCGACCTGGTTATTGTGGTGGGCGATGTCACCTCTACAATGGCATGCTCAATAACTGCAAAGAAGCTTAACATAAAGGTGGCTCACATAGAGGCAGGCATACGCTCATTTGACCTGACAATGCCCGAGGAGATAAACCGCATGGTGAC
>DAINAR010000038.1:0-30902 GCA_036733345.1 Deltaproteobacteria bacterium | reverse complement strand
CTTTTGTTAAACAAAGCTGGGAAATGTCTTCTATTGAAGCTGAAAAACTGGTTGAAGAACAGGCGATGAAATTCGAGAAACATAAGGGTTATCTGGTAAGTAAATGGGATGAAAAATCCGGGGAAATGAACTACCCCGCCGCAAGCAGCGGGGTATCATAAAAAGTATTTAACGCCCCAAGGGGCGGGGACTTGTCCGCCGTGTTTATGGCGGGCTTGTCTGCCTTTTACCTGCCTCTGGATGGTTTACCAGCCTTTTACCAGCCTTTTACCAGCCTTTTACCAGCCTTTGGCTGGTTGGCTGGGTTGCGGATTGAAAAAGTTATAAAATTACAGTGCCTGATTTCTTCGCCTGATAAACAGTACAGCTGAAGACATCAATAGAATAAAAAGAGATATTATTCCAATCTCTGATAAAGACGGGATTGCAGCAGCATCGGCTACAGGACCTCCTGCACCCCTGATCATCCAGTTACCAGGAAAACCTACAGAATCGATGGTGCTCCAATGTGAATCAGGTGGCATCGTTGGGGGTTGAGGCACATTTCCAGCGCTGTAAAACCCAACCCACGATCGCCCCTGTGATGCAGTTGTGTCTATTGCAGCAGGGTATGTACTTGATGTAAGTCCACAGGTACGGTTAACCACAGCGATCAGGACATCTCCGGGGCCATTCAACACTATGGGCGCCGTCAGATTATATGTGGACCAGTTCACATCGTCCACAAACTGGACTGGGGCATTGAGAAAGGAGCCCGCTAAAACAGCCCCTGTCCCAGGATCTCCGTCACAGTCTGTATCCTCATAGATATAAATGTCCACTAATTCCCCAACGTTCACACCCGTAAAAGCACCAAAAAATACCTGTACCTGCTCCAGTTGGAACGGAAAATCCGATGCCACAGGCGTAAAGCGGTTCAGCCAGATAAATTGCCCTCCAGCATAAAGACCTATTGCGTTTTCGCGGGAGCCGTCATCCAGAATGAGCGGCACCGGTCCAGTAGCGGCCTGCTTACTGTCAGCCGATGCACCGCCTGCCGGAGGCCCGGAAGCACTCAAAAGAGTAACTGAAGCGTTTGACGGTCCTCCCATTACTATCAGCATGCCAATAGCAGCCAATAAACAAAGAAATAGCTTCCCATTACTCCTGTTTTTCATTCCTTCCTCCTTGACTATCAGATTCCGTTTTCAGTTATTTTCAGATAGACCTGCTTTTCTTTAATATTCTATTTATCTTAAATACCGTCTATCAGTCAAAAGAATAATAGAATACCTTTTAAAGGATGACCTTTCATCCCCGTCTTAAAAGGCGGGGTATTCACGTTATATTTTTCATAAAACTTAATAGATACCGTGTGTGCCGAGCTTCCGTCGGTATTGATCACCTCAGCGCAAAATTCGGTGAGACAGGAGGCAACGAGGGGATAGGGTTCGACACTGATCCCGCCCTGGGCGTACAAGGGCCAGCTTCCAGCCAGGAAAGTAACTGGTGCATCCTCGGCTGAAACTGAATTATTAATAAACAAACAGGTTATTACCGGTATTATCAACAATAAAAATAAAAAGGCTCTCATTTTGCTTTTCATTAACAGATACTCCTGTGATTACAATAATAACTTCCTTTTCCATGAAAGGAATATCATGTCCATGAACAACAAAAAAAGCCCTTCTTAATTACATGTCCTATATAAAACTATACCTGTGGGTCTGGACCGTGCCTTTCCCTGCTAAAGCAACCCTGTGCTGAAATACCTCTCTGCCCTGTCCGGAAGAACAGTTGCTATTATCCATTCCGGATGCTCTCTGGCTATTTCTCTTGCTGCCCAGATATTGGCACCGGAGGAAGTTCCGCATAAAAGCGAATTAGTCGATGCAAGCCCGCGTGTTGTTGAAATTGCTTCATCATCAGTTACTTCAATAATTCGATCTATCAGTGAAACATCGAGGATATCAGGTATGAATCCGTCTCCAATCCCCTGAATCTGGTGTAAACCCGGTTCGTGTCCAAGAAGAGCAGACACATTTTTCGGTTCAACCGCCACTATCATAACATCCGGATTATTTTTCTTCAGAAAGGTGCCGACGCCCTGAATCGTCCCGCCGCTTCCAACACCTGAAACAAAGGCATCAATTCTGTTTCCTGACTGTCTCCACAGCTCAGGTGCGGTATATTCATAGTGCGCAAGTGCATTATTGGTATTTTTAAACTGCTGCGGCATATAAGCATTATATTCTTCAACCAGTTCTTCTGCTTTTTTTACGGCGCCTGCTATATTTTTGCTGTCCGGGGTTAGAATAAGGTTTCCCCCAAGAACCTTTATAATATTTTTCCTTTCTTCACTCATTCCTTCGGGCATTACAATATATACTTCATATCCCTTTGCAACTCCGACAAGGGTGATTCCGATTCCCGTATTACCTGAAGTTGGCTCAACGATCTTCATTCCCGGCTTAAGCGTTCCGTCCCGTTCTGCTGCTTCTATCATTGCAAGAGCTACGCGGTCCTTTATGCTGCCTCCAGGGTTTAAAAACTCGGCCTTGGCCACTATGTTCTCGTTCCTGAGTTTGATTAAAGGGGTGTTTCCTATCAGATCAATAACATCACATGCTTTCATGGTTTTTTAAATTCCTTATTTATAACAAATAATTAAGCGATTTCAACCCTGCCTTCAGACTGAGTCTGAAGCCTGAAAAAAGATTATTTTCACATTATTCATTAACCTCGTATATTTTTAATTCCGGTACTATTTTGCTCATATTCAAAAAATCCTTATCATTGTGGAGTAAATAGAGGTTATTTTCTATTGCTGTTTCGGCTATTAATAAATCAACAGTGCTGTTTACAGTTATTCCGGATCTGCGACACTTGAAATTCAAATATGCTGCTTTCTCATATGATTCTCTGCCATTCTTAAGATAATAAAAGGGTATGGTTTCCAGGTACTTTTTCTGCGTTTTAAATTCTTCTATTGTTCGTGATCCCTGCAACAACTCCTGATAAATGAAGTCGTTGATTCCATAGGGAATCCCGTCCAAAAGTATCTGATCCAAGGCTCTTATTTCCCTGTTATCCTTACCTTTGAAATAGTCAATTAATACTGAGGTGTCTACCAGTATCATTCGCCTGCTCGCATTTTTTTGTAATCATATCCTTCTGCGAATTGTATCTTTCCCTTTAAATCGCGCAAATTCCGCATTTTTCTCGTTCTGACAAACTCTTTGAGTGCTGCTTCTATCAAACCCTTTTTAGTATAAATGCCTTCAGCATACCTGAATGCCTCCTCCACCAGGCTGTCATCCAAAACAATATTTGTTCTCATCATACACCCCCTTATGTGTATAATAATACACCATCAAAATGGAGTCAAAGCATTTTTACTGAGAGTGGAATGGATAAACTATACCTGTGACATAACAGGATCATACAGCAATGATTCACTTTTTTTTGCCGGTAAAATATTGCATAGGGTTTCCCTGATGCGACATTAATTTTATGAAATTCAGGAAAATAGAAAATAGTAAATCACCCTGCCCACAGGGGGGCATCCGAAAAATTTCAATGGGGGGAATTGATAAATAAGAAATTAATTTAATTTTATTACATGCTTGACACTTTAATAGTTTTTCTACTAAACTCTCCAAAAAAACTTAGGGAGGACCAGAAAATGGCGGAATGTCCGGTTTGTGGAGCTGAAATAAACCTTCCTGAAGGTGCAGAGGAGGGAGAAATTATCACCTGTGATGATTGCGGGGTTGAACTTGAAGTAACAGGCAAAGACAGCGTACAGGAAGCGCCACTGGAAGAGGAAGACTGGGGCGAATAGTTTTTTGTTGAGCCGGAAGATCGCATTGAATAAACTTTTAATCAAAGCGTCTATCCGGCTTAACAACATTATGAACAGTTAAAAGATTTCCCTCCTGAACAAATTTCCGATACACATACTAATCCGGTTATTTATTATCTCAATTCTATGATAAGGGAATTTGCCTTCCTATGTATTCTACGCATGTGACAGGTATATAGATAATATATTTTTATGAGTAATGAGCGTCAAACAACTTTAAATCCAGGCAAGCTGTTTTTGCTTAGGCGGAGTAAAACATGAAAGTAGGATTTTTACATTCAATATTGAGAAAAGAAGAGAAATATCTCCTTGATGAATTCAGGAAAAGACCAGATGTTGAGCTGATAAAAATTGATGACAGAGAACAGGTTTTCTTCCTTAACCAGAATAATTTTGATTATGATGTCGTCATAGAGCGTTGCGTAAACCACTCCAGGGCAGTACACGCGCTCAAGATCTACAGTGATAACGGCATACCTACTGTTAATACACCGGAGGTAGCCGAGATTTGCGGAAGCAAGTTCCTTACAACCCAGGCTCTGATAAAGGAAGGTATTCCTACCCCGAGGTGCTACCTGGCTTTCACACCTGAAGCAGCATTAGAAGCTATGGAAAAACTCGGATATCCATGCGTAATAAAACCGACTACCGGTTCATGGGGAAGGCTGATTTCAAAGGTCAATGACCAGGATTCGGCAGAGGCCATACTTGAACACAAGGCCATATTAGGAAGCTATCATCACTCCATTTTCTATATCCAGGAATATATCGAAAAAAAGAACGGGGACATCAGGAGCTTTGTTGTGGGGAATGAATGCATAGCAGCTATCTACCGACTTTCAGAGCACTGGATAACCAATACGGCAAGGGGAGCAAAAACCATTAACTGCCCTGTTACAGATGAGTTGAATGATATATCCGTAAGGGCTGCCAAATCTGTTGGAGGCGGAGTTGTTGCAATTGATCTTTTTGAGACCGATAACGGGCTTTCTGTTAACGAGGTCAACTATACAATGGAATTCAGAAACAGCATCGATGTTACAGGTGTTAATATCCCGGCAAAAATAGTTGATTATGTACTGGAGGCTGGCAGAAAATGAAGATAAGCATTATTGGTGCATCAGGATACGGCGGAGGCGAACTGTTAAGGCTGCTCTTAGGGCATCCCAATGTGGAGGTTCATCAATGTACATCAGAAAGGTTTGCAGGCAAGCCTGTTACAAGACTGCATCCTAATCTCCGCAAACAGACATCATTGAATTTCTGCAGCACAAAAGAACTTGAGAGGGTCGATCTGCTTTTCACTGCACTCCCGCACACAAAATTCATGCAGAGATTTGATGAATTTGCGTCCCTTGCAGACAGGATCATTGACCTTTCAGCTGATTTCAGATTGAAGGATACCGGGGCATATAAAACCTGGTATTCAATTGAACATACACAACCCGCAAAGCTTGCTGAATTCGTATACGGCAATGTTGAGCTTCACAGGAGCGAAATGAGGCAGGCAAAGTTTATCAGTGGAGCAGGCTGTAACGCTACGGCAACAATATTGCCGCTATGGCCGCTTTTCCGGCAGGGCATTGTGGATACCTCACTCCCTGTTGTTGCAGAGGCTAAATGCGGCTCATCTGAAGGGGGCAATGCTGTAAGCGAGGCGTCTCATCACCCCGAGCGAAGCGGATGTGTGCGCTCATATAAACCTACCGGGCACAGGCACATTGCTGAAATGCAGCAGGAGCTGGGCCATGATGTTCAGTTCTCAGCCACTTCTATTGAGATGGTAAGAGGCATCCTGCTTACAGCACATGTTTTTGTAAATGAAGGCATTACAGAAAAAGATATATGGAAGGCATACAGGGGCAGTTATGGCCAGGAACCTTTCATCAGGATTGTCAAGGAAAGGCAGGGCATCTACCGCTACCCTGAGCCCAAGATAGTTGCAGGAACAAACTACTGTGACATTGGCTTTGAACTCGAAGGAAAAAGGCTGGTGGTTATGGCAGCAATTGACAATCTCATGAAGGGTGCAGCAGGACAGGCTGTGCATGCCATGAATGTCATGTGCGGCTTTGAGGAAACAGCAGGTCTGGGCTTCGCCGGATTGCATCCGATCTGATATGTGACGAAGGCATCAAATGTGCAGACTCTTGGTTGTAAGGGCTGAAAATACAATCCCGATAAGGCATCATCTCGAAAAATTTGCCCATGTCGCTAAAAACAGCAAGGAATATCAGGGACATGGATGGGGATGCGCTTACAGGGATGAAAACGACAGATGGAACCTCTACAGAAATATAAGCCCCATCTGGGAGGATAATCTTGCCCGGTTCCCATCAACCAGACTCCTTGTTGCCCATGCACGAAGCGCATTTCAAGATAAAGATATTTTCGTTGAAAACAACATGCCTTTTTTTGACGGAAGATACGTATACATATTCAACGGCGAATTGCGGGGAGTAAAGATAAGGGAACAGGGAAGAATCGGTGCTGAAAAGATCTTTAATTTCATCAAGCGGTTTGACAGTGATGATCCTCTGCAGGCCATTCAAAAGGCGGTCACAATAATAAAAAACAGAACCAGCCACATAAGGGGAATGAATATAATCATGGTCAGAGACAATGATATCTATGTCTCGACCTTTTTTACTGAAGACGAAGAATATTTCACTATGCGATACAGGCATGGTAAGGATCTGATAATATGTTCCGAACAGTTTCCCGAGGAAAATGACTGGCAGAGAATAGAAAATAATACGATGAGGGTTTGGTAGATGATTATTGTTAAAATTGGAGGCGGAAGTTCGCTTAACCTATCAGGGATCATAGAGGATCTGTCAGGGATTCAGGACAGGTTCATAATCATTCACGGAGCCAATGCACTTCGTGACGAACTGGCTGAAGCCCTTGGGCAGCCCAAGCAGGTTCTCACATCTGTAAAGGGATATGACAGCGTATATTCTGATGAAAAGCTTATTGACGTAATGATGATGGCCTATTCGGGATTAAGAAACAAGCGGATTGTCGAGATGTGCCAGCAGCATGGTATTAATGCCGTAGGACTGTCGGGGATTGACGGAAAGGTAATCAGGGGAAAAAGAAACAGCGGAATAAGGGTAATTCAGGACGGAAAAAAGAAAATCATCAGGGATTTTTCCGGAAAACCGGAAAAAGTAAACACCTCATTCCTGCGACTGCTTCTGGACAACGGCTATACACCTGTTTTGACTGTGCCGATCATTGATGAAAACAATATTGCCATAAATACTGAAAATGATGATGTAGTAAGGGTTTTACAGGATTCAATCCAGGCCGACACGGTAATAAGCCTTATTGAGGCGTCCGGATTTCTTCTTGATAAGGATGATGAATCATCATTGATAAAAAAGATATCCCCCCTGGAGCTGGAAGAGCGTGAGCAACAGGTTGACGGAAGAATGAAGAGAAAAATGCTTTCATTCGTAAAGCTCTTTGAGCACGGGGCAACAAAGGTGATCATCAGCGATGGGCGAACCGAGCATCCTGTTATCGACGCCCTTGCAGGGAAAGGAACGGTTATATCATGAACACCAAGGAAATCACGGATACCTATGAACTTGGCGTTTATCCCAAAAGAGACATTGTCCTGGTAAGGGGTAAAGGCTCAAAACTTTATGATGATAAGGGCAGGGAATATATCGACTGTGCAGCGAATATTGGTGTATCCAACATCGGCCACGGTAATGAAAATGTGGCAAAGTCAATATATGAGCAGTATCTTACGCTGGGCAACTGTTACAGCATGTTATACAACCCGGTGCGGGCCGAGCTCGCTGAAAGGCTTGTAAAGGCAGCCCCAAAAGGGCTCACAAAGGTCTTTTTCTGCAATTCAGGTACTGAGGCCGTTGAAGGCGCTCTGAAATTCGCACGCGCAACAACCGGCCGAAAAGATTTCATTGCAGCTATGCGAGGATTTCATGGAAGGACAATGGGGGCACTGGCTGCAACCTGGGGGCCTGAATACCAGAGGCCTTTCATGCCAATGCTCGAAGGGCTGAAGCATGTTCCATATAATGATTTTGAAAAACTGGAGCAGACCGTTGATGATAATATCGCCGCTGTTCTACTGGAGCTTGTCCAAGGTGAAGGAGGAATACGTGTAGGGGATAAGGAGTATTTTCAGAAGGTCAGAAGTCTCTGCGACTCAAAAGGCATACTTCTTATCATTGATGAAGTACAGACAGGCTTTGGAAGGACAGGGACAATGTTTGCATGTGAACAGTTTATCAGACCTGACCTGCTCTGCCTTGCCAAGGCCCTGGCTGGCGGCATACCAATGGGAGCGGTGCTGTGCACTGACAACATTTCCGTCCCGGTTAAAAGCCACGGCTCCACCTTCGGGGGCAACCCCACTGCATGTGCAGCAGCCCTCGCATCACTGGACTTCATTGAAAAAGAGGGCCTTGTTGAAAGGGCAAAAACCCTCGGAGCATATTTTCTGGAACAGCTTAAATCCATTAAGAGCAAAAAAATCCGTGAAGTCAGAGGACTGGGACTCATGCTGGGAATAGAACTCAAGGAAAAAGCGGGCCAGTATGTACAGCAGATAATGGATAATGGTGTTATTGTTCTTCTTTCCGGTATAAATGTTATAAGACTGCTGCCGCCTCTTGTCATCAGCAGGGAAGAAATCGATAGTACAATCAAAGTACTCAAAGAAGTCCTTGAGGACTGAATTACCTTTCAACAATATTCCTGATAGCCCTGGCGGTAATTTCCATTTCATCGATGCTATTGAAACAGCCCATGCTGAAGCGGACCGTTCCGTCAGGGAAAGTGCCAAGGGTCTGGTGGGCAAGAGGGGCGCAATGCAGGCCTACCCTTACGAATATGTCATACTCACTGTTGAGGATATCTCCCGCATCATCAGGAGTGACTCCTTCCTCCATCCAGGCCAGATTGATTGAACCGCAGTTTCCATATCGGTTTTCAGAAAGTGCCGGCAAAACACTGTCAAAGGTAACTGACAGAACGGCCGTCTGATCTTCAGGCTTGAGCGGGCCATAGACTGTAAGCCCCTGAACATTTCGCAGCTCGGACAGTATTCTGGCTGTAAGTTCTTTTTCGTGATTTCTAATCTTCTCCACACCTTCTCTCAGGATAAAGTCCACTCCTGCTCCGAGTCCGGCAATGCCGACATTATTCTGGGTACCGCTTTCAAGTGCGTCCGGAAGGAAGTCCGGCTGTACCATCTTTTCGGATATACTGCCGGTTCCACCGCGTTTTAGCGGCCTTACATTCAGGCCTTCCCTGATATAGAGGCCTCCTGTACCCTGAGGCCCCAGCAATCCTTTATGACCGGTAAATGCAAGAAAATCTATCCCATCCGCTTCAACATCAATCGGATAACTCCCCGCAGTCTGTGCAGTATCAAGCAGCAAAGGGATATCTCCAACAGCCTGTTTTACTTCCCTCACATCCTGAATGGTCCCGCAGACATTTGAAGCATGATTGAGGACCATCAGGGCGGTGTTTTTTCTCAGAAGCTTCGGCAGGGCATCAATATCCATAAAACCGCGAAAATCGCACGGAACAAGGCTTAAAGAAATAAAAGATATTTCTTCCAGGTATTTCAGAGGACGGATTACTGAATTATGCTCCATTGATGAGGTGATTACATGATCCCCTTCATTAAGAAAACCATTAAACACGGTATTAAGGGATTCAGTAATATTCATCGAAAATACTACTCGTGACGGATCGGAGATATTGAATAATGAGGCCAGGCTCCGCCTCGTCTTATGCACAATTCTATCAGCCTCCCGGGAAAGTTCATGCCCTGATCTCCCGGGGTTGGCTCCAACTTCTGTCATGAAATGAATCATCGCATCCATGACTTCTGGCGGCTTTGGAAAGGAAGTGGCTGCATTATCCAGATAAATGAATTTTTCCATGGCATCGATAAATATTAAAGGGTTTTAATTCAAAAAAGGCCTTTTCTGTTTACTCCTGCTGCACACAGTTGATATCATGGACAGCCAATTCGTTAAAAAAATGAATATTCAGCATGTTTAAATAGCATAATTTAACACTATTAGCCAGGGCTTTTGTTTAACTGTAAAATAGCATACAAGAAAACACACTGCCATAAAAGATAATTATCTCATACAATAACAGGGGTGTTAATGATGACGGGTGTAGATAAACTGCTTGACATAATTCAGGAAATTGCAAAAGGCAACTACTCCAATGATATTATGGAACTGACAAATGAGGATCAACCAGAGACAGTGCGCACCATTGCTGAGGCAATGGCAATGATGATGGTCAAGGTAGAAGCTCGCGAATACAGGCTTGAAATGCTGGTTGAGGAACTCAGATTATTGAACGAAAAAATCAAACAGAACATAATCAATGTTGTTTCAGCTATGGCCAGTGCTCTGGCTGCAAGGGATTCCTATACGGAAGGACATACAGCAAGGGTTGGCGATCTTGCCTTCAAAATAGCCTGCCAACTCGGCCTTGAACAGGATGAATCAGAACTGATACGTATTGGCGGCATTCTGCACGATATTGGAAAAATCGGATTTTCAGACAAACTTTTTGAATCTCATGGCAAAAAGAATCCCCCGGAAATTGTGAGGGAGATAATAAAACACCCTGCTGTTGGCGCAAATATCCTCCATGATCTCGATTTCCTTGGGCCTGCACTTGAATACATCCATTGCCACCATGAACGTCCGGATGGCGATGGATATCCGAGAAAACTGAAAGACAGCGACATACCTTTAGGGGCTAAGATCCTGGCAGTTGCCGATGGCTATGATGCCATGACCACTGACCGCCCCTATCAGAAGGGCATGACTCCGGATGTGGCAATTGGGATACTCAGAAAACATGCAGGAAAGAAATGGGATGAAAAATGCGTGGCAGCTCTTGCGGTTGTTCTGGGCAGTGAGCAATTTTAACATATTGACAAAAAACCCATTCCAAGGAATCTCTATTAATACAGATCAAGGCATCAAAACCTTTAATCGAAGATATGAAACGAAATATCACAGGCCATATTCGGCCTATGCATTCCTGTCTATGGACTCGGAACGACCGCTGCCGCACGGACCGGTGACCCGTCTGCATCTTCCATTTTTAAAGGAAAGCAGAAAAACAAAAATCCGCTTTCGGGCAGTGAACTCAGATTAGTCAAATTTTCAACAAGCACCATATCGTTTCCCAGGAGAATATTATGCACAGGGAACTCATAACCAACACCGTCAAATGAAATCATGTCAACACCAATGCCTTTCAGGTTAAAACCACATAACCATTGGGCGGCCTGCCGGGTCAGCACAGGATATCCTGTGAAATATTCCTTTTTACCCCAGAATCGGCTCCAGTCTGTTCGAATCAGGATAAAATCACTTTTTTCGATCAGGCTGGCAAAGGATTTCAATTCATAAAGGTGGATTTGTGATCGTTCAGTTGCATGCATATCCAGAACCACACCTTTTCCCCCAAAATGATCAATTGGCATCTGATCAAGGGTTTTCCCTTCAGGTAAGATATGTGCAGGGGCATCCATATGTGTACCGGTATGAGAAACCATTGTAATCATCCGTTCACGAAATCCCTGTCCTTTGATCGAGTGTGATTCATTGAAAACCGGAGCTTCGGTACCGGGATAAACAGGCATATCAGGCGTTACAGAATGGGACAGATCAATGATTTTCATGTTTGATTCTTCTACCTTAATGCTCTTATTTTTAAGGTTCACTGGCGACCTTCACTTATCCACTCTGTCATGGCCGGCAAAGTTTGAGATTTCCACTCAGGAGACAGCCTTTCCCTGATATAGGATGCAAAAACAGCATTGATGACAGAAACTGCCTGCTCAACAAGAAGGACCTTCTCATAAAACAGTCCTTCAGGGTCGTCTCTATTATCCTGAATTACCTTTGGCGTCTTTAAGGTTCGAAAATCAAACCACATGGAATCAAGGACAAAAGACCATTCATTTTCTTCGATAATCAGCCTGATCATTGCCTGGGTTATCTTCTTTTCCCTGGTAAGGGCAAACCGGGCCTCTTTCAGCAGGCAGTTCTCTCCGGAGCACCTGATTGTCTCTTTCCTGTCATCACTTTCAGACTGAAGTGTGACCATGTTGTCAAACCATATTTCAACAAGGCCATCTTCCCCTAAATCGAATTGTCCGTCTCCGGTCTCGCTCTTAAACCAGAGCCACAAAAGGAAATCCCTTCCCATGAACTCGGTTTTTCTGGCCTTTTCCAATACAGCCATTATACCTCATACCCCCCCAGATTTAATGGTACTATCTCGTCGATTCGGCCTGGAGACAGCCTTTCCTTTTCAGCAGCAGCCAGGCCAAGTGAATAGGGAAATAAAGGGTTTACATTCATTCCGAATGTCTTTAGAAACATCTCTGAGAATTCATCTGAAAGCTTGCTGTTGACTGATCCGAACAGGACAACGCCTGTATCGAGGTTCCATATCATATCGTAAGTGTTGGAGCGTGGAATCGCACGCCTTAACAGCCTGGCATGTATTATTTCCTTCAATTCAAGGCGTCGCTCTCTGTTCAGGAAGGGCAGATTCTCCGCGATCCTGATATCTTCTTCCGCATCTCTGCAGTACTGCTTCAATGCCTTTGACGGTACGCTCCTCGCATCTATCCGTAAGGACATGGCGATATAAGGGTCTTTAAAAAACTCCATGGCATTAAACTGACTGTCAAACATATCCAGGATATTGACCCACCCTGCTGAACGCTCTGCATCGGAATCTTCACCAAGAGGCCTGAATGCGTAACGAAGAATGGAATTTGGAAAATTCTCTATGTAGTCTTCAGGGAGAGGTTCTGTAACAGTAAATCGAGTAAAAGTGGCTGATCCGCGTATAATTCCCATCTTATCTCCCAGTTAAAAAATCAATAAAAACTAAACATCTCAGTACAGAGATGTTTAAGGGACGGAGTATAGGGTTAAATAATGTCTGGAGTCAATAAAAAAGGGATTCTCTTCCTGAAACCCTGAAAGCCTTTATCCAAGGCCACTGTCCATTCATATTTGTGACGGGTTGCCTGGGATACAGAAAAAAGATTGTATGTCTTTGTTAAAAAAATGGGGTAACGGTTTGCCGTATCCATTGCCATTTTGCGCACAAAATCGTATAATGCCTGTATTCGTATGTTTAGATGGCTGTGTTATCTGTTCAAGGAACAGGATGTGCCGAAGCTGATAGTGGTTTGGATATGCAAAACATTTTAAAAAACGGCATGGCCTCATTGGAAGAGCCATTAGCTCGGATACTCAGATGTGGTATCCTTCCGCAGGGAACCTATCTGGCGGGAGGCACAGCCGTTTACTTCTATTTGCGGCATCGGATATCCGTAGATCTGGATTTTTTTACCCCTGAAGCATTCAGCAGCGAGTTTTTTCTGCACAGCATAAGGGAATGCTTTGATGAAATAACGGTTGAATTGCTTGGCAGGGATACGGTGATATTCTATCTTGGCCCCGAGAAATTGAAATTTTCGCTCTTCCATTTCCCCTACCGACTGCTGTCTCAAGCCTATGAAATGCAAATTCAGGAGGGGGCCATCTGCACTTTGGCGTCTTTGAATGATATCATCGCGATGAAAGCAGTGGCAATCAATCAGAGGGGATCCATAAAGGATTTCATCGACCTGTTTTTCATGCTGCGAAAAACGAATCTTGATTTCGACCGTCTTGCAAACCTGGTCACAGACAAGTATGACCTGAATCATAGTTATGACTACCAGCTTAAAACTTCTTTTGTATATTTTGACGATGCTGAAGGTGAAGTGGATCAAATCATCATGCTCAAGAACAACGAACCGCGAAGAATGACCCATGTCGAATGGGAAAACATAAAGATTTTCTACCAGGATTTTGTAAAATGAGGGAAGAGCTTTTTTGGGATAGAAACAAGGATGACGCTTCGGCCGATGTCATTATTGAACGGGCCATCAATTTCGGCGGTTTTGATTTCATTGATGAAGTACAGAAAAAATACGGGATGAAGAAATTTGTCCATACCCTGAAACACAACCGAAATCTGGGAAAGAAAGTCGTAAACTACTGGTGTTTCAAGCTTTCCATCGACAGAGACCAGACCAGGACGTTTCAAGAGGAAAAAATATGGGTGCCTTTTTGATATGCACAAGTTTCATTTACTGAGCTGACAACCCCCTTTTGTCATGAGGATTTTGCGGAAACAACTGTATAGAGGGCATAATTGCATAAAACTACAGCGCAAGGCAGTCATTATGAGGAGCAAAACATTGCAGGGTGGATTTTTATACCACGACGTGCCCCCGGTGGGCATGTAACATACCGCACTGCAGAGACTGTGTCATAATTCCATTTTCGTCATTCCGTGCAAGCGGAGATAATTCTGTGTTCCATGATCAAGAACGCCGGGTTGCACAGGAGTGACGACTTTTTACAAATTTATCAATACTCGTTACCTGTTTTACACATTGAAGCGGAAATGAATTATGTCACCGTCACGAACCTTATATTCCTTTCCTTCAAGTCGGACAACACCGGCCTTTTTAGCATCATTATAAGTGCCATGTGACCTGAGGTCCTCGTAAGATAAAACCTCTGCGCGAATGAACCCTTTTTGAATATCAGTATGAATAACCCCTGCAGCTTCCACAGCAGGTGTCCCATCATTGACAGGCCATGCCCTCACCTCATCATCGCCGACCGTAAAAAACGATATACGATTCAACAGCCTGAATGAACTTCCAATAATCCGGTCAAGTGCGGACTCCTTAATATTATACATCTCGACAAACTCCTCTGCCTCCTCAGGAGACATCGAAGCAATATCGCATTCAAGACGGCCTCGAACTGTTATTAACTCCATTCCTTCAGGCTTTTTATCCCACCCGGGAATTGCCTCATCTTCATCATCATTATTGCAGATAATGAGTGTGGGTTTTGCTGACAGGAAAGTGAAACCCCTGAGAGCAGGATTGGATGCAAGTTCGGAATTACTCCTCAAAGCCCCTCCTTTTTCCAGTAGATCCCGGCACTCCTGAACAAGTAAGAGTTCATGTTCTTCTTCCTTCTTTCCACGCTTCAAATCCAGTTCTATCCTTTCAATCCTCTTTTCCGCCACCACCAGATCACTTAAAACCATCTCTTCTTCAAGCTGCCAGAAATCCTTCTCCGGAGTCGGTTCAGGCCCTCCCGGTATCTTAAAATTTCTTACCACATGCAAAAGGGCGTCGCAGGTGCGCACCTGGTTCCAGGGCCCGCCTTCGGACTTGGCAGACGAGGTCCCCGGTATTTCCGGAGGAAGCATATATTCAGTTTTTGCATAGGTCGTTTTTTTTGGTTTGTACATCTCAGACAAAAAATCCACACGCTCATCATGAACCGTAACGGTTACTATTTTTGCATCCGAAGTAAATTTCCCCTCGCCTCTTGCCCCTGTGAGTGCCGCGAAAATAGTTGCCCTGCCTGATTGTTCAAGTCCTATGATTCCTAACTTCATTGTGTTATTTCCCTTCTATTTTTCAATGTTACCCAGACATTTTATTGTTCGGGCAGTAATTTACGTCAATATTGTTTTCCGGAAAAAGGTGCCTTCTTTTTTCATCTGCAACTAAAACGCTCCAGAATGGTCTTTGCAAGGCCATCAACAGTGTATTCAGGTGCTACTAAACTGACAGAAAGGCCATTTTCCTGCGCTGTATTTGCCGTTATCGGGCCGATACAGGCGACAGTTACACTCTCCATCCATTCGAGAAACTTTTCTCCTTCAGGTCTGAACATTTCAACAAAATTAATCACTGTTGAAGAACTGGTAAAAGTCACAACATCCACAGATCCCGTTGAAAGCATTTCCTTAACACGGCCGATGCCACTCTCAGGCCTCACCGTACGGTATGCCTCCACCACATCAACCTCAGCCCCCATGTTTCTCAGTTCCTCGGGCAGGATTTCTCTTGCCAGTGCAGCCCTTGGAAAAAGTATCCTTGCATGCTTCACTTCCAGTTTTTTAAAACATTCCACAAGGGCTTCAGCCCTGTATTCATCCGGTATCAAATCCGGGCTGATTCCCATATTATTCCAGACTTCCGCAGTCTTTGGGCCGATCGCCCCAATTTTAATACCCTTGAGATCCCTGACATCCTTTCCATGAAATTTCATTCTTTCAATAAAATACTTCACACCATTCACAGATGAAAACAACAGCCACTGGTATGTTTCCAGCTCAGCTATAGCCCTGTCAAGAGCAGCCCAGCTCTCAGGGGGTACAATCCTTATTGTTGGAAATTCGATGCATTCAGCACCTAAGGAGTTTAAAACCTTTAGAAATCCGCTGGCCTGTTCCCTTGCCCTTGTTACAATTATTCTCTTTCCGAAAAGAGGTCTTTTTTCAAACCAGTCAAGCTCATTTCTCAGGTTCACAACCTCGCCGACTATTATGACGGCAGGTGGTTTAATCCCCCTTTCAACGGCAAGCATGGAAATATCATTAAGCCTGCCCACAAGCGTCCTTTGTTCTGAAATCGTTCCCCTGCATATTATTGCTACAGGTGTATCAGGACTCCGTCCATTTTTCAGCAGGTTTTCAGTTATGCGATGGAGATTTTCAACTCCCATGAGAAAAACCAGTGTCCCCACCCCTGTTGAAATTTTATCCCATTTAATACTGGATTTTTCTTTGCTCTGCCCCTCGCGTCCGGTAATAAAGGCAACTGTAGAGGTATAATCCCTGTGGGTGAGAGGTATTCCTGCATAGGCGGGCACTGCAATAGCCGAGGTAATACCGGGAACTACCTCAAAGGATATTCCTGCCCTGACAAGTTCCTGGGCTTCCTCTCCTCCTCTTCCAAAAATAAATGGATCCCCTCCTTTGAGTCTCACAACCGTTAGACCCTTTTCAGCCCTGTCAATGATTAGCGAATTAATCTCGGCCTGATTAAAGGTATGGCATCCGCCTCTTTTTCCTGCGTAAATCATTTCTGCTTTCTTATCAGCATATTCAAGAAATACCCTGTTTGCCAGGTAATCATGAATAATTACATCTGCAAGGCCAATACACTCTCTGCCTTTAACAGTTATCAGATCCGGATCACCCGGCCCGGCTCCGACCAGGTATACCTTTCCTTTCCTATTGTCTGTCATTTATTTCATCCTTTTTATACACAGCGTCCAGAATCCTGTCTGCTCCTGACTCAAGCAGTCTCCTTGCCAGTTTAACTCCAATCTCTTCCGCCTCATGCCTTTTACCTGTGATTTTGTCCCTTATAACCCTGGCTCCATCTATCTCTGCCACCATGGCCTGGAGATAAAGGGATTCCCCTTCAAGACGTGCAAATGCAGCAAGAGGAACCTGGCATCCCCCCTCCAGCTCTCTTAAAACAGCCCTTTCGGCTGTGACCGTTACTTCTGTTTCATCATGATTCAAAAAATCAAGGATATTTATTGTCCATTCATCATCGCGCCTGACTTCCAGACCAAGGGCACCCTGCCCTATCGCCGGGAGAATATGATCCGTAGAAACATACTGGGTAATTCGCTGAGACAGACCCAGACGCTTCAATCCGGCAGCGGCAAGTACTATCGCCTGTACATCCCCTGAAGCCAGTTTTGCAAGGCGGGTATCCACATTTCCTCTCAGAGGCACAATCTCAAGATCAGGACGAAAATTAAGCAGCTGAGCCGCTCTTCTCAGGCTGCTGGTACCAACCCCTGATCCGACGGGGAGCTGATCAAGGTTGTAACCTCCGGCAGATATCAGTGCATCACGAGGATCTTCCCTTTCAGGAAAGGTTGAAAACACAAGAGGGCCAGGGATCTCAACAGGTACATCCTTCATGCTGTGAACTGCCAGATCTATTTCATTCCTTAAAAGCGCCTCTTCTATCTCCTTAACAAACAGCCCCTTGCCGCCGATCTTGCTTAAGGGAGAGTCAAGGATTTTATCCCCTGTTGTCTTAAATACCCTGATTTCGACATCCAGCTCCGGATACGTGGCCTCAATTCTTTCTTTAACCCATTTGCTCTGGGCCAGGGCCAGTTTACTTCCTCTTGTGCCTATCTTGAATTTCATATCCACCCTGACGGTATCATTTCGAATATCTCGAATTAATTTTGATGGTTTCTAAATAGTAAATAATTTTTATTTTAACATCATTCCTGCGGAAGAGGTTGTGTCGTAATTCCCAAAAGTACCATCAAGTCAGTCATGCCTGCGAAAGCCGGTATCCAGAACATATTGAATCCCGCCAAGGCGGGACTGGATTCCGTGTCGCGCTCCGCTTGAACGGAATGACGAAAATGGAATTATGAGACAACCTCGGCAGCCGGAATCCGGTCTTTTCAATCACTTATGAAACCCCTGGATCCCGACCCCGAACAGGAATCCGGGACAGTCTGGAATTTACCCGCCAGTGTTTATGACGGGTTTATCCCGTACTTATTGCGGGCCCGGGCCTCCCTCATCCCATATCCCGGGGATAACTGTATTGCAGAATTTACATCTGTTACCGACCAGATTATATACAGGAATGAAATATCCTTTCCGTTCAACTAACATCTTATGGCAATTATGGCAATAGGTGTTATTTCCTTCATGATCAGGCACATTTCCCACATAGACATAGCGTATTCCCTCTGAAATTGCCAGTTCCCGGAATCTCGTCAGTGTGGAAACCGGCGTAGGGGGCAATCTGTTAAGCTTATACCTTGGAAAAAACCTTAAAAAGTGAAGCGGATGATCAGGACCCAGATTTTCCAGTATCCATCCGCACATACTTTTTACCATTTCCTGGTCATCCACATATCCGGGCACAACGAGATTGGTGATCTCAAAATGAATACCCTTCTCATGCATGGTCCTGAATGTCTCCAGAACCGGCTTCAGCCTTCCGCCATTAAGTTTTCTGTATATGTCGTCACTGAATGATTTCAAATTGACATTTGCGCCGTCAAGCACCTTGCAGAGTTCCAGGAACGGTTTTCTGTTAATATAACCATTTGATATCAAAAGATTATTAATACCGTTTTTCCTTGCAAGCCTCGCCGTGTCAATCATGTATTCAAAAAACGTTATGGGTTCCGAATAGGTGTAAGCTATGGAATCTGCCTTTGCATTTTTCGCCGCCTCAATGGCTTCTTCGGGGAAGAGCTTGGAATAACGCACATCTTCGGGCCTGACCTGTGAAATCTCCCAGTTCTGGCAATTCAAACACCTGAAATTACAGCCCGTTGTAGCAATGGAAAAGGCCCTTGAGCGGGGTTTAAAATGGAAAAGAGGTTTTTTTTCTATCGGATCAACATTCACAGCGCACGGATTACCATAAGTCAGTGAATAAAGCTTTCCCCCGATATTAACCTTTGACCGGCATACGCTGCGATCTCCAGGTGAAAGTATGCATCTATTAGGGCAGATGCCGCAGATTACTCTGTCATTCTTGAGCTTTTCATAGAGAAATCCCTCATGCGACCATTTCCATGGCTTTTCAGGGGCATCTCCCTTGAATACCCTGCCTCCAATATCTTCCTTTTCGGCATCACTTTCCTTTTTCTCTCCAAAGGGCCATGCACCCCAGGCAGAAACGGATGTGGTAAGAAACGCTGCACTACAATAAAGGAAATGCCGTCTGGATATTTTTTCCATGACTTGCCGCCACCACAATTAAACTCACAAGCTTCAGTGCAATTAAAAGCACCGCGGTCCATACAAGACCGACATAGGGAATTAAAAACACACTTGCGATCAGAGTGCCGCAGGCCGCTCCAATAAGATCAGCTGAAAAGGCGCGTGTTGCTGCCGGATTGTCATCTCCCCTTAAATAAAGCACCACCGGAAACTGACAGCCGCAGGCAAATGAGATCAGGAGACCGAAAATAAAGAATAAGGCAATCGGCAATTGACCGCGAGCAAATACTATGAATAATATGAATGTTGCCATAAAAATTATCAGCAGGCAATCGGTAAGCATAAGAATTGACCTTCCCCTGTGACGAAGCCTGTGGCCCTGCCAGGCGCCCGGGAAAAGTCCTGCCAGAAAAACGGTAATGATCAGTCCGATCTGGAAATATACATACCCGAAAAATATCTGAAACGCGAAAATGACAAGTATTTCGCTTCCCATGACCATGCAGCCGCTTGTAAAAAGGACAAATTCTTCCCGCTTAATTCGAAAAAGATAGATCACGGCAATCGCGGAAAGGACGACAATAAAACCAGCCGGAGAGGTTGAGAATTTTTCAAACCACCCTGTAAACATTAACCGTATCAATCCCGGTGTACTATCAGTGTTTACAGGTACGTCAGTATCCATTAAATCATTCAGACGCCTTATCCTTTCACCAGTCACGTTCCCATAGTAAAATCTGCTGATGTAATCAGTATAGATGCCTTTTTCGGCAAGAAGGGAGGGAATATCTGTCTTGACCGGGAGGGCCGAGCATATAAAAAATACCTTCTGCCCTGGTAACAGAAGGACACTGGAAAAATGCCCTGATACCGTATTAAAAAGACAGGAAAGCTTCCGGCGCTGTGTTTCAGACAGGTAGTTTTCAAATCCCTCCATTGAAAAACTGAATACCCCATTAGGCCTTATATGTTGCCTCACAGTAGAAAAGAATTGATCCGTGAAAAAACGGTTTACCTGAAATGTGTCCGGTTCAGGGAGGTTTAGAATAATGGCATCGTAAATCCTGTCAGTCCCTGTCAGATAGGCCCTCCCGTCCTCATGAATAACATTCAGTCCCGGCAATCGTTTCAGGAGATTAAACCTGAACTGGATATCAGTAACCTGCGGGTCCAGTTCGACATAATCCACCCTTTCAGGCCTGTATTTTTCCAGTTCCTCCATCATTCCGCTCTCTGCTGAAATCAGCAGTACATGCCTGACATCTTTGATCTGTGACAGAGGGTAGTGAATGATTTCCTCTGCCATACTCAAATTCTGACTGCTGAAGTCAGGGCTGCCGTCTCTATAAAGAGTGAACTGCTCCTGATCCTGGTGCACCTCAATGCGTCCGTATCTGGATTCCCTGTAAAAAGCCAGCCGGCCTTCACGAGGGGATAGAGAAGCAGTCTCAAAAATGACCCCTGTTAAAAGGATTACAAGAGATAAACCAGATAAAAGCAATATGCAAAGGCGGTTGCGCCGTGAAGCCGGAAAAAGCAGATATGCAGAAATTAATAAAGGCAGATTGGATAAAAAAACCGCAGTCATAGGGCTGACAAGATAAACCAGTACAAAAGAGAACAGGGCTCCGCCAGTCACGTCTCCAATATTATCGGCAAGATACATGCGTGTGCCAGAATAAACCGGATTCAGGGCTCTCATTACAAAAAGGCTGTAGGGGAGTACAAATCCTAAAATGAGGCTGTAGGGAGTAATAGTAAAAAAGATATAGAAAAGTGTCTGATAAAACCCCACTGAAGCGCCGTGAACAAAAAACACATCACGCAGCCAGCGGATGGCCATAATCTGGATTGCAGGAAGACAGCACAGTAATATAGACAGCCAGGCCAGTCTGTCAGGCTTTGCCTGCCAGAAATCCCTTGCAGCAAAACGTGCAAAAAGGGTTCCGATTCCCCCTAATACCAGCCAGTTGAAAAGAATCAGGGCTATAACGAATTCATTGCCATGTAATTGCGCCAGAAATTCCCGGATTGTAAGCAACTGAGCAACCACGGAAGAAACGCCTGTGGCTATAACAACCCTTGTTATTGCACCTTCATTTTTCTTCAAAATACTGGACCTGGTATGTTAATACCTCCAGCCCGGAATTCCGCCAGGCATCGGAAGGCATTCCGGCCTTCATGCACAGATGACTGAGGAAGCCTTCAGGCTCCGGAAGCTGTCCCCATACCTGGGGAAGAAAAGTTGCCGCGGATGCTCCTTTCCTTATGATAACTCCATCAATACTGGGACGCAGTTTAGCCAGCAAGTCATTGCTGTCAAGATATTCAAGAGGCAGTGGTCTGTTAAGTATACTTATTTCGATATCAACCCGTTCAAGCTCATTTGCAGTTAATGGTGCAAACCGGAAATCACTGAATGCCGCCTTTACTGCATTATCCCTGATACCATCCAGGATTGACACTTTTGGCTCCAGATTTCCAATACAGCCGCGTAACTTCCTGTCAATAGTCAGCGTGACAAATGTCCCTCTGCAGGTTTTGAAGATAGAATCAGTAAGGGCGGTTTCCAGTTCATATTCATCAGACTTACTCAGCTTCATGCCGAATTTTTCCATTATGGCCTTTCGGGCAAGCTTCAGCAGGGCCTGGCCCTGAGCCTGATTAAACCTGGTCCCGGATATTCTATTATCATACCCTGAATCACTTCCGTAAAAGGCAATTGCAGCATATCCAACAACCCTGCCTTTGTCCCCGGTTATGTCACCGCTGTTACAGAAGTGAAGAAGCACAGACTTCCACCGTCGGCTGGCAGCAATATTAAGCAGCACTGAAACAGGTATTTTTCCGCATGCCCTGTTAATGCTCGCTGAAATCTTATCAATCTCAAGGTTCAGAATCATATCTATTGTTTCTCTGTCCATTAAAACACAATCTTCATATGACAGGAAATGGGACAGATCCGAACTGACCACAAGCAATGTATCTTTATCAACAACATCGTTTAAGGCATCGGAAATCCTTTCAGCATCCCCGTAACCTGTAACAACAGGAACAATCTCAAATCGGCCCAGGTACCTCTGAAGAAATGGCAGTAGTACCTCTATTGAATGCTCACTCTTATCCGAGGCAGGTATATACCTGAACATTTCCCGGTTTATTCTTAATTTTGCGGCATCAGCATGCAGTTTTATCAAACCCAGCGGAGACTCATATGCCTCTGCATTGGTGATTGCACAGTCAGTGAAACCTACCCTGTGATCAGGACCAAGCAAAATGACCTTTTTAAATTGATTTTCTTTTAAAACAAGAGAGGAATGTGCCGCGGTTAACCCTGAATAGATATAACCTGCATGTGGAAGTATCAGTGCCTTGAGAGGCTTGTTGGATGGGATATCAATATCGGCCTTCTTTGCCTGAAGAGTCAGCCTGTCAATCATTTTCTCCAGTTCAGAGCGTGCGGCAGGATAAAAAGATCCTGCCCATACAGCCCTTCGTATATCTTTTGAGCAGACCTCGCCGACTGCTGTAAAAAATATGCATAAGGTCAATAAAATCTGAAAAAAAGGAATAAGAAGTCTTTCATGAAACATCCTTGCCTGCCTCTTTTTCCGATTTTTCCCTGCTCAACAGGAATTTTGCCAATTTAAGGTCGTGTGGGGTGGTTACCTTGATATTACTCTCTGACCCCTCAATGACATTAACAGGAATGCCGATTCTTTCCAGAAGAACAGAGTCATCCGTTGCGATATTCCATCCTTCCATGTGGGCATGCTGATGGGCCTTCAGTATGTCTTCATAACGAAAGATCTGGGGAGTCTGCACAAGCCATACACGATGCCTGTCAAAAGTAGCGGTTATTTCAAGACAATCGTTGACCTCCTTCACAGTATCCCTGGCCGGAAGTGCTGTAATTACTGCCCGATGATTTCTTGATGCTGCAATAACCTTGTCTATTAGCCCGGAAGTTACCAGAGGGCGGACGCCGTCATGAATTATTACAAGGCTATATTCACCATCGGTTGCCTCAATTCCCAGCCTCACGGAATCCTGTCGTCTCTTTCCTCCCGGGACAACCTTGTGCACTTTATTGAATCTATATTTCTCAACAATATTCTTCAGGCAAAAATCAATATCGGCTGCAGGAACTACGGGAATTATTGCATCAACATCACTGCATTTCTGAAACGCTTCAATAGTCAAGGCAAGGAGGGGCCTGCCTCCAAAGGCCAGGAACTGTTTTGCCTTTGCAATGCCCATCCTCTTTCCCATTCCTGCGGCAGGGATTACAGCAACAGTTTTATCGGACTTTTCGTTGTCTTTGAACATAATTAAGCCCAGAAAAATCAGGCTGCGACTATTTTTCTGCTCCTCTTTTTAAGCCTGTTAATACGACGCCGGAGTACATCCACAGCCTGCCGGTCTCTATTCTCCCGCGCTTTCTGCTTTTCCTCTCTTAAACGCAATATCTCAGCCTTCAACTCCTGTTTGCTCATTGCAATTTTTTTCTTGGCCTTTTTAACCGGCTCTTCATCCGTTATGCCCCTGTATTCCTTTATAATTGCAAGCACCTCATCTTTCTTCATGGCATGGACACCAGCGACACCGGGAATATCTTTGGCCATCTCTCTAAGGTCCTTGACCGTCATCCTGTTAAGTTCCTTTGCCGAAATCACTGCTTCTTCCTGAGCTTTTTCCTGAGATTTTTCCTGAGCTTCTTCTTTTTTTATATCCTCTTCCATGTCGTTTTTTCTATTCCTCCTTTTTCTATTGATATTTTTAAACAACTCTTTGCTTATTCTTAGGTATTACTTTTCGTCCTTCCTAAAAAAGACCTTTAAAAGATCAATAGGTACAGGGAAAAAGGTTGTTGAATTGCTTTCAGATGAAATTTCTCTCATCGTCTGCAGATACCTCAGCTGTAAGGCCTCCGGATGTTCCCTTATGATTCCGGCAGCCTCTGCCAGACGAGCAGCAGCCTGAAATTCGCCTTCTGAATTTATCACCTTTGCGCGACGTTCCCTTTCAGCTTCTGCCTGCCTGGCCATGGAACGCTGCATTTCAATAGGCAGATCAATATGTTTTACCTCCACATTTGTAACCTTTATCCCCCAGGGATCAGTATGCCTGTCAAGGATACTCTGCAACCTTGTATTGATCTTTTCCCTCTCCGCAAGAAGTTCATCAAGTTCTACCTGGCCGCAGACACTTCGCAGTGTTGTCTGGGCCAGCTGTGAGGTAGCAAACAGATAATTCTCCACCTCTATGGTGGCCTTCGTGGGGTCCATTACACGAAAATAGACAACCGCATTCACTTTAACAGATACGTTATCCCTTGTTATCACATCCTGGGAAGGGACATCCATTGCCACGAGGCGCAGGCTCACTTTGACCATCTTATCAATAACCGGTATAAGAATAATTAATCCAGGTCCTTTGGTATCAATAACGCGGCCAAGCCTGAAAATCACACCCCGCTCATACTCCCTCAGAATTTTTATGGCCGATGCAAGAAAAAGCACAACCAGAACTACTGCGAGAATATAAAAAGGTGATGGGAAAAACATATGATACCTCCTTGTTTAAAGTTACTGATCAGAGGCCCTTTTGACTTTTAATTCAAGACCTTTCATGCCAATGACTTCAACCTTGTCTCCGGAATCAAGCTTTTCATCTGAATGGGCTCTCCAGTATTCTCCGTGCACAAATATTAAACCCTCCGGGTCAACAGCCTCCTCAACAATGCCTATTTCGCCAAGAAGTCCTTCTGAGCCGCTTTTCGGCCTTGCCCTGTATGCCCTGAAAGCCAGACCTGCAACAACGACAAAAAATCCTCCAATCAGAAGAATTGTGGGCATCATAACTCTTAATGATACACCCACGTCTTCAAAAAGCATAATGGAGCCTATTGCAAGAGAAGCTAAACCACCTATTGAAAGTATGCCGTAGCTTGTAACTTTAACCTCTGCGATAAAAAATATAATAGCCAGGATTATCAGTAACAAACCTGCATAATTTACAGATAGTGTCTGGAACGAAAAAAAGGCAAGTATAAGCGATATCGCTCCTATTACACCCGGAAAAATAGCCCCTGGGTGGGCCAGTTCAAAATAGAGTCCTGCCAGGCCTATCATCATGAGTATATAGGCAATGTTCGGATCACTTATAGTCTGAAGCACCCTGTCACGGAATCCGGGCTCGAAATAAATCTTTTTTAATCCGGCCGTCGTTAGTATTGTCTTGCCTGCTGCAAGTTCAATCTCCTTGCCGTCCAGTTTTTTGAGCAGATCATCCATATCCTCGGCAATCAAATCAATAACCTTTTTCTCAAGTGCTTCATCAGCGGTTATGGATACGCTTTCCCTGATTGCCTTTTCCACCCACTCTCCGTTTCTTCCTTTATCTTCGGCAATTCCGCGGGCATAGGAAGCCATATCATTGACTATCTTATCCGACATGGTCTTCTCAATATCCTTGCCTCCGGCACCTACAGGATGCGCTGCCCCTATGTTTGTTCCCGGAGCCATTGCAGCTATATGCCCTGCTACTGTAACCATTACACCGGCAGAGGCAGCCCCGGCCCCCCTTGGGGCTACATAAACCGCCACAGGGATTGATGAGTTCAGAATAGCTTTGACAATTGTACGCATGGATGAAGCCAGTCCCCCAGGCGTATCAAGCTGGACTACCGCAAGTGCCGCTCCCCTCTTCTGGGCGCTGTCAAGGCCCCTTAAAAGATACATTGCCGTCCCGGGATTAATCGGTCCTTCAAGCTCAATTATCACGACCTCCTTGCCGGCAAATGTCTTTTCAGGTATTCCCGAAACAACCATTGACATTAAAAAGATGCAGAAAAAAATAATGACAGATCTTGCCTTAAACACTTTTCTTAACCTCCAGTCCAAGACGTGCCATAATTATCTTCATATCATTCCACACCTGACCTTTCAGTTCTCTCTCTCTGGAGCCGGAACTCCTTGTGAGATATGCGGGATGGTAGGTGGGCATCAGCGGAATGTCCATGTAGGAAAACCATTTTCCCCTGTCCCTGGTAATCTTGAAATCACCCCCCAGTAGTGCCTGTCCGGCTATTCTGCCCAGAACACAGATCACTTCCGGTTTTATAATGCTGATCTGCTTTTTTAAAAAAGGGATGCATGCCTCTATTTCGTCACCCTCCGGATCCCGGTTGCCGGGCGGGCGGCATTTCAATACGTTGCAAATATAAACCTGTTCCCTGGTCAATCCCATTGCTCCAATAATCTTTGTAAGGAGCTTGCCGGCTTCTCCGACAAAGGGTATTCCTTCCAGGTCCTCTTCTCTTCCAGGCGCTTCACCTACAAAGACCAGCTTGGCCCTGGACAGGCCTTCTCCGAATACCAGTTTCGTTCTGCCTTTATATAGTTTGCATCTCCGGCAATCACCAATATGGGCTGCCAGACTTTCAAGTGAGGTCAGGTCGCTTAAGGGACCGGATGATATAATATCTCCGGATGCCTTTTCTTGATTATCTGCAAGAATGCCGGCAGAGATGGGAGGAACTCCAACACCCATCTCCTGATTCACCAGTATCAGCTTTTTTAAAGAGCTGACAATCTCTTTCAGTTCAGCTTCCGGAGTCAAAATTAGCCTCCCAGATTGTTTTCACTCTATCCAGTATCAGGTCGGCAACCTCATCCTTGGTCATGAGGAGTGAGTCCTCTACCCGCCCGTCACTGAAAATCATCCTGACTATATTGGTGTCTGTTTCAAACCCGGCATCACTCCTTGAAACATCATTCAAAACAATCATGTCAAGGTTTTTCGACTTAAGCTTTTCCCTTGCATTTGCAAGAAGATCTTTGGTTTCCGCTGCAAAGCCGACCAGAATGCAGGGATGTTCTTTCTTTCTTCTCCCCAGTTCCGCCAGTATATCAGGATTCCTTACCAGTTCGAGAGTTAAGGTATCCGAACCTTTTTTTATTTTATCAGGTGCAACTTCGCTTGGCCTGTAGTCGGAAACAGCAGCAGCCTTTATTATAATATCACAACTGCTGCTTTTTTCCATGACTGTCTTCATCATCTCTTCGGCAGTCTTTACCTGGCATTCTTCAACGCCTAGAGGAGACTTAAGACCGACAGGACCGCTTACGAGCGTCACTGAAGCTCCCCGTTTTTTTGCAGCCCTGGCAAGAGCGTATCCCATTTTTCCTGTAGACCTGTTGGTTATGTATCTGACAGGGTCTATTGGCTCCAGAGTCGGCCCGGCAGTAACAAGTATGCTCCGGCCGGACAAATCATGTTCGGAAATAACCATGGAGGCATACTCGACAATATCTTCAGGCTCAGGAAGCCTTCCCGGCCCTTCTGTATGGCAGGCAAGCTCCCCCTTTCCGGGTTCCATTACCAGAACCCCTCTCTCCCTGAGCAGTCTGATATTACCCTGTACAGCAGGATTAATATACATCTGGCTGTTCATTGAGGGACATATCAATACCGGGGCAGTTGCAGCCATAATCATGGTGGAAAGAAAATCATCACCAATTCCATGACACATCTTGGCAATAATATTACCAGTAGCCGGAGCAATAATGATGAGGTCAACATCATCCTGCCCCCATGTTATATGATCAACAGAGGTGCCTTCCCTATCAAACATGCTCCAGATTACTTTGCTTCCTGAAAGGGTCTCAAAAGTGAGAGGAGAAACAAATCGAGTGGCATTTAATGTCATTGCTACTCTTACATGAGCCCCTGCCTTTACAAGAAGGCGCACCAGTTCCGCGGCCTTATAGGCTGCAATACCGCCTGTTACACCAATTACAATCTTTTTTCCTTTCACATTTCACCTTCATCTTGAATTATCTGCCTATTACCCTGAACCTAACTTGTGTCCATCCAGAAATGAGAAAATTTATGCAAGGTTAAGGAAGGCTAAAACTTTAACCGCAGGAATACATAGAAGTATTTCGAGGATTAAAATTTGAGCCTGACGCCGAGATTGCTAAAATTGGCCATTTATGGATGGGCACTAACTAATACCCTGCAAATTGAATCAGCTCGTTATGATCTATTCTGTCTATCCAAATATCATTCATTTTCAGCAAAGCCATTATCTTCTTTTTCTCAGAACGGGCATCCGATCGATCTCCATAAAATCCCACCCGCAGTCTTATCCATTTTTTTCCCTTAACCTCGGCAAAGGCAAGATATGCGTGGTAACCATTTTTGATAAGACTTATTGCAGGCATAGCAATCTTTTCAGGATCCTGGGAGGAAAAAACATTCACCACCCAGCATTTATTCCCTATCATGGAAGAGTTTTTCACGGCCTCCTTTTCTGTCACATACCTTAATTCAAGCCCTTCAGGCAGCATCTGGTGCTCAAAACCATCCTCTGCTGCCATAAAACCCTTTAATTCTTTAAAGTTAATACGAAAAAGACTGACCCACTTCAGGGAATCACCATAAACATCCGAACGGTCAGCCACAGCAAAAAGACTGTCTCCTTTCTGTATTATATAAAACCCATCCTTCCTGCGCACTGAGACGGCATTTTCCCGTGTTAAACCGGGTTCTGGCTTTGATATCTCCGTTTCGGGGATAGAATTTTCTTCGACCTTGATCTCCTGCACTGCAGGTTCGGCCTCAACCTCATTTTCTGCAGGAAGCTCTTCCTGGAATTCTATCTTCTGGCGAACAACTACCCTGGTATTCTTCAGATCTTTATCATCCGCCTCAGTACGGCATCCACAGAGAACAACACATGGCAATAAACACAACAAAAACATCACCAGGCAAATCCGTGACAGATTATCCCTGTTTATAAGGCCACGGTCAAAATGCATAAAGACCTCCATTTTAATCAGAATCTTCATTAAAGCGCACAGGCTCCTGTCAGTCATTATCGCCTTAATCATTAAAACCTAAAATTGGTCACTTGACAATAGAAAAGTAAAATCTCTGAATATTCATTAATAAAATCTAAAACCTGTGCAAATGCCCAGATAATTATTATGAAATATGTGGGTTATAAAATCAAAGAAACGGCAGGAATAAGTTCCTGCATATCTGAATGGAAGATAGGAGTATTGATTTAAACTATAAGACTTCTTCTGCCACAGAAGCTACTACATAAATCTGTGATTTGAATTGCTCAGAGGCATTTTGGAATTCAATTCCCGGATCTTCTTTTTCTGCTCAGGGTTCTTAATATCTGTGGCCCTGTAATTAAATAAAATCCAGAACGGGTTTGTTCATTTCTCGGCGCTGTTCAAATCCCTTGCAGTATCCCTTCTGAAGTCCCATGTCAGATAATCCAGGCTTATGGGTAATTTCAGCTCCAGTGTATTGATGATCTGCACACCCACCCGAACATTTTTCGGCCTGCATTCCAGCAAATGTCCGCCATTTCTGAAATCTGAAGAGAGAAAGTGAAGATGCAGGCCGGGCACATTCAGAGAACCCATGAATGAAGGCATAAAAAACCCTGCCAGTGTTCCTTCCACATCTGAAAAATGAAAGACAGGCTGATCTTTTGCCACATCGACCAGTGGACGATAATTCTCCTGCTTTGGTACTGACCGGGCTTTTATATATGCAAAAAGGCCGTCAATCCTGATTGCATAACATATATTAGGCGAAGGCAAAAGGCGGTTAATAGATTCAAGAAATACATCATAATCCATTTCACTTTCCATCCGGTCATGGCTGATCGGATTATAAAATGTAACGCAGGCAAATGGCGTCAGAGTCTTTTCATCAACCTTATGTGCGTGTCCGTCAGCGGTGATCTGGTATACCTTGCCCTCAAGCATAACCATCTCACCGTCCAGATTATCGAATGTGCCGAGGCCGAAATCTCCATGCTTTTTCACTTCAGTAAAAGGGATCTTCTGTTCATAGATTCCTTCTACGAGTGCGTTAACCGGGGCACACAAAAACAGGCGACTGTCATTCATTCTGATATTTTCCTTTTTACCCGCGCTTTATCTGCGCTTTTCATAGTACCTCCAAAAGCCGGCAGGTCTAAAGCCAATAAGCAGGCGGCGAGATGAGCAATAATGCGTGAATCGGATTTATTAAAATGCGAGAAAGATTTTAGAGAATCGATCTTGTTAAGTCAATACAAATCACTTGAACCGACTGCGCAGGAACCGATGGGGGACGTCCGTAATTAATTAAATATATAAATAACAAATATAGTTATTTTACTATTTAAGGACGTCCCCCATCTTTTTCTTCTTTTAAATTGACAGCAAAAAAATTCTATGTTGAGATAAAAAATAATAATACAAAACAGGTTTTCGACAGCCCTGTTAAAGGAGGTCGGGAACTGAACGGGAATAAAAAACAATTCACGGCATCTGCGCGGGCGGGAGGCAGACGATTCAAGTCTCAAGCACAAGTGAATACAGATAAGGAGGTTGAGATGAAG
>DAINAR010000037.1:0-31093 GCA_036733345.1 Deltaproteobacteria bacterium | reverse complement strand
GAAAGGGTTTTTTTTGTGCTCAAAATCATGAAGGTAAGAATAAGAAAGGAAATGTGGAAGGGAAGTGGAAGTGGGACGATGTTTTATAATTCAATAAATTATTGTTCAAGTGAATAATTACCTGCTTTTGCGATCATTTCGCCCCGTTCAACGGAAACACTTATGTTCCCTTTGCTTAATTCCAGTCTTTTTGCCAACACTGTATGGGGGATACCTAAGTCCCTCGACGCCCGGAAGCATAGGAGGCTCCTTGCATTCACTTTACCGGCCTGTCGACCTTTTGAATATACTTCATCTTTCTCTATATCCAATACCTCTGCAACTCTTTCCGCTATCCGGTCCAGATCGTATCCCTGCCGTTTAAGCCTGTATTTTCTCTCATAATGATCTTCACTCTGGGATATTATCGAATCCACAAAATCTGAATCTCCAAGGATCCTTTCATCTCCCATAATCTTTACTCCGCCCTTCAGGACTTCCTTTGCTTCAGTCCATCCGCCAAGGCTGCGTATCAGGCCTCCACCTGTTAATTCAGGTTTGCGTCCTTCTTGTTTTTTCCAAAATATCCAGGAATATATTCTGTTGCGGAATAGGAAGTGTGCATGATTAGACATAAATGCCCAGGCATAGCAGGATACCTGCATCTCAGGGCATAGTGTTTCCAGCCTTTCAATAAAGTCATCACGGTCTTTATTGTTCCGGAATATCTTTTTACCTTCTATTCCGCGGATTATTACATGATGTAATACTCCGGGAGCATCCAGTCTGGCTGTCCCTGGCATTCAATGGAAATAATCAATTACGGGAGCTGTGTCAATTGAATTATTAAACATCGTCCCTCTTTACTCTTTACGCTTTACAGTTATTGGCTTGGCTGCCATCGATTTTTAGCGCATTGAAGCCGTGCAAGATTGAGGGAAAAAACCTTAAGCCAGTATAGTAATCTTGTAAAACTCCCAAGTGGTAGTGATTCTGCGGTCATATTACAAAAGGTGTCACTATTTTCGAAAAACAAAAACTTCTATTTAAAAGACATTGAAGTCTATCTGAAATTTCCAGATGTAAAGGACGGCTTAAGTGCACGTTGTGGACATGGAGAAAGCTCACCTTTACTTTTGATGAAGATGGTCGCAAAGTGCATCGAAAACTTAATATCGAAGCAAAATACTATTTGCAACAATTCACCATCTTGCCAAAAGGCCAGTCAGTTGTTGGCTATTTATCGTTTTCTTTTGATTATTTAAAAGATAAAAAATACGATTATGTTCGTTACATTTTTATAGACTTTAATGAAAACAGAAAGGAAGTGGTTATTTCAAAAGATAATATATCAGATAATACACAGGTCTTTGATGACAGTATATGGATGTAGCTGAAACCCCAACAAGCCCGTTGCACCCGAGCGGGCTACAGCGGCGCGTTTTCGAACATTCTCCTTTATCAATCTTTTTCGTTTTTTGAGAGACTTTTTTAATGCTCCACCCGCCGGGTGAAGGGTGCGTTAGCTGTGAAAATTTGAGAAAATATCTACCTGCATCAAATGCAAATCAGAGTTTGATAAGCTCTACTGTAAAGGAAAATGAAAAAAATGTTATGCCAATGAACTGGATAATATCAGCAGGCACAGTCTCCTCGTTTGCCTCAATGACCACTATATACAGGAACCAATTCAATCCTCTCACTCCTGATTTCAGCTTCTGTGCCGTTATTTAATACCGCCTGTGCGTAATAAGAGACTTCAGGATCAAGATCAAACGGAAATCCGTTCGGGACGGTGGCGTATCCTTTACCCTGGGTGCTGGTGTTTACAACATAAACTGGCACCGGCTCTTCATTCCCCGTCTTTTTATAAATAGTCATATGCACCCCTGCGGCCTGGTATTCGGAAGGCAGTATCTCGTATTCTATGTTGAATGCTTCTTCCGATAATCCATATGGGTTCACAGAGACAGCTATGCCGGGACCTGTTTTTATGTCCACGCCGTAAACTGTGTAAGTAACATTCTGGGCTCCGGTCTTTACAGGCTCTCCAGTATCCCATTCAAACGCCACCTGTTCCCCTGATTTCAATACCACTTCCCTTGATACAGGTGTCGGAGTATAAATAATCGCGGCTTCAATCGTGGAGCCTGCAAATACTTCAGGTACGGATACCATTGCCTCACCTCGCGCCTCAATTATGTTTAATGCGGGATCAGGCCCGGTTGTGTATATTGTGCTGTATTCGCCGTTTCCAGAGTTCCCGGTTGGCGTTACTGATCCCCCGCCCTGAACAGGAATAAATTCCACTGTTCCGTCTGAAACAGCTTCAGTATTAACAATACCTCTGTTCCTGATCTTCCAGTATTCCTTTCTGGTGTTGTCAGGGAATGTGGCTGTATAAGGTCCTTCTACCCTGTATTCCGGATAGGACATTAAAAGCCTTGACTTGAGAGGGGCATTCAGGTCTTTTCCTGCATTTGCCGCATTAACAGGTTCTCCGTCTTTGCCTTTTATTTGCAGGTATTTTATGAACATCTGGGGAGGAGTAAAGATATCAGCAGATAAGGCCCCTTGAGAATATACATAAAAATACACAGGAGGAATATTTCCTGATGTGATTTCCACTGTGTATTTTGTGCCTGATGTGTTTCCAAGGATTGTATTGATCATGGCGCCAAAGTATTCTGTCTTTCGGCTGATGGTTTTATGTGTCTCGCAATCCCCGAAAATCGGATAACAGCCAGCGCAGTCTTCCTCCCTGTAAAACTCTATGTTTCTCAATCCATCCGGAAGCGGGGCATCGGGATTTTTTGATTCGGCAGGCAGTGCAGTGAAAGTGAGCAACTGGTTTGATATGGGGTTGTCATAACTGTCCGCAACTATTACCCTGAGTGTGCCTGCAGGACAGTTCGGCTGTGATATTGCTCCATCTCCGAAAGCCTTTATGATCCTGTCAGGGTCTCCCGGATATCCATACGCAATAAACGGCGATAAAATGCTTGTGCCTGATATATTTGCATCTACTATGTTTTTTCCGGCCTGGGTGGCGTATTTATCTTCAGGATTGATCTTTCTGAATGCAGGGTTTGCGGATGTTTTCTCGCCAAGGGTCAGGTAAGCGGATGCAATACCTTCCGAATCAGTCTCAGTTTTAATTTGCGTCTCATTATTGTCAAATTTGCCTCCTCCCGCCTTAATGATAAATGTAACAAGGGCATGCTCTACAGGCATTAAGTCCTGGTTCAGGACCATTACCTGAAGCGGGTTTTCTATTCTTTCTCCTGCTATGCCTGTCCGCGTGTCTGTTTCAGTTATTTTTATAATATAAAGGGTTGAGTCGTTTACAACGACCATAACACTGTCAGTGGCCGTACCTCCGGGCCCTGTTGCCGTGATGGTATAGGTTTTAGTCTCGGAAGGTGATACGGTGATTGATCCGTTTGCACTAACACAGCCTATACCCGGCTCAATCACACATGTATCCGCTTCTGTTGAACTCCATGACAGGGCAACGGACTCACCTGTTTTAATACTATCGGCAGAGGTGTTTATTGTTACTGTGGGCCTGGGAGACTCCACAGTGACAACCGCGCTTGCAGATGCAGTCCAGCCGGGGCCTGTTACAGTGATTGTATATGTGGTTGTCTCGGAAGGTGATACAGTTATTGATCCGCTTGCTGAAACATTCCCAATGCCGGGTCCTATCACATATGAATCAGCATTAATCGAATACCACGTCAGGGTTGATGATTCCCCCGGTCTAATGGAAACAGGAGAGGCGCTTATGCTTACTTCCTCAGGTAGAAACGGCGACCATGCGGGACAGGCAGTAAGATTATCAGTTATGGTAACCTGTCTTAACCCGCTTCCATCCAGAGCAATTGTATAGATATTACTGCTGGCTTGAATAAAAGCAATCCTCTTGCCGTCAGGGGAAAAGGATGGACTGGAGCAGCCGGTAGAGCAATCAAGTATCCTGTGCATATCTCCGCCCGTCTTGTCCATGGTCCACAGGTCGGTCCAGCCTCCACCGTCACGGTCGGAAACAAAGACAATCCTTTCTCCGTCAGGAGACCAGGCAGGCTGAAGGTCATTATAATCATCGTTTGTAAGCCGTATTTCTCCTCCATCATCCGGGTTGATAAGATAAATATCAGAACTCCAGCCGATTGTCTCCTGGGTGACAGGATCAATTATGCGTTCTTCACTGCTGTATGCAATCGAATCTCCCTTTGGAGACCAGGTGGGTGCACTGTTAAGAAAATTTTCATAATTTTTAAGGTATCTCCAAGCCCCTGTATTCAAATCAAAGATAATCAGTGAGGTTAGATAGCCGTCACCAAGGATTGCAGCAATCTGGTTGCCGTCAGGAGAAAACGATGGCATGTATGCCAGGTCAATATTACTATTTACTTCTGCATGAAGTGTGGTCAGCACATTATCAGGATATGATTCATCTGAATTGAGGTCAATAACGACTATATCCTGAGAATAATATTGATCACCGCACCAGTAGATTCCTTCTTCATAATAAGGATCAGGATCAGTACAGCTCTCCTTTACAAATGCCAGTTTTGTGCCGTCCGGGCTCCAGGCAGGACTGTAAAAATAAAGGGAATTGCTGGGCGTGGCAGAGCTGGTTGCGGTTATCTCCCTTGTATCGGTCCCGTCGGGAAGTACCGTATAGATATTGCTGACGTTCCCGAATCCTCCGGGTTGGTGATGATAAGCGATTCTGGAGTGCATGGAATAATCAAATGTCCTGGCTGCAACTGCGCCTGCCTCATTCCCGAGCCTGCCCTGAAATACCAGCATGAAGGACAGATCAGTTGCTCCCTCAGGTATGGTTCCTCCGGCAGGGAATACGATGTTGACAGGCACGAATTCGGAGTTGATCGGGTCATCAGCTCCATTTATCGCATATACACCTTTGACAAGGCCTAATACGTGCTCGCTCTGGCCCTGCGGGATATATTGATATGACAGATCAAGAAATCCTGATCTAAAAGGCTCAACAGTCTGCCATACTTCAACAGGAGGGGTCGCGTTTATTACTTCAAAGGAAATACCCCTGATGCTCATGCCGTCGCCTCTTTGAATAAAGGCATTTCTTATATCCATGTCACCACGGAAAAAGTAATCAAGAAGACCGGCTGAATAGCCTACTGCACGGGGGATAAGAAGTTCGGCATAGTCTTTGGCGCAGTCATCGTCTATCTGAAATGATCTTAAGTATTCTTTAGTAACAAAACCGGCCTCATCATGTATGTATCTGGTCAAATATGATGGGGTTGCAAAGTGAGTGATTTTTTCACCATCACCTGTTTTTGCGATATAAATCTTATTAACAAGTAACTTATCCTCATCGGTTATGGTCTCAGGGATCTTGCCGCTTTCTATATAGCTTTGAACATCCGTGCTCTCTTTTTTGGGATATGGATGATAATGCTCATCTGTTACAGGGAGTGATTCAGCAAATATTGTACTCCAGCTCCCAAAGTTCATGTTGGTGTATTCGGAAAGGCCTATCACCTGAGAATTTATTGTATCAGGGTCCTGTCCTGTGTATATGTCGGCATCCCAGAACTTTGTAAGCGAGGATTCGGGCAATTCGCCGCCTATACTGCCGCTAAGATGCTCTTTAATATGATATTCGACATAATATTCAAATTTGTCGCCGAACCATTTCTTGGGTTTTATAAGGGTTTCCTCTGTTATGCCCTGAAACTCCAGGTGGGACTTAAAATCGTTTCTCACATGCGCGGGGACAGCCATATCCTGCACCAGGTGCAATACCTGTCCCAGGCCTTGAAAGCACTTTGCGAAATATTCCTCCCTTTTTTCCCTGGTATCGGCAACTTGATTATTTTGGAAATCCCTTCCTGTAAGATACGTATAATAATGCTCTCTGGCATGATCCCAGTCCCACTGGTTGCCCGTTGGTTCCTTTAAGCCACCAGGGGCGGGCGCCGTATAACCTGTTGCCCAGTGCACTGCTGAGTTGATATTTTGAGGGGGATATTCACCAGACGAACACCACCAGTTGATATACCACGTCTGATCGCTCATGTACGATTCTGTCCAGTCTTTCAGGGGATTGTGGAAGTGATTGGAGGCGCGGCATGGCGGCTTGTCTTCAAGATAGGAGCCTTCTGTGATCCAGTCTTCTATTTTATCGCCATTAATTAATGTTTCCTTTCCTTCTGGCAAATTATGATTGTCAATTAAGTATTGATTTGCAAGCGAGTTTTCAATAGCTTTCTCTGTAAGTTTTCGATGGGTAATCTCATGATCAAAGGCCAAAGCATTTCCAGAAACTAAAAAAGCTATAATTATGGGAAAGAAACTTAATCTTTTCATGCTATTTTCTCCTCCTGTCTTTCCTTCTCTTCTGGGCTTTTTCATAAAGTAGCTCTCTTTCTGATTGAATGGCTTCATCAAATAGTCCAGGAGCCTTTCTGCCAATCGCTGAAATTGTCGTAAAATTAGCATGTTTCTCCTTATCGTATTCGTCCTTGAACCGCTCCAGCTTGATCACCATGCCGTTTTCCAGACTAAAGTCCTTCCTTTTCTCGTATGTTGGAAAAATATCATCGCTGCTCCAACACACGTATCCCTTCTTATAGACTGCCATGTGATACCATTTGAAAAGTGTCGAGTATTTTGGGACTTCAAAAAGGCCTTTCTCGTCACTCAAATCTTCAGCAACTTCAACCTGAAAACTGCCAGCCAAACCTATCGGACCGGAATCTGATTCCCACCAGGATATTTGCACAGCCGCATTCTCAATAGGGTTGTTTGTCTCAGCATCAACAACCTGTCCCTTGATCATCCACCTTCCACAGGCTGAGGTGGACAGGGTTAATAATATCGAGATCAACAACAGTGAAAAAATCGATGACCTTGTGCTCATGATGTTTCTCCTTCAGTCATATAGATGTAATGCTCTCTGGCATGATCCCAGTCCCACTGGTTGCCCGTTGCTTCCTTTAAGCCACCAGGCGCGGGTGCCGTAAACCCAGTGGCCCAGTGTACTGCTGAGTTGATATTTTGAGGGGGATATTCACCAGACGAACACCACCAGTTGATATACCACGTCTGATCGCTCATGTACGATTCTGTCCAGTCTTTCAGGGGATTGTGGAAGTGATTGGAGGCGCGGCAGTTCGGTTCGTCTTCAAGGAAAGAGCCTTTCTTAAGCCAATCTTTTATCGTGATGCCTTTAAGATATGTTTCTATCCCGCCTGGTAGATTCAGGTTGGTTTTTAGATGTGTATTAATCTTGTTTTTTGCTATGTCAACAGTAGCGTCTGTCAATTCTTGATGCGTATTTTCATTATCAAAAGCAAATGTGTCTCCAAAAAGCAAAAAAAAGATAATGATAAGCAATGGCCAGGTCTTTTTCATTTTATTTCCTCCTGCCTCTTCTTAAAAAATCACTTCGCAGGTCTTTTTCTGATTCTATAGCAGTATCAAAAATACCGAGATCTTTTCTGCTGGTTGAGGACATTGTAGTAAACATGGCATGCTTCCCATTATCGTACTCTTCCTTAAACCGATCCAGCTTGATCACCATGCAGTCTTCCAGACTAAAACCTTTCCTTTTCTCGTATGTGGGGAAAATATCTTCATTGCTCCAGCAGACATAACCTTTCTTATAAACCGCCATTCGGAAATCTTTTAATAGAGTCGAGTACTTGGGGATGTTGAAAAAGCCTTCTGCATCACTTAGGTCTTCAGCTACTTCAACTTGAACGCTTCCGGCCAATCCCGGGGGGCCTGATCCCATTTTCCACCACTCGATATGCACAGCCGCATTCTCAATAGGGTTGTTTGTCTCAGCATCCACAACCTGTCCCTTGATCATCCACCTTCCACAGGCTGAGGTGGACAGGGTTAATATTATCGAGATCAATAACAGTGAAAAAACCGATGACCTTTTGCTCATGATGTCTCTCCCTCAATCATAAAGATGTAATGCTCTCTGGCATGATCCCAGTCCCACTGGTTACCCGTTGGTTTATTTAAGCCGGCAGGCGCGGGCGCCGTATAACCTGTTGCCCAGTGCACTGCTGAGTTGATATTTTGAGGGGGATATTCACCAGACGAACACCACCAGTTGATATACCACGTCTGATCGCTCATGTACGATTCTGTCCAGTCTTTCAGGGGATTGTGGAAGTGATTGGAGGCGCGGCAGTTCGGTTCGTCTTCAAGGAAAGAGCCTTTCTTAAGCCAATCTTTTATCGTGATGCCTTTAAGATATGTTTCTATCCCGCCTGGTAGATTCAGGTTGGTTTCTAAGTGCTTATCAACTGCAAATTTTGATTTTTCAACGGCTTCATTTGTAAGTCTCCGATGAGTCTCCTCATTATCAAAGGGAAATGCATTCCCTGAGAACAAAAATCCAATCATAATAATCGAGAAAAAAACTTTTCTCATACTATACTACCTCCTGCCTTTTTTACTCCTAATTATCTCACGCCTTAATTCAGTTTCCGATTTAATAGCATTATCAAATATATGATGATGACTTATCCCGGTTTTTGAAAATACAGTGAAATCAGCATGTTTCTCTTTATCGAACTCCTCCTTAAACCGCTCGAGCTTGATCACCATGCCGTCTTCCAAACTAAAGCCTTTTCTTTTCTCATAAGTGGGAAAGATATCATCACTGCTCCAGCACACGTATCCCTTCTTATAGACTGCCATGTGATACCATTTGAAAAGTGTCGAATAGCTAGGCACCTCGAAAAGACCTTCAGCATCACTCAAATCTTCATCTACTTCAACTGTGACACTGCCGGCTAAACCTATAGGTCCTGAGCCTGATTTAAGCCATTCAATATGCACAGCCGCATTCTCAATAGGATTGTTTGTCTCAGCGTCCACAACCTGTCCCTTGATCATCCACCTTCCACAGGCAGAGGTGGACATGGTTAACAGTATCGAGATCAAAATCAGTGAAAAAATCGATTGCTTTGTGCGCATGTCGGGTCTCCTTAAATAGCCTTGTTGGGATTTCAAAAGCTCTCTATTCCCCAAAGTCCATAAAGATCTTTCACGAAATAAATATGATAAGTAATATCATAAGTCTGACCTTGAATCTCTTCTTCCCTTTTAATCCTGAATTTGGCCATTTTATCTTTGGAACTTACAAATTCAATTTCACGCATTGCCGAGGAAATATCAGACAATCTATCTATAAGCAGATTAAATATTTCCTCATATTTTTCTTTTGAGCCTTCATGAAAATATTCCAGTGCACTTTGAATATCCTGATTTGCAAGCGCCGCCTTCATCCCTTCCCACTTGGCCCTCAGCAAGACATCCAGCTCGGTCTTATCGAGCACCTGTACTGCAATAGTGTCCGTATATGTGCTGTTCTGGTCATCCTGCGCACTTGCAGTAAAATAATAGATCCCCGGCGTTGTCATCTTCACCGTGTACTCATTTTCGTTCGGGTTGTCTGAAAACTCTACCACACCAGGCCCTGTGTATGTGATGGCCGGACTGGTAAATGTGAATGACCTTTCCACGGTAAGCGTTGTCTCAAAAGGTGCTGTGCCCGACTCACTGTCTGGTGTCAGTTTAATATAATCTTCGGCTATTGCAGCATTTACAGTGACGCTTGCACTTGCAATGAATCCGTTAGTATCCCTTGCATTCACGGTTATGGTGTTTTCTCCTCGCTGCAAGGGGACATGATTTGTCACGAGCTGTCCCCCGGTTACCACGGCAGAAACTCCATTGACAATTACGCCAGTTTCACTGCCATTGTCGTTGGAGACTGTGCCAATAACCATGACATATGGCACTGATAATGTATCATCATCTGAAGGGGCTGTGATAACCAGACTGATGGGAGATGCTACCGTCACGGTGACGGATGACGTGGCCGTGTCCGACGGGTTTGAAGCGGTTATGGTATAGGTTGTGGTCTCTTTTGGTGATACGGAAGCAGACCCATTCATTTCCACATTCCCTATATCCGGCTCTATAACACACGAAGTTGCATTGGCTGATGTCCAGGTCAGGGTTAATGACTCACCTGCTTCAATGCTTTGAGGGTCAGCGCTTATGCTGACTGATATGGGCCGGGCAGGATCATAGACTCTTACCGTGATCCTGTTAACAGCAGTTCCGCCAGGGCCTGTTGCTGTTATGGTATATGTAGTGCTGGCTGAAGGCGATACTGAAACAGATCCGTTAACAACCACGTTGCCTATGCCCTGATCTATTGTGACGGAATCCGCATTCGTCGAACTCCATGTAAGAGTTGAAGAACTGCCGGCCTCAACGGCTTCAGGATCGGCGCTTATTACCACAGCAGGAGGCGGGAAATTAAATTCGTTTTCCAGAAAATCCACCTTTACATTTTGGTCGGCCATAGTGAATTCTCGGGTTGCCTCACGATTGTCAGGCAATGTCGCCTTTATGGTATAATGCCCTGGAGCAATCGGAAGAGCATAGCCTCCAGCAGAGGCAGTTAAAGTACCGGATCCGGATTCCGCAATAACTATCTCAGCATTTCCTATTCCTTCACCGGCAGTATAGATGCCGTCATTGTTTTGGTCATCATACACGACTCCTAAAAGGAACGAAGTCGGCATTACTGAAGAGGTTCCGAAGTCACATGTAAATATAGCGGAACAGGGATATTCATCGAAAGAGCCATAAACTGCCCCAAGTCCCGCTTCTTTATACTCGCCGTTCAGGATGCTTATCCTGTGACCCCGCCCTTCAACACCCTCATCAAGGAAAAGTGCATCATGAAATCCCAGTATCGTCTCATATTCATCTAACGGAGCATTAGAACCAATGTATGCAATATTTTCACCATAGGCCAGGTACTGATATCCGGCTTCCTGGATGCGATCAGAGGGTGCCTTTCCATCAAGTGAATCATGGCTGTAATACTGATTTATGATCATGTCTTTTGAGTGGAGATACGCGGCCCTGAGCAATCCTGCATTAAAGGTCAAAGGCTGTACCGGAGCATCGCTGATTGTGCCGTCAGTAAGGCCTTCGTTAAGATCGATCCCCAGGCGTGCGGCTTCTGCCGCCGGGTTAAGGCGGGCGCGGTTAATGGCTTCCAGGTGGGCCTGTTCAGCAGGGGTCGGATCGCCATAATCGTAAACAGGGCCGTTTTCCACATATACCCTCGCATAAGCCCTGGATGTTCCTCCGGGACTTGTTGCCGTGATAGTGTAGGTTGTCATTTGTGTTGGCGAAACAAGCACAGACCCGTTTAAATCAACATTTCCTATATCAGGTGTAATCACACAGGAAGCCGCATGCGTGGAAGTCCACGATAGCGTTGAAGATTCTCCGGTCTGTATGATCTCCGGACTTGCGCTTATGCTTACTGTGGGCAGAGGATAGGTCACAGTTACAGTTACACTCTGCGTTGCAGTGCCGCCAGGGCCTGCTGCCGTGATAGTATATGTGGTGGTCTCGGCGGGTGATACAGTAATTGATCCGTTAACATCCACACTGCCTATGCCCTGGTCTATGCTGACTGAATCCGCATTGGTTGATGACCATGAGAGGGCGCTTGATTCTCCGAACACTATGGCATCCAGATCAGCCGTTAAAATTACCGAGGGTAGAGGATAGGTTACAGTTACAGTCACGCTTTGGGTTGCAGTACCGCCATTGCCTGTGGCTGTTATGGTATATGTGGTGGTCTCTACCGGTGATACAGTGATAGAACCATTAACATCCACATTTCCTATGCCCTGGTCTATGCTGACTGAATCCGCATTTGTTGATGACCATGAGAGTGTTGATGAATCCCCTGCCAATATTATATCAGGAGATGCACTCAGGCTTACGGTCGGCAGGTCACCGCCCAGGACAGGGTAAATATAGGCTGATCCTGAATAGTCACCATCGTCATCATTATAAGGAGCGCCTATAACTGCATAACCTCCGCTTATGGAAACAGAATATCCGAAATTGTCATATTGTTCTGCATCACTTGCAGTGAGTTTAGTCTGTTCTGTCCAGACAGAACCATCACGCTTGAATATATAGGCCGATCCGGCCCATGAATCATCACGGTAAGCGCCTACAACAGCATAATTTCCGCTCAGGGATACGGAATAGCCAAAATTATCACTCGATGCTGCATCACTGGCGGTTATTTTTGCCTGCTCTGTCCATTCAGAACCATCACGTTTAAATATATAGGCCGAGCCGGATGAATTCCCTGCATCGTCATCACTGTAAGCACCAACAATTGCATAGTCTCCACTAAGGGAAACAGAATAGCCAAAATTATCACTCGATGCTGCATCACTGGCGGTTATTTTTGCCTGCTCTGTCCATTCAGAACCATCACGTTTAAATATATAGGCCGAACCTGAATAGTTACCACCGTCATCATCACCGATGGCGCCAACAATAGCGTAGTCCCCGCATATGGATACCGAATATCCGAATTGATCATAATCTGCTGCATCATTTGCAGTAAGTTTAGTCTGTTCTGTCCAGGCAGAACCATCACTTTTGAATATATACGAAGCGCCTGTGTATGGCCCACCGTCATCTTTAGCATAAGCGCCAACAATAGCATAGTCGCCGCTTATGGAAACTGAATTACCAAAAGTGTCACCTGAATAGCCATTTGAATAACCATCACTGGCGGTAATTTTTGCCTGTTCATTCCATTCGGAACCATCACGCATGAAAATATAAGCAGCACCTGTGCCATCCTTGCTATTATCTGCACCAATAATAGCGCAATCTCCGCTTATACATACGGAGCACCCAAAATTATTGTCTTTTTCCGCATCTCCCGGTGTGAGCTTCTCCTGCTCAACCCAGACGGCGCCTTCCCTCTTAAAGATATATGCAGAATCCGCCCACATACGGTAGTGATCAGTATAAGTACCAATAACAGCATAGTCTCCGCTTATGGATACGGAATATCCGAAGCCGTCATTTTCTTGCGCATCTGTTGCCGTGATTTTGAATTCATCCGGAATTGTGTGCAGGATTGTTACGGGACAGCAACTATAATCAACAACAGGTTCGTGAATTCCGTCATCAATCACGGCGTAAACATAATAGATCCCTTCCGATACCTGTCCTGTATCCCATGCATACAGGTCGCCTATCTGTCCGTCAGGGTCTTCTCTCAGGCCGGACACAATCAACGTTCCGTCCTCTCCTGTATCATCCGTATCATAGAACAGAGAGATCTGCGCATCAGCCTCAGGCGCCGTGTCCGTCCATTTTATGGTAAAACCTGCGTCAGCCGCATCATTCGGAGCATCCGGCTCTATTATCTCGATAGTCGGAGGGCCGGTTACGGTTACGGTGACACTGCTTGAACTTGCACCGCCCGGGCCTTTAGCTGTAATTATATATGTGGTGGTTTCGGCAGGCGATATCTGGATTGTCCCTTCCACATCAACTGCGCCTATGCCCTGATCTATTTCACACGTATAAGCAAAGGCTGTTGTCCATGAAAGAATGGTCGAATCTCCATTTTGAATAGCTTCCGGGGCTGCGGAAATACTCACAGTCGGCTTCGGGTAAGGCTCAACCCTGACAGTAACCCTGTCCGTGATACTTCCGCCAGCATTGGAGGCGGTTATTGTGTATGTGGTATCCTGGGTCGGCGATACATTGATAGAGCCGCTGAGATCAATTTCCCCAATATCCGGCTCGATAACACAGGACAAGGCATTGCTCGTATCCCATGACAGTATGGAGCTTTGCCCTGAATATATCGTCTCCGGATCAGCACTCATATTTACGGCCGGAGGCATGGAAGGATCGGCTACGATAACTGAAACAAAGTTTTCGGCCATGATTACAGGGCCGGAAGCCGTTATAGTATAAGTTGTGGAAACTGCGGGCCACACTTCAATTGATCCGGAAGGATCAACACTGCCGATGCCGGGTTCGATGTTACAGAAATCAGCATGAACGGAATTCCATGACAGGGTGCTTGAGTCTCCAATTGAAATCCCCACAGGATTAGCCTCTATTTCCACATTGGTTATTGCATATATATAAGCCGATCCTGATGATGTCCCGATTTCGTCATCATATTTAGCTCCTGCAATCACGTAATCGCCGTTTATACACACAGAATTTCCAAAATAGTCTCCTGAAGCGGCATCACTTGCTATGATTCTGGCCTTCTCATTCCAGCTATCTCCATCTCGTTTGAAAATATAGGCTGCGCCTGAATCATCGAAGGCGTCATCGTCCCGAGAAGCGCCTACCATGGCATAATCACTGCTTAAAGAAACGGAACATCCGAATTGATTATATTCTGCCTCATAACCGGGAGTTAGTTTTGTCTTCTCAATCCAGACAGAATCTTCTCGTTTGAAAATATAGGCTGTGCTTGCCCAAGGTGCACCAATTAGGGTGTAATCGCCGCTGATGGAAACCGATTCTCCGAACTCCAAATATGGTGCGGCATCGGCGGCTTTTAGCTTTGCCTGCTCAATCCAGGAATCGCCATCCCGCTTGAAGATATACGCAGCACCAGACTCTTCGCCGCCATCATCGTCATAAGGAGCACCAACAACGGCATAATCGTCGTTTATGCTCACTGAATATCCGAAGCTATCCTTTTTGTATGCATCACTTGCGGTGAGTTTTGCCTGCTCGTTCCATACTGAACCATCACGCTTGAATATATATACTGCGCCTGCCTCATCATAACTGTAATTCTTCCAGGGAGCGCCTATTATGGCGTAATCACCGTTTATGCTTACTGAATATCCGAAACAATCTCCTTCTGCTGCATCACCTGCGGAGAGTTTGGCCTGCTCAATCCAGGTATCTTCATCTCGTTTGAATACATACGCCGAACCTGATGAAGTCCCGATTGAGCTATCATTATAGGCTCCTATAATCACATAATCGCCGCTTATGCTTACGGAATATCCGAAATCGTCGTATGAAGAGGCATCATGGGCAGTGAGTTTTGCCTGTTCAAGCCAGGCAGAGCCATTGCGCTGAAAGATATATGCAGCACCTGAACTGTAGCCGTTGTCATCGTCATAAGGAGTGCCTACAACGGCATAATCGCCGCTTAGAGAAACAGCATATCCGAATTGATCATATTGTGATGCATCCCCGGCATTAAGCTTGGCCTCTATTGAGGGAGGAATGTGCTCAATAGTTATCGTACCGTCACTGTATTTCACCACCGGATCATGCATACCGTCATCAATCACCGCGTATATGTAATATGTTCCTTCGGGCAAGACACTGGTATCCCATATATATTCATCCCCCTGGCTGTCAGGATCTTCATGCAACCCGGCTACTATCAAGGTCCCATCCTCACCACTGCCGTCACTATCGTAGAATATAGAAATGTCTGCATCATCATCAGCATCGGCATCGGTCCATTTAATGGTAAAGCTCCTGTTTGCCCTGGCATTATCAGTGCAGGGTGCGGTTATTTTTATGCTGGGCGGATAGAGCACTGTCACGGTAACGGCATCCGTGATTGCATTGCATGAGTCCGCTGCTGTAATGGTGTATGTGGTGGTGCTTTGAGGACTTACACTAATGCTCCCATTCAATCCCACATCCCCGATCCCCTGATCGATTCGGCAGACATCCGCGCCATTGGAAGCCCAGGTGAGGGTCGCGCTGTCGCCGCAGTCTATAGTCATCGGATCGGCCTGAATCTGTACTGTGGGCTTGGAAACAAAAACAGTGACTTTGTCACTGGCTGTTCCGCCCGGGCCGTTTGCGGTAATGGTATAGGTGGTGTCGGCCTGAGGGCTTACATTGATACTGCCGCCCAACTGAACATCTCCTATGCCAGAATCAATGAAGCATCTGGTCGCATTGCTGAAAATCCACCTTAATGTAGAGGTCCCCCCGCAGTTAATGGTTGCGGGATCAGCCAGAATCTGCGCCGCAGGTCTTACAAAATATACGGTAGCATATCTGGTTATGGTTCCCCCGGGGCCTGTAACCACCAGGGCGTATGAGGTGTTTTTATCAGGTTGAAAAGTGACACTGCCGCTTAAAGGCACCTCTCCGATGCCCGGTAAAATTGAGCATGAGAAGGCATTTTCAGTAGTCCATGTAAGGGTGGCAGTCTGTCCTATCTTAAGAACTGCCGGGCTGGCGCTGAAGGTCGCGATTGGGCTTGGGTTTGGGCTTTGGAGGGGATAAAGTGTTACATCCTCACAGACGCTCCCGTGTTCATTGGTTGCGGTCAGCTTATACGTCGCTGGGAGATTGTCAGGCGTAACTCGCAAGGAGCCATTCGGGGCCACTTCTCCTATGCCCTGATCAATGGTGCAGGTATCCCAACATTCTGTGATCCAGAAAAGGGTGCTGCTCTCGCCGGGCTTAAGATAAAGTGGATATGCAGAAAAATATACTTCTGTCAGTTTCATTACTGGTATACGTATGGCATCACGTGTAAGAAAGGGGTAATCCGTCTTCATTGCACTGATAGTATAGGTAGTAGGTTCATTCGGCCTAACCACCATAGACCCGTTGAGTGAGACTGATCCAATGCCATGATCTATCTCACATTCGTCCGCACAGTAAGACGACCAGGATAATGTAACAGCGTCGCCAGGGACCCACTCGCAGACAGGCTTAGCACTGATATTGACCATAGGGATAGTGCACACAGAAAAATTTAATCTCGCCGATGTTTCCCCTGCTCCGTTGGTGGCCGTGAGTTTATAGGCTGCAGGCAGAGAGGCCGGCGTAACCTTCATAGAACCACCCAAATCCACCTCTCCTATCCCCTGATCGATCCTGCAGGTAACAGCGCATCGGCAATCCCAAGTTAATGTGCTGCTCTCCCATTCGGATATCTGTTTCGGGTTGGCCCAAAAGGAGACAGTCGGTTTTTGAGGAACCGTTTTTTGAACCTCTCCGGCCGTATTCAAGGCCGTGAGTGTATAGGCGACAGGTTCATCAGGCGAGGGTATTGTCAGGCTGCCGCTTGCTGAAACCTCACCAATGCCCTGATCAATAACTACCGTATCAGCCCTCTCTGTAGTCCAGGTAAGAGTTATGTCTCCCCCGGGATTGAAGCCTGAGCATGGTTCTACTGTAAAGTTTACAATAGGCATATAGTTGACATTTACATAGAACTCTTGAGTATCATCACCGCAGCGGCCGTCCGATACCTGCACTTCAACTCCGTGCTTTCCGCCCTGTCCCGTGGCAGGTGTCCACTCAATAAGGCCGGTAAAAGGATCAACACTCATGCCATCAGGGCCTTTCAAAATGGTATAGCTTAGCATATCAAGGTCAGGGTCTACTGCTTCCACCTGGTAAGTATACGGGGCGCCCCAGGTGGTTGTTTTGACCGGGGATGAGGTGATTACCGGGAAATCGATCTTTCCCGGCTCATCCTGAAAGGTCATCCTGTTGACAGGCGTGACTTCTCCGGTATCCCCGTCCAGATCAAAGACATGCCATACGGTGCCCGGAAAAGCTGGCACACTAAAGACTGCTGGCGGTTCCCCTGACCCGAAGTAGACCTTGACCAGGGCGCCGGAATTGGAAAGGCCCTGACTTGTGCTTGATTTACAGTTGGTGAAATCGTGTACATAAAACCGGTATGTACCGCTTGCCCTCTGTGTGATAGTGATTGTCTCAGGGCCGAATGAATCCGTATCGTCCAGGTCCAGGTTGGCTCCTGGTATGCCCTTGTCCCAGTAAAAACAGTGATGCCTGCACCCGTCGGGGTTGGGGCTTGTCAGATGGGCCTCAAGATCCTTCGGGTTTTCACCCCAGGTGAGTATAATCCTTGTCTCTCCAGGGCCGAGCACGGGTGAAAGCACAATATCCTGGTGGGTAAGGATTTGACCGGAGGGTAGAACTGAATAGCGGTCCCCATTGATATAGCCGTTTGCAGAGCCTATGAGGATATAGGAGCCCGGATCAAGATTGGAAAATTTAAAGTCGCCTTTGTCTCCGGTGGTCCATTGGCCGATCATAATGTCGGGCTGACCGTCTGCCTCAGTATAAAGGGTGACGACCGCTCCTGAAATGAAGTTGCCTGTCACCGCGTCCAGTACGACGCCGGAGATGCTGTTTTGATCAGGCAGGGCAGGGCAGATGGACATGTCTGATGACGCTACGTTGTTTTCTTCATTTGTTTCATCAAGCAGGCTTGCCCCTGATCCGTCATCGTCCACGCATGCGTAAATGGTTCTTGTTCCCGATGACGGCCCTGCACAGACAAGAGTCAGGTCCTCGTATTGACCCGGCTCAAGCTGCATGGCGCTTACCGCCTTACCGATAAGCACACCTCCGCTTTGAGGATCTCCATCGTAAAATGCCGCGGAAACGCCTGGGCTTACATGTGTTCCGCCGCTGTTACCCATACGAACGGCAAGGGTGATCGCATCAGGACAGCCAGTATCATCGAGACGCAGAAGCGAGGCGCTTAAGTCAATACCAGGGGGCATGGCGGACGCCAGATTGTTGGATTCGTTGCTCTCATCCAGATCGTTTTGACTGTCTACGAATACATGCAATAGATTATCACGGAAAAGCAGATTGCCAAAGAATTTCAGGTAAACATCTTGAGATGCTCCGGCGCCAGGCCCGAGATCCACGGATGTCTCTGCAAGGAAGTTGTCCTTTTCCTCCTCATAAGCCCCACTGAAATCGGCATCTTCAAAAAGGACCAGGTTGTAAGGGACTGAGACATTTCCATTTCCATTATTGAGAACTGTAACAATTACCTGGCCTGAGACCTTGAGGGACTGAACATCCTGGTTAAATGATGTGATTTGAACCTGAAACGGCTCAAGGTCGATATCCGTAAGAAATATCGTGATCTTATCTTCGGCTATTTCTCCTCCCTGTTCAGCCAGCGCCTTTATTTCGTTTGAACCGACATTTAACGGAACATTTTCGGTCATGAAGTTGCATTCGACCACTACGGCCCGGATCCCGTTAACAAAAACCGTTGCACCCGCACGGCTTAACGTGCCTGTAACGATTATGGGGCTTTTGGCGAACCCGGTTCCGTCAGCGGGATTGGTGATGGTGACGTTGAGAGGGTCGACAGAGTTGTTTACTATGACGGTTACACTGTCAGCTGCAGTGCCTCCGGGGCCTGTTGCTGTTATAGAGTAAGTAGTGGTCTCGGTCGGTGATACTGAAACAGACCCGTTTAGATCAACATTACCTGTACCCGGCCCGATAATACATGAAATCGCATTGGCCGAAGTCCAGGTCAGGGTCGATGAATCTCCGGCCTCAATTGCTTCAGGGTCGGCTGAAAGGGTCACTTCAGGTGGCACTTGCGGTACTGCAGGGTTTATGTCCACCCTGAAATAAAGCATGTTTCCTTCCCTTTGCACAAAGCCGTAAAGTATATCTTCCCATGGATCTCCTGTTGACGAATCCCCGGCTGTATCCGTTATCGCTGGATCTATGCCGCTCCAGTCATCAACATTTCCGTCAAGCATGAATCCTGTGGCCCTGGCTATAACAGCAACACTTATAACAGCAAGGATTATAAGTGTAAGGCGCCTTAAACGCTGATTCCCTTTCTTAATTGTTGCTAAAGCCAATAAAATTATAAGGGCAGCCAGTATGATCATGCCCCATTCGGACAATGTGGGGACTGCTGTGTCTGATCCAGGGTCAATCTGAAAATCTTCAGAAAAATCGCTCAGCCCTTCTGCATTGCTGGCGTGAAATAATCCCCGTATAATTCCATTCGGATTGCCAAGATCAGCCAGATCAAGAGCTATTTCTACTGTGTGGCTGTTTTCCTTTCCGGTGTTTATGCCGATGGGGTAGGAAGTTGAATCAGTATTTATGATTTCAAACGCGGTTTCATTCCATTTCAAGACCTGTGTACCCAGAACCATTGCATTGGAAGGCCCAGAAAGAGGATCGGACAGATATGACAGCGCCCTGATCTTATAGTCTATGCTTTTTTTTACCGTTGTTTTTCCAAGTTGTTTGACAGTCACATTCCCTCCTGATGAACCATCAACATCGAGGAGTACCTCGTAAAAGTAGTTAGGCTCAAGGACCCCGGACCATGAATTAGCTGGAAGACAAATTATAAGGACTGTAAAGACTGAAAATAACAATCTTAGATTTCTAAAGATTTGAACCAGGGGCATTATATTCATAACTGGTTATTCCTCCGGTAGGGAAATTCGAAAACTATAGTCTCACTAAAGACAAATAAGGATACGATTTCAAAGTTTCATATAACTATTTGCAAGCATTCTGGATATGCAAGCAATATTGATGCCAGCATGAAGGGTTTCAAAAAAAGCCTTAATTAAAATGTTTCTAAAGGCTCCCAGTGAAAACTCCAACTATATTATTTTGCTTGATATTTACTGTTATCCAAAAAAATTAATATCTATTATTTTTTTAAAAGAAACAGTCTCAAGAGATAGGAATTATTTGATCGCGTTCCGGAACATACACAGAAAAATACTCATGTGTGTGCAGCAGAATTTTCATATGTACTGAAGGAACATTCAATATGCTATTCAAACTATGTCTTATAACATTTGATAGATTCACCTAAAATTAACTCAACTAAATAATAATAACATAGCAACTAAATATCACTATTAATTATTAAAGATAATAGGGTGGGTTAATTGTGATTTTGGATGGTTTTTATTTTGAAAAGTTAAAAATGAGGAATTGCAACAGACTACCCTTTGCTTGCAGTTAATTACAAAAATGTAATTAGGAACACATTATCTTCACCGGAATAACAAACAAGAGAGGAAACATGACAAATTTAAACTTATTACACCATTAAACTCCCTTGAAACTTTTTTCGCCGTTCCTTTGCAAGCTTGATTAAGATTTCTCTACTATGAGACCTGCAGAAGCATAGGAGGCTCCTTGCATTCACTTTACCGGCCTGTCGACCTTTTGAATATACTTCATCTTTCTCTATATCCAATACCTCTGCAACTCTTTCCGCTATCCGGTCCAGATCGTATCCCTGCCGTTTAAGCCTGTATTTTCTCTCATAATGATCTTCACTCTGGGATATTATCGAATCCACAAAATCTGAATCTCCAAGGATCCTTTCATCTCCCATAATCTTTACTCCGCCCTTCAGAATTTCCTTTGCTTCAGTCCATCCGCCAAGGCTGCGTATCAGGCCTCCAACTGTCAATTAAGGTTTGCGTCCTTCTTGTTTTTTCCAAAATATCCAGGAATATATTCTGTTGCGGAATAGGAAGTGTGCATGATTAGACATAAATGCCCAGGCATAGCAGGATACCTGCATCTCAGGGCATAGTGTTTCCAGCCTTTCAATAAAGTCATCACGGTCTTTATTGTTCCGGAATATCTTTTTACCTTCTATTCCGCGGATCATTACATGCTTTAATACTCCGGGAGCATCTAGTCTGGCTGTCCCTGGCATTCAATGAAAGCAGTCAATTTCGCGAGCCATGTCAATTGAATTATTAAACATCGTCCCGCTTTACGCTTGTCAATGAGAGTCAATTTATGCTTTATCAATATCAGATTTTTTGATATGTTTTCGAGAATTTCCATTTTTAAAAGAATCATCAGGTTTTATATTATCCCTGATTTAATCCGCCAGCAAGCCAACCAGCCGAAGGCTGGTAAACCATCCATAGGCTGGTAAACCATCCAGAGGCTGGTAAAAGGCAGACAAGCCCGCCATAAACACGGCGGACAAGCCCGCCATAAACACGGCGGACAAGTATCCTCGCCCCTTGGGGCGTTCAATGATTTTCAAGATACTCCGCTGCCTGTCTGCATGCAATGCACAGGCAGACTTACGGCGGGGTAGTTCATTTGCCAATTTTGCTAAGATATGATTTTTTTTATTTATAATGTTAATAACTTTCAGATTTAACAGGACTTCGTATATTAATTGTTAACTGCATAGGAATAAAGAATTGAAAGTATATCAGTTTAGAGTATCTATAATAGGAATACCAAAGTTATACAGAATAATTGAGGCATCTGAGAATTGCACTTTTGATGATTTACACGATGCGATTTTTCAGGCATTCGACAGGTTCGATGAGCACCTTTATTCATTTTTCATCACTCGAAAGGATACCAAGGATATTAGGAGCATTTATGATGCTCCAGAAATAGCGCATCCCATGAGTTTAGAGGATATGATAGGTTTTGGGAAAATGAAAAAATCTACAGCCAAGACTCGAATCGGTGATGCCGACTTGAATGAAAAGGATGTCTTTCATTACTTATTTGATTTCGGGGATGATTGGTGGCATAGAATTAAGGTGCAGAAAATTAATGAAACGAAAAGCAATAAAAAATACTTAAAAATAATCAAGTCAGTTGGCGAATCTCCGCCTCAATATCCTGACTACAATGATGATTATGATGAAGAATATGAATGAAAAAATCCATGCAAGGTTCAGACCTATCTTATGGATATAAAAAGATGTTTTGAGATACTTGAATTAGACCCCGGGGCCTCTCCTGATAAAGCAAAGCAGGCCTATAAAGACATGGTCAATATCTGGCATCCGGACCGGTTTTCAAATAATCCCCGTTTAAAACAAAAAGCCGAGGAGAAACTGAAAGAGATTAATGCGGCGTATGAGACATTAAAATCGTATCTGTCCTCCAGGCAATGGACAGAGGCGTATCCGGAAAATGCCGAATCTGCAGCACCTGCTGAAACCACGGAAGGGGAGAGGGATAATCAAAATCCTCAACGCGAGACCAAACCATATGATAAAACAGAGACTATGGTTGAAAAAGGCACGGGCATTATCCTGCGCCTGTGGTCCAATCTTTCTTCCATATTTCATAATATAGCTGCAGATATAAAGGCTGCAGCAAATCAGGAAAACCTGAACCAGCCACCAGGGAATTCGAATGTTAGGGGAGGCATGAAAAGAGGAAAAGGCAGGGGAAGAGGAATGGGCAGGGGTGGTGGAATGAGAGGAAGAGGCAGGAGATGAAAGATATTATTCTGGAAAGAACTAAAAACTATATTACATCGATTATTTTAAATCGACCGGAAAAGCTGAATGCTCTCACTCCCGCGATGATAATTAACCTGGAACAGAAAATTGAGTCTATCAGTGACAATCCCGAGGTCAGGGTGGTCATAATAGGAGGAGTGGAAAACGCCTTTTGCTCCGGGGTTGATGTGGAAGGTACTTCATATAATCCTTTGAACTCTCGCATATTCCTGAAAACCTTCAACCGGGTGCTGAAAACGATCGAGACGCTGCCGCAGCCGACTATTGCAATGATAAACGGTACGGCTGTTTCCGGTGGTCTGGAGCTGGCACTTGCCTGTACATTCAGGATAGCTGCAAATGAAGCCAAACTGGGTCTGCCGGAGATAAAGCTGGGCCTGGTGGCAGCCGGAGGAACTACATATCGTCTTCCCCGACTTGTTGGTTTCAGTAAGGCCATGGAGATGAGCCTTTTTGGAGATCTGATGAACGGAGAAGAGGCGGCTGCCTGCAATTTGGTAAACTGGGCGGTTCCGGGTGAAGAGCTTGTGCAGCGAACACATGTAATAGCAGGACGACTTGCCGACAACCCCCCGATAGCCATGAGCCTGGTAAAAGACTCATTGTACAGTACGTCTGTTCCTCATATTGAGAGTGCATCACTCAATGAAATACTTTCAGCCAGCGTCAATCATTACAGCGAAGACAAAAAAGAAGGTCTGGATGCCTTCTTTGCTAAAAGAAAGCCACGCTTTACCGGAAAATAAAAGAAGAGAGAATCTATGTCAGAAAGAGGCATTTGCGGTGTTTCAGGTATGGGGTTTTATATGCCCGAAAAGGAAGTTTCAATAAAAGAACTGGCGGAACAGGTCGGTATTCCTGAATTTGTTGTAGAAGCACTTGGCGCAACGACAGTTCGTGAGGCCGGTAAAAATGAATACCCTTCAGACATGGCCATTAAGGCTGCAAAAGATGCGCTGGAAAAAGGGGATATCGATCCAGTTGATATTGATATTATTATTTACTGCGGTGCAGGTGTTCCAGACTATATTATGCCGCACACTGCAGGCAGGGTTCAGCATGCAATCGGCGCAGACAGGGCCTTTGGCTTTGACGTGTCACATGGTTGCTGTGGCATGCTTACGGCCATACAATTAGCCAGGGGTTATATTTCACTAAATGAAGGTATTAGAAACGTAATGCTTGTCACTGGCGATAAATGGAGCCAGTTTACACGATTTCACTCTGCTGATTCGGTCTTTTTCGGTGATGGTGGGGGGGCGGCAATTATCAGCAAAGGGCATCATGAACTTTTCCCTTTGAGTACCGAAATCATTACAAAGGGTGAGTTTTACGATCTCTGGTGCATACAGGCCGGGGCTTTGCGATATCCTGCTTCTGAAGAGACCATCAAAAAGGATATGCATACCTACGTATGTACGGACAGGGAAAGGGCAAGGCATGAATTCAAAGATCTGTATATCCCTGTTTTGCTCCAAGTGGTTCGAGATGCACTAAAGAAATGCGGTCTCACCCCTTCCGATGTTTCCTATTTTGATATGGTGAACAACAATCTCAAGATGCAAAAGGCAGTTCTCAAAGAACTGGGAATTTCTGTTGATGACTCTTCTGCAAGGTATTTACAGAGTTTCGGACACTTTGGAGCACAGGATATCTTTTTGAATCTGGACATGGCAGTAAGGGAAAAGAAAATAAAAAAAGGGGATATTATTGTAATGGTGACTGCCGGAATAGGATTTTCATGGGGCAGCGCCGTGTTTCAGTACTGAAATAGTGCTCATCCAGAAATAGGAATCCCAACTGTCAATCGTAGAATTAAAAAATGAGCATGTTTTTTTTCCATCCTGTATTATACGTCCAAAGTCTGCAAATTATAATGCCCTTAATGATTCCGGCAGTTCCTGCAGTACGCAACTGCAGAAACCGCCTGAATATATAATCAACATGCCTGTTTTTCTTTCCATTCAGGAGTTCGTTTTTCAAGGAATGCACTTACACCTTCGCTGGCGTCTTCAGAATCACAGAGACGCGTGAACATCTCATTTGAATAGGCAAGGGCCTTTTTGTACTCCATGTCTGACATGCCATAAAATGCCTGTTTCCCCATCTGCAATGCAAGGGGGCTCTTTTGAGCAAGCTTTTTCGCAAGTTCTATTGTCGTTTTTTCCAGCTGGTCGTCAAGTACCACCCTGTTCACAATTCCCCAGGAAAGGGCTGTCTCAGCATCTATCATATCTCCTGTCAGCAGCATCTCAAGGGCGCGTTTACGACCAATGGAGCGTGACAGAGGCACTGCAGGCCCCATGCAGAAGAGTCCTACATTAATTGCGTTTGTGGCTATCTGCGTTGACTCCGAGATAACGGCCAGGTCACTCGCTGCAATAATGCCTGCACCGTTTGCTACGGCAAATCCTCTGGCAGAGGCGATAACAGGCTTTCTCATGTCGGCAATGCGGTGACTTATACGTCCCATTAAATCAACCCATGCCCGATACTCTGTCTGGGATTTACCAAAAAACTCGGATACCTCTATGCCGGTGCAGAAATTTTTGCCCTTGGCCTGTATTATGACTACCCTTACTTCAGTATCATCATCCAACTGGCATATGGAAAAGTCCAGCTCTGTTGCCATCTCAGTGCTGAAGGTATTAAAATTTTCGGGCCGGTTAAGCGTTATAGTTGCAATAAAGTCCTTTTTGTCAACGATAATTGTATTGTATTCTATGATATTTCACCCCCTAAATGTTTATATTTTCAAGGCTTGATTTCTTGAAGCATCTTTTTATGTTTGAAGTGAGGATGGCATATCCTCAATTATAAATCAAGTAGCCCGTTAAGAAAGCAAATATCAGTCATTGTTTTTTCTATTGTCCGCCACGGACACACCATACCCATAACTCGGTGGAGTCCTTTAAGCTACTTATTATGTAACCAGCGAATATATCTAACTGCCAGGCCCAATCACCGTATTCGCTGGCGGATATATCTGTTGTGGACGACCAGTAATCGCACGACTCGTAGTTGATGAATGGATTGTCCTTTATGACAGGAAAAGCATAGCTGAAATCTACAAGACTCTGCAGTTCCTTATATATTTGGCAGACGCCAGTCGCCACTTGAGGAACCGTCTGTCAGACCACAGTAGCCGGCTGATAAATTATTGGCCGCCGTAAGCGCATTATTCCAGTTGCGCTGGTTTTTTCCTGTTGTGTCATTGAAGTAGAATTCTGTGCAACGTGCGTTTTTCATCCATATCAGTCCTGTCATATTGTCGGTAACCGTTCCATTGCCATTATCCGTAAACCGTGGAGTCGTTAACCCATCAGAATGGATCCCCGCTTAAATCACAAAGTAAAAAAATATATGATTAATTTATAGTCGTGTCAGATGTGCTGGAATATTAATTTTTTGTCAACAGTAAGTGGTAGCTGCGATGTCATTTGAAGGGATAGGTGTTTTATCATTGAATTTGCCCTTGAATGGGTGCCTCATTTGTGACCGGTACTCTTTATATATGGTTGGTGTCTGCAAGTGCAGCTATTACTCCTAATCCAATATAGACGGTACCGACCAGATAGCGTTGAAAACGCAGGAGCGGGCGAGTGCCTTTCAGCCATTCTCCAACTGTACCTGCTAAAAGAGAATACAGGCTGTCTGTGACAATAGCCATGCTTACGAACATGCATCCCAGGGTCAAAAGCTGTAAAGTGAATGCGCTTTTTGATGAATCGACGAATTGTGGCAAGAAAGCAAAAAAGAATAAGGCGGTCTTGGGGTTGAGTATGGCCACCAGAACGCCCTGGCGAAAAATGCGTCCCAAACTCTGATGCTGGACAGTTGCAGGTTGATGTGCTGTCTCTTGTGCGATGAGTCGGCATACTCCCAGATAAATGAGATAGGCAGCGCCCAGGTATTTGACTATGGAGAAAGCCAGTGCTGACGAAACGAGTATGGCAGACAATCCCAGAGTAGCTGCTAACACATGCACGAAGTTGCCGGCCTCTATGCTGAGAACCGAGACAAATCCAGCCAGCCGGCCCTGATCCAGACTGCGCGCCACAATATAAAGCACGGCCGGACCAGGAGTGAGTAACAGGATCAAGGCCGCTAACAGAAATATTGATAAGTTTTGAAAGCCGAGCATAATATCTTTCACAATAGAGGACGTTTAGGGATGTCTGTAAGTTCAGAAATTAAAATATATCACAGATCAAGTTCCATGGCTTTTACAATCCTTTTTTCTGTTTCAACATGAAGGCTCCAGGCTGGACAAAACCGAATTTATTCTCCCTGAAAATTTTCCTATGCTCTATTCTACTTAGCATGATGGAAGGTTTCCTTGTGCATCAATTCTGGCTTGTCTGCCCATAAAAGAAACTAAACCATATTCATTTCAATTCCAACTTTTAAACTTATAGACGTGCCATCCCCAGTTAAAGAGTTAATAGAAGGCTTGACCGCCTTTTTTTCGTTATAGAAATAGAATCAGTTCATCTATTGACAGCAGGAAGTTTTATGAGTGTTAGTCATAATGTTTTTTCTTCAAAATATAATTATTAGTATCATCACATAGATAAATCTTTTTGCCGGCTGCTATTTCTTTTTTTGCCTTTGTAGATGACATATCGGATAAATTCTTAAATCGGATAACCTGCCCTTTAAGAAAGGCAGGCAGTTGCATTTCAATTCCTCCTCTATTATGTATCAAGTGTGGAAGATCACCCAGGGGGTAGTCGTTTCGATTTAGCAGGGAATCCTGTCCTTTAAGAACAAATACTTTTATATTTAATTCCATAAGTCGCTTAGCAATTTGAATAAAATGCTTATTTTCAATACCATGAAGAAACGCTGCGTCGCATAAACATATTCGATTGTGGAATATCGATTTTGATAATAATATTTTCATAATTTTCAGACGTTCCTGATTTGGGATTGGTGTTTTTTTTGAGTTATGAGAATGGATGCAGATAATCACATGATCAACATATTGCTTAAGAACAAATTCTATGACTTTTACATGGCCATGGTGAATTGGGTCGAATGAACCGGCAAAAAATGCCAATTTAGTTCCGCAAAAAGTTGCAAGGTCTGAAAATTTACTAATTATTTTAATCATAGCTTATTTTTTATTACGGGACTGTCAAAAACCCGGTTTGTATTATTGTTTTTCTATCTCAATATAGCATTTTGACGATACTTAACAATTCTGTTTTTTTAAAATCACATATCTTGCGGAATTTTTTATCGCTGCGATTATGTTATGTTTATAAAGAGGTTTTTTCTTTTGTAATCTTTCTGCTTTCGTGCTTTCGTCTATAAGTTCAAAGATTAAAATATACCACAGATCAAGTTACATCTCTTTTAGAATCATTTTTATTATTTCAACAGAAAGGATCACAATTGTACAAAATTGCCTCGCTTACACTTAAAAGAGATGATAGGAAGTTTGTCCACCTCACATAGTTTATTCATCAAAATCAAGTAGTTCCCCAAAGATTCATTGAGAAAGAGACAAACGAGGACTTGACCCATTTCTTTCTGCCACTGGGAATATGAGGGGGGCAGATATACCTCCGGTTGTAAACAGATTAAGCGGGAACTTTTCTTCTGCGAATCACTACAAGAATAATTATTCCCAAGATACCAGCCAAGGCTAGCATACCGCATTTGCCGAGAGTGGGAATCGTGTATTTATTGATCCCGAAACTGGCGTTCACCGTACAGTCGCCGGTCATAGCGTCGGTGGTTGCGGTATATGATGTAACCGCATCGCTGCTGTTTGTGTAGTTGATGCCGCAACCGGTAATGCTGGCCAGATGGTAATTGGCATCCGCATTAAAGGTAAAGGTGGCTGTATCGCCATGTTCAACTGTTTGCGGAGATGGGGTCGAGACGTCCAGGGAGCCATTTGCACCGGCAACGGCGGTAGTGGTGTATTTATTGATCCCGAAACTGGCGTTCACCGTACAGTCGCCGGTCATGGGTTCGGTGGTGGCGGTATATGATGTAACTGCGTTGCTGCTGTTTGTGTAGTTGATGCCGCAACCGGTAATGCTGGCCAGATGGTAATTGGCATCCGCATTAAAGGTAAAGGTGGCTGTATCGCCATGTTCAACTGTTTGCGGAGATGGGGTCGAGACGTCCAGGGAGCCATTTGCACCGGCAACGGCGGTAGTGGTGTATTTATTGATCCCGAAACTGGCGTTCACCGTACAGTCGCCGGTCATGGGTTCGGTGGTGGCGGTATATGATGTAACTGCGTTGCTGCTGTTTGTGTAGTTGATGCCGCAACCGGTAATGCTGGCCAGATGGTAATTGGCATCCGCATTAAAGGTAAAGGTGGCTGTATCGCCATGTTCAACTGTTTGCGGAGATGGGGTCGAGACGTCCAGGGAGCCATTTGCACCGGCAACGGCGGTAGCGGTATAGCTCACATCATCAACATTCACCACCACTGTCCCCGAACCGGAAATGGTTCCATTTGTACTTTCTATGAGAAGCGTATAACTGGATACAACTTCATAGTCGATAGCGGAACTGTTATTGACTTTTATTACGCCATTATTGTCAATGGAAAAAGCGCTATCAGTATTGCCATCAATTATAGCGAACCCTGTTGCAGTTGGACCATCAACCGCAACGGTTCCCACCTCGGTACCGTCAGCGGCCACCTCCGAGACGGTAAACACCTGGTCTGAAGCCGGAGTCGGAGGGTATTCATGCACCGTCACGGTTATCGGCGATGAATTCATGGAGGGATAGTAGCCATCTCCTGAGTATGCGGCCGTAAGGGTATGCTCACCTAATACAGTTGAACTGAATGTACAATAGGCGCTGCCTTCATTGGAAATTTTATCAGGAAAGCTTCCAAGTGCTACGTTTTGGCAGCCTGGGATAACGGTGCCATTATCGTAGAAGGTGGCCGTTCCCGTAGCTATTGGCTCATTGAGACGTTCTTCGTAAAAAACATCTATGTTCAACAGCGCACTGTCGATATTATACACTGCTGTTGCCGTCGTACCAAACCCCATCATAACAGGATGAGCGGTCGTAGGATAATAGAGTGCATGGTTATTAATTTCATTGGCTTCATTAAAAACGTTGTTCGGATCAAGCTTGACAATAAAGGGTGTGTTTGGATCAGGGAAACCGGGTTGTATTGTTTCACCTTCGCCAACCACATCGAAATAATAAACTTTTGTAGTGGTCTGCCCTGGATTGAGGGCGGGCAAATAGTATGTAACCAGGTCAGTGCTGCCATCGATGGTTACCTCAACTCTGACTCCATTAGTTGCCTCATCGGAAGGCCCTACTTGAGGAGAAGCGCTATTGCCTTTATTTTTTATTCTTACCAAAAAGGTACCCACAGTGTTCCATGGCGTACCTGCATCCCAAAGATCAGGCATGACATGTATCTCGTCTATTGTGACATCGGGACCGTTTTTGGCCAGAGATAAAGTTGGAATGGTGGAAAGAAGTAAAGCAAAAAGCATAATTCTGAATAGATGGTTTCTTTTCATTTTCTTTTTCCTATATTGAGTTCGACACTTCACATTATCGGCCATACTTTAAAATTCTGGTGCTCATCCGCTAATACTTTGAAATAGAAAAAGGTGAATCCCCATGTCAAAGTCATGGTTAAACAATATCAAAACAAATGAATGGGTCTATAATCAAAAGTTGAATAGATAGTTTTTTTAAGCAGTCTTCTTTATGTTTGATAAAGCAAGTGTGGCATGGAGAACATTTGTGGCTGATGGGGTCAGTCAAGAAGTGTGACTCTGGTGTGAACTGCCGGATGTTCTCAAAACTCACTATTGACATGATTTCTACAAATTCCGAAGACACCTCAAGTGTTTCTCAGATATTGCAATTATCTACTTTTTTGTAACAAATCAAATGCTATTATATTTGATTGTATTGGAAGTGGGACGATGTTTAATAATTCAATAAGTTATTGTTCAAGTGAATAATTACCAGCTTTTGCGATCATTTCGCCCCGTTCAACGGAAACACTTATATTCCCCTTGCTTAATTCCAGTCTTTTTGCCAACACTGTATGGGGGATACCTAACTCCCTCGACGCCCAGAAGCATAGGAGGCTCCTTGCATTCACTTTACCGGCCTGTCGACCTTTTGAATAT
>DAINAR010000036.1:5600-31585 GCA_036733345.1 Deltaproteobacteria bacterium | reverse complement strand
TCCACATCTCGCAGGAGACGCAGTTCCACATGGCATCTTCAATGCTGAGATACCAGGGCAGAAAATCTGAAGCACCACCTACAGGAGCAGATCCATGCCTGGGACCTGCCTGACCGAAGATAGCAAGGTCAGATGCAATAGCGATATCACAGGCCATACCTATCTCCTGCCCGCCGGCAACCCTCATACCATTGACACGACAGATAACAGGTTTTTTACACATCAGTATGGAATCCACCATATGGTTGAAGAGCTCCATATACTGACCGTACTCATCAGGTCTCATGCTGTAGAATTCACTATATTCCTTTGTATTACCACCTGTACAGAATGCAAAGGGACCGGTTCCGGTAAAGATTACGCTCGAAACACTGCGGTCGAGTGAAGAATTTTCAAAACCTGCGATTACGCCCTTTACCATTTCTGTTGTATAGGAGTTATACTGGTTAGGGTTATTCAGAGTGATCCATGCGTTATAAAGCCCTTCCTGGACATTACCGGCCGGATCTTTCAAGGGTCTTTTCTCATACACTACGCATGGGGCTTCCGTACCCCAGTTATCTTCTGTATGCAACCGATGATCTTTCTTTCCATCTTCCCTTGGGAACCATTCTAAAACACCTTTTAAAGGCATAACATTTCCTCCTTCATAATATTGAATTTAGTTAAAATTTATTATCTAATCTTACCTAAAAAAACAAGTCTTTATTAAAAATCCGGTTCAAGGACAATCCTTTTCATCGGCGGAGTCTTGTGGGCCTCGGCAAATGTCTCTGCAATAGTACTCATCGGCCTGGTTTCCACAAACTCTTCAATATTTATCTTTCCGTTCAGCACCATATCAAGGACTATCGGATAATACTCAGGCAGACATCCCCAGGTACCAATAACCTCAGCGTCAAAGGCCATGAGACGACCAATGGCATATTCCGTCTTTCCCATTCCGAATCCAACAACAATCAGTTTTCCTGTAAAGCCGAGCAGGCTTAATGCCATTTCCTGTCCAGCCTTAACGCCGGTTACCTCAAAGATCTTCCAGCCGGTATTGGGAAGGCCCTGTGCCTTACAGATGCCCCTGAATTCATTCGAAATTTCCTTGACATCTTTATTGGTGGAATTGATGACAAAATCGGTACCAAACTGAAGTGCCCTGTCAAGCTTTTCCTGATTTCTTGCAATCCCTATCACAGTTTTGGCCCCGAGAGCCTTGGCTGTTTGGGCTACATATTGCCCGACACCGCCGGTAACTCCTATTACAATCACATTATCTCCAGGCTGCAAATCCGCCCTCTTGGCAGCCTGATACGGGGTAGTAGCCGCGTCGGCAATAACTGCAAGGTGAGAAAGAGGAATATTTCCTCGATCTTTAATCTCGCAAAGATCAATGCTCGGGACAGGTATATGGCTTGAAAAACCGCCATATAATCCAATGCTGTTCCCAGGCATCTTCTGAGCAAGGCACCTGTTGCCACGTCCGGTTTTGCAAAGCATGCACTGACGACATGGCATAACCGCCGGGATAATCACCTCTTTGCCGATCCACTTTTCATCTCCGGCAACAACTGTTCCCGCAATTTCATGTCCTAAAGTGAGGGGAGGTTTTGATACGGTAGGCACCATATCATAAAAGTAACCCAGATCTGTGTGACAAACACCACAACCCGCGACCTCCACCAGAACCTCTCCAGGCCCCAGTTCGGGAACGGGTATTTCCGTTTTTTCCAGCTTCCCCGGTATTATCTCTTTGGTCTCTTTATTCATTGAAGTTGGTTGAACCATCTGCCAGGTTTTAATCTTATCAGGTATTGCCATTTTTACCTCCATTTCTTCATTTTGTTAAATCGTTGAGTGGTTGAGTCATTTATATGGCTCATTAGTTGAAATCTGCAAGGTCTTTAATAATCAACCTATTCACTTTTCAACTATTATTTCCATCTAAATCATACCGTAACCCCCATCAACGCACAGGAGTTGACCGGTTATGTAGTTACTGTCATCCGAACCAAAAAACACAAATGCGGGGGAGATATCTTCGGGTTCTGCGAAACGCTTCAGGAGTATGCGGTTCATGTAAATTTCCTGGAGCTTCTCATCAGTCCTAATTTTTTCAGTCATATCAGTTGCAACAATGCCAAGAGATATTACGTTAGCGCAGATATTATATCGTGCAAGTTCACGGGCTATGGATTTTGTCATACTGAGGAGCCCGCCTTTTGCTGCGCTGTAGTTGATCTGGCCTACAGTACCCACAAGGCCTGCAACCGAAGTAACATTTATTATTTTGCCGCTCTTCTGCTCCTTCATTTTAATGGCAGCGGCCTGCGAGCAAAGAAATGCCCCCTTCATATGAATATCAACAACCTGATCCCATTGATCTTCTGTCATATTAAGCATCAGGGCTGGTCGAGTGAAGCCGGCGTTATTAACAAGGATATCAATCTTTCCAAAATTATCAATAGCCGCATCAACAAGTTTTTCAGCATCTTTCTTCAAGGCCACGTCTGCTTTTACAGCCACTGCCTTACTGCCCATTGATTGAATCAGGTCAACAACCTCATTGGCGGCTTTTTCATTGGAAGTATAGTTTACAATTAAATTGGCACCTTCCTTTGCATAGCCGAGTGCTACAGCTCTTCCGACACCACGGCTGCTACCTGTAACTAAAGCGGTTTTATCTTTGAGTTTCATAAGTTACACCTTTCAATAATTGATATAGTTATAAGATTATGGAACTTGGACTCCTGACACGTATAACCACATCCTGATTTAAGTTGCAGTTACTGTATAATACAATCAAAGGAATCTAAAAAAAATTGAATTCCATGTCAAGAAAAAACGAAACTACAGGCAGGCATTCTAACCACCCCCTTTCACGTCTTTCAAATGAATTTATATCATTGAGTTTGTATGAGGATTTAAAAATCAGATGATATTGAACCTATCCAACATTTTGCAAAAAAAATAATCCTGATAATAACATGCGAAAGCATATTATTTTGTTGACAATTCTGGCAATAGAACAAAAAATCGATTTGTTAAAAAAATCTTGAACAATAATAAGCCAGAGATCTTTCAATGAATAAACTCTTCTTAATAACTCTTATCCTTTTATTTTCTCTCCTCTCTTCATGTTCAGAAAACTTACAGTATGTCAAAACAATTGAACAGCCAGTCTCAAAATACATTATTCTGCCTGTAAAACCAAAAATTCGTCCTTATGTGGTCAATGGAGAAACATATTATCCTTTATCTGATTCAGAAGGTTTTGTGCAGACCGGAAAGGCATCCTGGTATGGTCAAAAATTCCACGGACGACCTACCGCCAGTGGTGAGATTTTTGATATGCATAAAAAAAGCGCAGCACACAGGACACTTCCATTGGGCACACATGTCAGTATTCAAAACCTTTCCAATAACAAAATAACCATTGTAAAAATAAATGATAGAGGGCCTTTTGTGAAAGGCAGGCATATTGATCTCTCATATGCCGCTGCAAAAGAAATTGATTTAATAGATCCTGGAGTCATTGATGTAAAAATAGTGGCCCTTGGCAAAGAAGTAAGCAAACTGGAATCACCTGAGGGACTAAAACCTGTCATAAAAGTAAATGATTTGAAAAGCGGCGAATTTACTGTCCAGGTAGGGGCCTTTAAATACAAAAATAACGCCCTCAGGCTTGCCGATCGCCTAAAGGTTATTTTCGATTATGTTGAAATAGAACTCTATGATGACAAGTCAATTGGAACTGTTTACAGACTTCGTGTATCAAAATCAGAGACTCTGGCCAAAGCTATAGAAATCGAAAAAATACTAAAAGATATGGGCTTTGAAGAGGCTTTTACTGTCAGTCTTTAGAAGCCTTGTTCAATTTATTTCTAAGGACACCGGAAGTTTTGAATACCACCACCTTCCTCGCTCTCAATTGAAGGTCTTCTGTAGTCTGCGGATTTCTTCCTCTCCTGGCTGACTTTTTCTTTACAATGAATTTGCCGAAACCGCTGATAAGAAGATCTTCTTCGCTTTCAAGGCATGACTTGATAATCTCAAAAAGCCTTTCAATGACAATCCGGGATTGGTTTTTACTCAGCCCAACTTGATCATAAATATTATTGATAATCTTTTCTTTGGTCAGGGCCACTATCACTCCTCCTAATCATCAACTCGTTATGAAAATAATCGTTTAGATTCCAATTTCTTTAATAAAGAATATGGCTTAAGCCAGAAGAGGTGTCAAGCATTTTTTGAATATCCGAATTTTTCTTTCAATTTTATATTTACTATATCTGGAACAAGACCGCTTACATCTCCTCCAAAGCTTGCTGCCTCCTTTATTATGGTTGAACTTGTATAAAACCATTTGTAGTCTGTCATTAAAAAAATTGACTGAACGTTGCGATTAAGTTTTCGGTTCATTAGAGACATTTGAAACTCATATTCAAAGTCGGAGAGAGCACGCAGACCTCTTACAACAACATTTACATTTCTTTTAACTGCGTAATCCACCAATAATCCACCGAAGGTATCTATTTCAATATTTGCTCCGCTGTTAACAGACTTATTAATCATGTCAATTCTTTCTTCAACTGGAAAAAGGGGGACCTTATGTGGATTTACCAGAATAGCAACTATAACTTTATCAAATATTTCTAATGCCCTGTGCAGAATACTTAAATGCCCGTTTGTTATCGGATCAAAAAAACCCGGATAAATCACCTTTCTTTCAGTCATTATTTATCCCTATTTTCATAAATTGTTATTTTTGTATCACCATATGTTCGTATATCCGACATTGATATCTTCCCAAAGGAGATCGGGAGCACTTCTATTTTGGATGATTCAGCAACTACCCTTGATTCTGGATAAAGAATACCTTTTAATAATAGATCATCAAGCAATAGAGGAAGTAAATTTTTTCCGTAAGGCGGATCAATAAAAACTAAATTAAAAAAAATCTTCTCAGAAAATTCACTTATAGGGATGCCCTTTCTTAAATTACTTCTAACTACTTCCCCTGAATGCGTGAACATGCATAATTCAAGATTCTTATTAATAATATTTACTGACTGCCTGGAGATGTCAATAAAAACAGCTTTTTTAGCGCCCCTGCTCAAGGCCTCAATACCCAGGATTCCTGTCCCGGCAAAAAGGTCAAGGACATAAAATCCAGAGAGATCCTGTCCGATTATATTAAAAATGGCCTCCCTTACCTTATCCGGGGTCGGCCTTATATTCATCCCTTTAAAGGATGTCAGAAGACGACCTTTCGACTGTCCTCCTGTAATCCTCATATCAATCTTTCTTAGCTTGCGGAGTATCTCCCAGAGGGCTTTTGGCCTCAGATACCTTCTGCTTATGTCTGGATATAGAGAGTAAAGGCCCTGAAACGACATAAGCGGCTAGAATAAGAAAAAGCATAATCTTTGGTTTATAGGCAATAACAATGAGAAACAGAATAATTGATACCAGGACATTGAATGGGCGCTGTTTTTTAAGTTCGAATTTTTTAAAACTCAAATAATTAATTGTGCTGACCATTAAAAAGGACAAAACATACATCAGAGCTATTATTAATATGTTTTGGGTTCCAGGTCCAATATCCAGCTCTGTGGCGAAAAGTATCGTCGCCGCTATAAGGCTTGCTGCTCCGGGAACCGGCAGTCCCTTAAAATAACTGGAACCTACATAATCTCTCTGGACATTAAAACGCGCAAGTCTCAGAGCGCCACATATCACGAACATAAAACACGCCAGCCAGCCTAATCTTCCAAATGGCTCTAATGCCCATTGAAAAGCCAGAATTGCCGGAGCTACTCCAAACGCAACAAGGTCGCAGAGAGAATCATATTCCGCTCCAAAATGACTGGATGTATGGGTGAATCGAGCTATTTTACCGTCAAGTGCATCAAAAACGCTCGACATTAGAATTGCAATAGCTGCTGTCTCATATCTGCCCTGTATAGCAGCAATTATGGCATAAAAGCCCCCAAAAAGACTTGCAGAAGTGAACAGACTCGGCAGCACATATATACCAGTACGTCTTTGCCTTTTCTTGGATCTTGATCTCATTGCAGATATCCTATTATTGTTACACCCGCTTTAACTTTCTGACCAGGTCGGACAACTATTTTGCTGTTAGCTGGGAGATAAACCTCCAGCCGTGATCCGAACCGAATCAAACCGAAACGCTGCCCCGCCTCAACCTGATCTCCCTCTCTGATCCAGCACAGGATTCTTCTGGCAATCAAACCCGCGATTTGAATAACTACAATCTTGCGAAAATCACTCGTTTCCAAAAAAACCCTGTTATTCTCATTATAACTTGAGGCCTTATCAAGATTGGCCGAAAAAAACTTGCCTGGATTATATACTATGTTTTTAATCCTCCCTGAAATCGGGATTCGATTAACATGAACATTAAAAATGGACATAAATATACTTATTTTTTTTGCCGGTTCCCCCAAGGGATTGTCATTATCATTGACATCAACAATTTCCAGCATGGTTCCGTCAGCCGGCGTAAAAACAGCATTTTCCATAGCCTCATTATTCCGGGAGGGATCTCTAAAGAAAAAAATAATGAAAAGAGTAATAATTCCTGTAAAAACGGAAAGGAAAAGCCAGCCAAGAAACAGAAAAATCACAGCAATTACAATACCAAGAAACAGAAAAAAAAAGCCTTCCTTTGCTAAAGGCCACTGATTGTTAATACGCGAATCATCTGTTTTTCTTCGCTCTAAATTCATATCTCAAATATATTAAATAATCCTTAAAATATAATAAGATGCATCTTTCAACCATTATAATCAGTCAAATCGATATTATATCTTCCTGAATATATTTGTCAACGTCCATATTTTCCTTATTTGTGGAACGAACCGGAAGCGACAGGAAATGTATTTGTCCTTATGTCAGGAGGCCTGAAATAAATTGGTTCAAGGTCATTCAGATTGTCAAAATCATTAACACTGAATCTCTTGAAACCGATAAAGCCAATGGATGATGCCCTGAGGCTCCAGCAATGAACGGGCGCTAATATAATATTGTCACTGAAACAATCCTTTATCTGTGATGCCTGATTCAAGTAATCATTGCCTATTAATATACCCGTATTTGCAAAGAATGAAGGGAAATTTTCGAGCTTACAGCAAACGTCATCAGACTTTCTATAAAGGATACCGCCACTCCATGCAAATTGGGCTGCAAAAAACTCTCCTCTCCTTGAATCGAGAACCGCCGTTACAGGAAGCGATGATTCAAGAATCTGGCTTGCAAGGGCTTCAAGGCTGGAGACACCGATAACTGGTATGCCAAGGGCATGGCATAAACCCTTTGCAGCAGAAATACCTACCCTTAGACCCGTAAAACTGCCGGGCCCCTTTGAAACAGATATGGCCTTTATGTCACTAATATCCAGCTTTGATTTGGAAAATAAGAAGTCCAAGGCAGGCATTAGACTCCCATAATGACCTTTCTTTTCGGACATGAAAAATTCAGATATTAGTTCCCCTTCCTCTCCCAGGAGGGCCAGTCCGAATTGAAGTGTGGATGTATTTATTGCCAGAATCATCTTCAGATACTTACTGCATTAATCTTATAACATCATTATAAAAAACAAATACCATTAAGAGTATAAGTATGATGAGGCCTGCCTTCTGGGCATTTTCACGCATTTTTACACTGAGAGGTTTGCCGATAATAAGTTCAACAAGCAGGAAAATAATTAGACCGCCATCCAGAATGGGGATGGGGAGAAGGTTCAGGATACCTAAATTAATACTTATAACGGCCATAAAAGGTATCAGTGATATAAAGCTTTCTTTTGCCAGGTGACCGGTCATCTGGCCAATCAGGATAGGGCCTCCTATGGTCTCAATGGGAATGACCCGCTGAATGAGTTTGACAATAGTCAAACAGGTCAGCTTTGTGACTTCCCAGGTTTTAAAAAAACCCTCTCTGATTGCCCTTAAAGGGCTTAGATCAATGAATTCAAGCCTTCCGGAAGCAACAATACCGATAAGAGCTGCCTCTACATCCTCTCCGAATATGTTTTTAACCTTGGCCGGCTCAGGTCTGACATTAAGGACAATAAGTCTATCAAGCCTTTTGACGGTGACCTCCAGGGCTTTTCCTGAGCTATGCTCTATTATTGCCTTTACATCAGACCAGGCATCTGTTCTTTTGTCTCCTACCGAGACTATTATATCGCCTTTCAAAAACCCGGCATTGAAAGCCGGAGAATTTTGCCTTATCTCTCCTATTTCCGGTACCATAACCTGATTACCGGCAATCATGTAAAAGCAGCAAAAAGTAACAAGGGCAAGGATTAGATTGAATAACGGTCCTGCTGCAACAATAAAAATCCGCTTAAGCACATGCTGATTACCAAATGATCTTGCTTCCTCTTCAGGGGTCAGGGGTTCTTCTTCCTCTTCGATATTTTCACCGAGCATCTTTACATACCCACCAAGAGGGACTAATGAAATCAGATAATCGGTTTCGCCAATTTTCTTCCCCACAAGTTTAGGCCCAAAACCCAACGAAAACTTGAGTATTTTTACATTAAAATATTTAGCGACGAGGAAATGCCCCAGTTCATGAAAAAATATCAGAACACCAAGAACAACTACAAAAGGCAATATATAATATATAAAAATATTCATAATACTAATCCAGTCTAAACCATTTTAAAATCGGATGTGCTTCTAAAAATTAACCTTATACTAAAACATGTATCCTTATCAAAAAGCAAATCACCTGTTATCGCACTATTATTATCAGCCAATCTAATTAATATTTATTTCATAATTTTATTAATATTTGAACAATAATACCAATAACTTCCATCTAATAAAGTGACTTGCGAACATTAATTGCGGCTTCCCTTGCCCATCTGTCGGCTGCCATTACTGCTTCAATGTCATTAACAGGAAAAGGCTCATGTGCTTCCATAGTTTTTTCAATAATACAGGAAATATCCAGAAATTTTATCATGCCTTGAAGAAAAGACTCAACCGCAATTTCGTTAGCCCCATTTAGAACAACAGGCATGCTTCCTCCGATTTCTGCGGCCTTTAAAGCCAGTGCAAGACATTTAAATCTTTCAAAATCCGGTTTCTCAAAGCTCAGATCTTTTATCTCATCAAGTTTTAATGGAACAAGATGAGTTTCAAAGTGATGAGGATAAGAAAGGGCATAAGATATAGGTATTCTCATGTCAGGAACTCCCATCTGAGCCATAATAGCTCCATCCCTGTATTCTACCATGGAATGGATAATGCTCTGGGGGTGGATCAGAATACTTATCTGGTCCATTTCCAGATCAAAAAGCCATTTCGCTTCGATGACCTCAAAGCCCTTGTTCATCATAGTTGCCGAGTCAATGCTGATTTTAGGGCCCATATCCCAGTTTGGATGGTTCAGTGCCTGTGACGGTGTCACATTATTCATTTCTTCAAGGGAGAAATTCCTGAAAGGTCCACCTGAAGCGGTCAGGATTACACGCCTTAAATCCTCTTTTAAGTGCCCTCTGAGAGACTGAAGTATAGCACTGTGCTCACTGTCAATGGGAAGGACTGGTATGCTCCTCTTTTCGGCTTCTTTCATGATAAGAGAGCCTGCCATTACCATTGCTTCCTTGTTTGCTAAAGCAATATGCTTGCCGGCCCTGACAGCCTCATAGGTTGGAAGCAGGCCTGAAGCTCCTGACATAGCTGAAATGACGGTATCCGCTCCATCGAGTGTAGACAGCCTTATGATACCTTCCGCGCCAGATAAGACGTCCGGATCCCAGGTCCCTTTAAACATACCGGCCAATTCCTTTGCCAAACCATCATCCATAACAGCTACCAAGATTGGCCGGAACTCATTTATCTGCTTTAGCAGGAGTTCAATGTTTCTTCCGGCGGCCAGAGCGACTACATTATATTTGTCGGGATTAGCCTTAATTACCTCTAAAGCGCTAACCCCTATTGATCCTGTGGAACCTAATATGGATATATTTTTCATTAAAATCGCAGCATTGATATATTTATAAAGTTTTTATTACAGATTAGTCATAACCAGGCCTGATTAGCAGACTTACAGTTTTTTGTGAGCTCTATGCGATAAAAAATGAGAGATACAAATAAAGGATGGGAATTGAAAATAGAAGCCCATCAATCCTGTCCAGGATTCCTCCATGCCCGGGCAGCACATACCCTGAGTCTTTTATTCCGCCATTCCTTTTTAACATGGATTCGGCCAGGTCGCCAATCTGGCCGGATACAGAAATCACCAGCACCAGCAGTAATATTTTGATATCAGGCTTCTGAAAATCCATGAGATATACAAATAAGAAACCTGTAATTATGCTGCTGACTGCTCCACCTATTGCGCCCTCCCAGGTCTTATTAGGACTCACCGCCTCGTGGAGTTTATGTCTTCCAAACAGCTTCCCGAAATAGAACCCGCCTGTGTCGTTTGCGAAAATGATTACAAGTATAAAAAATATCCAGATATTTCCGTTCGGCATAAAATCAATCATTATCATCATAACAAGAGGCACGGCTATATAAATCGGCCCTAAAACAGCCGTGCTGATTTCCGCTGTCTTTTCCTGACCTGACGATGAATGTGTCATAACAAAAAAAGTCATAGTAACAAAGGCACAAAACAGGATGATAACCGGAGCAATCAAAACCAGCCTCAGGTAAACAGCAACATAAAGCAAAAGCATGAGAAGATATATTGCAACCCTGACAAATTTCGGAAGACCAGGAACAGTCATTCTATAGAACTCTATCAGTCCGATGATGGTAACAATATACAGGAGGGAATAAAACGCGGGTCTGGGACCGGGGCCTATAAGATAGATTAAAGCAGGAATTGCTATGATGCCCGTAAGCAATCGGTTTATATGCATTTTTAACGGCCCCCGAACCTTCTTTCTCTTTTTTGAAAATCCAGGACAGCCTTTAAATATTCACTCTTGCCGAAGTCAGGCCACAGTGTAGAAGTAATATAAAATTCCGTATATGCTATCTGCCACAGAAGAAAATTGCTGACTCGATATTCACCGCTGGTCCTGATGAGCAAATCAGGGTCAGGCATGGCCTCATTATAAAGAAATCTGGAAATAACATGGTCAGTAATATCACCCTCAGAAATAGTGCCCTTTTCACAATTGGCAACAATCCGCCGGACTGCATCAGTAATTTCCTGTCTTCCGCCATAACTGAGGGCCAGTGTTAAAACCATATCCCTGTTTGCCGAAGTCTTCTCTATGGTCTGAAGGAGTATATCTCTTGTACTTTTCGGTAATTTCTCTATTCTGCCGATAGATTGCAGCCTGATTCCGTTTTTCAACATCAGGTCTAACTCGCTCTTGAGAAATCTTTTCAACAGAGACATAAGAGCATTAATTTCTCTTTTTGGCCTTTTCCAGTTCTCCTCTGAAAATGCATACATAGTGAGCCATGAAACACCTATTTCACAGCTTGTTTCCACGATCTCCCTGACAGCGTCAGCGCCTTTCTTGTGTCCTTCAAGCCTGCTGATTCCTCGTTTTTTGGCCCATCTACCGTTGCCATCCATAATAATGGCCACATGTTTCGGTATTTTTTTTGGGTCAATAGTGGTCATAATGTTATTTTTGAATGAAATCCCGATAGCGGGGATGGAGGGTCCGATGGATTAGAATTCAATTATTTCCTTCTCCTTTTCGGCAGTAACTTCGTCAACCTTTTCAATAAATTCGTCTGTTAACTTCTGGACATCATCCTGGGACTTATGAAATTCATCTTCCGATATTTCTTTTTCGTTTTTTAATGTCTTGAACATGTCATTAGCTTCTCTTCTGAGATTTCTAATAGATGTTTTTTTATCCTCTGCCATCTTTTTGGCCATTTTCGCAAGCTCTTTTCTCCTCTCTTCAGTCAACGGCGGGATAGATATTCTTATAAGCTTACCATCATTTTGAGGAGTCAGGCCAAGTTCAGATTTCAAAATACTTTTTTCAATATTACTTATTATTGTCTGGTCCCATGGCTGAATCATAATGAGGCGACTTTCAGGAACAGATATTGATGCGACCTGATCAATCGGCATCCTGGTTTCATAACAATCGACCTTTATGCCTTCAAGTAATGATGCAGAAGCCCTTCCGGTTCTTATCCTTCTGAAATCTTTTTTCAATGCATCCACACTCTTGTTCATTTTTTCTCTTGTTTCTGAAAGTATTTCATCCTTCATTACTATTCCCCTGTAACTGAAGTTCCCGTCTTTTCACCGGTTACAACCTTAATTATATTTCCTTTTTTCATAAGATTGAAGACAACAACAGGCAGTTTATGTTCCATGGCTAAAGAAACAGCAGTCATGTCCATAACCTTTAAATTTCCTTTAAGCATTTCTCCATAGGTCAATTCAGAAAAAAATCTGGCTGAAGGATCTGATACAGGATCAGCATCATAAACCCCATCGACCTTTGTAGCCTTTAAAAGGACCTCCGCATCAATTTCCAGAGCTCTGAGAGTTGCCGCAGTATCGGTTGTAAAAAAAGGATTTCCAGTTCCTCCGCCGAAAACTACGATACGGTTGTTTAACAGGTGATCAACCGCTTTTTCCGAGACATAAGGCTCGGCGATCTTTATCATCTCGATAGCAGTCATAACCCTTGTCGCACAATCGACACGACGCAGCGCCTCGCTCAGGGCTATGGCATTAATGACGGTTGCCAGCATACCCATATGGTCAGCCGCAACCCGTTCAACCCCGTAATCCGAAGACTGAAGGCCTCTAAATATATTCCCTCCGCCGATCATTATGGCCACCTGCACCCCGAGCTTATGAACCGAAGCTACTTCAGCGGCCACATCTGCTAAGATAGAGGGATCAATTCCAAAGGATTTGGAGCCCATAAGTGCCTCTCCGCTTAACTTGAGAAGCACCCTGTTGAAAACGGGAGAAATATCATTCATCTGACTGTCCGAGTTGAAACCGAACGAACCGCCTCACCACTATCTTTTCGCCTGTCTTAGCTATCATTTCATTTACTATATCCTGAATGGTGAGATCCGGATTCTTAACAAATGCCTGCTCCAGAAGGCACGATTCGGAATAAAACTTCTTAAGCTTTCCTTCGACAATTTTATCAAGTATTTTTTCAGGTTTACCTGATTCTCTTGCCTGAGTAGCATAAATGTCTTTTTCATTTTCCAGGATATCACCGGGTACTGATTCCCTGTCTATTGAAACCGGATTAGTAGCTGCAATCTGCATTGCCAGATCTTTAACCAAATTTGAGAAGTCTTCAGTTTTTGCGGTGAAGTCTGTTTCACAGTTAACTTCAACCAGAACCCCAATCTTCCCGCCACCATGTATGTAAGACTGAACCTGACCCTGAGAGGTAACTCGATCAATTCTTTTTTGTGCAGTCGCAACTCCCTTTTTCCTCAAATAGTCGATAGCCCCTTTTATGTCTCCATTGCATTCCTTCAAGGCAACCTTGCAGTCCATTATTCCAACGCCGGTCTTTTCCCTTAGCTCTTTTATCAATTCAGCTGAAACTGTCAATTCAATCTCCTTATTATATATTATATTATATTAATGTGTATTTACTAAAGCGTAAAATCCGTAAAGGACTTTTGCGCGATGGACTGATCTATATTCCTGGCAATAACAATATGGCCAGTTTCTAATGCCTGTCATCTAAAACAGTTCATTCATTATCATACTCCAGCGAATCACTCTCTTTCTCTTCTTCCTTATCCTTCTTCGGAAGAATTATTACTTCAGGGCCACCCTCATCAGCTTCTTTCTCATCAGCTCCTTCCATCTCAAGTGCTTCCTGCTCTTTCCGTATTGCATCTTCCGCCCTCAGTCGCTCTTCAGCCAGGCTGTGGCCTTCAATACATGCATCGGCAATCTTGGAACATATAAGTCTGATGGCCCTTATTGCATCATCATTTCCTGGAATAATATAGTCAATTTCATTTGGATCACAGTTAGAATCAGCAATGGCGATTACAGGTATACCTAATTTTCTGACCTCTCTGACTGCGATTTTTTCCCTTTTCGGGTCTACAATAAAAACCGCTCCAGGCAAATCGTCCATATTTTTTATACCGCCAAGGTTTTTCTCCAGCTTTACAAGCTCTTTTTCCATCCTGATAATTTCTTGTTTTGTATACCTGTTTATTGTCCCGTCACTTTTCATAGCTTCAAGTTCTTTAAGACGGGCCACACTCTGTCTGATAGTCTGAAAATTGGTAAGGGTTCCTCCTAACCAGCGGTTTACAACATGATACATGCCACAGCGCTCGCTTTCCTCAATAACAGAATCGTGAGCCTGTTTCTTTGTCCCTACAAAGAGGACTGAATACCCTTCAGAAACTGTTTTGACTACAAATTCATAGGTGTTCCTAAAAAGCCTGACCGTTTTTTGCAGGTCAATGATATGTATCCCGTTTCTTGCACCAAATATGTATGGTTTCATCTTGGGATTCCAACGCCTTGTTTGATGTCCGAAGTGAACACCTGACTCCAGAAGTTCTTTCATGCTGATAACTGCCATTCAATTCTCCTTTTTAGATCCTCACAGGATCTCCTTGCCACGGTTTATCCTAAGTTCGGAATCTTCTGCACCCTCAGGCATAAAGGGCACCGGGCTGTATTCCGAACGTGTAATTATTATGAATAAAAGGCTATTGATATCCTTCGCCGAACCTGATATCCATAAACAACTTAAACAACTGCATATTGGTATTGCCTTTAAAAACCGCGGCTACCTTCATTTCTGGCAAAAAAGAAGCCGCAGACCTTAACTGCATATCAACTATTTAAAGGCTCTAATAATAAACGGTTATCACTAACATCGTTACTTTTGTTTTGCAAGAAAAAAAACTTTTGATTGAGCTTTTGTTGTCTTCAAATTTCAGGAAAAAAATACTAAAATTGATGAACTCGTAAAAAGCTAATATATGCCATGTGCGGCATCCTGTGAACAACGAACTTGAGTTCGTTTTAAGTCGTAAAGTAACATTTCCGTCATTACTATTATACCTTTAGACAGAGGTCTGACAAGTGAGCACCAACAAACTATTGTTCAGGATCAGAGAAACCCTCGATGAAAGCGAACAGTCCAGGCTGTCTTCATGGGCATGCCTGAGCAGTTCAGCTGTAAGGGAAAAGGAAGAGCAGGAAATAGACTTCGGGCACAGGCAGAATTTCTCAATAGACACTGACAGGATACTTCATTCCCTGGCTTACTCAAGATATATTGACAAAACCCAGGTCTTTTATCTGATAAAAAACGACCATATTACGCACAGGGTTCTGCACGTACAGCTTGTATCCAAAATTTCACGAACCATTGGACGCCTTCTCAGACTGAATGAAGATCTTATTGAAGCAATAGCTCTTGGCCACGATCTGGGGCATGCACCATTTGGACATGACGGTGAAAGATTTCTCTCGGAATTGTGCCAGGCGCATAATTCCAGGAAATTTCTGCACAATATACAAAGTGTAAGATTCCTTCAGGAAATTGAAAGGAAGGGAAAGGGCTGGAACCTAAGCCTGCAGGTGCTGGACGGAATCCTGTGCCATGATGGAGAACTGCATTCGCAGGCATTGAAGCCTGACAGCATCAAGGACTTTGAAAAAATGAATGACGAGATCCGAAAAAAGGAGCAAGACCCGTCCATCGATATCCTTCCCATGACGCTCGAAGGCTGCGTGGTCAGGATGGCAGACACCATAAGCTATATCGGCAGGGACATTGAGGATGCCATCAGGCTCGGATTGATCAAAAGGAAAGACATCCCCGTGGACTGCACCCTTGTCCTGGGAGATACAAACGGGACTATTGTCTATACCCTTGTTGAGGACATAATTGCCAACAGTCTTGACAGGCCCTATGTCAGTTTCAGCACTGATGCAGGTGAGTCCCTGAAAAAGCTGAAGGTTTTTAATGAGGAAAATATTTATAAGAATCAAAAAGTTAAAGAGCAGACTCAAAAAATAAAGCTCATGTTTGAATTGCTGTATGAAAAATACCTTGAAGACCTGAAGACCGGAAATGAAGATTCCGATATTTTTACGGGATTTTTAGAGGGCATGTCCCCCGAATATAAGAAGAATACCCCTGATGCAGGTATTGTGCGAGATTTTATCTCCGGCATGACTGATGAATACTTCTTGAATCAAATAAACAAAAACCTTGTTCCTCAAATAAAGCCAAGATAATTCAGTGCATGAAAAGAACTTTTCAGATCTATTGTTTTCAAATTTAATGACTATGGTATAAGCCCTGATATGGAAACCCGTATTTCTCCTTCTATTATTATGCGGATTAAAGAATTTGGAGAATCCGATCTGATAGTTACGTTTTTTACACGTGACCATGGTAGAGTAACAGGCATAGCCAAAGGGGCACGGAAAAGCCGAAGGCGGTTCAGCAACAGCCTGGACCTCTTTTGCCTGTCAAACGTTGAATATGAGATAAAAAGCAACCGGGATCTGCATTTGCTTCATTCATCAAAACTGATTAAGACCTTTCCAGGCCTCAGATCAAATTTTTCAACTCTTTCCCTTGCAAGCTACATGATTGAACTCACTGAAATCATTTTTCCGCACAACGTGGTTGAACAAAGGATGTTTGATTTATTAAAGGAATCATTTGATTTATTGAGCAGTGGCGAAAGAATAGACTGCATGCGTATCTTTTTTGAGGCAAAGGCAATGTCCCTTGGCGGATATGCAATCAACCTTGATAAATGCTGTGACTGCGGAAGGAAATATTCAGGTGCGGGAAGGGCTGTTTTCAAACCGAACAGGGGGGGCATTTCCTGTCTTAATTGCGAAAAGGAATCAAAATACTCTAAATGCCTTGAACCTGATACAGTAAATAAATTAAGGATGCTACAGTCAGAAGAGGTTAACAGCCGGATTGAAAACTTTGAACTGAGCAAAAAATTAATCGATGAATTAAAACCCGTGCTCAAACTGCACATTGACTACCATATAGGCAGAAAATTAAAAAGCGCTGAATATCTGGAATGGTAAAGACCGCGGCCCTGAGGGATTTGCCAAGGTTTCTTTCCTTTCAGGCTGGATTTATTACTTAGCAAAAAGTCGAACTTGCACGGGATGTCATTTTGATCCCGCCACAGGCAGGGGAGAAATCTTGTGTTTTTGAGATATTACATTATCAAGATTTCTCATCACGCTACAGTGTGATACAAAATAAAAATCATTCGGAATTGTTAAGAGATCATCAGGATTTATCTTTTGGATTTCACGTTTTCAGGAATAATGTTATTCGTTGGATGCCAGATCCTTTAGAATTTCTTCATTCTTCTTAATCCTGGCCATATTAGTCTTCAGATTCTGCTTGTTGGGCTTTGCCTTATTTTCACGTATTCTCTTTGTCTTTTTTCTGTTGGAAGCCATTTTTAACTCTCCATATTTCAATGTGTCTTAAGTAAAATTGGTTATTTAACTTCTTTCCCTTTTTCATGTCAAGCTTAAAATAATAAACTGTAAAATAAATATGTTAGCGGTTGACACCCTGCCATTCAAACAAATATATTGGATGCGTTATCATCTTTAGAGTCCTTTGGTAATTCATTCTATTAATTTCTAATGGGTTTTTCCTGAAAGAAGTATACTTATGAAAATAAAAGTGAGTATATCCTTCATATTCTTGGTTTTAGGCATTTTCCTCTGCATAAACTGTGCATGGAGTGGTGACCTCTTTGCCGTGATCGGAGGAGGAAAAAGGTACAAACGGACTGTAGTGGTCAGCCCTGTGCCAGGCAACCAGCTTGCCAGCGGAAATGCACTTCTTGCCGCCCTGAATAATATCAGCGGACAGTCAGCTACCAATACCTATCTGCTCAAAATTGAACCCGGCATTTATGAGCTGAGTAGTACCAGCCATCTGATAATGAAGGAATATGTCGATATCGAGGGCTCTGGAGAACTCAACACCATTATAACGCGCACCGGAGCCGGCAATGTGGATGCGCATACACTTTTAGGCGCTAATAACGCTGAGCTTCGTTTTCTAACAGTGCGGAATACAGGTGATGGATGGGGATGGGCAATTGCTATACGCGTTGAAAATACCGCTCCCCGCCTGATCCATGTCACTGCCGAGGCCATGGGGGTCGGCGGCGGCGATATCTATGGCATCTACTGCCTGTCAGGGGCATCGCCTGTTATGAAAGATGTCACTGCCAGAGCCACCGGAGGCGGCCAGAATTTTGGCATATGGACTTACGGCTGCAACCTTGTCATGGATAATGTGAGCGGCATTGCTAACGGGATCACAGTCAGTGCGGGAATGCGCATTGGTAATTCCAATGTAACCATGATCCATTGCACATCCCTTGCCACAGGAGGGGCAACAAGTGCTGGAATTTTTGGTACTGGCAGCTCGCAGAGCACTGTGAATATAGATAACTGCACTATATCCGGCTCAGGAGGTACAAACAACTATGGTATCCTCAGCGACTGTTACACAACCGTCTATGTGACCAACTCTCAAATTTCCGGAAGCACAAACACAATAAAACTTAGAGCCGGCTCAGACGCGGGCAGGGTGGGAAGTTCACTGCTGGATGGGGGTCCGGTTTATACTGAAGGAGGCGCCACATGCACATGCGCCGGCGTTAGTGATGGGAGTTACACCTTTTACCCCGATACCTGTCCACCGCCACCGCCACCATAATCCCGGTGCAAAGTTTTCATATGTCAATCCTTCTGAATCAATATTGTTTCGAGAGGTATAATGCATGATCAAGAATTTCTGCACAATCCTTATCCTTTTATCAGGCCTGCTCTTTTTGATTCCCTGTGCCGGACATGCCGAGGGAGACATTTACGTTATTAATGCCGGAAAAAGATACAAACGCACGGTACTGGTGAGTCCTGTTGCGGGAGATACTTCTGCAAGCGGAACAGCCCTGATTCAGTCCCTTAATGCAATTACCGATGCTTCTGCAACAAACCCGTATCTTATCAAGCTGGAGCCAGGCGTCTATGATCTGGGTTCAAATCATCTGTCTTTAAAAGAATACGTGGATATTGAAGGATCAGGGGAGACAGCAACAACCATAACGGCCCTGGGTAGCGATACCGAAGATACAGGCACAGTGCTCGGGTGCGATAATACGGAGCTGCGCTTCCTGACCATTGCAAACACCGGCGGTGCTAAATATGCAACAGCAGTATTTAATACTAAAGCATCCACGCGCCTCACTTCAATGACGGCTGAGGCTTCAGGGGCAACCGCAGGGGAAGCAGGCACTGCTATAAACAGAGCCATTTATAACAAAGAATCAGCAAGCATTATCACCGATGTCTGCGCCCATGTCTCAGGCACTCTGTATACCTCCCCACTCAACTGCGCAATTGACAATCTGGTATCTGATGCAATGATTATAGATACAAAAGTTACGGCCACCGGGTCGGCTTTCGAATTTAGTATAGGCGTCAGAAACCGTGACTGCTCACCATCCCTGAGATCATGTATTATAATGATATCAAGCAATGCAACTAATGATGTTGGTATCTACAACCTGAGTTCATCCGATACCTTGGAGACATCCCCGGTCATTAACAACAGCATGGTCACAGCATCCAGTAATACTGCCGAAGGATATGCAATAATGAACGGAGAGTCCGGAGCTACCGGAATAGTTGGCGGAACGGTAAAAGTAAACAACTGCAATATTAATGGAAAAACACAATCAGTCTTCAATAACAGTCCTTTTATTTTTCTCGTCTCTAACAGCCTGCTAAACGGGACCATTATTAATAACCCCGGCGCTACAGCAACCTGCGCAGGGGTATATGACAAGGACTTTGTTTTTTATCCCGGCACATGCCCCATTTATGTATCTCCTTAGTCTGCATAAGTTCCAAACTCAAGCGGCACAGGATCGATGATGTCCCCGGCACATTCTGGAACCCGAACTACAAGGTAACCACCTCTTTCGGCGTCTTCGATTTCTACGGCCGCATGTTTTATTCCACGACAGGAACGGCTGCTGATTTTTACAGCGTGTATCTGGAACTCGAGGGTCGCAACTGGTATTACTATACTGTCAGTACCAGTTTCAGCCTGCTGGATATTGCATTTTCAGGACTTGATGATATTGTGGACGGCGCCGGGGACCTGGCAAGCCTTATCGTGGATGAATATGATGGTGGATTCTTCGATTTTCTGGAGCTGGAACCGGGGGCCGGAGGCACCGGGGGCAGCACAATTGTAAGGGTGGACAGCGTTTATCTTTATGACGGGGCAACAGATACAGTTCTTTATAATTCTCACGACACGTGGCGGCAGGACTATTCTTTTAATGGCCCCATGGGATATGCCCTCGGCAATGTACACACAAATAATATTCACGGGGTGATACTCCGCATTTACCTGAAGGTGATGAACCAGAGTTACTGTATCGGTCCGCTATATCTCATGGACAAGTTCATGATGGAATGGCGGTACGATGATGACAATTTTGAACTGAAAGAGATAATCCAGAATCCTCCTAATTATCCATCATTCACCGAATAACAAACCTGCCTGTCTGTGCAAAGCAATTCAGCCAGGCAAACAGGCTTGTAAATATTTTCCTCTTAATCCTGAAGCAATATCCATGTCGCTTTTCTGGATCAAATTACTTGTTATATTTTACAGGCGTTGATAGGGAATTACGGGAAATTTTATATTAACTTGAGGCACATTAGTATATGATAAATATATTACAAGGATTTCTATCTGTCAACACTATGATATAATTAGAAAAGATGTCCCAGACAGAGGCTGGTAAATCCGCCATAAACAATGGCGGACAAGCCTGCCAAAGACATAGGCAGGTAAGCCTGCCAAAGACACAGGCAGGTAAACTTTCGAGCCCCGATTTTCATCGGGATAAACTCCGCGAGAAATCTTGAAAGGAGGTTTTTTTATGGGAACAGGAGTTGAAAAAAAGATCTTTTATTTCAGCAGAAAGGGACCGGCAAACACTGACAGGACAATTGATATTGCCCTTGCCTGCTGTGAAGAGCTGAAAATGAATAAAATCGTCGTTGCATCATCAACCGGCGATACGGCGCTGAAATGCCACAGCAAGGCAAAACCTACAATGGAAATCATTGCAGTCACCTACGGTGCCGGAAGCAGGTTCACCGAAGAGGTTGAACAGTTCAATAAAAATTATCCCTCATTGATTGAAAAAGGAATCAGGGTTGTAAGAGGATTGCATGCGCTCAGCGGTGTGGAAAGGAGCTTTGAAAACAAATACAAAAGCGGCTTTATCCCCTTGAATATCATGGCAGATACACTGCGCATGTTCTCGCAGGGCATGAAGGTCTGCGTAGAAATTGCAGTCATGGCAGCCGAACATGGATACATAACCCCGGACGAGGATGTGGTCGTTGTCGGGGGAAGCGGCGATGGGGCTGATACCTCAGTTATAATGAAACCCGGTTATGCAGCGAGCATTTTTGATACCAAAATAAAGGCGGTTCTATGCATGCCTTAGGATTCAACAGGGCATAATTAATACCGGCAAGGGGATTTCTCCTGCTTCGAAGAAGAACAGGCAATTTAAAATTTGATGCCTTCATCAGTTTCAGGCATCAAATGATGTGCCTTTTGTCAACTTCTAAGCGAGTCAAAAAGAGTTCTATTTGCTATCTGCCTCTGCTATCCTCTGTATCAGCTTCTCCTTTTCTCCTTCCTTTCTTTTGTATCTGATCCTTACCAGGATGCCCAGTGTGATCAGAAACAGTAGAATATCATGCAGTACAAGCTGAACAGGTGTACCGATTAAAAGGTTTATAACCGTGCCCACAAGCGCCAGTAACAGAACAATCCCTGCCCATATTTCCATAATCACTCCCTCCGTTAATTGGTTTAACTCTTTTCTTTAAAAAGACTATGCCTTATCAGAAATTAAATACTGCCTGAAGAATACATCAGGCATCCTTTCAAATAAAAGAAACCCGGGAATAATATTTATGGAACTTTTTAAAGGCCTAAATAAAAGACCTTTACTTAATCAATATGTGGGTATTCTACAAAAGAAAAATAAATTTATCAAGGATAATGAAAGACTGGTTAATTAAAAGGAATCATTCGTTTTCTGCGTATTTATAAGCATTGCAAAAGTTATTATGATAAATGGGAGTGCTATGGCCCCATATCAAAATTTCAATCAGTCATTATGGCAAAAACCGGAATCCGAGCAGGAACTAAGCAAAGACCGGATAGACCCTGTGTATTAGCCACCCATATTTATTAGTCTTTCTATGGCATCCGAAAATTTACCCTCTGATTGAAGCCCGATAAATCGCTCAATCTCCTTCCCTTTTTTGAAAAGGATCGATGTGGGGACGATCTGGATCCCCAGGTTTCGGGCAATTTCAGGACTCTGATCAACATTAACAGCATTTATGGATGTCTTCCCCTTAAATCTGGCAGCAATCTCGCGAAGAATGGGCTCCTGTAAATGACAGGGGGCACACCAGGGGGCACTGAAAAAAATCAGTGTCATTCCATCCTGAATGTTCCTGAAAAATTCCTTTGTAGATACTATTTCTTTTATTTCCAACGGGTACCCTTCCAGATTCCCGCAGTTTCCCACGGGATAAGTTACGTTTTTTCCAACAAAACAACCTCTTCTTCCGATACCCTGATCTTCATTGTATCTCCTGTATTTTAGGAATTGCCATTTTTACTGATAACAACAGTCGGAATTCCCGCATTGATCGATATCCCGGTAAAATAGGGTTTAAGTATTATAATCTTCACTACTCCTGATAAAATATCCGATTCGTTACATCAGAGATCTCTTTGCTTTTTTGATCCTTTGCATTAGTATTTCAATGCCATTAAAAAAATGATGTCAATATTAGAAGACATGAACGTCTGCGGATTTGAAGGTCAAAAAAACGACCATATCCTCTTTCAGCCCCATATCAAGGAATGAATTTCTGGTAATTGCGGCAACAAAAGGCACACCGATGTCAACCGTGATTCTGATAATTACTCCGGCATCAGAAATTTCCTGCACTTTTCCCTGAAAGGAATTTCTTGCGCTCGACTCAAGGGGCTTAAGTGACAGCAGAATATCTTCCGGCCTGATAGATAAATAGACCTGTCCGTCCTTTCGGTCGGTAGATATAACTTTCAGGCCATCTATATCAATGTATGCTATGCCGTTATCAACTATCGACTTTCCGCGAAAGACATTGGTCACTCCCAGAAATTCCGCGGCGAACTTGCAGTTGGGCTTTCTGAAAACATCATTCGGCTTGCCCATCTGCACAATCTCTCCCTGATTCATAATTGCCATACGGCTTCCAAGCAAAAATGCTTCATCAAAGCTATGGGTAACATGAACCATCGTTGTAGAGGTCAAAGTATGTATCTTTCGCAGTTCTTTCCTGAGCTTTGCTTTTGTTTCATTATCGAGGGCACTCAGCGGTTCATCAAGCAACAGTACTTCCGGATCCATGATCAAGGCACGGGCAATGGCTATCCTTTGTTTTTCTCCTCCGCTCAGTGTTCCCGGATAACGGTGCAGCAGATTAGAGATATTCAGCATGTCAGCCAGTTCATTAACTTTTTGTGATATTTCCTGTTTGCTTAGATTTGTAGACTTTGCCCCATACCTTATGTTCTTTTTAACGGTTAAATGAGGAAATAACATGTAATCCTGATACACCATGCCAATGTTTCTTTTCCGTGGCGGTAATCTGGTAATATCATGATTATTAAGATAAACTCTGCCATTGTCCGGAGGATATATACCTGCTATTGTTTCCAGAAGGATGGTCTTGCCTGCACCGGTTGGCCCCAGTATCATAAAATATTCGCCATCATCGACGTGCAGAGACACATCCTTTAGGAAAAATTCACCAAGATTCTTAGATATATTTTCAACTCTTACCATTTTCACCTAAAACACGCGGGTAAAACCGCTGAATTTTTCGAATATAAAAAGCGACACAAGAGATATCACTATCAGAATGGTGGCTGAGGCAATAGCCAGCGGCAACTCCCCGCAGGACATGTTCAGATAAAGTGAAATGGGCAGCGTCTCTGTCTGCATCCTTGTGGATCCGGCTACCATCAGTGCTGCGCCGAACTCACCGATACCCCTGCACCAGGTTATTATTGAACCTGCCATGAGCCCGTTCCTTGCCATCGGCAATGTGACTCTCCAGAATGCCCCTGCTTCAGTGGAACCGAGAGTTTGAGCCACATATTCATATCGCGGATTTATCCCCTGAAATGTTGACCTCAGCACGCGAAACATGAAGGGCATATTCACGAAGAACTGTGCAAGTATTATCCCCAGGGGTGTGAAAACAATCTTGATTCCGGCATCGGCAAGGCCCTTTCCAAAAGATGTTGTTCCAAAGAGAATCAATAAGGCAACACCAGCCACCAGGGGTGGTAATGCCAGAGGTATATCCAGCAGTGTATTGATTATATTCCTGCCCGGAAAATCGTATCTGGCCAGGGCATAGGCTGCCGGTACTGATACGATAATGCAGAAGGCAGTGGATATCACGGATGTTATCAGGCTCAGCCTGATAGCAAACTGGATCTCTCCTGATAAAATGCTTTCTATCAGTGCCTGGGGCGTCGTATGTGTAACAACACCAATCAGTAAAATAACAATGAAAGCGGCAAGAACCAGTCCGAATAGAATCGTTATTATCTTGAAGCTGGATTCCCTCAGCCGTCTGAAAAGGCTCTGTGTGCTCTGATATTCTTTTTTTTCGATAGTGTTAGGTTCCTGTTCCGGCATATTCAAAATATCCCTTTCTCATACTGTCTGCAGATATTACTTTGCAAAACCCTCATACTCCGGATTGGGATAAATTATAAAGCCGTGTTTCTCAAAAATCCCCTTCCCTTCCGCAGAAGCACAAAAATCCACAAACTTTCTGGCTGTCTCCGGATTTCTGGAGAAGGTTGTAACACCTACAGGTACTATCTTGATGCTATTCTGTTCTTTGCTTATCTCAACGACATCAATGTCTTTCACAAACTTGACCGTATCCCACCAGTTTATGGATGCATCGGCCTGGCCCAATGCTATCTGAAGCATTACCTCATTCATGGTCGGGACTGTGGCGATAACATTTTTCCATGCCTTCTCATAGAGCTTGTTTTTCTCCAGGATTTTTTTAGCAGCCTTTCCTGTCGCTGCGACCTTGGGGTCTCCAAAAATCAGTCTTACTCCCGGTTTTGCCAGATCATCCAGACAGGTGATATTGGCAGGGTTCCCTTTTGGAACCGTTATAATGGGTATGTGGTAACAGACAAGCTGCTGATAATCTACAAGGCCCTTTTTCTTGGCAATCTCAATATACATTGTGGCCCCGGGCATATACACATCGCCTTCTTTGGTAAGCTCCATCTGGCTTAAAAGTGCATTTGAACCTGCATAATTGTATTTAATACTGGTATCATATTTTTTCTGAAAAACAGCACCGATTTCATCCATAGGCTTTCTCATCCCTGCCCCTGAGTAAACAAGAAGCGAGTCAGATGCAAATCCAAACTGCGGATAAACCAGAATGGCAGCCAAAATTACTGCCAACACGAGCATACCTGCCTTTAACCATCTTTTTCCTTTCATCTTTATCCTCCTTTTTAAGATATGAAATCCCGGGCACAGGCCAGGGATTCCGGAGTATTAAATAATTGAATTATCCTGATTTTAATGGTCTCGTAAAAACTCGAAAAGTACTATTTTCCGTCATTCCGACGAAAGTCGGAATCCAGCCTTTTCAAGCAGTTACGGAATCTCTGGTCCCGGATTTTCACCGGGGTGACGACTTATTACGAGATCATCAGTTTTAATAGCCCTGATAAATTGCTTTTCAGATACTATTTCTTCTATTTCCATCGGGTACCCTTCCTGATCACCCAGGTTTTCACGGAAACACTTAAGCTTTTTCCAGCACTACAACCTTTT
>DAINAR010000036.1:0-5500 GCA_036733345.1 Deltaproteobacteria bacterium | reverse complement strand
GATCACCCAGGTTTTCACGGAAACACTTAAGCTTTTTCCAGCACTACAACCTTTTCTTCAGACACCCTGATCTTCATGGTGTCACCTATACTGTAGGGATGGTCATTCTTACTGATAACAACAATCGGAATTCCCGCATTGATAGATATCTCTGTAAAATAGGGTTTAAGCGCTATATTCTCCACAACTCCTGAAAAGATATCCGGCCCTTCTTCCTCTTTTTCCACGATCATGATATTCTCGGGCCTGATAGCCACTATCACTTCTCCCTTAAACGAATGCTTCTTCGCAATTGAAGTATCGCCTATCTGTATGCTGGAGCCGTCGGAAACACCGCCAAAGACATTCTGTGTCTTTACAAATCTTGCCACAAATTCATTTTTCGGGGTTTCCATAATCTCTTTAAGTGTTCCTACCTGAACTATCATGCCATCATTCATAATTGCTATCCTGTCTGCGACATCCGAGGCCTCCTCAAAATTGTGACATACATGTATAAAGGTGCCGTTGACATCTCTCTGCACACGCCTGAGCTCTCTTGCCATCTCGTTCCTGAGGTTTTCATCCAGGGCGCTCAGCGGCTCATCCAGAAGAAGGACCCTCGGTTCCGTTGCCAGGGCCCTGCCCAATGCCACCCTCTGCTTTTCACCTCCGCTCAGATTCAGAGGCATACGATGCCTGATGTAGTCTATCTTGAGCCTCGAAATCATTTCTGAAACCAGATTATTGATCTGTTCAGGCTCCATCCTTCTTGCCTCCAGTCCGTAGGAGATGTTTTTTTCCACGGTGAGATTGGGAAACAGGGCGTAGTCCTGGGGTACATATCCTATGTTCCTTTCCTCCGTATAAAGCTGTAGGATATCCTCTCCGTCAATCCGGATCATTCCGGAATCCGGCTTAAATATACCCACAATATACTCAATCAGCACGGTCTTCCCGGCCCCTGTGGGGCCAAGAATAGCAAGGTATTCTCCCTTATTCACCGTAAGATTGATATCGCGCAGGTGAAATTCACCCAGATCACCATTAAGTTTTTCTATTTCAATCATTATTCCCTCCTCACCATACAAATCCTTTTGCACCTATCCGGTGCATTACATACACCGACAAACCTCCAATCAAAACAAGAACAAAGGCCAGTGCAAAACCATACTCAATATTGCCGAACTCCACCTGTGCCCACACAGCCACGGAAACCCAATCCGCCTGATCCATCTGCATGAATTTTGTAAAATTGCTAAACCGTGAAGGGGGGAGTTCATGGAATGTCCCGCAAAAGAACAGGACCGCACTGAATTCAGCCATTGCCCTGGTCCAGGCCAGGATTATACCGGCAACTATCCCGCTTTTGGCGAGGGGAAAGGTTACCGTCCAGAAGGCCCTCCATCTGCTGCTCCCCAGGGAACGCGCCACCTGCTCGAACCGAGGATTTACGCTGTCAAAAGCAGCCTTCCAGGCACTTAATCCCAGTGCAAATGAGAGTACCAGCGATGCTATCACCATGCCTGGGAATATGCTGTGTGCAAACTTGAACCCAAGCGCATTCTGCAGCTTCCATAATGGTCCGTAATTAAACATTACGATCAGGCATATTCCTATTACCGAGCCGGGCATCACGATCAGTGACGAAAAAAGGGTCTCGATAAAGGACATGCCCGGGATACGATAACGTGAAAGGGCATATGCCGTCGGTATTCCCAGGGTTGCAGCGATCAGGGTGGTTATCAGTGTCGTTATCACTGTAAGGTTTAGAGACTTCCAGAAATAAGGGTCTTTCCAGAACCCTCCTGCAAACTGGTTTAAAACTTCCCTGTCCTCACCCCAGACAGCGGTTATTTCACGGGTCTCTATTGCAGCCTTTGTGACAAAGAGCTGGTCAATATTGCTTAAAAAGAGATATGCAGAATAGAGAAACAGGAATCCGGCAAAACTGTAAAAAACAGCATTGAATGTCTTTCTGCTTGATTTTTTACCAGACATTACTTCTACCTCCAATCATTCTCATGGCCGATATAGCTGATACCGCCATCAGAATACATACTATACTCATCGAGGTTACCCACCCCATCATTCCTCCATTCCAGTCAAGATATATGGCAAAAGGCATGATATCGGTCTTCCCTTCGGTAGCGCCCACAAACAGCATCAATCCCTCCCATTCGGCGGCAGCTCGTGCCCACACAACGATCATACTTGCGATTATACCGTTCTTTGCCATGGGAAGAACCACCTTGAAGAATGTCCGCATGGGAGAAGCGCCCAGACTACGGGAAACAGACTCAAAGCGGGCCGGAATTATATCGAAGCTGGCCTTCATCAGGCGGGCGCAGAAGGCAGCGGTCACGGTGAATTGTACCAGAAGTACACCGTAAACATTTCTTCCAATATATATGCCGTAATATTCACTTATCCAGTCAAATGGAAACCTGGTGGTGATTCCAAAAAGGAATGCCCCCACAACCGCGGGAGAGACTACTATTGGAAGGTCTATAACGCTGGCAATAAAATGCCGGCATGGGAATTTAAAACGGGAAAGTGCATACCCGGCCGGAATTCCGATAAACAGAGAAAAAAAAGTGGAAACAGTTGAGGTCCATACTGTGAGCCAGAACCTCGCCCACATCCTCGATTTTGAAAAGAAGTAAACAGTGTCATGCCATCCCAGATAGATCCAGTTGCTAGCCACCAGCAGGATATAAATCGCCAGGATAGTGACAGCCGTTCCCACGCAGAGAACAGGCCACCACCTCCCTCGAGATATAAGGTCCATTTTCATTCCTCCTTAAATTCTAATCTCCTGCCCTTACAGTTTTCTTCTGCCTTTCGACCTCTTCTATTAAATCACCCACAGTATCCTTGTTAACAGGAAAGGACTCATCTTTTACAGCCTTTGCTGCGTTAACCAGATATTCCATGTCCTTGTCTGTTGTGCCGTCCAGGCAGAAACCATTCTTATCAACAGGAATGACAGGATTTATCGCATATGCATGCTTATGAAATATGGCCCTTCCTTCATCAGAAAGTATATAATCCATCAACTGCTGGGCCTCTTCTTTGTATCTGGCAAACTTCAACACGCCAACAGGCAGTCTTATAATCCCTCTGTATTGTTGTTCGATAGGAATGATCTCCACGTCTCTCAGGTACAGAACTGCAGTGGTAGCCCATACAATTGTGCCGTCGATTGCCCTGTGCTGGGTTGCATTGCCGAGTTCGGGGATACATTTGGCGCTAAGTGTAGCATTTGCTTTGACCTTGTCCCAGATCCCTGCTTTTCCGAATGTTTTCTGGTGCCAGATTCCTATTGCACAGGATTTTGGATTCCCCAGGCCGACCCTCACTCCGGGTTTGGCAAAGTCCTCAATGCATTTAATGTTTTTCGGATTTCCCGCGGGTGTAATAATCACGGTAACGAAATAGGCAGGAATATCAGTCTTAGGATTGTAGTTTGTGAGAAAACCCCTTTCCACTGCCTGCATTAAATAAAATTCCTCACCTGGCATGAATAGATCACCCTGCCTTGAACGGGTGATATCCGCGATAAAATATCCAGAACCTTTGTATGAAAAGTTGACCTTTATTTCGGGATTTTCCTTTTCAAAGACCGCTTTGACCTCATTTAAGGCCCCACGCTGTCCGAGACCGGCATGGAAAAGCAAAGCTTTCTCTCCGCCGAATGCCTGAGAAGACAGAATAAAGCAAAAAGCAATAACAAGAAGTAATACACATTTAATTGTTTTCATCGTAGACTCCTTTCACATCTTTTAATAATCAGTTTTAACCAAACCGTTAATCACAAAATACGACTTTAAATGTCATCACCATAAGTACAGCATTTACTATGCCATTCCTGTTATTAAACATCATATTCCCATTAAGTTTCGTTTTTATTAATTCTAACCTGCTGGATTTTCAATATAAAGCTCACTTAAAATATTATAAGGCAACCATTTGAAAAGATATTGAAAACGTTTTATTGACAAGTCATGAGTTATCTTTTACTATACTTTAACGTTAATTAACGTTACTCTGTGTTAACGCATATAATGATTTAACAGCAAAACAGAATAATCAAACCATAAAAGAGGAATGGTTTAAATTTATGAAGCATAAATCAGGCATCGTCCTTGGCCCGGGTTTTTCCTCTCTTCTTCTGGAGTCCATGGCCGATGGAGTCTTTACGCTAAATGATCGCGGGGAATTTACATCATGGAATCCGGCTATGGAACGGATCACAGGTTATTACGTAGAGGAAGCCATAGGTCAGCCATGCACTTTGCTGAATTTTTCTCTCTGCTTTCAAAAAAGAAGTCCGAGGAGTGTGCAGGAATGCGGTATTATGCAGCATGGCCGGCTGGACGGAAAAGAGTGCTTCCTGCGCCATAAGGACGGCCATGATGTTCCCGTGTTAAAAAGCGCACGACTTGTGCATGACAGCAAAGGTGCTGTTAAGGGAATTGTCGAAACAGTTACTGATCTTACGGAACTGGAAAAATACCGCAGTGAGGCAGAAGAGGCCAAAAAGAAGCTGGGCAAAATTTATCAGTTTAACAGCATTATCGGCAAAAGCCCTGCCATGCAGCACGTCTTTTCATCAATAAAGGCGGCAGCATCCAGTGATGCGACCATCCTGCTCCAGGGTGAAAGCGGCACAGGCAAAGAACTGGTCGCAGGTGCCATCCACCACAACAGCGCAAGAAGCGGGATGCCTTTTGTAAGCCTGGGATGCAGTGCGCTTTCTGAATCTCTTTTGGAAAGCGAATTATTCGGACACATAAGGGGATCATTCACAGGCGCCATCCGAGACCGTATCGGACGCTTCGAGGAGGCCGAAGGCGGAACTATTTTTCTGGATGAAATCGGAGAGATAAGCCCCTATATGCAGGTCAAACTGCTCCGGGTTCTCCAGGAACGGGAAATTGAAAGGGTCGGCGAATCAAAAAAGCGCAAGGTGGACATACGAATCATCGCCGCTACTAATAAGGATCTGTTTTATCTGGTCAAAAAGGGGGACTTCCGTGAGGACCTTTATTACAGATTGAAAGTCTTCCCGATTTTCCTGCCACCGCTTCGTAAGAGGAGGGAGGATATCCCGCTCCTTATAAGCCACTTCATACGTATCCAGAACAGGAAAACCAGAAAACACATACGTGATGTCTCCAAGTCTTCAATGAGGATTCTCATGGATTATAACTGGCCCGGAAATGTCCGTGAGCTGGAAAACGCTATTGAACATGCCTTTGTGCTCTGCTCCGAGCCCTATATAGATATTTTTGACCTTCCGATTGAGATGCGGCAGCTTGCCTACTCTCCTGCCTTTCCTGACATGCCTGCTTCTTCAGCACCTAAACCCATACAGAAGAAAAAAATCACCCGTGAAAGGCTGATCGAAAACCTTAAACAGTGCGGGTGGAACAAAGCAGAGGCCGGCCGCCGTATGAACCTGAGCAGAACATCGATCTGGAAGTATATGAAAAAATGGGATATACCTCTGAATGAA
>DAINAR010000035.1:0-32193 GCA_036733345.1 Deltaproteobacteria bacterium | reverse complement strand
CAGGGGATTAAGCAGGCATTATCTTGCAAACTGGCCTACTAAATTCTGATTCATAAATAAATCAATTACCGCGCAGCAAGCGGATGGGTTATTAAAAAATATTAATAACCTCGTAAATTAAATGATGTTGAATCTTTATATTCATTTGTTTCCTTTGATCTATGACATGAGGATTTCAAAAATTGAGCTTTCTCCGAATTGAAATTAACAATGTATCGCCTTAGTCATAGGTTTTTAATTTTTTACAATTTTAGGGCTATAGTTAAAGACAAGGCTAGATTAAACTCAGAAACAGACTGAGTATTGAGGTGCTTAAGATTATTGCACCACCCAAAGATTTGGCAAAAAAAAAGCATTTATAAAAGGATGCGATGTAAATGTTAACTCTAATCATAATAGCTACGAAATAGAAAGAAGGAAGGTAGAATAAATGAATTGGAAGGATGAAGTTGAGGAGCTTTTTAAAAGAAAAGAATTTGCATATGGAATGGGTGGGGAAAAAAACGTTAAGAAGCAGCATGATCAAGGCAAAATGACTGCACGGGAACGTATTGAAGCGTTTTTGGATTCCGGCTCATTTTTAGAACGTGGAATTCTATCCGGAGAGGCAACTTATGAAAAAAATGAACTGGTCGGGTTTACACCGTGTCCTATTTTAATTGGTTTAGGTAAAGTGAATGGTCAAAGGATTTCCCTTCTTGCTGATGATTTTACCATAAAGGGTGCCTCGGTTGGAGATATATATAAGGGTAAGCTGGCATACGTCATGAAAATGGCGCGAGAATTAAAGATCCCGATGGTCAGATTATTAGATGGCGCGGGCGGTACGATTAAAGAAATACTCAAGTTTGGTTATGTCAAATTCCCGACGCTGCCGGATTATGCTATGAAAGATCTTGTCAACATTATGTCTATGGTGCCGGTTGTCTCTGTGGCTTTGGGACCCACGGCGGGATCCGGGGGGTTGCTCATGGTCTCATCTCATTTTTCAGTGATGGTGAAAGGTCTATCTCAAGTATTTACCGGGGGACCGGCTTTGTCGAAGCAGGCCTTTGGTGAGCGTGTGACTAAAGAAGAGCTGGGAGATTACAAAATTCATACACGGAAGAGCGGCGTAGTTGATAATGAAGCAGAGAGCGAGAAGGATGCCTTTAGACAAATTAAAACATTTTTATCATATATGCCGCCTAATGTTTGGGAACTTCCGAAAAGAAATCATCAAGAACAAGACGATCCCAATCGTCGCGAGGAAGAACTTCTTTCTGCCATACCTCGGAATCCCAGAAAAGCATACAATATAAAATATATTCTGGAGCTTATATTTGACCGAAATTCCCTTTTTGAAATAGGTCAAAACTACGGTAAGGCTCAAATTACCGCATTAGCCCGCTTGAACGGGTATCCGGTTGGCGTCCTTGCAAATAACTCGACATATTGGGGTGGGTCATTTGGCTGGGATGTTGCAGAAAAATTCCAGCGTTTTGTAGATATGTGCGATACGTTTCACCTTCCGATTGTTAATTTTGTGGACCAACCCGGGTTTCGCATAGGTAAGGATGCGGAGATACAGGGAACTATTCGAAAAGGGGTTCGTGCTGTTTTCTCTGTTTATCAGGCTACGGTTCCTTATGTGGCAATATATATTCGAAAGGCTTATGGGGTGGCGGGAGGAAGTCAGGAAGACTATAGCGGATTGAATTGGCGCTACTTTTGGCCATCAGCCAATTGGGGCAATATTGTTGTGGAGGGGGGTGTTTATGCTGCCCACAAGGCCGAAATAGAAGCATCAAGCGATCCGGAGGCATTATTAGATGAATTGGAAGAACAATACCGGAATTTCGCATCTCCTTTTCGATCAGCTGAGGCATTTGATATTGAAGATGTCATAGATCCACGAGACACGCGCCCTCTGCTGTGTGACTGGGTTGAAATGGGTTATAGCGTTGAGAAAAAGCAATTAGGAATTAAGTCCAGAGGAATAAGATGCTGAGTTCCAGAAAATAAATAACATTTTTGTTTCATTTGGCATTGTTGCCGATTTAAGCATATTCATACATTTTAACCATTTTTATGGACAAATATGCCATTAATTTTTTGAGATGTTTATTATATGTTGAGGCTGCTGATTGATGACTTTTGTTCCTAATGTATAATTGCTGGAGATTTATAGCCGATAAAGATGCTATTTGGTGCCAAAAGATAAAAAGGATGAAATCCAGGCGTTCTCAGGCAAAAGGCAGACGAATTTTAAGGGCACTTAAGGATCATCGCTCAATACTCCGCAGGAGGGTATCAGACGGCATTCACTGATGAAGGGATGCCCAGAAGCATATAGAGTCACAGTGGCCATCAGAACCCATTTTTTGTATGGACGCCATAGATCAGGAACACAATAGTAAAGTAATTGTTGAAACAGAGCTTAAAGTCAATGCAGTACCGAAAAGGAAAAATGCTAAAGTTAATCAATTACTTTTACATAGGTGTCAGACATTTCATTGCCGCACTTGTGGAGCCAAGAGAAAGAATGAAATGATGAAGGTATAAGACAATTGACTGATATATATAAGCACTTTTCAAATTTTTTTTATCCCAAGACTGTTGCAGTTATCGGAGTTTCTCCAGACGAAAATAATCTTGGTAGAAATATCATACAGAACTGTATCGATTTCGGATTCATGGGAGAGGTTGATTCTGTCGGGGCCAGTGAAGGAGTTGTGTTCGGAAAGAAAATTTATCATTCCTTAAATGATATAGCTCATGAGATTGATCTTGCTATAATCCTGACACCGGCAAAAACCATACCGGAAATCTTGGAACAGTGCGCTGGGAAAGGAATCAAACACGTCGTGATCGAATCAGGCGGATTCTCCGAGATGGGGCAAAGGGGTATTCCTTTAGAGAAGGCCTGTTTGGATATTGCGAGGAAATTCGGCATTCGTTTTATCGGGCCCAATTGTATTGGTGTAACAAATATGGAGAATGGATTGTCACTACCCTTTATGACAATGCAAAAGGGGCTCTCTATCGGTCCGGTTTCCGTATTGGCACAGAGTGGGGGTGTCGGACTGAGTCTTCTGAATTCTCTTGCCAAGGAAAATATCGGGTTTAACAAATTTATCTCCGTAGGAAACAAATTGGATGTTGATGAAAATGAACTCCTCGATTATCTGATCCGGGATGAGGGGACAAAAATTATTATGATTTACCTGGAGGGATTTACAGACGGCAGGCGATTCGTTGATGTTGCCAAGCATTCCTCCAAGCCCATTCTGGTATATAAGTCTAACCGATTTACTAAAAATGCCAAGTCTGCTCACTCTCATACGGCCGCCCTTTTTGTGGATGATAAGCTCGTGGATTGCGCATTGGATGAGGCAGGATGTGTACGCATTAATAGCATAGATTATGCTGTAGACTATATTAAATCCATTTTTTTTCCACCTCTCAAAGGCAATCGATTGGTTGTCGCTGCTCGGTCGGGCGGCCAAGCAATCATCGCAGCTGATTCCTGCACATACTATGGATTCCAGCTCATCACCCTACCCAAAGAATTCCTTAGGAGTTTCGAAAGTAGCTTCAGGGCAAATGTGATCAGCCTTCAGAATCCTTTGGACCTCGGAGATCTCTTTGATCTTGATTTATATGCTCATTTAGTTGAGGAACTGCTTAAAAGAGACGATGTTGATGGAGTACTTCTGGGCCATGCTTTCTTCGAAGAGCGCGAAAGGGATGCTTCCCGTATTCTCCTCAGGAGAATAGATCAATTGGTGAAAAAATATTATAAGCCTGTAGCACTTTTCATCCTCACGGAGATTGAGGAAATGAATTACCTAAAAAGGGAACTGAATACCCCTATTTTCCCGGCCCCTGAAAATGCTGTACGGGCACTAAAATTGTCCTATGGGCGGATCGAAAAGAAGACGTCGGTCACGGAGACTTCCCCTGTCCCTTGTGTAGAAAATCAAAGAGCTCGGGAAATTCTTCAATCTGCAGAAGGGAGGGACCATCTCCTTCTAAGTGAGGCCATGGATCTTCTCCATGCTTACGGTTTTAATTTTCCCCCTTATAATTTTGCGAAAAATGAGAGTGAGGCCTTAAAGGCTTGGAAATTGCTCAATGGAGGAGGGGTTGCCATGAAAATAAACCGCCCGTATGTATCCCATAAAAGCGATGCAAAAGCCATTTACCTCAATTTATCTTCTGAAACTCTAATCCGTAACGCATTTAGGAATTTACGGAATATTGGTGGTGAAGAAACGGAGGTGCTTCTCCAGATCATGTCCAGCATGGGCAGGGAAATCATTTTGGGAGGTAGACAGGATCCTGTCTTTGGGCCGATTGTCCTCTTTGGCCTGGGAGGCATCTTCGTGGAGGTTTTGGAGGACGTAGTCTGGCGTTTAGCTCCGGTCAGTCATCGGGAGGCTGGGAAGATGATAGGGAACATAAGAGGATCGAAAATTCTGAAGGGGGTTCGAGGAGAACCGTCTTGTGATATCGCAGCCATAGAGGACATGCTGGTAAGGGTCTCGAGAATAATGGTGGATTTTCCCGAAATTCAGGAGATTGATATAAATCCGGTAGTGGTATTCAGTCATGGCAAAGGCTCCCAAGCCTTGGATGCCAGGGTTGTTCTAAACAAGTAATTTTGCTCTCTATCCTTTAGGTATGTACTTCAAAACTTGGTGCCTTTTACGTCTCCTTTTCGATTCTTTGCTATATTACTGGGGATGAAATGCCTTGGCGTGGTTATTCTTTTTTTTAAGAAATGTTTCTTTTATATACTTAATAAATTTTGGTAATTAGCATTAATTTTGCCCTAAATTACAAGGATGATTTTAAGTTCAAACGGAGGGATTGAATCAAGAGGGTCTGTTTTTTACCAAAATTGTTATTATAAAATTTTAGCTGGAGGAATTTGAAGGAGAACAAAATAATGGTGCTCGAAAATATGCTTGACCAGTTGGAGGAGAGACGCAAAAGATTTCTCCAGATGGGCGGATCTGAAAAGATAAAAAGGCAGCATGACAGGGGATGGCTTACTGCCAGGGAGCGCATTGAAAAGCTTCTGGATCCAGGTTCTTTCATGGAGATGGGACTTTTTGCCCACTCGGATTTTCCGGGAATGGAAGATAAGACCCCTGCTGACAGTCTTATATGCGGGTACGGATTGATCAACGGGAGGAGGGTGGCTGTAATTGCCAATGATTTCACTGTCCTCGCCTCCACCAATGCCAGGGTAAACCTGAAAAAGCTCCTCCTTTTCAAGAAGCAAATCAAAGAGGAAGTTCAGGTCCCCCTCATATTCCTTGGAGAGGCCGGGGGAGCAAGGATGCCGGACTGCCAGGGTTCAAAGGAAGTCTGTGGCCTGACCGGTTATGATCTGGACGGTCTGCGACCGGAATATACTCATTTCAGGACCCAGCCTTTTATTTTTGCAGCCATGGGAGAATGTTATGGAGTTGCTGATTTCCAGGCCAATCTGGCGGATTTTGTGGTACAGGTCAAGGGAAGCGCTATTTCCGTATCCGGGCCGAGGGCATTGGGCAGGGCCATAGGCCAAACATACAGCGGTGAGGAGATGGGGGGCTGGGAAGTCCATTCAAAAATTACGGGTATAGTTGACAGGGTTGCAGAAGATGAAGAGGATTGTTTTCGCATTATCCGTGAGTACCTGGACTACATGCCCAATAACCACGGGGAATTTCCTGCAGTTCGAAGCGTTCCTGAGGGTTCAGAAGAGAGAATGGCAAATATTCTTGATGTCCTGCCTGAAAACAGGAAGCGTGTGTATGACATGCACCGGATCGTTGAGTGCATTGTGGACGGGGGCAAGTATTTTGAATTGAAGCCTGAATTCGGTGCTATGCTTATTACCGCACTGGCAAGGATTAACGGTGAGGCAGTCGGGATCGTTGCCAACAATCCGATTGTGAATATGGGAGCTACGAACACTGACGCTCTGGACAAGATGATGAGCTTTTTTTGCCTGTGTGACTCTTATAATATCCCTCTCATTTTTCTGCACGATACCCCAGGGCATATGGTAGGTAAGGAGGCAGAGATCAAGAGGGTGGGAGCCAGGGTGGTTAATGCCCTTCAGTGTCTGTTTCAGGTGACTGTACCCAAGATAGCTATAATTGTTCGTAAAACCTTTGGTCAGGTGACGGTTAACATGTGCGGTATGGGGGGAAGCCCTGATTTCCTTGTAGCATGGCCGACCGCTGAGATCGGTTTCATGGATCCTTTGATTGCAGCTGATGTGGTTTACGGAGGTCTTTCTGAAGATGAGAGGGAAAAGGAAGTGGAGAAGATGATCGGTGACAGTTCCCCTTATCCTGCAGCCGGGGCTTATTACCTCCAGGATATTATAGATCCGAGGGAGACGAGAAATTACCTGACCAAGGTCCTTCGCATAGTACGTGATTCCAGAGACAGGGGCTTAAGCAGGCATTATCTTGCAAACTGGCCTACTAAATTTTAATACTTAAACAGCTAATAAGATTTATGAAAGTCAAAAAAAATTAGATTCGAAAAAATTTATTTTAAAAGAGATGAGTCTCTGTTTAAATCTAAATTAGGTGAAAGAGTTTGATAGCTAATGAAAGGGGAACACTGCAATGAGTGAAAAAAGCGCCTTAAAAGATAAGATGGTCCTGGTGGTGGATGATGAACCTGATATCCTGGAAACCGTGGAGGAAGAACTGGACATGTGTAAGGTTGACAGGGCAACCGATTATTACACAGCTGTCCAATACCTTATGAGTTATACCTATGATGTCGTAATACTTGATATCATGGGCGTCAATGGCTTCGAACTCCTGAAAATTTCTGTTTCCAAAGAATTCCCGACTGTAATGCTAACCGCTCATGCGCTTTCTCCTGACTCTCTAAAAAAATCGATCAAATTGGGAGCTGTCTCGTTTCTTACCAAAGAAAGGATATCAGATCTTGCTTCATACATTGAAGACGTTGTCTTGGCTGAAGGAAAACCGGTTTGGAAGAAGTTGTTTGAAAAACTAGGCAATTATTTCAACAAGCGTTTCGGTCCCGACTGGAAAGAAAAAGATCTCTTTTTCCAGGAGTTTGAGGAAAAATTGAAACAGGATTTATAAGGCTGAAACTGCTCAGTGCGTCACTCTGAAATCGGTTCCATTTTCAGTATTTGACAATAAGTTTATTTATTTTAAAGTATGAACTGTGGTCTGCTAATTTTTAAGTGACTTTAGATTGGTGTAGGCATGGGGTCTATTAAAGTGATTTAATATGGTTATCCAAGCAAAATTTGATATTTAGTTTTATTTTTTAGTATTTCTTCCATTTTTTAAGTGAGTATTCTTTCAATATAAACATATTTCACAAAATTTTAGCGGCTTTGTCGCTCCAACCGTAATCAATTTTCTTAAGGCATCACCCCGATTCCCGGAAAAATAATTATAGCAAAGATGCTATTTTTGAAGCGATTATTCCTGTTTTCTAAAAGATTTCAATATGAGTAAATAATCGCTCTGAGATATTTTCAAGATATTAAATATTTGGGTTAATAGCAATACAAATAAAGAGTTAACCGTGAGATTCAGGGCATGCCTTCGTCTCTTTCACTCTTTTTCTCCAGCAATCTCGACAGATCTGCGAAAGCCTTATAGGTTGATGATTGGGTCTTTTCTTCATCCGGTGTCACCCCTTCATACCACTCAGCAACCGAATTCCTTGAATGTTCGTTGTCGTGACAATAAATACACAGCAGTTCCCAGTTGCTGCCGTCGGGCGGGTTGTTTTCGTGATTATGATCCTTATGATGAACTGTCAGCTCACGCAGTCTCTTTCCTTTGAATTCACGCCCGCAGCGCGCGCAGACCCAGGGAAATAATTTAAGGGCGCGCTCCCTGTATGTCTTTTCCTTAAGCTCCTGTTCCCTGCGTGCCGCAGCAATGACCTGCTTCTGTTTTTCTATATCCAGAATTTTCTTCTGTTGCGACATGCATTGTCTCCTAATCGGGCTGAAAGCTTTATCAACAACTCTAAGTCCTAATACTTTCTTTTACCATAATCCGGATGGAATTTGAAAATATTTTAACTCTTTAGATTGTCAATTAAATCGTTAAATAGAATTCCACCATACCAAGAAATATTAGTAAAGCATTACATTATCCAGTATTTCTTTTCTCTTTCGCCAGTCAGGAAGGCATCTGGTTAAGAATGAATAAAAATATCTGGAATGATTGGGATGTCTTAAATGACATAGTTCGTGCATAATAACATACTCTATGCATTGTACAGGAAGTTGAACCAATTTAATGTTTAAAGTTATTCGGTCTGCAGGACTGCAACTACCCCACCTTCTGCGCATTTTCCGAATAGTGAAAAAAGGCTCAGGAAGTCCATGTCTTGATGCGATAGCGAAACATTTATCCATATATCTGCTTAATATATCTCTTGCCCTTTTACGGTACCAGTTTTCAACTTTACGTTTAACCTTCCTTATATCAGTTTTGTTTTTTACCTCCACATGCAAAAATCTCCCCCGTAGCTTTGCAGGTTCATCTTTCCCATTTTCAACTTTCAGTCGATATTGCCTTCCCAGATAAACAAGTGTTTCTCCGCTGACGTACTGTTTTGGTGCCGGTAACGGATGATAATTCTCCAGTTTATCAATGGATTTTGCTATCCATGGAGCTTTTTTTCTTACAATATCATGCACACGAAATTCGGAAGCCATCTCTGGCGCAAATACATCCACATTCAATTCAGGAGAAACAACAATGCGTACCCGATTACGTTTTTCACGAAAAAGATTATAAACTATTTTTCGTGAACCATATTCAATAGCGTGTTCTGTAGGCTTAATCTTCGTTGGCAATTGCTACCTCAATACATCTATCAATTATCGCATCCTGCTCTTCGAGAGAGAGTTCAATTTCATACTCCTTTGTTACTTCAAAAAGGATATCGTCTATCTCTCCGCGCATTTTATTAAGGGCATCCTGATTTGTCCTCCAATCCCGTATCTTATGGGGGGCAATTTTTTCCACAATACGAAGGGCGATCTCTGTTCCCGGTTTATCATCTTTGGCAATATATTCTGTTAAGGGTTCTCTTACGCATCCATAAAAACGGCGTTCCATGTCTTTGCCAACAAGTTCATAGGGAACATCATCATCTGTATGGGTAATAACCTTTGTCGATATATCTTTAGTCTTTTCCAGAGCTTCGAGTGCCTTGATCCGCCCGGAGTAAAGGTCTTCGATTACCTGTTCAAGAAGCCGGGAAAATTTTCTGTAAAAGGCAGGGTCCTTTGCCATTTCCTGTTCAATAACTCTTCGTGTCGCCGCTACAATCATGTCTGCCTTGGCTGTCTTGCTTTTGCCATTATCCTTCATTAATTCCTGTCGTTCCCTGGCATCCAGGAGATTTACCGGTTTACAGATCTGCTGTACTTCCCCAGCTCCCACATGTGTATTTATAAGCTTTTCAAGCCTGGGCTCATATTCTGAAAAGTTAATTATTTCCTGATAACGTCTTGTGACCGCGGCTCTTAGGTTCTGGAAATATTTTAGATCAGCGTTATATTTCCTGATCAACCCGGCAGGTGTGCTTTCAAGAAAATTAGTGGATGACAGAGCAAGGGAAAGAGTTCGTGCAAAAAGGCTGAATCTCTCATAAAATCTGTTACGAAGTTCATTGTCTCTCAGGTGAACCTCCCATACTTCGGGGTCTTTAATCCCCTTCACCCTTCCAAACATTTCCCAGAGATTGGAATGAAGCTGGGGTAATTTGGATATTTTGTCGGAAATATAGGTAACGGTTTCAGCAAGATCGGCCTTGTCATAATCCGCGAGCTGGCTGTAGAAATCAATTGCCTCATCAAGCTCTTCGATTACCCCGCTGTAGTCAAGAATCAGGCCGTATTCCTTACCTTCATACAGGCGATTTACCCTGGCAATGGCCTGTAATAAAGTATGCTCCTTCAGTTTTCGGGCGAGATAAAGAACCGTGTTGCACGGCGCGTCAAATCCAGTTAAAAGCTTATCAACCACAATAATTATTTCAGGACTGTCACCATGTTTAAATGAATTAATGAGCTGTTTGTTATAATTTTTTTCAGAACCGAAACGGTCCATCATTTCATCCCAGAAGGCCTTTACTATCTCATTTGATGAATCAGCATTATTTTCTTCCCCTTCTTTTTCATAGGGGCCGGAAATCAGGACATCTGTTTTTACCATGCCGAATTCATCCATAAACTCTTTGTATTTCAGAGCTGTTCCCTTAAATGGTGTGACAAGCTGGCCTTTCATGCCTGTCCCCTGGTACGCGGTCGTATAATGCAGGCTAATATCCCAGGCGACCATTCGGACCTTTTGAACTGCCTTGTTGAGCTGGCGTTCAGTTGAGAATTTCCTTTTAAGATCCGCCTTCTGGTCTCTGGTCAACGCCAGTGTTATTTTTTCAAACCAGTTATCAATGGCCTCCCTATCCACCTTTTGGGGGACATACCGGCCTTCATATAGTAATGGTTTAACCGCATTGTCCTCTACTGCCCTGGAGATAGTATAGGGCGGACGAAAAAGCTCCCCGAATTTGGAAAATGTGTTTCTCTTAGCGGATTTAGCAAGTGGAGTACCTGTGAAGGCAATAAAGCACGCTCCCTTAAGGGCAAGGCGCATCCTGGAGTGCTGTCTTTCATACTGTCCCCTGTGCCCCTCATCCACAAGCACGAATGTGTTTCTATCCGCTCTCGTAAGCATCCTTCCGGATGTCGCAGTCGCGAACTTGTGAATAAGGGTTGTTACAATATGAGACCTTTGATCCGAGAGAAGTTCTACAAGGTGTTTTCCGGTGTTTGCCTGTTCCGGTTCCAGACCGCAGGCACGAAATGTCCCGCAGATCTGATCGTCGAGATCAATACGGTCGGTTACCAGGATTATTTTCGGATTAAGTATGGCAGGATGAAGAGCAAGGGATTTTGCCAGCATGACCATGGTTAGGGATTTGCCGCTCCCCTGTGTATGCCAGACAACTCCCCCCGGCCTGGGGCTTTCTGGAGGGGCGCTTAACGCCCTCTTAATAATATCGTGTACCGTAAAATATTGCTGATACCTTGCTATCTTTTTAACACCGTTATCAAAAAGAATGAATTTATATGCCAGCTCAAGCAAACGTTCAGGACGGCAAAGGGAATACAATGCCATGTCCTGTTCATAAATCTCCCTTCCCTGCTCATGAATGGACAAATATTCCCTTCTTGCATCCTTAAAAGGGGCACTGAGCAGCCTGTCAAGGTCTGCGCCATCAAGTTTTTCCGAGAGTTTATCCTTAAGTTCCTTGTCAATCCTTTCTTCCCTCCACAAAGCCCAGAAGGGGCGAGGAGTGCCGGTTGTGCCGTATTTGGCCTTGTCCCTGGCAAGGGCAAGAAGAAGTTGAGTGTATAAAAAAAGCTGTGGTATTCCATCCTTTGCCTGATAATCTCCAAGCTGATCAATGGCAAGTTTAACCGGATCTTTGCCTGGGTCAGTATAGGCGGACCGCTTGCATTCAATAACGCATACAGGAATACCGTTCACAAACAAAACTATATCCGGGATGTAGTGCTTTTGAAAGCCGGTTCGCTCCACTTTGTATTCCGCTGTGCAGTGGTATGTGTTGTTTTTAGAATTCTTCCAGTCGATGTAATTTATTGTAAAGCTCTTGGTGTCTCCTTCTATTGTCTGGGGCACGCTGGTCCCAAGACATAACAGATCATAGGCATGTTCATTCTGGTGAGTGGCGCCTGTCGCCCGAAATGACTTGAGTGCCTGAACAGCGTTTTGAATGGCATTTTCCGTAAAAGGTCTGGACATACCCTTGAATTCAAACCTGCAATGTTGGCGGATATGTTCAACCAATACAGGTTCAAGTATTACTGAGCCAAGGCGTCCACTACGAAGACTGACTGTTTCTTCAGGCGTTAAATACTTCCAGCCCAGGAGTATTAAGAGATGCAGTGCGGGAAGCTGGGACTGCACCTTTTCCAGATAATTGGGAAGCTCATATTCCGGAATTCCATATGGCGACTGGTCTTCCATAGAACGCTCCTATACCTTTACCCGGATTTCACCGGTCAGTAATTTCTGCATGAGACCGCGTTTTTGTTTTTCAAGGGAATAGAGAAACGCCTTACTTACATTTATATCTTTTTCTGCTTTTGATAGTATTTGCCCAATATACTTTTGATTTTCTAAGGGCGGGACAAAAACCTGTATTTTCAGAAAATCGCTTTTATTCATAACCCGGTTTCTTCCTGCTCCGCCAGGGGAGATTAAACCTAAATCCCATATAAACCTTTTTGTATGTATTAAATTTTTTACATACTCTAAATCTGCAACAGATCTTTTAATCCTGTATATTGGGAACCGATGTGAAACTAGACCATCACTATCTTGTTCGTTTGCTATTGCAATTGCACCTTCCCAAGCAAAAGTTATATTTACTACTAAATCATCTTCCTTAATTCGATATAGTGTATCCATCATAATTTGCTCAGGTTCATTGATCATTTTCTGAAAAGTACCTTTGCCATGACTACGTATTCCGATGGATAAATAAGGTTTATCTGGTTTAGGGGTCGGCCTAGATACAGGTTGAATTAATTCACCAAGTTTTTTTAATGTCCATTTTGATTTTTGCTCTTTTATTTTACAACCATAATAAGGAATTAATTGCTGCATAAGGGCTTTTTTCATTCGGGTCTTGGCGATGATGAGTTTTCGTGTCTGATCTATGGCTTTGTCCCATGTGGAAAGGATTTCAGCGATTTTTTTTTGTTCGGAGAGAGGGGGTAAGGGCAAAGGAAAACTTTTTAATTGTCTAGTATTAATACTTGCTAGGTTGGTTGATTGTTTTGAAGATAATAGAAAATATCTTCGGCCGAGAGGACCTGCTGCAATTATTGAAAGAAAATATGGTTGGATTCGGGGCCTATTGCATCTAACAGCAAAAATATGATTTTGATGTAAGCATTGATTTATTTCTCCATTCCAAATTGTGCCTCTGCCTAGTTTATCGAAATCACCTCCTTCGGTAAACAGAACATCACCTTTCTGTAGTAGGTATCTCTTTAATTTAGTTTTTTCTACATTAATTTTTTTAATATTTTCAAGGTGTAAAAATCCATCTTGAACGTTGGCCACTCTTAGATAAGGTAATGATACACTGTCTTTAATATTTTTTTTTCCTTTTGCTAAGCCCGTTTGGACAGTCGCAACTTTATTTAAAGGTTCAATATCCCATTCTTCAGGTATCCACCCAACCTTGGTCTTCTTATATCCTGCCCTGTTTTCGTTTCGATCAACCAAATCAACACCTTTCAGACCACAAACCACGCGAAATACACAAACAATTCATTTTTTATTGTTTTTTCTTTCGTGATTTTCGTGTGTTTCGTGGTTTATTTATGTCTTTTGCCGCTTCCTCAAGCTGCCTGATAGTATCTTCCTGCCCGGTAAGTTCTTTATATGCCCTCCGGCGTTCCTCAAACCGGTCATATTCTGTTTTCGCGTGCTCATCAGCCTCCGCTTTACTTACATTACCGGCATCCGGAAGAACTTCTCTTTCATTAAACCTTAAAAACTCATCCAACTTTCTTTCCCAGTCTTTCATGAAGACCTGTCTGCGGTGTTTTGCCTGATCCTCCGCAAAATCAAGCCACATGACAACAATCCTGTTCAGTCCATCAATTTCATTTTCTTTAAGATAATTTTTTGCGATAGTGACATCGGTCTTTCTAACTTCTCCCGCCTTCCAGCTTGTAAGCCCTATGTTTGGCTTTGTATGATCTGCCCTTTCCCTAATAAGTTCAGCGGCTGTCATTCCGGTCGCCGCGAAATGGAGCTTGTTCTGAATTATGCTGAAAAATCTTGTTGTTTCAGACCATGTAGGATCATAATCTCCTGCCATGGAAAAAATCTCTTTGACTCGCAAGTACATCCTCCGTTCGCTTGCCCGAATATCACGGATTCTTTCAAGCATTTCATCGAAATAATCGGGGACGGATGATCCTGCCACTGGAGGATTTTTAAGTCTTTCATCATCCAATAAAAATCCCTTGATGATATATTCCTTCAGGCGTTGCGTTGCCCACATGCGAAAGCGGGTAGCGACTATACTTTTAATCCGATATCCGACTGAGATAATAGCATCGAGATTATAAAATCGTATTTTATATTTTTTGCCGTCTGAGGCAGTTGTAAAGAATTCCTTTACAACTGAATTTTCCGGTAGTTCTCCCTCGGAAAAGATGTTTTTTAGATGCTGACCGATATTTTGCTTGGTTGTCTGAAACAGTTCAGCCATCATCTGCTGGGTCAGCCAGACAGTTTCGTTTTCCAGTCTCACTTCAAGTTTTGTATGACCATCTTCAGTCTGATACAGGAGAAACTCCGATTTTTTTGCAGGCAGGTTGTCAGTCACGACTTTACCTCATCCAGACCACGAAATATTAAAACTGTTTGTTCACCACGAACCACACGAAATACACGAACAAAATTTATTATGTTTTTTCCATTTTCTTACCTTTCGTGTATTTCGAGGTTGCTTTTTCGTTTTTTGCGTTTCGTATGTTTCGTGGTTATATAATGATCCTTTCTATAGTAGCTTTTGGATAATGCCCGAAATTAACAAGCAATCCTAATCTCATATTGGCAGCTTTTAAATAATTAAAGACTTGCGCCTTGTGTTCATTTGTTGTTTCCTTCAATGCCTTCAATTCGACAATTATTTTTTCGAAACAGATAAAATCCGGTATATATGATCGTTTAAGTTCCTTGCCTTTATAAAAGAGAGTTAATTCTTTTTGAGTTTCAAACGGTATTCCACGTGATCTAAACTCTATTTCCATGCACTCCTGGTAAACTGCCTCAAGAAAACCTGATCCCATTTCTTTATAAACATCGAAAACCACTCCCTGTATAGTAAAACCTTCCTCTTTGTAGATGATATCTGTCATCATATAACCTCGAAAAAATGAGAAAGCTGATTGAACACGAACCACACAAAATAAGCGAACAAAAAATTTTTTTATTTTTTAGTGTGTTTCGTGTATTTCGTGGTTCCTTTTTTCTTTTTGTGCCTTTAATGATTAAAAACCCAGTTCCTTTAAATACTCCTTCATCTTTTTCCGCGTTTCGTCCAATTCCTCTTCAATCCGGTCTATCTCTTCCTGAACCACCGCGATATCTATCTCCTCTTCCGGTTCAAAGGTGTCCACATATCTTGGAATGTTAAGATTGAACTCGTTTTCCTCGATTTCAGAATAGGCAGCAACATATGAGTATTTGTCCAGGGCCTTTCTCTCCCTGAAGGTTTTAACAATCTTTTCTATATCCTGTTCCCTTAGCTTGTTCTGATTGGTGTTCTGAGCATATTCCCGGCTCGCGTCAATGAAAAGAATATCCCCATTGCCATAAGGTTCTCTTGATTTATCAAATATCATCAGGGCTGCCGGTATGCCTGTGCCGAAAAAGAGGTTGGCAGGCAGACCAATGACCGCGGTAAGCAGGTTTTCTCTGATGACTGCCTCACGGATTTTTCCTTCCTGTCCACCCCTGAACAGGACACCATGGGGCACAACAACACCTACTCTTCCTTTATCCTCGACAGCCGATGCCAGCATGTGACAAATAAATGCCCAATCGCCTTTACTCTTTGGCGGGATTCCGCGTGTAAAACGGCCAAAGCTATCTTCGGTAGCGATCTCCTGGCCCCACTTGTCAAGGCTGAAGGGCGGATTCGCTATTACAACATCAAATTTCGCAAGGGTATCGTTTTCAACAAACTGGGGGTGCCTTATGGTATCTTCCCATTCAATATGCGCAGCATCCACTCCATGAAGAAACATGTTCATTTTGCAGAGCGCCCAGGTGCTGCCGTTCATCTCCTGGCCGTAAAGTGCGAAATCATCCGATTCAATCTGTTTTGAAGCCCTTATCAATAGAGACCCTGAACCGCAGGCAGGATCATAGATTCGGTCTCCCTTTTCAGGGGCGACGAGTCTCGATAATGTTTCGGAAACTCCTGCTGGTGTGTAAAACTCCCCGGCCTTTTTACCCGCAGTAGCAGCAAATTTTTCAATCAGATATTCGTAGGCATCACCTATAATATCCATGTGTCCGACCGATTCAGGCCGCAAATCCAGAGATACAAGATCCTCGAGCAGGTTTTTTAAGCGTGTATTTCTCTGGCGAGTTTGCCCTAGATTGGCCTCACTGTTAAAATCAATATTTCTGAAAACATTATGTAGCTTTGCCTTATTTGCGTCTTCCAGTTGCTCAAGCAGAATATTTATCAAAGCCCCTATATTTGTTCTTTCTCTTCGCTCAAAAAGGCTGTCAAATGTACAGAGAAATTCTTCCTCAACTTCATCTTTGGTGTCTTTTAATTCGACAACAGGGATTACAAATCTTTCACGGCTTAGAGCCCTGTTGACACGAATCTGGTCATTATTATACTTCCTTTCATATTCTTCTAACTTCGACTTATATATATCGCTTAGATATTTAACAAAAAGCATCGTAAGAATATAATCCTTATACTGAGCAGGATCTATAACTCCCCTGAATGTATCGCATGCCTGCCACACCTTATTAGAGATTTTTTCTCTGATTTGCTGATCGTCCATGTAAATTTCCTTATTCGTTTTTAAGAGAAGAGTATTCCAGTTTGTTTAATATTTTTTTACCTAATAATCGATGTTTTAATTCCAGTTTTTCCAGCATCCTGTTTATTAATATTTTTTCATGAATCATTAAATTTCCGATTTCAGCGATTTTATTCTGTTCTTCAAGAGAAGGCAATATAATGGGGATCTGAGAAAAATCAGCCCTCGGGACAAGGGGGGTTCCGGCACCGGTTCGTATTTCGGCAATTTTATTCTGGAAAGGCTCCTGGTTCAGGCAGTATGCAAGATAACCAGGAGCAATCATTGCTCCTGGCTTTATAATATAAAAGGAAGCTGTCGCAAGAGTGTTTTCAGGAACAGAATTTAATAATATTGCCCTGTTTAAGCTCCCCCTTGACATGAATAATATGTCTCCGGCGGAGACGCAATACTTCTCCGGCGGCCTTTCAGGTGTAATTTTGAGCACATGCTCCTCTTTATATTCATAAGGGCCTATTTCAGGAAGGTGTCTGGCTAAAATGATCTGATGTGTACCATTGGGATCATGTGAAATGGATGTCTTTATTGAAAAACCGGGCAGAACACGGGCGCAGGCTTTAATGGGAACGGTTTTTATTTGCATTGTTCTACCCGGAGTAAGGTTAATCGTTACATGGAGGATTGTATCGTTAATTCGGTTGCTTTAACTGCTCCCTGTTCAAGGCTGCCGGTTAAGTTTCCAACCAAAGCACGTGCACAAATCACGGATTTTTCAATATTTAGTTGGAATAATAATATTACTTAAAAATAATATCAATAAAATAATCAGAGTAATTTAATTACTTCATTATTTTAATGCGGTTGGTTACTCAATATTTAATTATGCAGCAATAACAATTTCAAACGCGGTATTTATACAGAGAGTTCATAAATACAAACATATGTAAATATTATCTCAGGCCTTTATCCTTCACTAATTAAGCAAGTCTTGAGAATAAAAACCTTTTGATATCCCTTGCGTAATTAAATTTAGGAAGAAGATTTTTTATTAAATCCTGGTCAGTGTGCCCTGTCTCCATTTTATAAGGACTCATTTCTTGACAGACAGGTCCTTCTCCTACAAAATGGGCCATCATCAAATATCAAAATAGCATGCGAAAGAGGTTCAGCGTGAAGTCAAACTTTATAATCATATCAGCCGTTGTACTATTTTCCCTGTTAATTACAACAGCCTGTCATAACTCCGACAGCATACAATGGGTACAATGCTCTGACTATACTTGCCTGGACGATTCTGCACAATGCAGGACATTCTCTGTTCCTCTGAATTATGATGAACCTCTCGGGCGACACATAGACATCAGTGCATTCCGCTATCTGGGCAGCGCTGAGAACAAGAAGGGACAGATATGGTTTCTGGAAGGAGGCCCCGGAGGTTCAGGCCGCCTTCTGTCCAGAGCAATGTTAAGAGTAGCCATGTATTATCCTGACTTCGATTTCTATTCCCTGGATCATCGAGGGGTCGGTCTTTCCACACGCCTGGGGTGCAGCGGCGACAATGATATTGGAGATGACTGGGGAAGCTACCGGGAATGTTACACAGATATCTGCGAAACCTGGGGAGAAAAACTCAATAAGTTTTCAACCACCAACGCAGCCAGGGACCTGCATGAAGTAATTGTACGTTCCCGCCAGGGAGGTAAAAAGACCTTCATCTGGGCCACTTCCTATGGAACCTACTGGCTGCTGAGATATCTTCAGCTCTACCCTGATGAAGTTGACGGTGTCATACTTGACTCCATCTGCACACCCGGCGAATGCTATCTCGACTGTTACGACCGCTGGAACAACATGGTGGGAAGGCAATTCCTGGAATTATGCCGGTCGGATCCGGTCTGCAATGAGAAAATGAAGGCTATCGCCGAAGATCCATTGCAGGCCGTAGAACTGGTGTTTCGACTCCTTGATCAGGAACAGCTGCCATCCGAATGTAATTTTATGTTTACCAGGGAGGAACTCCGGCATGTACTGAGTCAACTTCTGAATAACTGGTCCACCAGAGTTCTTATACCTCCTTTAATATACCGCCTGTACCGGTGCAGCGAAAAAGACCGGGAGGTGCTCGATTTCTTTAAACAAAACCTGCAGGCAGGTGCAATTGATAAAACCCTTTTGAACTCACCCATGCTTTGTGACCTGATTAGTCTTTCAGAGCTTTTCGGAGGCAGCACTTCAACAGAACTCCAGGAATTTCTTGAGGGGGCATTTTTTTCAGAAGACGTCTCATTTCGTTTTGCTGAGATTTACGAATCCGATCTCTGGAACCTGTATCAGGATGAAATATATGCCCAGAAGCTGCCCGATACCGATATCCCGATGTTGATGCTGAACGGTACGACTGACCCCCAGACGCCGATCGAGATCGCCGGGAAGATGAAACTGCATTTCAACGGCGAATATCAGCACTTTATCACAATTCCCTATGCCACACACGGGGTCCTTATCAATTCGCCCGTAACCCCGCCGAACTGGGCCCTTGGCGGGGAGGACCAGACATGCGGTTCATTGCTCTTCGGCCAGTTTATATACGACCCGAAGGGACCATTGGATACATCCTGCATCGAGATTGTTTACCCTGTAAATTTTGACCCGGAAACCATGAACAATAAACTGGTCAGTGAAAAAACATTCGGTACTGAAAACATGTGGGAATAATAACAACATGAAATAGACCCAAATAAATTTATAAGGAGTTGTTCTGTGATTCTAAAAAAAGGTTTCCTGATCGTCTTTGAGGGCATTGACGGTTCGGGTAAAACAACACAGGCCAGGATGCTGTATGACACCCTTCGTGAAAGGCATTTTGATGTAATTCTGTCCAGGGAGCCTACGGACAGCATATATGGTCAAAAAATAAAAGAACTGGCTCAGAGTGAAAGGGCTTTTACAAGCCCGGAAGATGAATATAAACTTTTTATAAATGACAGAAAGTTTCATGTGGAAACCCTTATCAGGCCTGCGCTAAATGAAAAGAAAATTGTAATCCTGGACCGTTATTACTTCTCAACTATCGCATATCAGGGGGCTTTGGGTTTGGACCCTGAAAAGATCAGATCGGAAAATGCATTATTTGCACCTGAGCCAGATCTCATATTTATTATAGATATTCAGCCCGGAAGAGGCCTGAACAGGATTCGAGACGGGAGGAATGAGTCTCCCAACCTCTTTGAACAGGAAGAAAGCCTTGGAAAGGTCAAAGACATATTCGATTCAATGGGAGATGCCTGCATCGTTCGCATCGACGGCGAAAAGAGCATTGCTGATATTCATCGTGACGTTTTGGAGACAACAGGTAAAATTATCGGGCATTTGCTTATTGATGAAAAAAGCCCCCCTTCCCAATGATTGAGCGGGAAAAGGGGGCTGAAAACCTTCATGCTATTTTGCGTAGACTTGTTTTATCGCCGCAGCTATTGCCGCGTCTTCCTTTTTTATATCCTCAAGTGTCTTTGACTTTACAGCAGGAGGTCTTTGCTCGACGCCGTATTTCCATTTAAGGAATTGCTCGCCGGTTGTGGGATAAAGAGAATATATCAGCAGGTCAAAATCATCCTTAGCCAGATCCCCGATCTTTTTTCTGCCTTCCTCAAGCTCCGGCTCAAGGTAGTCTGCTGCACGGCCGGTTACAGGTGTTTCACCCCTTTTGTAACCTTTCAGGACCATTTTCTGAACTTCAGAATCAGTAGGGATAGGTGTCTTTCCATACAGCCCGTAGACAAGATCCTTAACTTCTTTAGTAACCATTTTATATCTTCCGAATAACACATTGAGGACGGCCTGAACACCCACTATCTGGCTGGTGGGTGTAACAAGCGGAGGCATGCCCAGTTCCTTTCTTGTTACCGCAACCTCTTCATAAACCTCGGATAATCTATCCAGAGCATTGGCTTCCTTGAGCTGGCTTACCAGATTGGATATCATCCCTCCCGGGACCTGATGGGCCAGGACACCCGTATCAATAACAGACATCTTGTGTTTTGCCAGATAATCACGGTATTTTGGTGCAACAGACTCAATATAATCACCCAGTTCAAGTAAAAGGCTCAGATCAAATCCGGTGTCTCGAGTGGTTCCATAAAGAGTCGCAACAATCGGCTCTACAGCAGGCTGAGATGTCCTTAAACCAAAAGGTGCTAAACACGTGTCAACTATATCCACACCGGCTTTTATCGCCTCGATATAGACCATAGAAGCCATTCCGCTTGTGTAATGTGTATGCAGATGTATGGGTATTGTTATATCCTTCTTCAATTCCGCAATCAGCTTTGCAATATCAAATGGTGCCATAATTCCTGCCATATCTTTAAGGCAAAGGCTGTCCGCACCCATACCCTGTATCTCTTTTGCCTTTGAAAGATAATATTGCAGATTGAATACATCTCCGCCCATGCGTCTTTCAGTCAGAGAATAGCAGATGGTTCCCTGAAAATGTTTACCGTTGGCCTTGATCCTTTCCACTACGGTCTGAAAATTGCGGAAATCATTCAGGGCATCAAATACCCTGAATACATCAATTCCTGCTTCACATGCCTTATCAACAAACAATCTGGCGACATCATCAGCATAATTACGATATCCAACCAGATTCTGTCCTCTTAACAGCATGGAAAAAGGAGTCTTTTTAATGTATTTTTTCAATGTCCTGATCCTGTCAAATGGATCCTCTGCGAGGAAACGGTGCATTGTATCGAATGTTGCTCCTCCCCAGACCTCCATAGCCCAGAATCCCACGCTGTCCATTTTTTCAGCAATCGGAAGCATATCTTCTGTTCTCATTCTTGTGGCCAGAGTTGACTGATGGCCATCACGAAATGTATTATCCTGAATCTTAAGGGGGTTTTTTTTTCCTGTTTCTAAAAAATCACTCATCGTTAACCTCCTGGAGTTTTACAGCCGGAAAAGGTTGATAACAAAAATTGTCAAGGCGCAAATTTCTTATTTCGTGCAGGAATCAATCAACTGGAAAGTTATTATTTAAAAACAGCATTCTCTCAGTTTTCTCAGCCTTAACAATTACCCATTCTATCTAAGATATTTACTTATTCAACAATTTGCAAGATCAAAAAATAAGATCAAAAAATATGACTTTACTCGATTTGACATATTTTAATGAGTTATATAGAGTGCGAGTAATAGAATATGCGGCATTGAAACTGCTTAGAAGGCTCTTTAAAAACAACTGATTTAGAATCCGTGTCAAATGTCACATACTAATACCATATATACAGTGAGCAGGCTCACCGAGGAGATTCAAGCGCTTTTAGGAGAGCACTTTGATTTCGTCTGGATTGAGGGTGAAATATCCAATTTCAGAGCCCCTATCTCAGGGCATTACTATATGGTCCTTAAGGACGAAAAGGCACAAATCCGGGCCATTATGTTTCGGCTTCAGGCCCGGAATCTTAAATTTGTCCCGGAAAATGGTATGAAAGTTCTTGCACAGGGCAAAATAGGCGTATACCCCTTGCGAGGTGAATACCAGATTGTCCTTGATTATCTTGAACCGATGGGAATAGGAACCCTCGCAATAGCCTTTGAACAACTTAAAAAGAAATTGGCTGAAAAGGGCCTCTTTGATCAGGGGATTAAAAAGCCCCTCCCATTTCTGCCTCAACGCGTGGCGGTGATAACATCTCCGACAGGCGCTGCGATTAAAGACTTTTTAAATGTGATCCATAGAAGGTTCGCCAACATTGAGATAATCGTTGTGCCCGTAAGGGTCCAGGGGGAGGGAGCAACAGCAGATATCGTTAATGCACTCGGTTATGTCAACCGCAAGCTTGATGTCGATGTTATCGTACTGACTCGTGGAGGGGGCTCCCTTGAAGACCTGTGGCCCTTTAACCAGGAAGACCTGGCCATAGCAATAAGAGATTCCCGCATACCGGTGGTTTCGGCTGTGGGACACGAAATCGATGTCACCATATCAGACCTTGCTGCCGATTTCAGGGCTCCAACCCCATCTGCCGCTGCCGAACTGCTTGTAATGGAAAAGGAATCCCTTGAAACTCGTCTCAGCGAAATTCATCAGCGGTTGACTATGGCGATAAGAAAGCTCATAAAACTCTACTTTCTTGATCTGGAAGGACTTTCAAAACGACTAAGAGACCCAAAAAGAGACATAGCCGAAAACTGGATGCGTCTTGATGATTATCATTCACGACTTGTCAGGCTTATGGGCCTTATTATTTCCGATAGCACGAAAAGACTTTCAGGAGAAAAACGCAGTCTTATACATAATTCTCCCGGCAACTATATAAAGTCAATGAGGCAGCAGGTGGTTTTTCACAGAATATCATTAAGCCGTGCCACTTCAAAGCTACTGGAAAAAAAGGCGATGGAATTTTCTCTTTTAGAGAAAAGGATAAAAGATCTTGGCCCAATGGCTATTCTGAAAAGGGGATACAGCATTGCAAGAAAACTGCCGGAAAAAAGTATATTGATTGAAGCTTCGAGTGTAAAAAAGGGAGACAGAATCGAAGTATTATTAGCAGAGGGTGAACTGGAATGTCTGGTTGACAGAAAGGCTTGTCAGGGATAATTATAATCTTTGATACAAGTCTGCAGCCGTTTTTAGAAAATAAACTACCCCGCCGCAGAGCAGCGGGGTATCTTAAAAAGCATTGAACGCCCCAAGGGGCGGGAAATCGAACCCTCGTCCGCCTCTGGCGGATTGAAAACCCGGAGGAAGAAATGGCTGAAAAAAAGTTTGAAGATGCTATGAAAAGACTCGAGGAGATTGTGAAAAGCCTGGAGGAAGGCGGAATATCACTGGAAAACGCCCTGAAGGTGTTTGAGGAAGGAATGAAAGCAGTAAAGTTCTGTTCAAATAAGCTGGAAGAGGCTGAAAAAAAGGTGACTCTTTTGGTAAATGAAAGCGAAGAAAAAACAACACAAATTCCATTTGAGATTGAGGGAGAAAGAGATACGGAGTGAAATGAAATTGGATTTAAAAACCTATCTTAAAGAAAAAAAGATTGTTGTAGATGAAGCACTTAATGCATATTTTCCTGATGATGAGGGCCCTGCGTCCGACCTGATTAAGGCCATGAAATACAGCCTTTTCGCCGGAGGCAAAAGACTCAGGCCTATTCTCTGCATGGCGGGAGCCGAGGCAGTAGGCGGGGACGGCAAAGATGTGCTTGCGTTCGCATGCGCCCTCGAATTAATACACACATATTCTCTTATCCACGATGATCTCCCGGAAATGGATAATGATGACCTTAGGAGAGGAAAACCGACCAATCACAAGGTATTTGGAGAGGCTTTAGCCCTGCTTGCAGGAGATGGTCTGCTGACTGAGGCATTCAGCATGATGACAGATCCAGAATTAACAAAACATATAGAGCCTGACATCATGGTTAAAGTAATCGGTTTGATTTCCGGAGCGGCCGGATACAGGGGAATGGTTGGTGGCCAGGTGGCTGACATACAGTCGGAAGGCAGAGAGGTTGACTTTTCCGTTGTTGAGTATATACACACGCATAAGACAGGAGCCCTAATCATCGCGTCTGTCACCTCGGGAGCCATGCTGGCCAGGGGAAATGAATCTCAAATTAATGCCATTTTATCCTATGGCAAAAACATCGGCCTGGCATTCCAGATCTCTGATGACATACTCGATATTGAAAGTGACAGCGAAACACTTGGAAAAAACGTAGGGATGGACGAAAAAATGGGGAAAATAACATATCCCCGCGCTGTTGGTTTAATGAAAGCCAAAAAAATCCAGTCTGAACTGGTCGAGGATGCTATTGAATCATTAGGCATTTTTGATCACAAGGCAAAGCCCTTGCGTATGATTGCGCGATATATAATTGAAAGGAAGAAATGACTGAGATTAATGAAAACAAATCTCTTCTGGGCATGATTGACAGCCCGGATGACCTGAAAAAACTGTCAATTGAAAATCTCAGAGATCTGTGTGGTGAAATCCGGAAAAAAATTATTGAGACAGTCTCCAAAACCGGCGGCCACCTGGCTCCAAGTCTGGGTACTGTGGAACTGACTATTGCACTTCACTATGTTTTCGATACCCCGAAAGATAAAATAATCTGGGATGTAGGACACCAGGCATATACACATAAGCTGATAACCGGGAGAAGGGATCAGTTTCACACCCTGCGGACATATGGCGGAATAAGTGGTTTTCCCAAAAGGGCGGAGAGTCCTTACGACACATTTGACACGGGGCACAGCAGCACATCCATTTCCGCTGGACTGGGAATCGCAACGGCTATGGCACTTAAGAAGGTGAGTAACAGGGTCATTTCCGTAATTGGCGATGGATCTCTTACCAGTGGAATAGCGTTTGAGGGCCTTAATCAGGCCGGGCATACGGAACGGGATCTTATAGTCGTTCTTAATGACAACGAAATGTCAATATCACCAAACGTGGGAGCATTTTCTTCTTTTCTGAGCCGCAAAATGACTGGCAGAAGATTTGTAAGCTTAAGGAAGGATCTGGAAAATTTCATAAAATCACTGCCTGGTGTAGGCGAAAATATTCTGAACCTGGTTCGCAAAAGCGAGGATTCTCTTATTACCTTTTTTACACCAGGCATGTTGTTCGAGGCATTCAAGTTCAAATATATCGGACCTATTAACGGCCACCGTCTTGATCAGCTAATTGATATGTTTAACAATATCCACCATATGGAAGGGCCGATCCTTGTACATGTCCTTACAAAAAAGGGGAAGGGATACAGTCCTGCCGAAGAAAATCCTTCCTACTATCATGGTGTAGGTCTCTTTGATATCTCAACAGGATCGCCCCGGAAATGCGTGCCTGAACCTTCGCCTTCTTATACTCAAGTATTTGGCAATACCATGGTAGACCTTGGCAAAAAAAATTCAAAAGTATTTGCAATTACCGCAGCCATGCCTGAGGGAACCGGTTTAACGGATTTTTCAAAAACATATCCTGATAGATTTTTAGATGTTGGAATCGCTGAACAACACGCCGTAACTTTTGCTGCCGGCATGGCCACGGAAGGTTTCAGACCTGTAGTTGCGATTTATTCCACCTTTCTTCAGAGAGCCTTTGATCAAATTATCCACGATGTCTGCCTGCCTAATCTGCCAGTTGTTTTTGCCATTGATCGGGGGGGCATTGTAGGAGAAGACGGCCCTACACACCACGGTCATTTTGATATAACCTATCTGCGAAGTCTGCCAAACATTATAGTCATGGCACCAAAAGATGAGAATGAACTCAGGCATATGCTCTATACTGCCCTGCAGCAACCTGGACCAGTGGCAATCAGATACCCGAGAGGAAATGCCCTTGGGGTAAAATTGGATCCGGATTACAGAATTATTCCGATTGGCCAGATGGAAATTCTGAGGAAGGGCAAGGATCTTTTAATCCTGGCCCTGGGAAGTACCGTATATCCTTCTTTGGATGCTGCTTCACAATTGGAAAAAGAGGGATTTTCAGTTTGTGTTGTCAACTGCCGTTTTGTCAAGCCGCTTGATATCAGAATCTCCGAGCTTGCAGCATCCATAGGACGCATTCTGGTTGTAGAAGAAAATATTAGACAGGGGGGCTTTGGCGGAGCATTATTGGAGTTTTTTAGTGATAGCGGGCTGAAAAATCTTCTGATCAAACGGCTGGGATTGCCCGACAAATTTATAGAACATGGTCCGGCAGAACTATTGAAAAAAAAGTATGGCCTTGATGCCGCAGGGATTTTAGAGGCGGCGAGAAATATCCTGAAGCAGGCGAAAAACGTGGATTTATGAAAGCCATGTCCATTCTTAAATCAATCACTGATTCCAAAACAATCCATTAACGATCTTCTGAAGAAGGCCTGAGCTTACGAAAACAGCTGACATGCAATCTAAAACTGAAAAAACCAGACTGGATCAGATCCTGTTTCAAACGGGTATGGCAGAATCCCGCCAAAAGGCAAAAGCATTGATAATGGCAGGTATTGTGGAGGTTGACGGGATTAAGATTGACAAACCGGGAAGACTTATCGACACGTCAGCTTCCATTAATATAAAAAAAAGAGCGCCTGCTTATGTCAGCCGGGGCGGCTTAAAGCTTGAGGCAGCTCTGAATCATTTTCCAGTGTCTGTTGAGAATAAGGTCTTGCTTGATATCGGAGCCTCAACAGGTGGATTTACAGACTGTCTGCTTCAATATGGTGCTCGAAAAGTAGTTGCAGTTGATGTAGGCTACGGTCAATTAGACTGGAAACTCCGCAACGACTCTCGTGTCAGGGTTATGGAAAAGACCAATATCCGGTATCTAAAACCCTCTGACATGGAGGAGGCAATGCACGGCGCTGTAATAGATGTATCATTTATTTCCCTGAGGCTTGTTGTCCCTCCGGTTTCAGAACTCCTTTTGAGGGATGCCTTTATCATTGCTCTGATCAAGCCCCAATTTGAAGTAGGAAGAGAGCAGGTCGGCAAAGGAGGTGTTGTCCGGGATCCGGAGCTGCATAAGGCTGTCATTTACAGTCTCATAAGGTTTTTTGAGGACCTGAACTGGACTGTTTACGGACACATAGAATCTCCAATCCTGGGGCCGAAAGGTAACCGGGAATTTTTGATTTACCTGGAACGCAAGACAGAGTAATCCCTTCCGCTGAAATACACTCAGCAGATAATTATCTCCAAAGGCAAATAAAAACTTAATTCTCTGGAATAAAGCTATGCGACCTTACGCTTGGACGCCTTCAGGGGATTAACCTTTGCAGTAGCCTTAACAACTGTTTCTTTCCTGTGAGTTGCCATGTTGCATTTCCCTGTACGCCACTTGGCTGCTGGATCAGGAAAGACAAGGCAGTATGTGCCGGTAGGAAAAACCTTTGCTTTCTCGCATCCTTCACATTGTTCAATAATGGGATGACAAGTGCCGCCATTATACTGGCAGCCGTTTTTACTCATAAAGAAGCACTCAACGCCTTCTTTTGCGGTTTTACAAATCATTTTAACCACATCCTTTCTATAAAATTTTCCCTCAAGCGCTGAACATTATTACAATAAAATAGCGCAGCAAGGGGCTTTTATTTAAAAATAGAGCTTTATGCACAATAAACTCTGTAATGTCAAGCATAAAAAGAATTAGTGTTAGAAACAAGTAATATGTCTGGAGGCAAAGATGAAATATCAAATTCGATCAGACCGTGATTTGTGCTGTAAATCCAATTGTCTGTCAGCAAATAGAAATCACCATAATTCACATCGGGATGACTGGTCGATATTATTCACTATTCAAGATGAAACCCCTGCCCTCCACGTTTTTGCCCATTTATCAGGTAAAGGACACCAACTGTTCCCATGAGAAACAAGAACAGTATCGTTCCCAATTCCGTCGTCGTCGGAATGTCATAAATGACACCTGATGCGGTCCCTACAAAATTATTGCCAGTATAATCATTATCAACCCACTCATAATATCTGGATGACGGGGAGAATTCCCAACCCACCATAGTTGGTGTCACCGTCCCTGTCCAGCCGGCAGATACTGTATGTGAATAATACCCTCCACCGGATGTTGTTTCATAGTCTGTCGATATTCCGTCGTAGAAGCATATGGTTGCCCCGTCAATCCCTATTCCGCCTGTATCATAGACCTGGCCGGAAAGTGTGTTTTTGGGGACGTTCTTGATTTCGTTGAATTCAATTGATTATCTGTTAAGCATTTTTGACACAGCAGATGTAGAAACGCCAACATGCCGTGCAATTTCCGATAAGGGGATTCCATAATTTTTAACCAGTTTAACAGCTATTGACCGCCTTGCATCAGAAACTGTCTGTCGACGACTTCCGTTTCGAAGCTCGTCTATATTCACTTCTCTTTTGTCACATATCTCCTGTATAACCTTTTTTATAATTCTTCCTCTGCTGTACTCTGGTAACTGGTGCTTTATAAGTTCATCTGCCTCTCTGATTATTTGCTCTACGAATAAACTGCTTCCCAAAATCCTTTCATCTGATAATTCTCTATCCCCGTGCCTTCTCATAGGTAGTACCTGGGACCAGCCACCAAGAGAACGGATCAAACCACCTCCTACTAAATCGGGACGATCTCCCAACGATATCCCCTCTTGTACATAGCGACGATAGTTTTTTTTGGCCTCCTTTTCTTTCTGCCCAAACCAGCTCAATACATATTCCCGATCCTGCCAATCATTTTTCCTGCGCCCCATTATGACCGCATGACCGCACCAGGGATATCCATCAAGCTTTGACATGTTTTGAACCATGTTGGCCCTTATGGGATTCAGGTGAATATAACGGACCAGTTCTTGAAAATAGGCATCTTCCTCACATACAATGGATTTATACCGGTTCTGGAAAAGATGACCATGACGCTTGTGTCTGTGATTATAATAGACAGCATACCCGGTCAGAAATCTTTTCATATACCTTGACAGGCCACTCGGTCCACTACGCAAAAGGATATGGGCATGATTGGTCATTAAGGCCCAGGCATATATGTTCGTTTTCTCTTGTGTTGACAGGTCACCCATACGGGAAACAAATTCCCTTTTGTCTTCATCATGTTCGACAATCTGCTTTTTTTCGATTCCCCTGATGATTACATGATGTAAAGTTCCGGGTGCATCAAGTCTCGCTTGCCTCGGCATGTAATTACCTCCTTCTTACAGGCACCCTTTTCATTATCATAATAATTCATCAAAATCAACAACGTCCCGTAAAATACATCCTATCTGACTGGTCGATATTATTCACTATTCAAGATGAAACCCCTGCCCTCCACGTTTTTGCCCATTTATCAGGTAAAGGACACCAACTGTTCCCATGAGAAACAAGAACAGTATCGTTCCCAATTCCGTCGTCGTCGGAATGTCATAAATGACACCTGATGCGGTCCCTACAAAATTATTGCCAGTATAATCATTATCAACCCACTCATAATATCTGGATGACGGGGAGAATTCCCAACCCACCATAGTTGGTGTCACCGTCCCTGTCCAGCCGCAGTCTACTGCAAGCGAATAGCTTCCATCGGGACCAGAAATGGTTGTTCCCCCGGTGGAGAGAGTTATGAGTGCCCCGGAAACAGGATTGGTAAGGGTTCCTCCTCCATCAAATACTGGCGGTCCATCTGAAACAAACCCGGAAAGGGTATAGGTCAAGAGGGTGCCGGTGAAATTTTGGACAGTATCCTCTGTAACAGGACCGACAGGGGGTGATGCCGGGATAAATGAGTAACAATCATCGCCTGGGGTAATGGTTCCTGTCCAGCCGGCATATACTGTATGTGAATAATACCCTCCACCGGATGTTGTTTCATAGTCTGTCGATATTCCATCGAAGAAGCATATGGTTACCCCGTCAATCCCTATTCCGCCTGTATTATAGACCTGGCCGGAAATTGTATGACTTTGTTGAGCTTGTAATAGTGACGGGAGAATCATAGATATGAATAAAATAAAGCCAATAGAAAACAACACTAAATCAAAACGTTTGATTTTAATCATTGGGTCACCTTCCTGAAATAGATTTTTTTATTGTCTCAAAATACATATCAATACCTATTTTCGGTAATTTTTGGCTTTTCCGTTGATTATATTCCTGTCCTCTTCTATCTGTTATTAATTGGATGGATTTCGGGATCGTATCCTTATAAGCTAACCGGCGCAAAGGGGTGGAGGGAGCGAAGCGACAGGAAACCTTTTGCGTCCGAGTTCAGCGCCGGGTTTTATAAAACCAGACTATTGTGCTAAAAATCTATCTGATGCCCTTTTTCCTACAGTAAACGCGGAAAATAGAGGCAATCAAAAGGAACCCTAAAATCATCATGCCCCATCCGGAAAGGGTCGGAATCATTTCCACCTGATTCGATCCTAGAAGAGTATACAGGTCGATGCGACCGTAGCCGATAAAGTCGTCAACACCGGGGTGGGTGGCGTGATTGACATCGTCTGCTGAATATTTGATCAGGTCCATAATCCGGCTGTTTGTAAGGAATGGTTGATGTGCAATCAATAGCGCAACGGCTCCGCTGACATATGGAACGGCATAAGAGGTTCCGCTGCCCCAACCGTAAGAGTTTAGATTATCCGGTTCCCCCGGGTTGTATCTGGCACCCCAGACAAATGAGCCCGGGGCTGCCACATCTACCTGGTGGCCGTAATTTGACCATGCGGGTCGTTGATCACTGGCATCGGTGGCAGCCACAGCGAGGCAGTAATAGTCGTATGCGGCGGGATAGAGGACAGAAGAACCGGTATTGCCTGTAGATGCCATAATAACAGCCCCCAGGCTAAAGGCATATTGACATGCATCCTCCAGGATAAAACTGGCATTACGCCCTCCAATACTGAGATTGATCACCCGCACACCGCGGTCCGCGGCATACCGAATGCCTGCACCAATGGCGGTATAGAAACCGAATCCGTCGCTGTTCATAACTTTGACAGCCATGATCTTTGAGTGCCAGCTGACCCCGGCAATCCCAACGCCGTTATTGGTCTGTGCAGCAGCAATAGAGGCCACAAACGTACCATGCCCATGATCATCACAAACATCGTCACTGTCATTCACAAAGTTGTAGCCCGGGACAATTTTGTCCTTCAAATCTTCGTGATCCGTGGCAACACCGCTGTCAATAATCGCAATAGTCACATTCACACTGCCAACCGTCAAATCCCACCCGTCAACAGCGCCAATATCACAGCCCTCGGTTCCACTAAGACCCACTTCTGGTAAATACACCTGCCCAGTATTGTGTAATGCATACTGGTACTGGAAATACATATCATTCGGAAAGGTAGCCGTAATGACCGCATAATAATCAGGTGAAGCATCTTTCACAAAGGGTTCGTGGCGCAATTTTTCACACAATGCTTCAATATCACAACGGTCTGAGGTTTCAACAATGTAATAATCTTTGACGCGCGACGATCGAAAATGGATGATTTCAGATTTGTATTTATCAGCTAGAGTTCTAAAGGGCCGGCTTCTCATGATTTCCCCTGGACGTTCATGGCTGTTGAGGCCCGGCGTTTTAAGAAGATCTTCGGAAATTTTTGCCACCACTCGGTTTGGGACAAAGGGTTCTTTCACACTCAACTGGTTAGGCTGTCCATTTCCGTAAATGCCTGACTGGCCACCTGCAACATTACCATCATTCGCCAACAGCATGAAAAAGGCACTAATACCAATAATAACAAAAGTCCTTTTATTCATTTCCGACTCGTCACAGACTGCTTTATTGGAGTGGATTTCTGGTTTGTAAACTGAAATAAAACATTCATTCTTTCATTATATTAATTATTTGTCGCATATCAGGCCAAATTCCGCAAGACTGGAGTTCGATGAATTTAATTGTTTATCTGTTAAGCATTTTTTAATACAGCAGAACTAGAAACGACAATTGCCTCGGCATTTAATTACCTCCTTCTTACAGGCACCCTTTTCATTATCATAATAATTCATCAAATTCAACAACGTCCCGGAAATTAGGCAGCCGGGCCGTTTTCTGTTGACCGGTTCGGCTAATTTACTATTGATGCAGG